>CAVVDY010000006.1:0-264842 GCA_963747055.1 uncultured Acidobacteriaceae bacterium | reverse complement strand
AGATGGCGCGCCCTGAGAGATTCGAACTCCCGACCTACTGATTCGTAGTCAGTCGCTCTATCCAGCTGAGCTAAGGGCGCGCATTACAGTGCGGCTTGATGAGTATAGCAAATTTTGCGCCGTCTCCGGGTGAACGCACTAAAGAGACATTTGGTCGAACGCGGTCAATCGCGAGGCCACCTCCACTCGAGATCAGAAGGAAACACATCCCCCAGCAACATGATGAAATTGACGTGTGCTTCATGGATGCGGTTTTCGATTGCAGTTGCGGGACGAATGTGATAGCGTTCGCACCGGCATTTTCGCCTTCGTGAAGCTGAGGTTCACCCAGAGATGTTGGCTCGCAACAGGGCTTTATGCGCCATGCCAGGGAAGGCGAGTCAATGGGAAAAGAAGAGTTTGCGCGCGCACAAGCTGTAGTTTGCTCCACAGACCACGGTCCACGGCCAGCAGGCTCGCCCGCGCAAGATTCATCCCGTATCGTCGTGCCCTGAATACTCGATCTCAGAAAACAAGGAGGACCATGATGAACCTGCGACTCAGGCCTGGTTTGTTGACTGTACTGCTTGTATTCGGATGTTTGAACTTTGCTCCCACTCTGTTGATAGCCCAAGATCCGGGAGATTGTGGTGTCAATCGAGATGACGGATCTTGTGTCAAACCAAACGGGAGCGGCTGCACGACCGCGAACCACAGAGCTGGGCACTGCAAGACCGTAACAACTTCTCAGAAAAACATGTGCGTGTGCGAACCTGGACAACCACCACCACCACCCAAAAAGGGCGGCGGGACGTATGACTCTCTGGCCGTATTCCTGGCCTTGATGACCGGGTGGCTCGGGTTCCGTGGCGGGCAGTGGCTGAGGCGCGCTCAATCATAGTGAGTCACGCGTCGAGTGGAGCTTGGATAGAAAATGGCGGAAGGGGAAAAATCTTCCCGCTGTCCTCGGAGTTTGCCTGGCGGGCGGCGCTGTCTGCGGCGTCCGTCTTGCTCTGCTACCGCTTTGAATGGAGCTTCCTCCGCTTCGTCACCACCGAGTCTATATACCGGCTATCCAACATAATTGGGCTACAGATGGCGCGAGTTAACTGGAGCACTGTGCAATGGAACGGGACACAGATTGACTTCACTATTGCCTGCACATTTGCCGATGTGTGGTGTGGTTCCATCCCCTTCCTTTGGAGCCGACGCGTTTCTCTTGTCGGCAACTTGGGGAAGCTGGCCGGATTCACCGTGTGTCTGTTTCTGTTTAACATTTTCAGACTAGAGCTAGGGCAGATATTGTATGCCTGGGGCTTGCCCTGGTCCTGGGCACACGAGGCCATAGGTGGGCTGGCTTATTTCGTAGTCTGGCTGTGGCTCTTTCGTCACCGAAGCTGGTGAATAACTGGGCATAACATGCTACGGGGCCCTATCTCGCAAGCGGTCGAGCGCGAATCCGCCACCACCCACAATCAGCAAGAACACCAAGCCCAGGAGCATGCTGAAATCGGTTCGCGCCTCGTGCAGCATGCTCCAGAGGCCGCTCTGATGTAGCATGGGCAATTTGGTGGTCGCGATGGCCGTCCCGATCACGCCCAGCAAAGGGATCGTCGCCATCCGAGTGAAGAGGCCGACGATCACCAGGGATCCAAAAATGATTTCGACCGCGCCGACAAAGGGCGCCATTACCTGGGGCAGAGGAATGCCGATCTTCACGAAGCGCCCCACACCCAGTTGCGCCGGGAAGAGAAACTTCTGGATGCCCTCGGAGACGAACACCCAACCGACAAGGATTCGTATCAGGACGACGGCGTTCGCAATGCGTGAGCCTGGGCCCACGCTGCTATGCGTCACAATTCACCTCCGTGACGATAGTATGCCCTCGCAGGCGAGGAAGTTGCCCGAATCCTGTTAAGCACGAAACGGCAAGCGAGCTTGGCTTATGATTACGCGGCCTGGGCCACGATGAGGTTGATGGGCCCTGGCATGCGAATGCGCTTCACCTCGCCGAAGCCCGCGGCTTTCAGCCAGGCATCGTATTCGGGCTCGCTGTAAGTGGAGCCGCCGTGCGTCGCGACCAGCATATTCAAGGCGAACAAGGTCGCGCTGCGAGGCGAAGCCTTGCCGGGGTCGGCGATGAAGTCGGCGATAGCAATGCGTCCCGTGGGAGCCAGCGCGGCGCGGGCTTTGGCGAATAGTGCCTGATTCTCTTCAGGCGAGAACATGTGGCAGATCGAGGAAAGCAGGACCAGGTCGTAGGTTTGCGCAGGCAGTTCGGCGGTTAGCATGTCACCCGGGCGAACCGTGATGCGATTGGAGAGGCCGGCGTCGGCAATGTGGTCCTGTGCGATGGGGACGACTTGCGGCAGGTCTACGATCTCAGAGCGCAGCTCCGGCGATGCTTTGGCAAACGCGATGGAGTAAGCGCCCGAGCCTCCACCGAGGTCGAGCAGGCGCCGGGTTCCATTCAGCTGCAGGGCTTGCGTAATGGAGCGAACCCGGCCGCGTGAGGTGTGGTCCATCGCGGCGATGAAGGTTGCAACGGATTCGTCGTCCCCAACAGATGGAGCCGGGCTGCCGGATTTCACCGCTTCAGTCAGGTGGGACCAGCGTTGCCACATGTTTGCGGTGTGAAGTTGCGCCTGACGCGCACTGTCGCGAGAGCCCTCGGCCAGGAAGCGAGCCGCGGGTGCTGCGTTGCGGAAGATGCCCTCCTGTTTCTGGAGCAGTCCCAGGCTGACCAGCGCATTGAGCAGCATCTCGGTGCCACGGGCATCGGCGTTGATTCGTTTCGCCAGATCGCCGGCATCGCAGCCGTCGCGAAGCGCGGTGAACACGTCGAGTTCGAGCGCAGTGAGGATCACGCGGCTGGGCATGAACGCGCGAATGGTCTCGAGGAGGTCGTCGGGCAGGACGCCGGCAGCGTCTTTTCCTTTGACCATGGCAAAGTACTTTTGGCGATGGTCGAGGATCTCGTCGCGCATGGCTGCGTAGTCGTCGCGCACGAGACGGGTGACGGGCTTTCCTTGCGCGATGTGAGAGGTCACGATTTCCTTCACGTCGGCCGGCGTGAGCTTTGCGTACCAGCTCCCTTCGGGATAGACGATCATGACTGGCCCGCTATCGCATAGGCCGAGGCAGCCGCAGGTGGAGACGATTACGTCGTCGGACAACCCGGCAACGCCGAGTTCCCGGTAGAGAGCATCCAGCAGGGAAGGAGAACCAGCGACAGCGCAGCAAGTGACATTTTCGGCCTTCTGCTGCGTGCATACGACGACGTGATGATGAAAGGGCTGCAAAATCGGCCTCCGAATGGCGGTATACCTTATATTGGGATGCTCGGTGGAAGACGAAAAGGAAGAAGCTCACAACGGCCAGTGACGTAAGTCGCAAGCCGGTTGCTCAGGAGCGCATGCGCGATGCTTCACTTGAACTCTGACCAAACGGTGGCCATGATCGCCGGCACCAGCTTTGCGGCGGGGCTCAACGTGTATGCCACGGTCGGAGCGCTGGGACTGCTCTCGCGGACCGGCTTGGTCCAGCTTCCTTCGGGACTTCAGATCGTCGCCTCATGGTGGATCATCGGCGTGTGCCTGGCAATGTTTGCGCTGGAGTTCTTTGCCGACAAGATTCCGGTGTTCGATCTGCTATGGAATGCGCTTCACACCTTCGTGCGAGTTCCGGTGGCAGCGTACGTGGCGTATGCCGCCACGTCGCACCTATCGCCCGAACTGCAACTGACCTGCACCCTGATGGGAGCGGCCATCGCCTTCGCCGCGCATGGAGGCAAAACGGCGGTACGAGCAGCGGTCACGCCCTCGCCCGAGCCCGTCTCCAACATGGCCCTGAGCTTCGGCGAAGACGTGGGGGCTATCTGGCTGACCTGGATTGCGACGCAGCATCCTTACGTCGCAGCAACCGTGGTGGCAGTGTTGCTGGTGATCGTGGTCCTTTGTTTGCGATGGGTGATACGCTCGCTGCGAAGTCTGTACCGTGGCGCTGCCTCCGCGCTATCCGGCGGGTGAATGCCGTCCACTGGTATATCCCACATTGTGATACACAAGCTACAGGAGCAAAAAGCATCCCACATTGTGGCAATTGACCCGGTGTGCGGCGCGTGCGATAGTTAACTGTCTGTAACACTCCCGTAACATTGTTGTAAGGTTCCACTGGTTGTGGCAGACGGTTGCTTCACAAAGTCGTACACTCGCGCCCACCAAGAGAATACTGCCCATGGCACGGCTCATCCCGCGTGAAACGAAGTTCTTCGACATGTTTGCCGAGATTGCCGGCAACGTGATCGACGGCGCAAAGGTGCTCGATAACCTGTTAAGTGACTGGGACCATCGCCGGCTGGCGGATGCTGCTCAGCAGATTCGCCAAGTGGAGAATCACGGCGATGAGATGACCCACCAGTTGCTGATCAAGCTGAACCAGACGTTCATCACCCCCTTTGACCGGGAAGACATCCACCTGTTGGCCTCCTCGCTGGATGATGTGCTGGATTTCATCTACGGGGCGATCAATCGTATCGTCACCTACAAGATCACCCAGCCTTCGCCCTCGGCGACGGTACTGGCCGGCATCATTTTGAAGCAGGCGGAAGAGTTGGGAAAGGCAGTAAGCCTGCTTGAGAAAGACCACGCTCTGTTACGCCACTGTGTTGAGGTCAACCGGCTGGAGAACGAAGCAGACCAGGTGGCGCAGGAGGCCATCGGCCGGCTGTTCGACGGGGACTACGATCCCATAACTCTAATCAAACTGAAAGAACTACTGGAGATTCTGGAAGAAGCCACCGACAAGGCGGAAGACGCCGCCAATGTTCTGGAAACCGTCGTATTAAAGAGCGCTTGATTCTGCCGGCATGAATCCCACCGCAATGACAGGGAGCGAGCAACCGTGAGCACAGGGCTCATCCTGCTGATTACCACCGTCATCACTGCGTTGATTTTCGATTTTCTCAACGGTTTTCATGATGCCGCCAACAGCATCGCCACGGTGGTTTCGACCCGCGTACTGTCTCCCCGCCTGGCGGTGCTCTGGGCTGCCGCTTTCAATTTTCTGGCGGCGTTTCTGCTCGGCATTGCCGTAGCCAAGACGATTGGTTCGGGGATGATTCAGCTCAGCATCATTACTCAGTACGTTGTGCTGGGTGGGCTGTTGGGAGCAATTTTCTGGGACGTGGTGACCTGGCTTCTGGGGCTGCCGACGTCGTCGTCGCATGCCCTTATTGGCGGCTATGCAGGAGCGGCGATGGCACGCGCCGCCACGCTGAATGGTTGGAGATCGGCGCCCAGTGTCATCATCGCCTCCGGTTGGACGAAGACGCTGGTGTTCATTGTGGTGGCTCCAGTGATGGGTTTGGTTATCGGCTTTGGCCTGATGATCGGCATGTACTGGATCTTCCGGCGGCGCTCGCCGCGGCAGGTGGACAAAGTCTTCCGCAAATTGCAGCTTCTGTCCGCCGCCGCTTACAGCCTGGGACATGGTGGCAATGATGCGCAAAAGACCATGGGCATCGTGGCAGGAGCACTCTACACCGCAGGCGTCATGAAGAAGGAAGATTTCGCGGGTAGCTGGGGACATTGGCACTGGCCCATCATCCTCGCTGCCAACACGGCGATTGCGCTTGGCACATATTTCGGCGGCTGGCGGATCGTGCATACCATGGGGTCGAAGATCACGAAGCTGAAACCGGTAGGAGGCTTCTGCGCTGAGACCGCGGGCGCCATCACACTCTTCGGGACCGCGCTGGCGGGCATCCCGGTGAGCACCACGCATACGATTACCGGGGCGATCGTCGGAGTGGGAAGTACCCACCGGCTCTCGGCCGTGCGCTGGGGCGTGGCACGACGCATTGTGTGGGCGTGGGTCCTGACCATTCCCGCTTCGGCGGCGGTGGCGATGCTCGCCTATTGGCTGATTCGCTTTTTCAACCCTCTGGCATAGGTTGGAACCCACCGCACTGCTAGAATTCTCTTGTTGACTCATGCCAACCCTTCCCCAATTTTGCGATGTTGAGACCGCGCTGGAAGAGATTCGCGCCGGACGGATGATTGTCGTCATCGACGATGAAGACCGCGAGAACGAAGGCGATCTCACCATGGCGGCGGAAAAGGTCACGCCGGAAGCCATCAACTTCATGGCCAAATATGGTCGCGGACTGGTGTGTCTCGCCATGACCGAGGAGCGGCTGGACTACCTGCGGCTTGGTCCGATGTCGGCGGAGAATACCTCGAACTTCGGCACTGCCTTTACCGAATCCATCGACGCCAAAGAAGGGGTCACGACCGGCATCTCCGTCTATGACCGGGCACAGACGATCCGCGTCGCCATCGACCCTGCTACCCGGCCTAACGATCTGGCGCGGCCGGGGCACGTGTTTCCCCTGCAGGCGCGCAAAGGCGGAGTGCTGGTACGCGCCGGACAGACCGAGGCTTCGGTCGATCTCGCTCGCCTGGCAGGGATGGTTCCGGCAGGTGTAATTTGCGAGATCATGAACGACGATGGCAGCATGGCCCGCGTGCCGCAGTTGGCCGAATTCTGCCGCCAGCATGATCTGAAGATGCTGACGGTGGCCGAACTCATTCGCTATCGCATGGCGCACGAACGATACCTTCGACGGTTAGCCGAGGCTCTGGTGCCGACGGCGTATGGCGAATTTCGCATGATCGCATATGAGTCAGAGATCAATGGGGATTCGCACATCGCGCTGGTTCTGGGCGATGTCGAGCACGCCGGCAACCGGCCGGTACTGGTCCGCATGCACACCCACTGCCTGGTGGGAGACGTCTTTGGCGCCGTGTGGTGTGAGTGCCGCAATACCATCGACGCCGCCATGCGGCGCATCGCCGAGGAAGGGGAGGGTGCGCTTGTCTATCTGCACCAGACTTCCAAGGGATATTCGGTCGAGAAGCTGCTCGATAAGTACACCATCCAGTTTCATCATGAGCAGCGGTTGCCCACGTTGCCGGAGAACCAACGGCGTACGCAGCGTGAGATCGGAATCGGAGCGCAGATTCTTTCCGATCTGAATCTTCGCAGGATTCGCCTGCTCACCAATCACCCGCGCAAAGTGGTGGGACTGGAAGGATTCGGTATCGAGATCGTGGAGCAAATTCCCGTCACTGCGAAGGGAAAATTGCACGCTTATTGAGAGCCTTGGCGTTTCGTCGTTTAAGTGAATCGAAATATTGCAAATGATCGCAGGAATACGATTTATCACCGCATCGGCAGTTTTGCTTGAGCTTTTCGTAACGCCGGACGTGTGGCCCTCATCCAACCACTACAAGGAGTGAACATTATACGAAGGAAGGGTAATGAAGTTACTTCAGCAGTTGTATGACGGTTTCCAGGCCAACCTCTATCCGGTAACCACTGCCGCTCTTCGCATCGCCGTAATTCTCTTCATCGCGTACGTGCTCACCCGCATTATCGATGGCGCCGTCCCTCGAGTGCGGAAGCGTATTGTCCAAAAGATCACTCGAGCGGGATCTAACCTGGAACTGGAAAAGCGTGCGGCCACGCTTAGCAGCGTGTTTCGCAAGACCGTGGCCGCAGTGCTCTGGACGGTCGCGCTCATCATGGCACTGAGGGAAGCGGGCTTTAATATCGGGCCTATTCTGGCTGGCGCCGGAGTGGTGGGTTTGGCGGTTGGCTTCGGAGCGCAAAACCTGGTGCGGGACGTCATTTCGGGAGTGTTTCTGCTGCTGGAGGACCAGGTGCGGGTCAACGATGTCGCCGTTGTCAACGGAACCGGTGGCCTGGTCGAGCAGATCAACCTGCGCACCATTGTGCTGCGCGGGCTTGATGGCACCTTGTATGTCTTCCCCAACGGGTCGATCACCACGCTGGCAAACATGACGCATGGCTATTCTTACTATGTTTTCGATGTTGGCGTTGCCTACAAGGAGGACACCGATCACGTCATCGAAGTTCTAAAGGGCATCGCTGCGGAGATGCAGAAGGAGAAACCTTACGGGGCATACATCCTGGAACCGCTTGAGGTGCTGGGCGTCGACAAGTTCGCGGATTCTGCGGTAATCGTCAAGGTGCGAATCAAGACCCTGCCCATCAAGCAATGGGAGGTCGGCCGCGAGATGAACCGCCGCATCAAGAAGGAGTTCGATCGCGTTGGAATCGAAATACCTTTCCCACACACCAGCATCTACTTCGGCGAGGCAAGCAAGCCCATAGCCCTCAGCTTCGACAAAGAGAGCAGGGAAGAGCTCAAAGCTGCCATTCGCGAAGTGCTGTCCGAAGAAGACGCGCTCAGTGTCGGACGCCGGGAGCGGCGCGCGGGTTAGGAGGCTACGCTCCTGCCGCTGCGCTACCGGCGTCGCCGGGAGCTACCAGGCGTTGCACGAGATGGCGGAATTGCGCGGCACTGTCCAAGCTGCCGGCAAATAGACGAACGGTGGGTTGTGCCGTTGCAGAGTTTGGCGAATCCGGGCCGACCCGCTGCCAGAGCTGCTGCAGAGTCTGCTCCAGAAAGGCACGGTCGGTGGTCGCGTCGACCAGAAAGATCACGCGACCGAGACTTACGGATTTCAGCAGTTCACCGAGCTCATAGATGCATCCCTGGTTTCTGGCCGAGAAGCTGCGGAGATCCATCAACACCGCAGAACTGTGTTTGGCGAGCTCGCGCATGGTCGGCTGCCATGTGTCCCGATGACAAAAGAACTGGTTGATGCGATAGCGCCCATCCGGATCGGGTAGCAGATCGATGTCGGCGACTTGCTCCAACAACTGATCCGGGCCGGCGACGAACTGGCGCGCGATCTTGCCGCCGATGAACTCAAGCAATTCGTGCGGCTGGATGGTGCTGCGGATGAGGTCAGGGCCGGCGATCATCACCATGCTGCCGGCACGCCGCCACCATTTGGTCAGCGAGTCGAACAGCCGCTCGCTGCGCGATTGCAGAGCGAAAACCCGAAGCAATAACAACACTGGAGCCGCCTCCGGCTGCTTGCGCTGTGTCAGGCGAAAGCCTACCCACTTCACCAGCTTGTAAGCCACAAATGAAAGCAAGCCGATCCCGAGGAAGCGGCCATGTCCCTGGGCGCTGATGACCAGACTCTGCTCAAACGCAAAGATGAAGTACAGCGAGTCCAACATGATGGATTGATCGCTGGTGCGCTTGCGGCGGTAGAGGCCGCCGAAGTATTTAAGCAGCCACCAGCCGGGAATAGCGAAGACGGCGAGGCCAATCGCATGAATTGCGTAGAAGATGGCTGTCCCGCTCAGCCCGAGGGCGGTGCCGATTCGCACCACCCAGGCCATTCCCTGGGGCGGCAGCAGCATGGCGGATGGCACCACCAGCGCGCCGGTGACGATCACCAGAAGGAACGCCAGCACCAGCGGAGCGATGGCGCGGACACGACGGAAGAGCAGTGGTGTGATGAGCAGGGTTGGTGGTCCGTTTGTTACCAGCCAGAGCTTCACAAGCTGGCCGATCGTCAAATCTGGGCTGATGGCAAGTTCATAGATGCTGAAGGCTGCGAGGCCTGCAAACAACCAGAGAAAAATTCGCGCGCGTTCGATGCGGCTGGTGGCGGCGATTACGGAAATCGCGATGACGGTAGGCCAGTATTGAACGCCTGCCAGCAACGTGATACGACGCCAGGCGAGCAGCGCGCCGTCAGCCTGATAGGACCAGGCCATCGCAAACGGAAGTGCATAGGCCAGACCCGCGACTGCATATACCAGTACAGTATTGCGCAGCGACCGCCGAGTGCGGTTGTAGGCAGGGCTGCTGATATCCGCGGTGACATCGAGATCCAGGAGCTGCAGCGGGGGCAGAGAACTGTCCCGTATGTGTTGCGGTGGTGCGGCAGCCTCCATGGCGGAGGGTGAAGCGCCTGTCATCTCGCGCTGCACCGCGCGGCCATACCGCCAAAGCAGAAAAAGGGCGAGCGGGATGGTTAGAACGCCCGCGCACAGGAGTATGAAGAATGCCTGACCCGCCGCAATGCCGTCGGACAGCATGAGAATGCTCGAAGAAGGAAATTCGGCCCTATCAGCAGGACAGTCTAGCAGCCAAGGAGCTGCAATTGTGGCGACACTGCTCGCGGTGGTCTAGTTGGGCTTCCTGGCGACGATGTCTTCGTCACGAATGAAGAACTGAGCCGAGCATTTTTCTGAACCGCAGATAACCGGCAGCAGTCCAGCAATCTGTTTACGCGTTACCAGGCCAAGCTGGCCGCAGCTAGGACAGGAGAGGACGGCCCAGTAGGGATCTTCTCTTTCGCCCATTTCGCCGGCGTTTTCCAGCACGAAGATCGTTCCAGGCTCCATTTGTTCGGGGATCCACTCATTCAGGACGCTCAGTTCTCCGATCATGTGCCCTCCTTGGACGGGTTGAACCCGGACTTACTTTCAAGATGCCTTGCTCATAGCCGCAAGTTGACCGACCCGGACATTGCGCTTTCGGGGACAGCGAAGTTCTCCACACACCCGCTGAATGGTGTCGCTCAGGCACACGGAAAACATCGGCTGCTGGGAGTTCTTCAGCAGATCAACTACTCCTCGAGCGGAGTCTTGCAGATAGATGCGGCGTCCGTCGGTGAGGAGATGGTATTCGTCTGCCGCAGCGACGGTTTGCACCAGCCGACGGCCCAGTTGTTTTTGAAGAAAGCGCACGATGCGGCGAATCTTCTGCAGCGAAAACCCGCGGCGCCGCAGATCACAGATGATCGCGATTTCTGCCAGATCGTCCAGAGAGTAAACGCGCCGATGGCCCCGGCGCGAAGCGGCCACGATGTTTTGCTCGTCCCACCATTGCAGCTGGCGCAACGTGATGCCCGTCAGCTGTGCGACTTCAAATGAGGTGAACGAGTTTTTCAAAGCTGCTCCCCAAAACAACCTTGAGGAAAAATGTTTCGACCATCATAGAGCAGAGGGGAATGCAGTCAAGGTCAATTGTTGATGAACTTGGCACTGGGGAGCGAATCCGGCAAGCCACAAGGGAGGCGGGAGGTTCAAAAAGGGCCGCCACGAGGCGACCCTTCCAAGGAGAGGAGAAGGTTACAGCGTCGATTCGATCTCGAATCCCCAGGCTTCCAGAAGAGGCTCTGGAATGTACTTGGAGTTCTTGTTCTTGCGCGCCCACTCACGCAGGCGAGTGGAACGAATGTATTGATCGGGTTGAAGCTTGAACTCCTTCACCACCTGCTCAAACTCGGTGATGGTCGGGACAACCGGGCCGATCGGCTCCGGCTTACCCCAATTAGGATTGCCGCGTCGCTTTGCCATTGCTTAGTATTACCTGCCTTGCAGATTTGATTTCGAATAACCGAGGCCGTCCGCACGTACTGCTTCGGTTGAGGATTACCCTTAATTAGATTCCGAGCACGGTGTAATAGTTCCACTTCCGGGCCGAAGCACACTTTCCCGGGATGTTTTGGAGGGTTCTAGGGCCCCTTTTCCAAAACGTAAGATACTAGCTCGATCTGAGTTTTGGTTCAATGAAAAAAGACGCAGATCGAGCCACTGAGTGAAATAACCCAGTAACTATAGTAACACATTTCCTGTTCAATTTTGGTGGTCCGGTAACCTAAGAATAACTAGCGAATCCATTTCCTCGGCCGCTTATTACAACGTAAACCATTGCCAAATAATAACTTATGTCACGCAGCCGGCTTGATCTTGGCTTTGGGCGGCTTCGCATTGACATGCGCCCTGGAAGCGCCGGACGGGGGAATCGGTTTGTTTTGGGAAGGTACAGGAACGCGATGAAATACGTGATGGTCGTGCATCGCTGTGCGCTGGGCCAAGGCCGGCGTCAACGAAGTCGCCAGCACGACCACAAGAAAAAGCCGGAGTACGCCCGAATTAAGCATGATCAGGAAGCTATCTCGAATTGTAAGGCAGAAAAGAGCCAGCTTGAATGAAAACTTCGACTCGCTGTGCGCTACTTTTGGGACACTCGAGTTACTTTGCGCACGGTCTTCGGCGGCGGCGCGAATCTATGGGCATGGGCTTTGAGGTCAACGTTCCGGCCGCGAAAGCGAACGCCTTCTGCTTCCAGCAAGAAGCGCTGCTCCAGTCCCAACTCACCGGGAAGCGAAATCTTCCCGCCTGATCCCAGCACTCGTTGCCAGGGAAGCCCCCTGATCTGGTTCAGAACTTTGGCTACGTGGCGGGCGCAGCGAGGATAGCCGGCAGCTTTGGCTACTTCTCCGTAGGTGCTGACCCGGCCACGCGGAATCTGCCGGATGACCGCAGCTATCCTGCTTGCCATCGGAGAGATGTTGGATCCTGACTTTCCCCGCGCCGGCACTTTCATCGACCACGATAAGATAGCACCTTATGGCTGAACCGCTTCGCGATTCCAAGGACCGCTTTTCCGATCGAGTAGACGATTATCTGAAGTACCGGCCGCGCTATCAGCGGGAGATCGTCGATGCCCTGGCGACGGTTTGTGGCTTAACTTCTCAGCATCTGATCGTCGATGTGGGCTGCGGAACAGGCTTTGCTGCGGAGCCTTTCTTGCAGAACGGCAACCGGGTCATCGGCATCGAACCCAACCGCGAGATGAGAGAGGCTGGGGTCCAATTCCTGGCGAGATTCCCCAATTTCGAGATGCGCGAAGGGGCGGCAGAATCGACAGGACTCGCTGATGCCAGCGTCGATTTCGTCCTCGCCGGCCAGGCCTTTCACTGGTTTCCGCCTGAGACGACACGAATAGAATTTGCCCGCATCCTGAAACCGGATGGCTGGGTCTTGTTGATCTGGCAGGACCGCAGCCTGGACGCCACTCCGTTTCATCGCGACTACGAGGACCTCCTCGGCCGCTATGCGATCGACTATGACCGCGTGGCGCACCGAAACGTCGGTAACCCTGAGGTACTGGCCCGCTTCTTCGCGCCGCAGGAGGTGAAGCTGATCAGCTTGCAGACTGAGCAGCGCTTGGACTTTGACGGGCTTCGCGGCCGGTTACTGTCGTCGTCCTACATTCCACGGGAAGGACCGCAAGCGGAGGCGATGCTCGCCCAACTGCCCGAACTGTTCGCGAGGTATGCAGAGAGCGGCCGCGTTGTCATGCTATACGAGACCAAAATTTTCTACGGACATCTCCGGGCGTGAGTCCCATGCAACAGGCGTCGGCGCCCGTCATCTTGCGGGCTGAGCATCTCAGCCGCGTCGCTGACGGCGTTGCCATCGTCAACGATGTTTCGCTCGAGGTGTTTCGCGCCGAGCTGCTGGGAATTGTCGGCGCCAGCGGCTCCGGCAAGAGTTCGTTGCTTCGGCTCCTGAATCGGCTGGACGAGCCAACCGGTGGCACCGTCTACCTCGACGGTGTGGATTACAAGACATTTCCACCACGCGAGCTTCGGCGACGCCTCGGGATGGTAACGCAGCGGCCATTCCTCTTTCCCGGAAACGTGGCCTCCAACCTGGAGTTCGGTCCCCGGCAGCGTGGCGAGGCATTGTCCAGTGAAGCCGTTCGGTCGCTGTTAAGTCAGGTTGGGCTTGACGGCTTCGCCAACAGAAATGTTGCCAATCTTTCGGGCGGGGAACAGCAGCGGGTGTCGCTCGCACGCGCGTTGGCCAATCAGCCGGAGATGCTTTTGCTGGACGAACCGACGTCGGCCCTCGACGAGGACGCGAAGCTTGGCGTAGAGCAGTTGATACGCGAACTCGCCACCGCCACCTCTGCCACTTTCATACTGGTAACGCACGATCGAGAACAGGCGCGGCGCATCTGCGACCGGGTAGGCACGATGGAGCAGGGGAGGCTCACACAGATGGGAACACCCGAGGAGGTGTTGCGTGCTTAAAGCTATTTTCCACACCCAGATTTCGTTGGGACTGGCGCAAGCCGCGATTGCTTCAGTGCTCGCCCTTGCGGTCGTGTTGCTCGCGCGCAAGCGAAATATTCACCTGGAGAGTGACACCTCCATCGCTTTGGTGCGCGGACTCGTACAGATCGTGATCGTCGGCTCGGTTCTCACGATTCTGCTAAAGGCGCCACGCTGGTCGAGCATCTTTTTGCTGGCCGGAATGCTGCTGACGGCAGGCTCCATTTCCGCCCGGCGAGCGAAAAATATTCCCGGAGCCCGCAAAGTTTCGACCCTGGCGATTGCTGCTGGTGCCGGCTCAGTCACGGCTATCATGACGTGGGCGGGCGTGATCGACACTGCCATCACCTCGCTGATTCCCGTAGGCAGCATGATCATCGCCAATGCCATGAACACCAATGGGCTGGCGCTGAATCGCTTCCGTTCCGAGGTAGTGGCGCATGTCGGGGAAATCGAAACTGCGCTCGCCCTGGGAGCCGCGCCGCCAGACACCGTGGCAGGCTACGCCGAGTCGAGCATTCATTCTTCCTTGATCCCCGCCATCGACAACCTGCGCTCGCTGGGAATTGTCTGGATCCCCGGCCTCATGACCGGCATGCTGTTGTCCGGTACCGACCCTTTGTACGCGGCAATCTATCAGTTCGTAGTGATTGCCATGATTCTGGCGTCGTCAGGACTAACTTCGCTTCTGAGCACATTGATGATCCGCTCGCACGCCTTTTCGCCGGCGGAGCAGCTCATCCTGAAGGCAGCATAAACAAAGCGGCGGCAATCCTTTGCGGGCGGAGCGAAAAGGGTCTTTGTGATCGACTTCATTCCGCATGGTGCGGTGCGTCACAGCGCATTAGCCCAAACCGTGTCAAAACAGATGGTGAAAGGTGACCCTCGCGCATGTAGTCCGTTGGGGGTTCCGCGGCACTTGTACCACGGCGTACTTGTCAACGCCTTAAGGAATGGCTTTGGGTCTACGACGGGAAGGTCAGACAGATCGGGCATCCGTAGTCTCTTCTCCAGGCTTCCTGCCGGTGTTGACCGCTCTCGCCATTATCATTGGCGGCTTCGGTGCCCTGTACGCTCACATCAGGTATGGAGATCGGCCGGCTTCTAGTTTTGCAATTGCGCTCCTGCAATTCCTCCCTCTTTTGGTTCCGGTAGTAGCCGGATTGGCGGCAGGTACCGCAGTTTGGCTCATGCAAAAAAGCCGGCACCGAGGCCAGGAACTGGCAGCGGCCAATCGGGTTCTGGAGAGTGCGAGCGAGGAGCGTAGGCAGGAAGCCCTCAAGGCACGGCAGTCCGCGGGGCGTTTCGATTTACTGTTCGCTTCCAATCCATGTCCGATGTGGATATTCGATTGCGACACCTTGGCCATTACCGATGTGAACGAAGCGGCGTTGCAGCAATACGGCTATAAGCGCGAGGAATTTGTTCGCCTCAAGGCCCTCGATCTTCGCCCTGCGGAGGAGGCTGATCGCTTTCTGGCGAGGCTTCGGGACTCCGACCAAGGCTACGGATTTCGGGGGGTCTGGGCTCATCGTCGTAAGGACGGCGGACCCTTGCAGGTTGAAATTCGCGCGTTCCGCTTCAAATATGGCGAAAATACGCGCGAACTGGTGCTGGCGCAGGATGTCACTGCCAGAGTCGCGGCCGAAGAAGCGTTATGTTGTTCTCAGACAGCGCTGAAATCTCTGGTCGACAACGCCCCCTTCGGCATTTGCAGCATTTCGCTGCGGAGAGATTGCTTTGTCGACTTCAACCCCGCGCTGGTCAGGATGCTTGGTGATTACACTCGGGAAGAGATGCTGGCGCTGAAGATCTCCACTGAGTTGTATGCCGAGTCGAATAATCGCGAACGCATGCTCGAGTTACTCCGGAGAGCGCGGCACTTGAGTGCCTTCGAATCGACGTTCCTTCGCAAAGATGGCACGCCGCTTCATATTCGGGCCTGGGGAGTACCGAGGGGCAGCCTGGAAGAAGAGCCGGACTTGCTCGACGCCTACATCGAGGACATCACCGAGCAGAGTTCGTTGGAGCAGCAGATTCGCCAGGTACAAAAACTCGAGGCCGTCGGCCGCCTGGCGGGTGGCATTGCTCACGATTTCAATAACATTCTGGTGGTAATCCGGTTGTCGACAGAACTGATGCTGGGCAACGTAACGTTGGAAAGCCCGCTAAGTAAGCCGCTGCTGCAAGTCCTCAACGCCTCTGACCGAGCCGCCGCCCTTACCCGGCAGTTGCTGGCCTTTGGCCGGCAGCAGGTGATGCAAACCCGCACCGTCAACTTGAACGCCGTGGTGACTGACACCTTGCAACTGCTGTGCCGCACTATCGGGGAAGACATCGAAGTGGTGACCCACCTCGACCAGGAGCTTGGGAACACGCGGCTTGATCCGGACCAACTGGTACAGGTCATCATGAACCTGGCCATCAACTCGCGCGATGCCATGCCCCACGGCGGGACGCTGGAGATCGACACCCGGAACGTCGACCTGGACGCAAGCTATGCCAGGAACCGCCGCCCGATGCAGCCCGGCAAGTACGTCATGCTCGCGGTGACGGACAGCGGTACGGGGATTGACAAGGCAATTCTCCCTCATATTTTCGACCCCTTCTTCACTACCAAAGAGGTGGGCAAAGGTACCGGCCTGGGGCTGTCGATTGTCTATGGCATCGTGAAACAGAGCGGTGGTTACGTGTGGGTCTACAGCGAGCCCGGCTATGGGACGACGTTCAAGCTGTACTTTCCGGTGACCGATGCGCGGCCGGAGCTGGCAGCCGAGCAGGCCGACTTGCTGACCGCCCCGGGGGGAAAGCGCATTCTGGTGGTGGAGGACGAAGTGGAGATCCGGCAAAATCTCTGCGAGTGCTTGCAGCAGCTTGGCTATGAGGTATTGCAGGCTGCTGATGGCTCGGAAGCCGTCCAGGCGTTTGAGGAACAGCAAGGCAAAGTGGACTTGGTGCTCACCGACCTGGTGATGCCCCGCATGGGTGGCCAGGAATTGTGGACCAAACTGACGCGGCTCAATGCCGGCACCAGCTTTCTGTTCATGTCGGGCTACACGGAAGACAATGCGCTTCGCCGCGAAATGCTAAGCCGGCAGAATTCGTTTCTGACCAAGCCGTTTAGTGTTGCGGACCTGTCCCATGCGTTGCAGCGTGCCTTCGCCCTACAGGCGATTCACGATGCCGAAGGCGTGACGGGCGTGTAGTCGCTCATCCGGCGCGGAAAAGCTCTGCCCAGCTTTCATCCAGGGTGCGCCAGCGGTAGCGCTCCAGAGAGTTCGACTCGGACTCCGGAACATAGAGCATGCCGTGGCCGTCTTCGCAAACCATCTCTGTACCGGCGAAGTTCAGCAACACGCTGCCGGGGCGGCCCACATCCACCGGCATGGTGAGCCGCCGCAGGCATACGCGACAGCGCTTTTGCTGATCGGCGATTGACCAGGTGAGCACCGCGATAGCCAGCGGGAGGAACGTCCAGAAAGCCACCTCATCGGCCATGGGATACACAGTACGGCCCAACCAGCCCAGCAGACCGTGAACCGCCAGCCATACCAACAGGTAGGTGGTTGCGCTGAGCGCAAACGACTTGGTCACGAAGAAGGCCCACCAGCGGACCCGCTTGCGGCCTTTCAGCAACACCGGGCCGAATCCACCCGCTGCGGCGCGCAGCAACCAGGCGACCCAGGCGGCGCTGGCCAAAGCAAATACCAGAAACGCAGCGTACGCCCACAGCAAGGCGCGCGACTCGCTCTGCACAGATACAACCTGCATGGGTGCCTGCACGAAGCGGTAGCCGGCATTTTCGCTGCGATCGATCAAGACGCTTTGCAGTTCAGCCGGGGTTGCGCCCGGACGTAAGCGGGCCACGGCGCCGACGCGGCTGATGAAATTGCTGAAGCGCAAGGTCGCATCATCGAGTACGGTCCAGACTGCGGTCGACGACGCCGGAAGCTCGAAGTCGCGCGGCAGAACGCCGATTACGGTCATCGGGTGGCCATCGAGTTCGATGCGGCGGCCGAGTATGTTTCTATCGCCGCCGAAATGTACCTGCCAGAAATCGTGACTCAACACGGCACAATGGGCGCAGGCAAATCCGTCTGCCGGCGCGGGCAGGCGTCCCAGTTCGGCATGAACGCCGAGCAATGGAAAGAAGTTGGGAGCGACGCGCGATTCGATGACCGGAACCTCGCTCCAATTGTCCGACAGCCAGCTCGACCCCCAGGAATACAAGGCCAGCTGGGTTGCATCGGGAGCACTTCGCCAAATCGAGCCCAGGTAAAGCAGCGTCTCGCTGCGAATGCGAACGTACTTACCTTTAAAAGTGACGACGGCAACCCGGTCTGGTCGAGATACTGGCTTGGAGAAAAAGGCACGGGCTGCAGGAACGAAACCACCTGCCAGCAGCAACCCGCCCAGCAGCAGGAAGCAGGCAGTGAGGCAAGCCCCTGGGGAACGCAGGATCCGCCGCTTGCGGGCCCGGAACGTTTCCCGATCGAAGCGGATCCAAAAGGCATCGGCGAACGCGGTGCAGCAACTCCGCATCAGAACCAGGCGGTTGTGGGCATCCAGCGATCCTGTCTCGGCGAGGAAGTTAGCCCAGTGCCAGATCTTCCGGCGCCAGCCGTCTTTCCATTGAGCGCGAAGTGGCGCGGGCACGATCCAGGCTGCGAGCCAGATGACAGCGCGGCAACCTTGAATCGTCACTCCCAGCTTGGTCGGCCGAGGCATACAACCAGTCTCCACATCCCGTATGCGTATGGTACGGCAACGGTCTGTTAAGTGAGACGCCACCAATGGAGAAAAAGTTTCGTGCGCGCTTGTACCCGGGAATTGCCGTGTCATCCCGCTCTTTTACCCTTGGCTTGCCAACTGCTGTTCCGTGTCATCCCGAGCGGAGCCGAGGGACCTGCAGTTTCTCCCAGCGTAGACTGCCTCGCGTGAGCCAGATCACTGCTCCCGGCCCAGCACTCATGGAACCCTGCCCTCATGCCGGAACACAAATGGTATTACGTCTACATCATGGCCAGCCGCTCGCTGACGCTCTATGTTGGAGTGACCGGACAGCTTTCCGGGCGGGTTCTTGAGCACAAGCTGCATCGATACCCGGACGGCTTCACCGCCAGGTACAAAATCGAGCGCCTGGTTTACTTCGAGGTCTTCGGAGAAGTAGCGAACGCCATCGCACGAGAGAAACAGCTCAAGAGCTGGCGGCGCGAAAAGAAAATCGCACTCATCAAGACCATGAATCCGGCGTGGAGTGATCTTGCGGAGGATTGGTACACGCCGGCAGCCTTCACCGGCAAGCTCGAACGTGGACCGTCTGCGCACTTCTGAATCCGACGCAGGACCAACTGCAGGTCCCTCGGCTTCGCTCGGGATGACACAAGTGGAAACGTCACACATAACACCAGTGTCATCCAGAGCGAACTCCTAGCGGAGCAAAGGGGGCGAGGGACCTGCAGTTGGTCAGCGGATACAAACCGCCGCAAATGCTACGCACCCACCGTTTCGTCATACTCAATAACGAATTCGATTTTTGCGGTCTTCTCCAACATGGCCGAGACGGAGCAGTACTTCTCCTTCGACAATTGAACAGCCCGCTCCATGCCTTCCCGTGACACCTTTCCGCCGACGCGGTAGATGAGCTTGATGCTGGTGTACACCTTGGGGAAATCGGAGGAGCGCTCGGCTTCGGCGTGGACCTCAAGGCTGGTGAAAGGCTCGCGCTTTTTGCGCAGGATGCCGACGACGTCGCTGGCCGTACATCCGCAGAGCGCGATGAGCACCATCTCGATCGGCGTGCTGGCAGTCTTGGGCTCGCCGGCATCCATGACCAGGGCGTGGCCGCTCCCCGCCTCGCCCAGAAAACGGTCTTTGTCAGTCCAGATTGCGCGTGCTTGGTACATGCCATGGCCTCCTGCACATCCAAGATACACGACATGAGTGTAGGCAATTGCGATGGATGACGAGTCGCTTGCGGCGGAAGTTTACCTGTGAAAAGCTCTTTTAACATTCGCCGCGCGCACAAGACCCCATCGTTTCCTCGCCCTCGAACTTCGTGCTACTCTGCCCAGACCGGCATCGCGGAATCAGATCACCCGCGACAAACACACCTCTGGGAGCCTGCATGAAAGTTGCACTGCCCATCATCTACCTTGCCCGTCACGGCGAAACTGCCTGGAGCCTTTCCGGCCAGCACACCGGGACGACCGACCTTCCGCTGACAGAACATGGTGAGAGAAATGCGCAGAGCCTCGGCGAGCGGCTTAAGGGGCTGACGTTCGCGAAGGTGTACACCAGTCCGCTGCAACGTGCCAAGCGGACCTGTGAGCTGGCAGGCTTCGCCTCGCAGGCCGAGGTCGATCCCGACTTGGTGGAGTGGAACTACGGGCAGTATGAAGGGCTCACCAGCGACCAGATCCATGCGATTGCGCCCAATTGGCAGTTGTTTCGCGACGGATGTCCCGGCGGCGAGTCACCACAGCAGATCGGCGCGCGTGCCGACCGGGTTGTACAACGGGTGCGGGCAGTTGAGGGAAATGTGCTGCTGTTCTCCAGCGGACATTTCCTGCGGGTGCTGGCGTCGCGCTGGCTGGGAATCGAAGCGTCCGGCGCACGCTTCTTTCTACTGAGCACGGCCAGCCTCAGTCAGTTGAGTTATGAACACAATCTTTCCGCGCCGGTGATTCGCCTCTGGAACGACACCAGTCACGTGCAGGATCAATAGTTTTACATGCGGTTCTGGAGAAGGTGCTATCAGCGTCCCTGTTTGCGATCCACCGAACCTGACAATAAGAGAGCCCACCGCTTCAGCGGTGGGGGAACTTATTTCAGCAGATCCTGCGCCCCGCGCAGAGCGAACTCGAGCACCCGTCCCGGCAGCATTCCCAGGTAGATAGTGGCAATCGCGCTGATGGCCAGCCCGACGCCAAGCCCGGCTGGAATTTTGGCCACTGACGGTTCCCCGCGCTCGTCGCGCATGTACATGTAGACCATCACGCGCAGGTAGTAGTAGGCGGCGACGGCGCTGTTAAGGACGCCGATGATGGTCAGTCCCACAAGATTCGCCTGCAGCGCGGCGGAGAAGACATAGTACTTGGCGATGAACCCGCCAGTAATCGGAATACCAATCAGCGAGAGCAGGAAGATGGTGAGCAGGGCAGCCAGAGCGGGCGACCTGCGGCCGAGGCCGGCGTAGTCGTCGAGCGTAACGTAGCGTTCCCCCCGCGATGCGAGGTGCGCGACGATAATGAAAGCGCCGACATTCATCGCCGCGTAAGTCGCCGCGTAGAAGATGGCGGCCGAGATTCCGGTCTGCTGCGCGGCAGCAAAGGCAACCAGTATGTATCCAGCGTGCGCGATGGATGAGTACGCCAGCAGCCGCTTGATGTTCTGCTGCACCAGCGCACCAATGTTTCCAATCGTCATCGACAGCGCCGCCGAGACCCAGACCATCCAGAACCATCCCGGCGCACCCGAAGCAAACAGCACCCGCAGCAGCACGGCAAACGCTGCGGCTTTCGGTCCGGTCGACATCAGCGCCACCACGGGTGCGGGCGAGCCCTCATAGACGTCGGGCGTCCAAACGTGGAAGGGAGCCGATCCCACTTTGAATCCCAGGCCGACGAACATCATCGCCACGGCAAGATAAACGAGAAGCGACGGCTGGCTGTGCAGCACGTTGGCAATTGCGTAGACGTTCGTCGTTCCCGTCGCGCCAAACACCAGCGCTACGCCATAGAGGAAGAACGCAGTGGCAAACGATCCCAGCAAAAAGTATTTCAGCGATGACTCGGCACTTTCCGCCACGCGTTTCCTGAATCCCGCGAGAATGTAGGTCGAAATCGAGGAGATCTCCAGCGCGATGAAGATCAGCACCAGCTCAATGGCCGAAGACATCAGCATCATGCCGACGGTGCCAAACAGGATCAGCCCGTAGTATTCGCCGGAGTAGATCTGCTGCACTTCGAGGTAGTTGAACGAGGCCAGAATCACGACCAGGGCGATGAGCAGAATTACGAAATGAAAGAAGACACTGAAGGCGTCGACCCGCACCATGTGGAAGAAGGCTTCGCCATAGTTCTGTGCCTGAATCGCCGCCGCCACCAATCCGGCAAGTACTCCCACCAGGGCGATCACGCCCACCGTTCGCTTGCTGCCTTTCGGGGGAAGCCCGGCATCGACCAGCATGATGATCATGCCGAAAATGGTCAGGACCAGCTCGGGCAGGATCCGAATGTAATCGACAGTTTGGATCATCGTCCGAACACCGCCATAAGAGCGCTAGGATTACGTAGACCAGTTATCATCGCAAGCCCCGCCACACCATGAAGACAATCACTGCGGCAGCACCTGCGGCCACCCATCCCGCGTAGGAGCGAATGTTGCCCGACTGCATGCGGCGCATCGAATCGGAAACCTCCCGCGCCCCGACCGCGCTTTCCTCCAGCGCGCCGTCAATCACTCCCTGGTCGATGCCCTTCCACAAGACATTCGTGGAAAGCAAGACGAGGGGATGGATGATCATTGCCCCATACAGCTCGTCGATGCGGTACTTGTCGTGTACTAGCCGATATAGCCCACCGGCGGCTTCCGCCATCTTTGCCGGAAGGTCCTTGCGTCTGTGATAGAGGTACCAGGCGCCAAGGAAGCCGATTACGGCAACCCCGACGGAAACTCCCATAAACGCCAGTTCGGTGCCGGTGTCTGGGTGTTCTGGCACCGCAGCTTCCAGGGCCGCGCTGGTCGCCGGCGCGTACTGAGCAAATACCGGATCGAGAAAATGTTCGAAGTGATCTGCGCCGCCCAGAGCCGCGGGAACGCCGATCCAGCCGCCGATCAGCGAGAGCGTGCCCAGAATGATCAGCGGCACAACCATCACCCACGGACTCTCATGCGGCTTGCCGCCATGCCCGTGGTCGCCACCATGCCCGTGTCCGGCAGTCGCCGGATTCGGACCACGATACTCGCCGAAGAAAGTCATGAACCATAGCCGGAAGATGTAGAACGACGTCATACCGGCGGCGATGATTCCGATGAGCCACAGCACATGCTGTCCGCTTGCCCAGGTCTGCCACAGGATCGCGTCCTTCGAGAAGAACGCCGCAAACGGCGGGATCCCCGCAATCGCGAAAGTCGCTGAGGTCATCGTCCAGAAGGTCCACGGCATGTATTTGCGCAGGCCGCCCATGAAGCGCATGTCCTGCTCGCCGGCCAGGGAGTGAATAATCGAGCCAGAGCAGAGAAACAGGCAGGCCTTGAAGAAGGCATGGCTCATCAGGTGGAAGATGCCGGCGCCATAGGCCATTACGCCCGCGCCCATGAACATGTATCCCAACTGGGAGACGGTGGAGTAGGCCAGCACCTTCTTGATGTCCGTCTGCAGTATGCCGATGGAAGCGGCAAAAATCGCGGTGAGCGTACCGATGACGGCAACCGCTAATGCAGCCGTCGGCGCACGATCGAAGATGGGGTGCGAGCGGCACACCATGTACACGCCTGCGGTGACCATGGTTGCCGCGTGAATCAGTGCCGAGACCGGCGTCGGGCCTTCCATCGCGTCCGGCAGCCAGACGTACAGCGGAATCTGCGCTGACTTGCCGGTCGCGCCCATCAGCATCAGCAAACCAACCGCGGTCAGCACGCCGATAGTGGCCTCGATGCCGAGTCCCGAAACAGCCTTGAACACCCCGTCATATTGCAGAGTGCCGAAGTGCTTGACGAGCAGAAAGAGAGCGATCAGGAATCCGAAGTCGCCGACACGATTGGTGATGAACGCCTTTTTGCCGGCGTCTGCAGCCGACTTCTTCAGGAACCAGAAGCCGATCAGCAGGTACGAAGCCAGTCCCACGCCCTCCCAGCCGACGAACATGAGCAGGTAATTGTTCGCCAGCACCAGCGTCAGCATGAAGAACATGAACAGGTTCAGGTAGGAGAAATACCGGTAGTAGCCGTCGTCCTCCGCCATGTAGCCGACGGAGAAGATGTGGATCACGAATCCTACGCCGCTGACGATCAGCATCATCACCAGCGATAGCTGGTCGAGCCAGAAGCCGAACTCCGCGGAGAAGCCGGCCGCCCCAATCCACGTGAAGTGATGTTCGATGTAGGGAACCTGTTCGGCTGGCAGGCCGAAGAACTGTATCGCGACCCAGATGGCGTAGGCGAAGGCAATCGCCGTCGAACCCAGGGCAATGGTGTTGACCAGCGCCTTGGAAAAGCGCTTGCCGAAAAGCCCGTTGATCGCGGCGCCGGCCAGCGGCAATACCGGAATGATCCAGAGATGAAGGCTCATAGCTTAAGCAGGTTCACGCGATCGACGTTCAGGGTTTCCCGCGTGCGGAAGACAGAGATGATGATTGCCAGTCCAACTGCCGCTTCGGCTGCTGCGACCACCATGACGAAGAATACAAATACCTGGCCGCTGAGTTGTCGCAGTTGCGCCGCGAAGGCGACGAAGGTCAGGTTCACGGCGTTGAGCATCAGCTCAATGGACATGAAAATCGTGATGATGTTGCGCTTGACCAGGAATCCGGCTACACCACAGGCGAACAGAATCGCGCTCAGAATGAGGTAGTACGAAAGAGGGACCATCTATTCCTCCCTCCGCGCCAGCACCACCGCGCCCATAATGGCGATCAGGATGAGGATCGAGGTGACTTCAAAGGGCAACAGGAAATCGCGGAACAACAGATGGGCAATTGCCGTGGGTGCGCCGAAGGCTTCCGTCCCATTCATGACTTGCGGGCCGCCGATGCCGATGCGATCAAGCCCCGTCATTCGGCTTACCACGGCGGCAACTACTCCCAGCCCGATGATCAGGCCCGGCACGCCCAGCATGGTGGCAACGCGACTGGCGTGTGGGGTACGTTCTTCTGCGCCGGCATTGAGCAGCATGATAGTGAAAACGAACAACACCATGACCGCGCCCGCGTAGACGATGACCTGGACAGCGGCGACGAATTCCGCGCCCAGCAAAAGATAGAGCAGGGCCAGCGAGCCCATCACCACAATCAGCGACAGCGCGCTGTTGATGGGGTGCCGCTGCACCAGCAGGTTGATGGCCCCGCCGACACACACCGCTCCGAAGATGAAGAACAGTACAAGATGCAGCATGGAATTTCCGCTCTTGGCTATTAGCCCTTGGCTATTGGCCGGAATCTACCAATTGCGTCGCTTCAGCTTTGGAATCATGAGGCCTTCCAGCACGCCGAAGCGTCTGCAGAAACGCTGTCAACATCTTCCGAATGCTGGTAAGCGCCTTAAGATTCGTTTGGTAATCATCTGCACTAACTAATCCGAGATCTTTAGCTAATCGAAGGTGATTCTGCAACTCACTGGCGGAACCCATCGCAATCTGAACGAATCGCGCCAGCTTGGCTTCGCTCCACCTTCCGCAACCTTCCGCCAGATTTGCTCCGATTGAGGCCGCAGACCGACGAATCTGAGAGCTAAGCCCGAATATCTCCGTACGCGGGAACGTTTCCGTCAGGCGGTACACCTGAATCGCAAGAGCGTGTGCCGCTTGCCAGACCTCAAGATCCTCGTGATTTCTCAACGATCCTCCACCTATCCGGCCAAGAGCCCATCGCTAGACTTAAGCGCTTGTCACCGCCCTCCGGCCAAAAGCCAAGGGCCAAAAGCCAACAGCCAGTCTCCACCTATCCGGCCAAGAGCCCATCGTTAGACTTAGGCGCTTGTCACCGCCCTCCGGCCAAAAGCCAAGGGCCAAAAGCCAACAGCCAGTCTCACTTCAACGCCACCACCAGGCTGGTAACAATAATGTTCGCCAGCGCCAGCGGCAACAGAAACTTCCAGCCAAATGCCATCAACTGGTCATACCGGAAGCGCGGTAGCGTACCGCGCACCCAGATGTAAATGAACATGAAAACGACGACCTTCAGGACAAACCAGAGCAACGGCAACAGCACATGCAGGATCGGAGGGCCAAAGACCGGTCCCAACCAGCCTCCCAGAAACAGCACCGTCGCCAGGCAGGCTACCGTAAACATGTTGGCGTACTCGGCCATGAAAAACATGGCGAATTTCATGGAGCTGTACTCGGTGTGATACCCGGCAACCAGCTCGGTCTCCGCCTCGGCCAGGTCAAACGGAATGCGGTTGGTCTCGGCATACGCCGCCATGATGTAAATGAAGAAGGCGACGATCTGGCCGGTAAAGATGTTCCACTTGGGAATGAAGCCCAGCCACGTGCCTTGCTGTGCAACGACGATGTCGCGCAGGCTAAAGCTGCCGGCATAGATCAAGACGCCGATGAGCGACAGACCAAGCGCAATCTCGTAGCTCACCATCTGCGCCGACGCCCGCAGGCTGCCCAGCATGGAGTACTTGCTGTTTGATGACCATCCTGCAAGGGCGACGCCGTACACGCCAATTGATGTCAGGCCTAGAAGCACCAGCAGGCCGATGTTGACGTCAGCGATTTGCAGCGGCGTGTGGATGGAGCCAATCGTCACCCAGGGACCAATGGGAATCACCGCAAAGGCGGTCAGTGCGACGGTCAAAGACAGCGCTGGTGCCAGCAGGTATAAGGGCTTGTGTACGTAGGGCGGTGTGAGGTCTTCCTTAAAGATAAACTTTAAGCCATCGGCGAGCGGCTGCCAGATGCCGAACGGGCCGACTCGGGTGGGGCCCCAGCGGTTCTGAATATGCGCGACCACCTTGCGCTCGGCCAGCGTGGTGTAGGCGACCGCCGTGAGCACCACAAAGAAGGCGATCACAATCTTGATCAGCGAGACGAGGATGAAGAGTCCTATGCTCATTAAGAAAGTCGTTCCAATTTGCGTGCTGCGCTAAGTGCCCTTCGCTTTTGGCTCTTGGCTTTTGGCCAGAAGTCTTTGATCTCGCTACTCCGGCCCAAGAGCGAAAGGCCAAAGGCTAAAAGCTCCCTGGCCACAGGCCACGGAATCAATCCGCCGCCACTTCCTTGTCCGCGGGCTTGGTCTGATAGCGCTCCATTACCGTGTTGAGCGTCTGCGAGTACCGCCCCAGCGTTCCCGAGGTGAACAGCGTGTCATTCGAGGGCAGAACCAGCTCGGGATGTCCTTTGCCCGTCGCGCCTGTGATCTGCACCAACTGCGTATGCTCGTCCTGTCCAGCAAGCAGTCCCAGACGCGAGATATCGTAGCCCGGCACCAGCCGCTGAATCTCGTCGAGCATGGCCATGGGATCGAATGGGCTCATCTTGAACTCGAGGTTGTGCGTCGCAAGCCACACCGCATGACGGTCTGACTCCCCCGATTGCGCCCCGCGCGACTGTCCCATATCGGCGCGCGTGCCCGCACCGGCAAACGGCACTAGTTTCTGTACGTCATAGCCCATGCTATTGGCGATGCGCACGATGCATTCGAAATCGCTTCGCACGGCGGAGAAGTCGCCACCCTGTTTCACCATCTGCAGATCGCCGAAGGTGTTGGTCATGGTACCGGTCTTCTCGTAGGCGTTTGCGACCGGCAGGACCACATCCGCCACCAACGCCGTGTCGGTGAGAAACATGTCCTGTACGACGGTGAAGGTGTTCTGTAACACAAACGGGTCAATGTTGTAGCGAGCCAGGGGATTCGAGCCGACGACGTAGAGCGCCTTTAGCTTGCCGGCTTTGGCGGCGTCCATCATCTCCAGCAAGTTCATCCCCGGCTGATTGGGAATCTCATCCAGCCACTCTTCGTGAAAGCGCGTGGCCGAATTCACCGGTGCGTAGCCTGGCAGCATATCGGGATAGAGTCCCATGTCGGCGGCGCCGCGCGAATTGGCATAGTCACCCAGGCAAGCGAACTTCGCGCCCTGCGCCAGGCCGAAATCTACCAGGGCGTTAACATCTGCCCCACGCAGTTCGGCCCCGAATACGATCACCAGCGGCTTCTCGCCCTTGATCTTGTCGCGCAGGCCGTTCAAGGCCTCGCGCGTCAGCCCGGCCGAATACTACGGCATCGGCCGCCGCATCATCGCCCGCCAGGAACTTCACGAAGCTTCCTTCCGAGCCTGGAGCAATCTGGGCAAAAGCGGTAGCCTGCCGCCGCAGCTTGATGGGGGAGGAATTCACCACGTAGACGCGCGCGCGATGCAGGCGCACATTCGTGCGAATCTGCCAGGCCAGCAGCGGATGCTGCTCCGTCGGATCGTTGCCGATCAGCAGAATCGCCGGCGCTTCGCCAATCTCCCGTAGCGATGCGGTCGCATTTTCCTTGCCCGCCAGCGCCGAGGCGAAGGCAGGGAAGTCAGCGGTGCGATGGTGGTCAATATTGTTTGTTCCCAACGTCAAACGCGCAAATTTCTGCAGCAGGTAATTCTCTTCGTTCGTAGTGCGGTTGGAACCGATCACCCCGACGGCGCCAGGGCCGTCCTTGGTTAAGACTTCCTGAAACTTTGAGGCGATGAGCTCAAACGCTTGCTCCCACGTAGACGGAACGAACTTGCCATCGCGCTTGATCAGCGGCTTGCTGAGACGGTCGTCATTGTGCGCAAAGTCGAAGGCGTAGCGTCCCTTGATGCAGAGAAAATCGCCGTTGATACCGCTCTTGTCGCGATTGTCCCCGCGAACGATCTGCATACCGGTGTCGGCACGGCGAACCCCCAGCGTGGTCTTGCAGCCGTCGCCGCAATGCGTGCAGACGGTGCCGACGTGCTTCATCTCCCAGGGGCGCGTCTTATAGCGATAGGCCCCCGAAGTGAGCGCGCCAACCGGGCAGATGTCGATACACATGCCGCACTCTTCGCACTCCAGATGGTCCTCGTGGTTGGGCGCGATGATGGAACTCGATCCGCGGTTGTGCACCCCCAGGGCCCAGACATCCATGCCTTCACCGCACACTCGAATGCAGCGGTAGCACAGGATGCAGCGCGGACGGTCGAAGTAGACCACTGGCGACCACTGCTGCTCGTCGCGATGGTTCTTTAGCTCCATGTACTTCGACTCGGCAGCGCCGTAGGTGAAGGTCATGTCCTGAAGCTCGCACTCGCCGCCGGCATCGCATACCGGGCAGTCCAGCGGATGGTTGCCCAGCACCAGCTCGAGCATCGACTTGCGCGCCTGCTTGATCTTGTCGCTCTCGGTATTGACCACCATGCCTTCGCCGACCACCGTAGTACATGCAGTCTGCAGCTTGGGCATCTTCTCGATTTCCACCAGGCACATGCGGCAGGCGCCCTGCAGCGAAAGCCCGGGGTAATAGCAGAACGAGGGCACGTGAATGCCTGTGCTCTTGCAGGCTTCAATCAGCAGCGTCCCCGCAGGAACCGTGAGCTTCTTGCCATCGACAGTGAGATTTACATCAGCCATAGAAAACCAGTAATTAGCAGTTAGCAACTAGCACTTAGTAAAACCAAAATCTTGCAGCGGGTGCCCCATTCCGGCTTCTTTTGCCGGGGTGGGGATTTTCGCCTAGGCTCCCACTAACTCCGCTGTGCGCTCATACGGACATGGCTTGCCGTCCAGGTGCGCCTCAAACTCTTCCCGGAACTTCTGGATGTACGAAATCATGGGCATCGCCGCCGCATCCCCCAGCGGGCAGAACGTCCGGCCCAGCATGTTATCGGCCAGGTACTTCATGTTGTCGATGTCCTTGGCCACGCCGCCGCCGGAGTGAAAACGGATCAACGTCTTCTTCAGCCAGTCAGTGCCTTCGCGGCAGGGAATGCACCAGCCGCAGCTCTCGTGCTGATAAAACTTCATCACGCGCAGCGCAAAACGCACGACGCACATCCGCTCATCGAGGACAATGACTGCGCTGGAACCCATCATCGAGCCGGCCTTGGCCATCCCGTCGTAATCGAACGGGTAATCGATCTCGTCCGGCTTCAGAATCGGCACCGATGAGCCGCCCGGAACTACTGCCTTGAGCTTGCGTCCGCCCTCGATGCCGCCGCCTACGTCATAGATCAGCTTCTTGAAGTTGTACCCCAGAGGAAGTTCGTAAACACCCGGCTTTTCCACATTGCCGCTGATGCTGACCAGGTGCGTGCCGCCATTCTTCGGCGTACCGAGATCGGCGAACCATTGTCCTCCGCCTAGAATGATGTGCGGAACGCTGGCCAGCGTCTCGACATTATTAATCACGGTCGGTCCGCCCCACAGTCCTACCACAGCAGGGAATGGAGGCTTGATGCGCGGCACACCGCGCTTGCCCTCGAGCGATTCCATCAGCGCCGACTCTTCTCCAACTTCGTAAGCGCCGGCGCCGGAGTGCACATGGACATCGAGATCGCGACCTGAACCAAAAATGTTCTTGCCGATGAAGCCGCGCGCATAAGCGTCGGTCACGGCCTTTTCCATGACCTTGACCAGATAGCGATACTCGCCGCGCAAATAGATGTAGCCGGTCTTGGCTCCCACGGCCAAGGCCGCGATCATCACGCCTTCAACGATGGAATGCGGATCATGCTCGAAGATCAGGCGGTCCTTGCAGGTGCCGGGTTCGCTTTCGTCACCATTACAGAGCACGTACTTCGGCTTGGCCGACTGCTTCGGCACGAAGGACCATTTCAAGCCCGTCGGGAAGCCGGCGCCGCCCCGGCCGCGCAGGTTCGAAATCTTCACCTCATTGATGATCGCGTCCGGCTCCATGGTCAGCGCCTTTTGCAGCGCCTTGTAGCCATCGAGCTCGAGGTAGCGGTCGAGGTTGGTCGCACCCATGCCAAAGCGCTTGGAGACGACCTTTACTTCATCGGGATGTGAGACAAGGTAAGCCATCAGTTGTTAGTTATCAGTTATCAGTTCTCAGTTCCGGGCCACTAAGCGCCAGCTCCCAGCAAACATGCTTGTCATCCTGAGCGACGAGCGAAGCGAGGAGTCGAAGGACCCCTATGGCAACATGTGCCGTCCCTACGGGACTTTGCCTTTATTCACTCGCCACCCCAGCGCTGAAGCGCTGGGCTAAGCTCTTTCGCGCCTGCGGCGCTGGTCCGTTGGCACATTCCCTCGATAGCCAAATCGCGACAGCTAAATGCCAAATGCCAATTACCAGCCACTAATTACTGCTTCTCGCTCTTGCGAATTCCCTCAACCAATTCGTCTATCTTTTCCGGCGTCAGGTTCTCCTGGAACTCGTAGTTCAGCATCATCGACGGAGCCCACGAGCACGCCCCTATGCACTCGACCTCTTCCAGATGGAACAGGCCGTCGGGGGTCGATTCCTTGTTGCCAATGCCCAGCTTCTTCTTGCAGTGATCGAAGATGTCGTCAGCACCGCGCAGCAGGCAGCTCACGTTGGTACATATCTGAAAGTTGTATTTGCCAATACGATGCGTGCGCAGCATCGAGTAGTACGTAATGACGTTGCGCACCTCCAGGTCCGTCAGGTCGACGCGTTGCGCGATCTCATGGATCGCTTCGTCGTTCAGTTCACCCACCTCGTCCTGGATATACAGCAACATCGGCACCAGCACCGATCGCTTCGTCGGATAGTGCGTGATCATATCGGCGAAGCGCTGTTCAAGTTGGTCAGAAAATCGCATGTTCGCTATTGCTCTTAGCTGTTGGCTCTTGGCCAGACTTTCCCATCGCAACTTCTGGCTAATAGCCAATAGCCAATAGCCAAGAGCGGTTTTTCAAAACTCTCTTTTCGGCGCGGCCTGTTCCGGCCCGACACGGCCGGCAACAATCTCGGCCTTGTAATAATTCTCGCCCTTCATCGGACATCCCGCCGCCCGCCGCAGCAACGCAATTTGTCCGACGTGCGTCAGCGCATCAGCAATCGGTCCTTGAAACAAAGCCTCGGAACTCGCGCCCAGCGGCTCAGCCGAGGACAGGTAATCATCCAGTGCCTGCATTCCCGAATGAAACCGGCGAACTTCATCGTTCCACGGCATCGGCGCTGCATCCTGCCACCGCTGCTGGCCCTGCGCAATCGAGAGCGCCCAATCGAGCAGGTCTCCGATGTGCGCCAGAATCTGCACCGGCGTGCGCGCGCCGTCGGCAACCTGAAAGTCGGCGAAATCAGCCGGCACGCCCCGCACCACCTTGCCGCCACGATAGGCAAGCGTCGCCAGCGAATGGCGCAACATCTCACGCCCTTGATCAATCGCCGTGCTCTGTTCCGCTGTTGCCATAAAAGGCTTCTGGCCCTTAGCTCTTGGCCTTTGGCTGAACCCGTGACTGTTGATCTCTCTGGCCAAGAGCCAAGAGCTAACAGCCAACAGCCGTACTACCGATCCACGTCTCCCAAGACAATGTCAATGGACCCTATCGCCGCCACCACATCGGCGATGAGCCGCCCTTCGCACATCTTTCCCAGCGTCTGCAGATTGGCAAACGAAGGCGAGCGCATGTGCACGCGATACGGCTTGGGCGTGCCGTCGCTCACCACGTAATAGCCCATCTCACCGCGCGGCGACTCCACCGGCAGGTAAACCTCGCCTTCAGGCACGGTGAAGCCCTCGGTCACGATCTTAAAGTGATAGATGAGGGCCTCCATTTCGGTCTTCATCTTCTCGCGGTCGGGCAGCACGACCTTGGGGGCGTCAGCCTTAGTGCGTCCTTCGGGCAGGCCTTCCAGCGCCTGCACCACAATCTTCTGTGACTCGCGCAGCTCCTGTACGCGTACTATGTAACGCGCGAACACGTCGCCATCCTTTGATACCGGCACGTTGAACTTGAAGTTCTCGTATCCCGAATAAGGATTGTCACGCCGCAAGTCAACGTCGATGCCACTGGCGCGCAGGGTCGGTCCGGTACCGCCCAGCGCCAGGCAGTCTTCCGCCGAGATTTGCCCGACGCCCTTGATGCGGTTCACAAAGATGGGATTGCCGGTCAGCAGCCCCTCGTACTCGTCGATATCGGCAGGGAAGCGGTCAATAAACTTCTTAACTCGGTCGAAGAAGCCAAGCGGCGGCTCCAGCGCCAACCCGCCAATGCGGAAGTATGACGTCATCATGCGCTGTCCCGAGACCGCTTCGAACAGCCGCAGAATATCTTCGCGCTCACGGAAGCAGTACAGGAACACCGTCATGGCGCCGATGTCCATGGCGTGCGTACCCAGCCACACCAGGTGCGAGTTGATGCGTGTCAGCTCGTTCAGCATGACGCGGATCCACTGCGCCCGCGGCGGAATCTCCAGCCCCAGCAACTTCTCCACCGCCAGACAGTAGGCGAGGTTGTTGGTCATGGGGGCGAGATAGTCGATGCGGTCCGTCATGGGGACCACCTGCTGATAGAACTTGGCTTCGCAGGTCTTCTCGATGCCGGTATGCAGGTAGCCGATGTCGGGCAGGATGCGGACGATGGTTTCGCCATCGATCTCGAGCAGGAGGCGAAGCACGCCGTGGGTCGACGGATGCTGCGGCCCCATGTTCAAAATCATGGTGCGGTCTTCGGTCGAGTCAAGTACCGGAGGGCGTGCGATGGTGTCAGGCATTAGCGGTAGCCCTCAACCGGATAGTCCTTGCGCAGCGGATGGCCATTCCAGCCCTCCGGCATCATGATGCGCTTCAGGTTGGGATGCTCGTCAAAGCGGATGCCGAACAGGTCGAAGACTTCACGTTCGAAGAAATTTGCGCTGGGCCAGATGGGGACCAGCGAATCCACCCGAGGATCGTCATCGGAGAGCTTCACCTTCAGCCGGACGCGCTTCTTGGTCGAGGTCGAGAACAGATGATAGACGACCTCGAAGCGCGGATTGTTGGGATACCAGTCCACGCAGGTCACATCCATAAGAGAGTTGTAGTTCAGTTGCGCGTTGTCTTTGAGGGTGCGGCAGGCATCGCGAAGGGAAGTGCGCTCGATGTAAATCGTCAGCTCATTGCGATCAAACTTCGCGCCTTGCACTGCATCGGGGTTCCCCCCCAGCAGGGCCGCGAGTTCGGGCTTGTGCTTCAGTACCTCGACATCGGTGATTGCAGGAGGCCAGGGCATGGTCAGATAGTCTCCGCCTTGGAGGGACGGTTCCAGTCGATGACGCCTTTCTTGACGACGTACCAGTAGCCCGCGAGCACGATGGCGATGTACACCAGCATCTCCCAGAAGCCGAACATTTTAAGGTCTTTGAAGATCACCGCCCAGGGGTAGAGAAAAACGGCCTCGACGTCGAACAGGATGAAGAGCATTGCCACCAGATAGAACTTGACCGAGAAGCGCTGCCGGGCATCGCCCACCGGGGTCATGCCGCATTCGTATTGCGACATCTTTGACTTGTTGAATTTGTGCTGCCCGATGAACCATGACAGCAGAATCATGACGCACGCCAAAGCGCCGGCGAGGCACAGGTGAATCAGCAACGGCAGATAGCGTGCAAAATAAGTATCAGGCATGAGGCGAAGCCGCTTAGAAAGCGTTGCGAATGAATCGGGTAACCTTTTGAGTCTATTGTTCGTTAAGGAGCATGTCAACCACGCCGCAGGCAGTGTTCATAGGGGTTTCACAATGCTGTGGGGAATGTCCGGAAATTCTGCATGCAAGGAAAACAAGCTTGAGGAGGTGAGGAGAAACGGCTCAGCCGCCGCCGACGAAATGCACGATTTCCAGCTTGTCACCGTCGTGCAGCACGGTCTCGGCCCACCGCGGGCGTGCGACAATCTCGCGGTTCAGCTCCACGGCAACGCGATCCGCCTTCATGCCGAGTTCGTCGATCAGGCCCGCGAGTGACAAACCGTTGGCAAACTCTTTCTCATCGCTGTTGATTTGCAAGCGCATGAGATAAATGTAAATCATGCAGACAGCGGCTTCCGAGATATTCACTTGCCGTCGACAGCCCTCGGAGCCATACTTTCCTGCATTAGCCTTGGCTCAAAGCACCACGACGCACATGACCCACCTCGAGACCTCGGCGCGTCTGAAGCCATTTGTCTGGCGGGCATCCTTGCGAATTGAAGGGAGGGAAAGATGCGGATTCCAATCGTCTGCTGTTTGGGCATTATCTTAATCGTCGGCTCGCCTGCCGCTGCGCAACGAATCGCGCCGCAATCCGATGCAACGTGCGGCGGTCCGCAGTCAACGACCGTCAATTGGTCGCAGTTCCACTTCGATCCGTGCCACACGGGCTACAACCCGTATGAGACCATTCTGGGCCTCGCCAACGTGGGAAATCTCGTTCTCGATTGGGAGTTAAGGATTCCCGGGACAAATGTGATGGCTTCGCCGGCAGTCGTTAGTGGCGTACTCTACTTCGGCACTGAAGGAGACAGCGGTCTCCATGCAGTGGACGCCAGGACCGGGGACATGCTGTGGAATCAGAACTCGGGTTATGACTGGGCAGGTTCGCCCGTAGTGTGGACGGGTGTCGATCTTGTGCGCCACGTATACCGTCGTGTGTTTGTGGCGTCTGGTTCCGACATACGCGCTGTCGATGCTGGTACCGGCCAAGTCTTGTGGGAGGTGACAGATCCGTTTGGCGACATACCATTTCCTGAGATAACGCTGGCCAACGGTGCAGTGTATGTGGCGTCTTACCACATGGGGATGACTCATTTCGGCCACCTGTACGCATTGGACGCTAGTACGGGAGCGGTCCTGTGGAAGCTCAACATGCAGGATTGGAATTTTTCGACGCCGGCAGTGGCAAATGGTTTGGTATATGTCCGGTGTGACGAGCGTAGCTTGTGCGCCTTGGATGCCGGCACGGGTGAGATTTTGTGGGAGTTTACCTCGGCCGTAGGTGACATACTGTCTCCCCCTGCTGTGGCCGGTGACTTGGTGTACTTCTGTGCTTCGAATCTGACCCTGACTTACGTGTATGCCCTGAAGGCGGCAACGGGAGCATTGGTTTGGCAGCGCCCGATCGGGACTTTGAGTTCAACCCAGGATAGTTCTACATCGACTCCCGCGGTGGCCAATGGTGTCGTGTACATCGGATTGGGCAACAACTCCCCGGAACGTGGCGAACTGTACGCCGTCAATGCCAATACTGGAGCGTCCCTGTGGACCTATCGGGTAGCAGGTCGAATTGACTCCTCTCCGGCAGTGGCTAATGGAGTCGTGTACTTTGGGTCGGAGGACTGGAATGTGTATGCCTTAGACGCCAGCACAGGAGCGCTCCTGTGGAAATATACGACCGAGAACGTGGTCGTTTCTTCACCGGCGGTGGTCAATGGAGTCTTGTACGTTGGATCATTCGATTCCATGTACGCCTTCCATCTGCCGGGACAGTGATAGCAACTAGCAATTAATGATCGCGGGAGGAGCCGGGCGCGGAACCTCCCGTGTCCGCCTCCTGCTGGGAATTCCATCTTTGGCAATTTCCCGCCGTAATCTCACATTCCGCGACCCGTTTCGAGTCATCTAAGACTGATCTCAGGGTTGCGGGACCGAGGAATTATCCGCAGCCACACGTGGCCCGCATTTCGCCATCCGTGATAGGTTTCACAAACTAGTCGAGTAGAAGGGTATTGGCAGCTAGCGCACAAACCGTTGGGGCGATGACTGTCTCCCGGCCGGAGACCAATCCGTGGATCATCGCCGTCGCTGTCATGCTGGCGACGTTCATGGAGGTGCTCGACACCTCCATCGCCGCGGTTGCCCTGCCGTATATCGCGGGTAGCGTTTCGGCGACCAACGACGAAGCCACCTGGGTCTTGACCAGCTATCTGGTGGCCAACGCCATCATTCTGCCCGCCAGTAGCTGGTTCTCCCTCAAGTTCGGACGCAAGCGCTTCCTGATTGCTTGTATTGGGCTGTTCACCGTCTCCTCATTTTTCTGCGGCTCGGCCGGCAGCCTGGGCTTCATTTTGGTTGCGCGCGCTTTGCAAGGCGCAGGCGGAGGCGCGCTGCAACCCTTGTCGCAGGCGATCCTGCTGGAAAGTTTCCCGCCGGAAAAGCGCGGCTTGGCCATGTCGGCGTTCGCGCTGGGCGTAGTGGTTGCGCCGGTGCTGGGGCCCACTCTTGGCGGCTGGCTGACCGAGACCTACTCCTGGCGCTGGGCTTTCTACATCAACATCCCTGTCGGAATCCTTGCGGTCATCCTGATCGCTCGCTTCGTCGAAGATCCGCCCTACATCAAGAACGCCAAGCCGGGAAGGCTGGACGGCCTTGGTCTGGGCATGCTCGCGATCTGGCTGGGCGCGCTGCAGATCATCCTCGACAAAGGGCAGGAAGATGATTGGTTCGGGGCCAACTGGATTCGTTGGGCAACTGCGATTCTGGTCGTCACGCTGGTCGCGTTTCTGGTGCGCGAGCTGACCCATGACAAGCCGCTGGTCGATCTGCGCATCTTCAAGAACCGAAATTTCCTGACGGGGTGCGTTCTCATCTTCCTCTTCGGGGCCGTGGTATACGCCTTGATCACAATTCTGCCGCTCTTCTTCCAGGAGCTGCTTGGCTACTCGGCATTGGCCGCGGGATTGGCGGTGGCGCCTCGCGGCCTGGGTGCCCTGGTCTTCATGCCGGTGATCGGAATACTCACCGGCGCGATTGACAATCGGTATCTCATCTGCGCCGGCTTCGTCGGGGTGGGCGTTTGCACTTTGTGGATAGGCGAGGCAACTCTGCAAATCGGCCCGTGGTCCCTATTTTGGCCGATCATCATCACCGGCGCCTTCATGAGCCTGATTTTCGTTCCCCTGGCGACCGCCACCATGGGGACGCTGCGCAACGAGGAGATTGGCAATGCCAGCGGCCTGTACAACCTGATGCGCAACATCGGTGGCAGCATCGGGATATCGGTAGTGAACACCTTGCTGGTGCGGCATGAGCAGGTGCACCGCAGCGAGATGTCGCACAATATCGCCCAGTACAGTCGCATATTTCAGGATCAGCTGCACGCTCTGACTGCGTATCTTTCACAGCACGCCGATCCCGCTACGGCCTCGCGCCAGGCGCTGGCGATCTTGAATCGAATATTGGGAACGCAGTCCGCACTGTTCTCGTTTATTGACGACTTCCGCTATCTTGGTGCGCTTTGCTTCGTTTGCGCCCCAATTGCGTTTGCCATGGTCAAGGTCCGCCGGCGCGGCGGAGCCACCATGGCGCACTGAGTGGGCAAGGCATCTCAATTCGCGTGCACGGGAGGTCAAGGTTGTGCGAGTGTTACCTGTGCGTCCGTGATGGCGAGGGTGCAGATGGCTGCGTTGTCGGGATCCCAGTTTTCGAACCAGCCAACCCGCTCCTGCACCGCGGTGACTACCAGCGTATAGTTGCCCGCTAGATCAGGCGCGACAACGCGTAACGCATATTTCCGGTCTGTTCCCGGTGCTAACTCGGGGATTAGCGGAGTGCGCTCGCCATCGAACACCACACAGCGCCCATCCGCATCCATCCAGTGATAGCTCAGGTAGACCGCATTCTCTCCAATGCTGCGCAGGATGTGAGAAGAGCAGTTGTATGCCTTCACTTCGCAGGCGAACGGCTCTCCCGAAACGATAGGGCCCTCTGGAGGAATCGAGAGGAGGTCCAGAAGGCGGTGCCCGGTGTCTTCCAGCCGGGGCATAGGATCGGCCCCGCGCATGTAGTGGTCAAACTGCTGCCCTATGGCATCGAAGGGACCGCTGCCGGTACGAGCTTGCAATTCACTGGCGACGCCGTAGGGGCAGGCTTCACAGATCGTGCCCGCAAGATCGGGCGTGTCACCAAGAAACCGCCGGCGCAGGGCCCGCATCGGTTCGGCATTCCACACCTCGCGCAACGACTGCGTTTTCAGGTCTCCCAGAGGCATGCGCCCGGCGTAATCATTGCAGCAGGGGACGACCGTGCCATCTGCCAACACTGTAAGGCCAGTCCATGGCTCATAACACTGGCCTGATTGTTGCGGCGGTGCCGGTTGCATGATCTGGATCAAATGCTCGTCCTGGTTTGCCCATACGTGGAACGGCTTGACCGTCACCGAATCGAAGCCTTGTCCCCGCCACTGCAGCTGAAATAGCTCTTCCTCCTCGCGGTTGGCGGTCATGTCGATCATCTGCAGATCAACCTTCAGATTGCTTTGGCGAGAGCGTTTGATTTCGGCGAAACGTCGTATGTTGGCCGAGACCTTATCGAACTTCGCGCCCAGGCGAATGCGTTCGAAGGTTTCTTTGGTTGCGCCATCGAGGCACAGCAAGATAATCGACAGCCGGCTTGCAAGGATCGCAGTGGCGGCCTTTTCGTCCAGCAACGTAGCGTTCGTACTGATGCCGGTGCGTATGCCCGCGTCCTCCGCCATGTCGATCATGCGATAGATGTTCTTGTTGATCAGCGGCTCACCGAACAGGTGCAGCCACATGAATTCGACGAAGCCGGCACCTTCGGCCACGATCTTCTCGAAAACTGTCATGCTCATGTGCTCGTTCTTGCGGCCCATGGACGGATAGGGGCACATGATGCACTTCAGGTTGCAGATGCTGGTCGATTCAACGACGAGATACACCGGCAGGCCATCGCTTACTTCAGACTTATGTAGATAGCTTTCGCCCAGTCGCAGCCGGTTCTGCAGGGAGGGAATGCGCATTTAGGAATCTTTGTGCGGAAGACACTCAGCCCAATGGATATTGGCGATTATACAATGACCCATTGCCTGTTGCGGGTAACCTATGCCGGTAGCTCCATGAGATGTAACGAATGGGTGTAGCCGGCCGGCATCTTGTACCCGCTGCGGCCTTCCCTCATATTGGGTGGTGTTTCATTTACACTAGCCAACGTTGTGTCACAGCCTGACCGCAATCTCTGGCAAGTGCTGAAATCCAGTTCGAAGCGGAATCGCGCATCGTCCCCACCGGCACGAATCAGCCCAACAAGTCCAACGGGCATCCTTACCGGCGTGGTCAGCCATGAGACGCATGCGCTGTTGTCGGAGAGTGGCGCCCTCGCTGCAATGCGGACACCAACCGGGCTGCTTCGCCCCTTGGGCTTGATGTGCGAAACGGTAAATCTCTGCAACTCCGATTGTGTCTTCTGCCCCTACAGCTTGCAGACGCGTAAGTTCGGGACCATGGAGCCTGAGCTCTTCTGCGAGGTTTGCCGCCAGTACGCCGCGATGGGCGGGGGACCGATGTCCCTTACGCCCGTAGTAGGAGACGTTTTGCTGGACAAAGAGCTGCCATCGCGGCTCCTGGTTTTGCGCCAATACCGGCACGCGATTCAGCCCAGCATCACGACCAATCTCTATGGCCTCGACCGCCACAGTGACGAAGTCGTCAGCGACATGCTGGAGAGCTTCGTACGGCTTCACGTGTCGGTCTACGGATTGACCGCCGAAGAGAATGCGGACATCACGCGGCGCAGCAACTTCAACAAGTTCGCTGTCCAGGCGCGCCGCTTGGCCGGCCTGTGGGAAGCAAGCTCGCGGCGTTGCAGCATTTGGATAAGCTTTCGCAACTTGCACAAGCATCCGGAGGGAGACCTCCGGGCGTACGTGAGCGAACATTTCGGGCACGAGGAATGGTTCGTTGGAGCGGAAACGCGCTACGCCAACTGGGGGGGCAGAATGTCAGGCACGTTGCCGGGCGATGCCCTGTGGCTACCCGCATCCGACAACCGGAAACCTTGCATGCTGCTGACGACCGCGCTGCAGGTCTATTGGGATGGACGGGTGTCGGCCTGCTCGTGCTGCGATTACGATGCGGGAAAAGATCTTGCTCTCGGCAGCGTTTCCGAACAGACCTTGACCGAGATTTACAACAGCGCAGCCAACCGGCAGGTCTGGGCCGACCAGGAGGCGGGGAAGATGCAGAACATCTGCAGCCACTGCACGTTTTACGTCCCGCTGACGCGTCTTTCCCAGCAGCCCCCCTTAGGCCAGGCATGGTTTGACTTCAATGGTGGATAGCTGCATGCCTACCAACCGGCTCGTCTCATGATTGCTGCCCACTACATTCCGCGCCCTCCCCTATCGGACTTCATTAGCGTGATCTGGTATTGGGATGGCTATCACCAGCGGCATACGCGCGAGCGGCTGCTGCCCGACGGCAGCATGACCATCGTGTTCAACCTCGGCGGCGAGCGCATACGCATGTATCAAGCCGAGGCCGCGCACAGGGCGATTTCCGGGCAGGTCATCTGTGGCGCGCGCACCACGTTCATGGTGTCCGACACGGCAAATATGGTTACCACCCTTGGCATTCAGTTCAAGCCGGGAGGAGCCTTCCCGTTCCTGCCGCTCCCGGCTGGAGAACTAGACGGCCAATGTTTTTCGTTGGAGGACGTATTCGGCGCAGGCGCTAGGAGTTTGCGCGACCAACTGCTGGAGAGCCCCACTCCGCAGGAAAAATTTGCCGTCACCGAGCGATGGCTGCTCTCACGGATAACGCGGCCCCTGCACCGGCACCCGGCGGTGAAGTACGCCACCGAGCAGTTTCTTGGTGGTTCGCTGGCACAACCGCTTTCTCGTGTCCTGGATCGCATCGGCTATAGCCAGCGCCATTTCAACCAGCTTTTTGCCGATGAGGTGGGACTCACTCCCAAACGCTTTCTCCGCGTGCGGCGCTTCCAGCGAGTGATTGCCTTGATCGCCGGTAGTGAGTCGGTGAGGTGGGCCGACTTAGCACTGGGCTGCGGCTACTACGACCAGTCGCACTTCGTTCACGATTTCCGGAGCTTCTGTGGACTCACGCCGGCAGCCTACCTCTGCCACCGGACACCGCACCTCAACCACGTCCCCGTTCTCGACTGAGGTCAGATTTTTACAAGACGGCTCCTCGCTTCTGGAGGAAAATCATCACAAATGCCATTCCAATGGCGGGTCCAACATATTTGAAGAGGAGAGCACCATGGCAGTGAAACCAATTCCCGAGGGCTTTCACACCGTCGTACCTTACCTGACGGTGGACAATGCGCAGAGGTTGGTCGACTTCATCCAGCAGGCATTCGACGGAAAACTCACCTATCGGATGAATGACGACGAGGGCAACGTCCGCCATGCCGAGATGAAGATCGGCGATTCCATGATCATGATCGGCCAGGCGCGCGACGAGTGGCATCCCCGGCCGGGCATGTACGTACTCTACGTGCCGGATTGCGACGCCGTTTACAAGAAGGCCGTGGCGGCCGGAGCCAAGGTCGTCCGCGAGATGGCGACTCAGCCTTACGGCGACCGCAGTGGCGGCGTCGAGGACGCTCAGGGCAATCAATGGTGGATCTCGACCCATGTCGAGGACATTTCGCCCGAAGAGATGGAGCGGCGCATGAAAGCAGCCGCGCACTGAGCTGGATTCCTGAGCCTCACTCAACGGCGTGAGCGGGGCCTCTGTCTTCATTGGGAGTCAAGCGAACGGCTTACGAGAGCTCTGATATGACAGCGAATCAGTTCCGCACACTAGTCCTCAGTTTTCCGGATGCTGAAGAGCGCGCCCATCACGGGCATCCCGACTTTCGCGTCGGCGGCAGGATCTTCGCCACCCTCGGCTATCCCGATCAGACTCGTGGAATGGTGCAGCTTACATCTGAACAGCAGGCTGAGTTGATACACGATCATCCGCTCGTGTTCTCGCCTGCCGCCGGTGCCTGGGGACGGAACGGCTCCACGAATGTGCATCTACCCAAGGCAACTCCGGCGGTCTTGAAGACGGCAGTCGAGGCGGCCTACAAGAACGCCGTGGGCAAGAATGGGAAGCGCGCTTCGGCGAAGGCTACCAAGGCGAAAAGCTCAGGGCGGGCAAAGGCCAGGACGCAGGTTTGACTCGGCAACTGGGCGGGGATATCGTGTGAGCTAACGAGCAAAGGCGGGACCGTCGACGTGACTATTGAACTCAATCCCGAGCAGGAGCGTGTCATCGGGCAGGCGATCAAAGCCGGAGTGATCCGGACTGCAAACGATGTTGTTGAAATCGGCGTTGAGAGAGTTCGACAACAGTTGGAAAATCAACCGGAGTCGCCACTCGATCTTGACCCCGATGAGTGGGCCGAGAGGCTGCACAAATGGGTTAGCAGCCACTCTACCGATACGCCTCTTCTTTCCGACGAGGCAATCAGTCGCGACTCCATCTATGGCAGTCGCGGCATGTAGATGACGGTCCTGGTCGACACAAACGTCCTGCTACGTCTATTTCAGCCTGCAGATCCGCATTCTCCAATCGTTGAGCGCGCCTTGAACCTTCTCCGCCAACGGAATGATTCGTTGTTCATCGCAGCCCAAAACATCTTTGAATTCTGGGCGGTCTGCACCCGTCCCGCTGGAGAGAATGGCCTGGGCTTGACTGCGGAGGAAGCGGCCGCTGAAGTGAATGAAGTGAAGAGGCTCTTCGCAGTGCTACCGGAGTTGCCCCTGCTCGATGAATGGAAGCGGCTGGTGACCAAGTACAACGTCCTCGGCCGGAATACACATGACGCTCGCCTGGTGGCCGCCATGAGAGTACACGGCATCGAAAGTATGTTGACGTTCAATAGTCAGGACTTTAGACGCTACCCGGAGATTTTGCTTCTAGATCCAAACGTCCTCTCCCGCAATTGAAGCGGCATCCCATTACGGGGAATCAGAAGACGGCTAGCCAGTCTTCCATCCAAGTCCTGCCGGCTTTAAGCAACCGGCGGCGACGCAACGCGCATCCAAAATGTGGAATCGAGGACAGTCTAATTTGGCGACAGCGAGAAAAATGCTGGCTTCCGGCATCACCGAAGCGGAGGCAATCGCAAGGGCGAAAGATGGCGATGCCGAATGCTTTGAAATGCTATATGGAATGCATAAGCGTCGGGTATATTCCTTGACGCTGCGCATGACGGGCAACGTGGCTGAGGCCGAAGACCTTACCCAGGAGGCGTTCCTGCAGCTCTATCGCAAAATCGGGACCTTCCGCGGTGAGTCCGCATTCTCGACCTGGTTGCACCGCCTGTCTGTCAACGTGGTGCTCATGCACCTGCGTAAAAAGGGCCTCCCCGAGGTGTCCCTGGAAGAGACCATGGAGCCGCAACAGGAGGACGGTCCCAGGAAGGACGTGGGCGCCCGCGACATGGTGCTCGCCGGCTCCGTTGATCGCGTCAATCTGGAGCGCGCCATCGAAAGCCTCCCTCCCGGTTATCGCATCATATTTGTATTGCACGATGTGGAAGGGTATGAGCACAACGAGATTGCCGAGATGATGGGCTGTTCTATCGGCAACAGCAAGTCGCAGCTTCACAAGGCCCGCATGAAGCTGCGCGATTTGTTAAAACTAAGCCGGGCTGAGAGGGCTGCGCGGAAATCGGGGTCGAATGGGAGGTAGTGGATTCCCGCCCGAGGCCAGTTAGCCTGTTGCCGGCGGGCGGCCTGTCATGCAGGGAGTTGGGATGATCCGCAGCGAGTCCCAGGGAGAGGAAAATGAGTTGTGTCGAATTTCAGAAGGTTCTTCCGTACATCATCGATGGCGGTGGGACCCCGGAGCAGCAGGAGCACTTGAAAACCTGCCCTGTCTGCGCTGATTTGGTAGCGGACCTGCGCTACATAGCGGAGTGCGCCAAGCTGCTGGTTCCGATGGAGAACCCCAGCCCACGGGTCTGGGAAGCGATTGAACAGTCGCTTAATCAGGAAGGGCTGGCCAAGCGGCGCCATCACGTCTAGTGCTGGCAATCTCGCGCGGTGGCGACCTCGTCCATCGTCCGGGAATGCTACATCTTCAGCACCGTCTTTTCGTAGAGGTCGCGGAATCGCTGGTTCGGGTCGTACTTCCTCTTCAGGGCTGCGTAACCCTCCCGGTCGTAGATACTCCAAAAGGTTTCTTCGTCGTAATAGGCGCTAGAGTAGAGGCCCTTCACCCCGCGCAGGTGCAGCGCCATCCTCTCGATCTTGCGATTATGAAAGCCCTCTGTACCAGCGCTGGGCAGCATGTCCCAGAAACCAAAGTTGACGTACAGCTTTTGCCCATCGACGGGGCATAGCGTGTAGTGGGCGGCAGAATCGTATGCCCTGAACGGACACAACCAGATGGGCAGGATACCGATTTCGCGCAACAGAAAATCCAGAAATTCCGCTGCGTGCTCAATCGGAATATCAACGTCCTGAATGACTGACTCGGTCTTCGACTTCGTCGGCAGCTTACGCGAGATCCGCATGATTCGCTGATAAGTTCGCGAGTTTAGAAACCGCCGGCCGGCCAGCGCGCGCACCATCGGGTTCTGCGCATGGAAGACCTTCGAACACCAGAACCAGTCGGTGTCCCAGCGCCAGATGTAATCCTTCGCCGTCAGATAGTCGAGCTCGCGCTCGCGGATGGACCGGTAATAGATCTTGCGGTAGGTGTAGTCGCTGGTGTACGGCGCGGAGGCGGTGAACTGGCCGGTGACGATATAGGACTCTCCCCGGCTGAAAACCACGCCGTCAACGTAGTCGAAATGACGTTCGTCGCAGGTAGCAGCCAGCTCGACAAACAGTTTTTCCAGATCGCTGAAGCGGCGGTATACCAGGCGGACATAATCCCTGGTTGGTATAAGTTTTACCTTCAGTTTAAGGACATAACCCAAAGTGCCATAAGAGTTTGGAAGTCCATAGAAAAGGTCGCTGTTGACTGCCGGAGAGCACGTGAGAACCCTTCCGTCGGCCAACAGAACGTCCATCTCTTCCACCGTCTCGTGTACCAGGCCGTACTTGAACGAAGACGACTCGATGCCCAATCCGCTCACCGCTCCGCCGATGGTAATGGTCTTCAGTTGCGGCACCACCGTCGGCAGCAGACCGCATTCCAGGGTTGCATCGACCAGCTCCTCGTACGTAGTCATGCCTTCAACTTCGGCGATGCGCGAGTCGAAGTCGATCGACAGCACATGATGGAAGTCGCGCACATCGATGCGCTTCTTGGACTGCTCATCCCGAGCCCGGAACAGGTTGGAAGTGGATTTATTCAGGCCGATGTTCTGACCGGCCGAAGCCTTCAGCGCGCGGATAAGTTTGTCGCGACGTTGTTGGTAGGCGGCGTGATTTGCGTCGGTTGCGGTGATAGAGGGCGCGGTCATGCAATTCGTTTATGTCGTCCCCGGGGGACTCGAGATTCGATTTGCGTCGTACCCAGGAGACCGCCTTCGGCTCCCTCCTGGGCTATCATCACACGCCTGCGGGCTCTTCACTCTGACAACCGGCCACCAGCCACTGCCCTCACCGCACCGGCTCGTAGCTCGCAATGTCGCCGGCGCTGAGCACAATCTGCCATAACTGCATCCGCCGGGCGCGAAACGATCCTGCCGACATCATTAAATACAGCTTCCACATGCGGAAGAAGTGCTGATCGTAGCGCTGCTTGTCGAGCGTGCAATAGCGCGTCTCGAAGTTTCTCCACCAGGCGAGCAGCGTCTTCTCGTAGTCCGGCCCGAAATTGTGCCAGTCTTCCATGACAAACAGGCCCTCCATCGCCCGGCCAAGTTGTGCGATGGACGGCAGCATGCCGTTAGGGAAGATGTACTTGTCGATCCACGGGTCGGTCATGGTACGCGAGTGGTTGCCGCCGATGGTATGCAGCAGGAACAAGCCGGCATCCGTCAGCTTTGCCCGAACCAGTTCCAGGAAGGAGCGGTAATTCCTGTAGCCGATGTGCTCGCACAGGCCGATGGCCGCCACCCGGTCGAACTTCCCTTGTTCGTGGATGGCTTCGCGGTAATCCCTCTCCTCGACCCGCACCGGCAGGCCGTCACAGAACTCGCGGCCAAAGTTCACCTGTTCTTTCGAGATGTTGTAGGTCACCACCTCGCAGCCATATTCCGTGGCCATGAAGCGCGCCAGCCCGCAGAAACCGCCTCCCAGCTCCAGCACTCGCATGCCGGGTTGCAGGTGCAGCTTGCGGCAGATGAGGTGCAGTTTCTTCTCCTGCGCCTCATCGAGATTGGCGGCGTCCTTCCAGTAGGCGCAAGTGTATTGCATGTTCTGGTCGAGCATGACGCGATACAGATCATTGCCGATGTCGTAATGCTGGCGCGCAACCTGTTTCGACTCCGATTTCTTTTGCAGATTGAACAGCGAGCTTTTAACGCTCAGCCATAGGAATTCCAGCGAGCGGATATGCCTGCTCAGGTCGGCGCGGTGAATGCGGCAAAAGAACTCGTCGAGATGCGGTGCGTCCCACCAGCCGTCCACATAGGATTCGCCCACGCCCATCGACGCATGGCTCAGCACACGCTGGTAGAAGCGCTCGTCATGTACCTGCATGTCCCACGGATCGGGACCGTTCAACTTGACGTCGGCGAGCGCGAGCAGTTCCCGGATCTTGTCTTTTGCGGTCATAGCAAGGACCTTGAACTGCGAGGAGGTATACGGAAAGCAATGTACAAGAAGAGCAGTGGCGGGCACAATGGTGCGCCGGTTGCAACGCGTGCGCTGCCCGATCCGGACGGCATGTCGCCGACCAGTCCTCTGTGAGCCGGGCAATTGACCCGCTTTCCCTCAAAATGTTATAAGAAACCGCTCCTGTAATAATGCGGCGCAGGCTGGGCCTAAAAGTGGTCCAGCCTGCAGTGTAGTTTCCCGACGCGGCCAAACCTCAACACTTCTGTCTTGAAGTGGAAGCGCGTTCCCGGGATTCCAGCAGGTACAGCGAATGTCGCCTTCCGCCCGTCCGGGGAAGAGAACTGCGCGAGCCCTGCCTGCTGGCGGTAAATGAATCATAGGAACGCTGTCTGCGGAGAATCGTGGAAGAGCGAAACGGTAATCATTAGCAAACGTGGGCGCATCTCGCCGCCCATCGGAGAATTTGTATGCAAAACTGGCTTGCCGCCGCGCGGCAAATGGCATTCGTAAAACGCCCGGCAACAGCTCTGGGCGCAATTTTGACCGTACTCCTGCTGAACGCCTCCGTCGTGTTCGCGCAGCCGAGTGGAGCCGGCGGCGAAGCTGACCTGCGGGTCCCCGACCTGTCCGCGGTCAATTTCCTGGGCATGAACGGTCACCGCATCCTGCTGATCGGAATTTTCTTCTGCTTCCTCGGACTGCTCTTCGGGCTCGGCATTTATATGCGACTGAAGAAGCTGCCTGTCCACCGCGCCATGGGCGAGGTTTCCGAGCTGATCTATGAGACCTGCAAAACCTATGTCATCACGCAGGGCAAGTTCCTGATTCTGCTGTGGGCCTTCATCGCGGTGGTGATTCTGGCGTACTTCGGATGGCTCCGCCCCATCGAACCGGTCGGGGTGACGCTACCCATCATTCTGGCTTTTAGCGTGCTCGGCATTCTGGGCAGCTACGGCGTGGCGTGGTTCGGCATCCGGGTGAACACCTTCGCCAACTCGCGTACGGCGTTCGCAGGGCTGCGTGGCAAGCCGTATCCCTGCTACTCGATTCCGCTGAGCGCCGGCATGTCGATCGGCATGATGCTGGTCTCGGTCGAGCTGCTGATGATGCTTTGCATCTTGCTGTTCGTCCCCGGCAACTATTCCGGCCCGTGCTTCATTGGGTTCGCCATCGGCGAATCGCTGGGTGCAGCGGCGCTACGTATCGCGGGCGGCATCTTCACCAAGATCGCCGACATCGGCTCCGACCTGATGAAGATCGTTTTCAAGATCAAGGAAGACGATGCGCGTAACCCGGGTGTGATTGCCGACTGCACCGGCGACAATGCCGGCGACTCGGTTGGTCCCAGCGCCGACGGCTTCGAGACCTACGGCGTGACCGGCGTTGCGCTGATCGCCTTCATCCTGCTGGGCGTGACGTCGGCGCCCTTCATCAAGAACGGCATGACTCCGGCGGCGGCGGCAGCAGCGGCGGCGACCGTGCAGGTGCAGTTGCTGGTTTGGATCTTCATCATGCGCATCATGATGCTGATCACCAGCACGGTTGCTTATTTCGTGAACGAAGCTATTGCCAAAGCGCGCTACGGCAACGCGGATGAGATGAATTACGAAGCACCGCTGACCTCGCTGGTGTGGATCACCTCCATCGTGTCCATCGTGCTTACCTACATCGTCTCTTACCTGATCGTTCCCGATCTGGCAGGCGATGCGACACAGTGGTGGAAGCTGGCGACCATCATTAGTTGCGGCACCCTGGCCGGCGCAATCATTCCTGAGCTGGTGAAGGTCTTCACCTCCGTCGACTCGAGGCACGTAAAGGAAGTCGTCATCTCAGCCGAGGAAGGCGGAGCATCGCTCGACATCCTTTCGGGCTTTGTGGCCGGCAACTTTTCCTGCTACTACCTGGGCTTCACCATGGTGGCGCTGATGGCGATCGGCGCCTACGTCAGCACCATGGGGCTAGGCAGCATGATGCTGGCGCCCGCGGTATTCGCCTTCGGCCTGGTGGCCTTTGGCTTTCTCGGAATGGGGCCGGTCACCATCGCAGTCGATTCCTACGGCCCGGTGACGGACAATGCGCAGTCGGTCTACGAGCTGTCTCTGATCGAGCAGATTCCCGGCATCGAAGGCGAGCTGAAGCGCGACTACAACATCGACGTCAACTTCGAGCGCGCCAAGCACCTACTGGAAGAGAACGACGGCGCAGGCAACACCTTCAAGGCGACCGCCAAGCCAGTGCTCATCGGCACCGCCGTGGTGGGGGCGACAACCATGATCTTCTCCATCATCATGGCACTCACGAACGGCCTCACAATTAACGTGTCCAACCTGTCATTACTCCACGCTCCGTTTGTGTTGGGGCTGATCTCCGGTGGCGCGATCATCTACTGGTTCACTGGCGCGTCAACCCAGGCCGTGACTACTGGCGCTTATGGTGCGGTCGAGTTCATCAAGGCGAACATCAAGCTGGAAGGTGTGGAGAAGGCGTCAGTTGAAGACAGCAAGAAAGTAGTCGAAATCTGTACCAAATATGCGCAGAAGGGCATGCTCAACATCTTCCTGGGTGTGTTCTTCGTCACCTTGGCTTTCGCGTTCGTGGAACCATTCTTCTTTATCGGCTACCTGATCTCGATTGCCTCCTTCGGTTTGTATCAGGCAATGTTCATGGCCAATGCCGGCGGCGCCTGGGACAACGCCAAGAAGATCGTCGAAGTCGAACTGAAGCAGAAGGGAACTGCGCTGCATGACGCCACCGTCGTCGGCGATACGGTAGGCGATCCGTTCAAGGACACCTCTTCGGTGGCCATGAACCCGATCATCAAGTTCACCACGCTGTTCGGCTTGTTAGCGGTGGAGCTGGCAGTGAGCTTGCAGACCAACGGCACGGGCCTCAGCCACATTCTGGCGGTCATCTTCTTCCTGATTTCTTTCACCTTCGTCTATCGCTCGTTCTACGGAATGCGGATCGTGAAGGCGGAAACAGGGAAGATGGCCGAACTGGAAAGCGCGGTGCGGTAAAGAAGCAATTAGCAGCTAGCTAGCAATTAGGGAGAATCAAGGTGCCCCACTCGGGCTCGTTTTGCGTTTTGCCCGGGTGGGGTTTTCTTCTACTGGGAGACGAAGACCCTCACCCCGGCAAAGGAGGCCGGAATGGGGCACCAACCTCGATTAAGTCCACGTTAGGCAGCCGCGGTTTTGGATTTGGGTTTGGGTTCTTCAAACGAGCACCCAATCGGCTGGTCTATTCCGACCGAGGCTGCCAAGATTGAGTGGGCAAGTTGCGCAGCTTTCTCCTTCGCCCGGCCCACGGAGGAGTATGACCACGGGAACTCGTGGGCGACGGAGACAAGTTGAATTTTTCCGCAAGAGTGTGGAACACTTGGGGGCGCGGGTCGCATATCCTGTGGAAGCGGTAAAGAGTCGGAAGCCGCAGGAGAACAGGAGAAATTGACGATGGAACAGGAAGTGCTGGAGAAGCCGATTACATCGGCATCCCGGGAAGGGATTGCTGGACTCTATAACAAATTGCCGTCTCCGGTACGAAAACTCTGCAAGACCATAATTCCCGCAGGCTTGCGTCGAACCCTCCAGGATATGTTGCCTTATGAGCAAGATCTCGGTCGCGCCGCGCGATTCTGGGCCAACCCAGCTCGTCGCCGGCAGAGCCTGGCGGAACTCGAGGCATGCCGAACGGCCGCTGACTACTTCTTCTTCGCCTCCAAGCACCTTGGCCACCAGCAGATAAAGCCCGAATTCATTGGCCTGCTGGAATTTGTGAACACCATAAACCCCGTGCGGATTTGCGAAGTCGGTACATTTCTTGGCGGCACAAGCCTGATGTTCACGCGATTTCTCTCTTCCGCGCGCCTGTATATCGGTGTAGACATGCATGTCCGCAACCGGACGCAACTTCGGTACTTCTCGCCGTCGTCTTGCCGCCCCGTGTTCGTGGAGGGGCTATCTTGCGACCAGCAAACCCTCAGAGACGTAGAGGGGAAGCTAGGAGGCGAAAAGCTGGACTTTCTGCTTATCGATGCCGATCATAGTTACGAAGGTGTCAAGCAGGACTTTCTGCATTATCGCCACTTCGTGCGCGAGGGCGGGATCATCGCCTTCCACGACATCATTCAGGACCAGCTCACCAAGTTCGGATACGACCCTGCCACATGGGAGGGTGCAGGCAGCGGTGAGGTCCATCTGTTCTGGAAGAATCTCAAGAACTACTACGAAAAGACACGGGAATTCGTTGCAGACTACGAGCAGGATGGATGCGGAATCGGTGCGCTGGAGTACTCTGCTGGCGTCATGCTTCCCGATAACCTCTAAGAACTGGCGCGGCTGAGGACCAACGGCTTGCTCAAGGCCAGCCAGCCAGTGGCGGCGCTCCCTAGGGCGCTCGCATCTTCTCCTTCACGCTCTTGGCCAGCTTCTCAATCTCGTCGGCTTTGCGAATCACGTCGAGCGAGATGATGTTTTCGTTGGTCTTGTCGACGTATTGCTTCAACTGGGTAGCAAGCTCCAGTAGTTTGTCAGTATCGCGCTTGATCTCTTCCTCGCGCTGAAGGTTGCGCTGCTTTTGCATGTCGCGCTGAATTTTCCTCGTCATGGGGTCGGCATTGAGTTGAGGCTCTACCCCGGGTTGTTGGCTGGCCGGCATTTGCGCCCATACGCGCGGCGCCTGCAGCAGCATCAGAGAGATCAAAAGAAGGAGGGAAATTCTGTGCATCTGGCGATCCTGAAGGAAGCGGTTCATGATCGTTATGATTATAGTTACCCAATACTACTTCCCATCCGGAGGATGTCTTTTGTCATCGAAGACTGTGTTTTTCGTTGTACTTGCTGTTGCTTTGACGGCCTCGGCCGCCGACCTGCCCTGCTCAAACATGAGTCTTGGGATTGGCGCCAACCTCAACGGCTATCGTCCGCTCAGTGATGACAGCTTGTGGAACGTCGATATCTCCAACTGGCCGGTCGATCCTCGCTCGAAAGCGGTGATGAATTTTATCGGCCCCGTCGGCCTGCACCCCGACTTCGGCTCGGGAACCTGGCAAGGCCACATTCTCGGCATTCCCTACGTGGTGGTGAGCGGACAGAAGCCCATACCGGTGGAGAGCACGCTGTACCCGACGGAGAGCGATCCCGGACCCATGCCGATTCCCCTGGATACGCCGATGCAGGGAGCCCCCAAGCCTGACCCGGGCACCGACCGCCACATCATCGCTCTCGATCGCGACACCTGTCGCGAGTACGACCTGTGGCGAGGTTTCGCTCAGCCTGATGGCACCTGGAAGGCGAGCTCAACCGCCTACTACGACATGCTGAAGGGCGACAACCAGCGTCCGTGGACCTGGACCTCCGCCAACGCCGCCGGCGTGCCGGAGTTCGTCGGCCTGGTTCGTTACGACGAAGTAGCCTCCGGCGAGATACACCACGCCCTCGCTTTCACTCTGCTGCATAGCAGCAACGTCTTTACTCCTCCGGCCCATCATCCGGCCAACATGTCGAAGGATCCGATAGCCCCTCCCATGGGGGTGCGCTTCCGCTTACGCGCCGATTACGATATCTCCGGATTCTCTCCCCAGGTGCAGGTGATTCTGCGCGCCTTGAAGCATTACGGCATGATCCTGGTCGACAACGGCATCGACATGTATCTCTCTGGAGCGCCCGATCCACATTGGAACAACGATGACTTGGCAAAGATGAAGCGCATCACCCCCGCCGACTTCGAGATGATGCCGGTCTTTCCTATCTACAGCTACCAGCATTATCCGCAGGGCCCGCCTCTGGTGAACGGATTCGTGGCCAGCCCGTCATCCGGTCCGGGGACGCCGGTGACCCTGTCGTGGAATGTTGCGGATGGCGGGTACATTATCATCTCCGGCGTGGGACCGGTTACGGGCCATTCCGTGAAGGTCGAGCCGACCGACACTACCACCTACACCCTGACCGCCACTAACAGCTTCGGACGCGCGACCGCCAGCGTCACGGTTACCGTGGGAGGTCCGTCGCCGACACCGGCACCTGGCAAGCAATAGAGTTCGCATATTTCTCCCTGGCGGGCAGCGGACTGGCGATTGCTATAAACGCGCCACGAATGTCTTCCTGCTCGCCTTCCTCTTCTTTCATGCTGGCCAGCACGGGAATTGTCGGGCTCGCCATCGGATGCGGGGCCCAAACCCTGGTTAAGGATTTCATTAACGGCTTTTTCGTGCTGGTCGAAAACCAGTACGACATCGGCCAGCCACAGGTGCCCGGCATCGACCGCGTCGATGGCGATGAAGTCGAATACCTGCTGCTGCTGAAGACGCATCCCGGAGCGCAATTTGACGTCAGCCGCGAGCTGCGGCGCCGCATCAAAGCAAGCTTCGAGAAGAACGGGATTGAGCCCGGCAATCCCAATAAGGTCTACGTGGTAGACACTGGACGGGCGCAGAGCGGGTAAGGTGGCGACGGTGCATCGCGTCTTACGATGACGGCGGTGCCTATTTGCTCAACCCGGCCCACTTCTCCAGCAATTGAATCGTGGCGGCGTAATCTTGATCGTCCCAGCCTTCTTCGCTGGAGAGCTCGTAGATCTCGTCCACTGTCTCCAGCGCCGGCAGCTTTACCCGCATCTCCTTCGCGGTCTCGAGCAGCAGGCGGATGTCCTTGTGCATGAGCCGAAGAGGGAAGTTGGGTGAGTAGTCGTGGCGCATGACGAAGGGAATTTTGTAGTCGACCACTCCGGAACGGATCATTGAAGCCTGGACGAGTTCGACCATCTTCTGCGGCTCGACCCCGAGCTTGCGCGCCAGGGTCATGCCTTCCGCGAACCCCTCGTAGATCATCGCGATCTGCAGGTTCATACAGAGCTTGGCGGACTGGCCTTTGCCGGTGCCGCCCATGTGAATGGCCGTCTTGCCCATCGCTTTAAACAGAGGCTGCAAAAACTCGACCGCCTCCGGTGTGCCGCCCACGATGAAGATGAGCTGGCCGTTCTCGGCGCCGATCTTCGAGCCGGTCACGGGCGCGTCCACCCATTGCACGCTTTTGACCGCAATGCGTTCGGCAAACTTCATGGTCGCAGAAGGCGAGATGGTGCTGGAGTCTACAACTATCATGCCCTCGTGCAGGGACTGCTCCACCCCGTCAGCACCGAACATGACTCGTTCCACGGCAGCGGTATCTGCCACGCACATCCACACCACCTCGCACTCCTTGGCCGCATCGGCCGGCGAAACGGCTGTCCTTGCACCGTCGAGATGCTGGCGCGCGGTACGGTTCCAGACACAGACTTCGTGCCCTGCTTGCACTAAATTGGTGGCCATTGGACGGCCCATGATGCCCAGACCTAGAAAGGCGATGCGCATTCGCTGCTCCTTGAACCGAATGAATGATTTAAGCTGAGGGAGCCACAGAAGGTCAAGGAAAGCCGTGATCTCCAGATATTTGGCTGGCGCCGCGTGATCTCCCGAAACCTAGGATACGCCCACTCGATACCTGACATTCTCCTCCTAAGTCAAATGATGTCAGTGGTGTACCTCCAGATGTAGCAGCAAGCCTTGGCGTCCAGCCTGATTGCGGCGCAGAACACTGCAGAGCGGACGGAAGGACTGAGTTCTCAGTCATTCACCCTGAGGCTCTGCCTCCGCGGTAACCAGGATACGGCTCGATACCGTTCCTTCCTCGCAGAAACCGCTTCCCGGGTGCCTTTCCGGCCGCGGTTGAGATGTAAATATTTAGTCAACAGACGTAGCGCTCGGATTTCAACGGAAGCAATAGTAAATGCAACTTATTGCGCGCCATTCGCCAGTTTCGCAGGATCACGCTAGGCGATATACCCGTGTGTTACCCAGTTGATAACTGGTGACGGCAGAATTTTTGACCGTCAAGATACTCGACAACCGCCTTAGAATCAGGTAACTTTGCTTCCGTGCGCGTCCCGTTTCCGAAGTGTGGCAAAGCGGGATGTGTTGACTGAAGTAAGCCCAACTTCCGTACGTCCGGCTGCTGCACCGGCTGGCGACGGCTCGATTCTAACAGGAGGAAACATGAAGTTCGGTCGTAGCAAAGCGGTTCTGCTCGCAGCCCTCTGCGCCTTTGTACTGTCCGTTCCTGCGTTCGCAGACACGCTCTTCACGCAGTCGTTCGACCAGACAGGCAATGCCAACGCTTCCCAGAATGACACCAGCCAGGGCGGTTTTGGCAATTTCGCAACCACCTATGACGATTTCGTCGTCAACGGCAATAACTACACCATCAATCAGATTCAGTGGACGGGCGGATACTTCAACCCGAACCAGCAGGGCGACATCACCGGCTGGACGATCAGCGTTTACTTCGACAACGGTGGCCAGCCTGGTACTTTGCAGCACACGATGCACATCGACGGTACCGGCAACGAGACTTTCCTCGGCGATTACAACGGCTTCCCGGCCTACTCGTATGACGTGTCGGGCCTGAACTTCGCCGAGCTCGGCGGCGTGCCGTATTGGCTGTCTGTGGTTCCCGACCTCGCCTTCCCGCCACAGTGGGGCTGGGCGACCTCGCAGGACGGTAACGGTGTTTCCTTCCAGGACTACTTTGGTTCGCGCAGCCAGTTGGCGGCCGATGAGGCATTCACCCTCTCGTCAACCGCCGTTCCTGAGCCGGGCACCCTGGTCATGCTGGGCACGGGCGTGCTTGGTCTGGCAGGCACCATTCGCCGCAAGCTGTTCTAGTCTTAAGCGTGCATCTCCTTCCCAAAGCCGCCTACGGGCGGCTTTTGCTTGTGCGTGACCGCTGCGCCCCCTTCTGCTTCTGCCAAACGGCACAAGCGATTCCTCACGCCATGGGTACCTAACTCGTTACCAATGCTTAGAAAGGGATTTAACCGAAGTGATACTCGACAATCCACACAAAATGGGGTAACTTTGTCGGCCACGTGGATTGTGGGTTGGCTCGTGCCCGGGTTGTAGCACTCTTGTGTTTTGGGAGTCTAAGTTTTCGCTCGCCTGTTAATGCTTTTCTGGGCGGCGACTTGAAATCAGGAGGAAACATGAAGTTTGGTCGTGTCAAACTAGTCCTGCTCGCTGCGATTGTTGCGCTGGCCCTCTCGGCTTCGGCCTATGCTGACGTGCTCTACAGTCAGTCGTATGATCAGTCGGGTCAGGCCAATGCATCGCAGAACGATTCAGGTGGCTTCGGCAATTTCGCCAGCACCTATGACAACTGGAACATCAGCCCCGGTGGTCTTTACACCATCACCGAAGTGCAGTTTACGGGTTCATACTTTAACCCTGAGAACCAGGGCAACATCACCGGCTGGACCGTCAACGTCTACTTTGACAGCGCTGGTCAGCCCGGCACCCTGCAGCACACCATGCACGTTTCCGGCACTGGCGGCGAGACGTTCCTGGGCAATTTCAATGGCTACCCGACTTACACCTACGACATCAGTGGCTTGAATTTCCAGGAACTCTCGGGCATTCCGTACTGGATGTCGGTGGTTCCGGATCTGGCCTTCCCGCCGCAGTGGGGCTGGGGAACCTCGGGTGAAGGCGACGGGGTCGCCTATCAGGATTACTTCGGGCAACGCAGCCAGTTGGGCGCAGACCAGGCGTTCACGCTGATCGGTACCTCCGTTCCTGAACCTGGCACGCTGATCATGCTGGGCACGGGCGTGCTTGGCCTGGCCGGCGCGATCCGCCGCAAGCTCTTCTAGGCAAACCGACCTTGGAGTAGATAAAACCGCCGCTCTTCGGAGCGGCTGTTTTATTTGCAATCGAATTACTCAGGACCTTAGCCATAGTAGTAACGGCGGGGGCGGACAGGGAAGAGCTTCACCAGGAACATGCCACCGAGAAATCCCCCGACGTGCGCCCAGAACGCAATTCCCGTCGATCCACCGACGTGGTTCGCAATGGAGGTGGCTGCCCCGCTGAGAAACTGGGCGACGAACCAGAAGCCCAGAACCACCCACGCCGGCAGCCACACGAAGAACACAAAGAAGAAGGGAACCAGCGTCAGCACCTTGGCCCGCGGATACAAGACGAAGTATGCCCCCATGACTCCCGCAATCGCGCCCGAAGCGCCGACGCTGGGCACGGGCGAGCCATAGTTGAAAAACGTGTGCAGCGCTGCTGCTGCCAGTCCGCTCAGGAAATACAGAATCAGGTAGCGAAAGTGCCCGACATAATCCTCAACGTTGTCGCCAAAGATCCACAGCGCCAGCATGTTAAAAATCAGGTGCAGCCATGATCCATGCAGGAACATTGAGGTAAATACCGGAACGAAGGCGGCCGCCGGTGGCACATATCGCGTTCCCAGCTGATAGACGAGCTGCCACGGAACATATCCGTGGTTGAACAGCACGACGGAGATACGCGCCGGAACCATGCCAAACTGCCGGATGAAGAGATCGAGCGATCGCTGACCTCCTGCACGACCAATCCACCACTCCAGAAGAAAGACGAGTGTGTTCGCCGCGATGAGGGTGTAGGTGATATAAGGCGTGGTGACGCGCGGCGCGTCGTCTTTCAGTGGAATCATGGACGGTACTCAGCGTCGGCCAAGCCGGGAGGCGTCGTGCCCGCCGCCGGCCTTTGTCCATGAGGAGTCTGTGTCATATTCATCCGATCGTGTTCCACTGAAAATAACGGCAGCCGGCGCATCAGTTGACCAAAACTTCCGGAATGTACACGATACCAGAAGCATGCCTATGCACGGTGTGATGGTGGTTGACAAGCCGAAGGATTGGACCTCGCACGATGTTGTGGCACGATGCCGCAAGCTGCTCGGTGAGCGCTCGATTGGCCACCTTGGCACGCTCGATCCCATGGCCACCGGCGTTCTTCCGCTGGTCATCGGCCGTATGACGCGATTGAGCCAGTTTTATTCGGGTTCCCAAAAGCGCTACCAAGGAGTGATCCGCCTTGGAATTTCGACCGACACCTACGACGCTGATGGCGAAGTCGTCCAGGCCGAGTCCAACGTTGAAGTGACGCTTGAAGAAGTGAGGAGCCTGACTAACCAACTCGTCGGCCGGTCGCAGCAGGTGCCGCCGCCATTCTCCGCCAAGAAGATCAAGGGCGTTCCGGCGTACAAGCTGGCCCGGCGTAAGGTCGAAGTCGAACTGAAGCCGGTGGAGGTCGAGATTTTAGAGTTCGATGTCAGGGAACTGCGCGGTCCGGAATTGTCATTTGCCTGCCGGGTTTCGTCTGGAACCTACGTCCGCAGCCTTGCCCATGAGCTCGGCCAGAAGCTGGGTTGCGGCGCCCACCTCGCCGCCTTGCGGCGCACGGCGGTGGCTGAGTTCGACATCGCCGATTCCCATACCCTGGACGAGATCGCTCAGTGCGCCAGCGACGGGCGTATTGCCGACCTTGTGGTCCATCCCCGTCGCCTCTTACCCGAGCTGCCGTGTGTTACCGCCGACGACGAAGCGCTGGGCCGAATTCGCACCGGCCGCACCGTCAACCTTCCGGAAATGTCCCGGTCAAAGTGGGTCAAGGTCTTTGCCGACCAGACGGAGCTGGTCTGCCTCGCCAGCCGTGTGGCAGGGACGCTCTTCCATCCCAAAGTGGTGCTGGTATAGTGGATTGATGTATTAAAGCAATATATGCATCATATCTCTAAATATGATGTACACTTTGGCTATGCGAACCACTATCACCTTGGATGACGAAACCGCCGAAATTGCCGCACAGTATGCTCACAGCCGGAACCTTTCGCTGAGCCGAGCGATCAATGAGCTAATCATGCGCGCTACCCGGAGATCGCCGCGTATCACGTACGAGAACGGATTGCCGGTCTTCGATGTACCTGCATCGACCCGACCCATTACAACCCAACACGTCAGGGAACTCGAGGCGGACGACTTGTGAAACCCTTCCTGTTGGACGTGAATGTACTCCTTGCGTTATTTCACAAACCGCACATGGCGCATCGCAAAGTTCAGGATTGGTTTCTCGGAATTGCTGGCCAACACTGGGCAACGTGTCCTCTCACGCAGGCCGGTTTCGTGAGAATCAGCTGCAATCCTCGTTTTTCTGAAAGTCCTATTGATATCGATGACGCATTGCAGATGCTTGCGTCGATTCAGCAAATGCCGGCTCACCAATTTTGGCCGGTCGACTTGGATCTGAGAGAGGCAATTGCTCCGTTTCGCCAAAGCTTATTCGGTCATCGGCAAATAACGGACGCCTATTTGCTCGGCCTTGCGATCGCCAAAGAAGGTCAGCTCGTCACGTTAGACCGCAGCATTGCAACCCTGGCTGGACCGGAGCACGCCGACCACCTTCTGGTGCTGTGAAATTCTTGGGAATAGTTAGACATTTCGCAAAACAAACTACGCAATCCCCGATCTCCCTGAAGCTCAGAAAACGAGCTACCCCCGCAGGCGATTCGGTAGTTCCCACGCACAAAAGTCCAATGTCCGATAACAAGTATTATGTTAAGTATCGTGACAGGGCGGAAAACTAAGGTTCCCGTCGCAGGCCGCTTAGTCTAGCAGGCTCTCGATCTCTTCGAAATTGATGGTCAGCCGCCCGCAAGCCGTGAGGCCCAGTGGAATCTGAGTGAGGCTGCCCTTGGCGAAGCGATACTTGCTTCCCTTCGGATCGATGACGAAGATGCCTGGGATTCCCATGCGCTCATAGTCGGCCAGTTTGGTCAGCATCCGCGCCATGACGTCGTCCGGCGACAGCACTTCGAAGACTGCGATGGGTGGCTGGGTGACAATCTGCTCGATGGGCTCGTCGCGGTCCAGCACTGTAATGTCCGGCACACGGAAACGCGTGGCGGCCACTTGCACACGTAGCTCGGGTTGAACCCGGATGTTCCAATCCAGGGTGTGCGGCCGAAAGTACACCACCAGCGCAGCCTGCCATGCTGCGTGATCGTATTCGCCCACAGGTCTCTCCTCGATCTCCCCGTCGACGTACTCGGCGTCGGGCTCGTAGCTGGACCGGAGATACACCTCTACCGGAATCGCGGTACTAACCATAGCCCCTCTTGCTGACGATTATAGCTTTGCTCCCCGGCGATCCCTCATGCCGTGGCCGCTAGCTGATGTTCCAGATCCTCGGTAAACCTTTGCAGGGCGGCCAACCGCTCCGGGGTAGCTTCGACGACCTCGGTCTTCGCCTGAAACACCTTCCGGCCGTCCTTTTCCACCAGCACTCCGAGCACCTCGCCCATTCGCCAGCCGGGGGCGCCGATCATCGTCAAGCCGCCCGGAGTTGACCGCAGCAGCGCGATGCAGCCGTCACGCTGCACCCCCACGGCATTCGGGTAGCGCTCGAAGGTTTGCAGTTCAAACCCAGCAATATAAATACGTTGCAGCTGTTCGGCAGGATCGGGCATTCGCCTACATCTTGTAGCGGCCGAGGTCGTCTTCGCCAAGGTTTTCCAGGTACTTGCGAAGCTCCTCGCTGGTCACGCGGTCGCTGATGGTCGTAGCCAGCTTGCTGCTCTTGAGAACCTCTTCCTCGACATAGATGGGGCAATCCATACGCAGGGCGAGCGCCAGCGCATCGGACGGGCGGGAGTCGATGCTGATAATTTCCCCGCTGCGGTCGAGCCAGATTACAGCGAAGAAAGTGTCTTCCTTTAGCTCGGTTACAACAATTTTCTGAACCGTTGCTTCAAGGCCGATCAGCATGTTCTTCAACAGGTCATGCGTCATCGGCCTGGGCGTGGTGACCTTTTCGATCTCCAGCGCAATCGCGTTGGCCTCGTAGATGCCCACCCAGATCGGCAGGACCGTATCGCTGCCCGCGTCTTTCAGAATCACAATGGGCATGTTGGTCACTGGATCCATCATCAATCCGCGAATCTTCATCTCCACTTCCATCGTGATCCCTCCCGTGTTTTGGGTGCCTTATCCTTTCGCGGGTGCCCCATCCCGGCTTTTTTGCCGGGGTGGGATCGAGTCAACTCACCATCTCTCCCAGCAGGCTATTTGGAAACGCCTGCGTCACCTGAACGTTCAGATAATCGCCGATCCTCGGTTCCCGCTTGTCACCGACCGTGAAGTTCAGCGTCTTGTTCTGGGATGTCCGCCCGATGATCTGTCCCCGGGCCGTGTTCTTCCCTTCCACCATTACTTCTAGGACGCAACCGACGTGCCGCCGGTAGCCTACCCGTTGAATTTCCCGCTGATGCTCTTGCAGAATTTGCAATCGACGTGACTTTTCGTCATCCGGAATCGAGTCCGCATATTGCAATGCCGGCGTATTCGGCCGGGGCGAGTACTTGAACGAGAAGACGCCGTCGTAGCCCACCTCGCTGAGCAGCGACAGCGTTTCGCGAAATTCTTCCTCCGTCTCTCCCGGAAATCCGACGATGATGTCCGTCGTAATACTGATCTCGCGATTGCGCGCTGCCTTCATCCAGGCAATCCGCTCCAGATATTCCTCGCGCGTATACTCGCGGAACATCGATTGCAACACTCGCGATGAGCCGCTCTGCACCGGCAGGTGCACGTGATCGCAGAGCGTCGGCACCGCATCGATGGCGTCGATGATGTCCTTTGTGAAGTCGCGCGGATGCGAGGTGGTAAACCGCACGCGCCGGATGCCTGCGATCTCACCCACCGCGGCGAGCAGCTCGGCGAAGCTCTTCTTCCCTGCCGGATCGCGGTACGAATTCACGTTTTGCCCCAGCAGTTGAATGTCGGTGTAACCGGCGTCGGCCATCCGGCGCGCTTCGTCGAGAACAGAATCTGATGTCCGGCTGCGCTCCTTGCCGCGCGTATAAGGCACCACGCAGTAGGCGCAGAACTTGTCGCAGCCTTCGATGATGGTGATATATCCGCGATGCGGATTGGTGCGTGCGGTGAACTCAGTTTCGAAGGTCTGATCGGTCTCGCGGTCGTCGAGCCCGGTCACGCGGGTTGCGCCCGCCTCGATCTGCACCAGCATCTCCGGCAGGTTGCGATACGACGCCGAGCCCGCAACCAGCGACACATGCGGCGCCCGCTCGAAGATCTTTTCGCCCTCCTGCTGGGCCACGCAGCCCAGCACGCCAAATTGCTTGCCCTTCGCCTTCAGCTTCTTGAAGTCGGCCAGGCGGTGGAAAACCTTCTGCTCGGCCTTATCGCGAATCGAGCAGGTGTTGTAGAAGATGAGGTCCGCATCCTCTTCGCTCTGGACCTGGCGATAGCCCTGCGAGATGAGCGAGCCCACGACCTTCTCCGAGTCGTGGAAGTTCATCTGACAGCCAAAGGTCTCGATGTAAAACGTTTTTTGCTGCGCGCTCACGAATTCCCCAGTAGGTGTCAGTATAACGCGGGATGCGGAGCTGTCAGCCGTTAGCTCAGGGTGTCAGGTGTCGGGTATCAGAAAGAAGCTGCCAGTCTGCCGCCACCAGTAAGAGCTTGTCATCCTGAGCGGAGCGAAGGACCTGCTTTTCGCGCACTACTCAATGAGCGTTGCTCGCGTGACATCCAGCTCATGCTCAATCAACGGCTGAACCGTCTCGATGAACTTCATAGTGTGCGGCAACGTCGCATGCAGATCGAATGCCGCCTCATCCACCCACCGCGAGTGCAGGTAGAACAGCCGCGGATCCCGCGTCGAGCGAAAGGTGTTGATGCCTAAGCAGCCCGCCTCCGTGCGCGTGGGAGGAACCACCTCGTGCAGCGCCGTCTCGACGGCATCTTCATTCCCTTCCCTCGCCCGAAAGCGGGCGAAAATGTAGAGCTGCATGCCTGCCATTCTATGCCCCGGAAAACAGTTGTGTAGGCCGCCTATACGGCACCGGCTACACTTTGCCTATGATCGCTTCTCATCCATCGGTAATTGTGCCGACTCTCGAAACTGAGCGGCTTCGATTGCGTGGCCACCGCATTGACGATTTCGCTGACTCTGCCGCAATGTGGGCCGACCCGCAGGTCATCCGCTTTATACGCCGCAAGCCGTTCACCGAAGAAGAGTGCTGGGCGAGGCTGCTGCGTTATGTAGGACATTGGGCGCTGCTTGGCTTCGGCTATTGGGTGGTCGAGGAGAGAGCGACCGGCAGGTTCCTGGGCGAAGCCGGATTCGCCGACTACCGCCGCGACATGCAACCACGGCTGTCCGGCTCGCCGGAAAGCGGCTGGGCTTTCGCCGCCGAAGCTCACGGCAAAGGCTACGCTACCGAGACCGTGCGGGCGATTGTCGCCTGGGGTGACGCGCACTTCGGATTGGTGCCGACGGCCTGCATCATCGATCCGCAGAACCTTGCTTCCATCCGGGTTGCCGAGAAGAACGGTTACAAGCAGGCGCAACTTGCGTCGTACATGGGTGAGTCCGTGATGCTCTTCCGTCGTGAACCGCCGGTGGTTAAATAGCGCGGCTGTCGCGATGGCTAGGCAATCACGGCTTTGTCCAATCTTCCATCGGTGCAAGAGGAAGGGGTCTGACGCTCGCTTATCGCCAGTCTTGCGTGCCGTGCCAGAAATGAAGGATTTGAACTATTTCATCGGTGAAACGGTACACGACAACGTAAGGAGAAACGACAAGCTCGCGCGTGCCTCTGACTTCCCCCGGTCGGCCCGTGCCGGGAAACGTCGCGAGTTGCTCGATGCGGCCGATAACCGTCTAAGCGAGTTTCCGGGCGGCTTCGGGATTATCCTGCTGAATGTACTTAACTGCGGCTTCCAATTGGTCGGCGGCTCCGGATGTCCACCGAAATAAGCCTCACGGCTCGAACAGCCCGTTGATGCGCTTCACCACGTCCTCATGGTCGATGAGTTCGCCGCGTTCGGCTGCCGCAATTCCTTTTTCAACCCCGGCGATAAAGCGGGCTTGATTCTCCAACATGCGGGCAACGGTGTCTTTCACCAGCTGCTCGGGGTCCTTGCCATTGGCCAGCGCCACCTGCTGGAGCCGCGTTTCGATGTCGGGCGGGAAGTGAACTTCCATGCCCTGAAGATACGGAAAAATTGGCGGTGAAGCAACTTCCGGGCGAGTGGCCACATTTCCCCGATTGTGGGAAACGCGGGGGTTGGGAATTGAATTCGCGCATTACATCTACTCATCGCGCTGAACTATCCTACCCGCAGCGGCGGGCCAACAGCAGACAATTGTGGATCACCCGTCAGGGAATCCTGGGTAGGCGTACGAGGTGGGAGCCCCCGTCTTCAGGCGGGGGAAATGCGTTGGTTAAATAGAGGGGCTTTAGCCTCGGCACCCTCAACGCTCACGGATGGACTTCGATCGGCGGCAAGCCCCAGCGCTAAAGCGCTCTTCCATTAGGCTCTTTCGATTCCCACGCATGAATGCGTGGGCTCCCACCAAAGAAGAAGTCAAAATCCCCGCCCCAACCAACGGAAGGTTGGGTGGGGCCTAGCGCCCAGGTTAGCCCAACCGAAGGGCGAACCTGGGCACCGTCTCGATCCTCGCCGGTTTGCGATGTTTGAGGCGGCGTATCAGCGCATTGGTTTTAGCCCCACTTGATATGCTGACACTATGAAGCTGACGATCCACCTCCTCCACGATGATCGCCCGACTGGTGCCCGCATCGCAAAAATCGACCAGTGGAGCGGTCGCGCTGTCTGTGCGCCTCGAAGCGCGATGGACGAAGTGCTTCGACGACCCGAGCTTGACGGGCCGTGCCTGTACTTTCTGATTGCCCAACCCCCGACTAGAAATGCACCGCGCGTTTACGTCGGTGAAGCGGACGGGTTCCGTGATCGCATCAAAACGCATCTTCAGACGAAAGATTGGTGGACTTCTCTTGCGGTGTTTTTCAGTGCGGACGGTTCGTTAACGAAGTCGGGTATTCAGTACTTGGAGAGCGTTTCCATCCGACGCCTGCGTGATGCCGGGTGGTGTCAAATGGAAAATAGCACCGACCCGCGCCTGCCGAAGTTCCAGAGGAAGACGTTGGCGGATTGAGGTTGTTCGCGAAGAACATTGAGATTCTCATGCCGGTTCTCGGCTACGACATTTTCGCCGAGGCGCCGGCTGATGCCGCTGGCGAATCGGTATCCGGAGAAGGAGAGCCCGTAATCCACGCACCAGGGACTTCGATACGATCGTATGCCCCGCACGGCAAGAAGGCTTCGAACGGGCATTCCTCGGACAGCGCGCATGGTGGGCCATTCGCATTGGCGAGCAGAACCTTCCGAAGATAAAGTTCATCGCCATGTACCAGACGCAGCCAATACAAGCCATTACCCACTATGGTGAAGTGGCGCGTATTGAGCCCTACACCGGAGAGGATGAGGCGGCAGGAAAGTACAAAGTCATCTTAAAAGGTGAGCCGGTCCTTATTCCAAAGCCGGTCAATCTCGGGAAGAACATTAACCTTAAGCCAATGGGGCCTAAGTACGCCAAATTGGATGACATCCTGAGGGCACGTACTCTCGACGACGTGTTCTACGGTTCGTTAGACTAACGGCACGCTGCGGCGGTGACCACAGTCGGCGCACGGGACCGTCGAAACCGTTGCAGGATAATACCTATACGGCGATTCAGAGCGTTTCATTACGGCCATCCAGGTGTCGCCTCTGCTGAGCTGTCATCGCAGGCCCGGCCGGGCCCCTCACGCCACAAAATACTTCGCCGCGGGATGGTGTACCACAATGGCTGACGTGCTCTGCTCGCGCCTGCTCACGGGAGTTTGCAGCTCAGACCAGCCTTCCAGTCGCGCTTGCTGCCAAAATAGCGGCGGCAAGGCGGTTAGCTCGCTTGTCCCCGCGCTCTTATCGTTTCCAAAAACTCCGCTGCAAGAAGTATTTTCGTCGGACCGAAGCGATCCAGCTTCAGCAGGTGCTTGTCGCGCGTGACCAGGTATTCGGATTTCGCTGCCTGCGCACACTCCAAAATGCGGTTATCTGTGGGGTCTTCCGTGATCACCGTTACTTCTTGTGTAGGCGAAACCTGGTCCGTAAAACTGCGTATCTCCTCCCGAGTAATAGCCGCAGCCTCATCGGAAAAGCGAAACTTCTCCTGTAATACGCGCGTCACTTCGTCCAGAATGGCGTCAGAAATGGCTATCGTGATTTTGCCCTGCCGTGCCAGCGTGAGGATGTCGTCGGGAGGGCCTCCGAACAACAGGGCGGATATGTAGATGTTGGAGTCCGCGGTTACCCGGATCACAGGCTCAAGCCGCGGATTTCAGCGATGGCAGTATCAACGTCGTCTTCCGTGAGGTCCTGCTCCCGCGCCTTCTGCCGGCCATAGGATTTGAGACTTGCCCATTGAAGCTCCTTAATGTAGCTGTTTAGGGCTTCTTCGAGCACTTCCTGCAGCGCGCGCCCCTGGGCCCGCGCAATCTCTTCGATTTCGCTCAGGAGTTCCTCGCGCACAGGGATGTTACGTTCTGCCATGTAGCTATTTTCCCATGTTTCCTGTACCGGAGCACCAATTTGATGATTTTGAAATGCCTCTCAAAGACCGCGCTTCGCGTGGCAGCAGGCTCTCGTCCCCTCACGCCACAAAATACTTTGCCGCGGGATGGTGTACGACGATGGCCGACGTGCTCTGCTCCGGTTCCAATAGGAAGCCCGTTGTCAGCCGCACGCCGATCGCCTCATCGGGATGGAGCAGCGCGAACAGCTTGGTCTGGTCTTCGAGGTTCGGGCACGCGGGATAGCCGAACGAATAGCGCGAGCCGCGATACTTCTGGTGGAACAGGTCGCGAATGTGCGGCGAGTCGTCAGCGGCGATGCCCAGCTCTTCCCTCACCCGCTTGTGGTTCAGCTCGGCCAGCGCCTCGGCGGTCTCGACGCTTAGCCCGTGCAGGTAGAGATACTTTGTGTACTCGCCGCCTTCGAACAGCTTCTGCGTCTCATGCGACGCCTGTGGGCCGATGGTGACGCAGGTCATGCCGAGCACGTCCATTTGTCCGCTCGCCTTGGACAGGAAGAAATCCGAAATGCACAGCCCTCTTCCCTCTCGCTGGCGCGGGAAGGTAAACCGAAGGGCCTCAGCCGGAATAGGATCGCCTTGTTTCCAACCTTCAGGCAGGTTGTAGACGATGACGTCATTGCCCTCGCCCTGCGCACCGAAGTAGCCATTCACTACCTTCGGCTCGAACCAACCGGCGGCGATGACCTCGTCTTCCAGTGCCTTCAGAATCGGCCGATACTTCTCTTTCACCAGGCGTGCGTAGTCTTCCTGCGAGGCGGTCTTGAGCTGCCACTGGTTCTTGAAGAGTGCGGTCTCGTTGATGTACTGAAAGACCTCGCGCAGGTCGAAGTCCTTCACTACGCGCGTTCCCCAGAACGGCGGCTGCGGAATGTTCGGCGCCGCCGGAATCTCGATGTTGGGCTTGGTCCCGCCGCCACCGTCGCCGGCTCCGGCAACAGCCGCGCGGGCAAACTCCTTCACCTTCTTCCCTTCCGCAATCCGCTTCTCGCGCGCGCCATTGGGAGACGCCAGGTCCTCCATGATGTGCAGCCCGGCGAAAGCATCGTCCGCGTAGAAGATACCGCCGGTGTATTCGCGCCGCAGGTCGTCTTCCACATACTTTCGGGTGAGCGCCGCGCCGCCACAGATCACCGGGAACTCCAGCTTCTGGTGATGCAGGTCCTGCACCACGTACTTCATCTCCAGCGTGGACTTCACCAGCAACCCGCTCAGCCCAATGGCGTCGGCCTTATGCTCGATGGCGGCATTGATGATCGCGTCCGAGGCCTGCTTGATGCCGAGGTTCACTACCCGATAGCCGTTGTTGGTGAGGATGATGTCCACCAGGTTCTTGCCGATGTCGTGGACGTCGCCCTTCACCGTCGCCAGCACGATGGTCGCCTTCTGGCTGCCCTCCTTCTTCTCCATCTTCGGCTCGAGGTACGCGACTGCGGCCTTCATCACGCCCGCCGAGTCGAGCACCGAAGGAAGCTGCATCTTGCGCGCACCGAACAGATCGCCCACCGTCCTCATGCCGTCGAGCAGAACGTTGTTGATAATGTCGAGCGGCGTGTAGGTGGTCAGCGCCGTCTCCAGCAACTGGTCGAGCGACTTCTTGTTCTCGCCATCGCCAATCTGCTTTTCTCCGTTGATGATCACCCACTTCAGCTTGTCTTCGATCGACAGCGTATCGACATGTGCCGTGGTCTTCTCTTCTTTGCCCTTGGTTCCGGCAAAGAACTGCATGTAGCCCTGCAGCGGATCGCCATTTGATCGGTCCTGATAAATCAGCTTGCGCGCCACATCGACTTCAGCCTCGGGAATCTTGTACAGCGGATAAATCTTGCTGTAGTTCACGATGGCCATGTCGAGCCCGTTGTCGACCGCCTCGTGCAGGAAGACGCTGTTCAGCACTCGCCGCGCGTAGGTGTTCAGGCCGAAGGAAATGTTGCTCACGCCCAGCACCGTCTTGACCAGCGGCAGCTCGGTCTTGATCGCCTTCACCGCTTTCAGCGTCTCCATGCCGGCGGTGCGATAGTCTTCCTGGCCGGTCGAGATGGGCAGCGTCAGCGCGTCGAAGATCAAATCCACCGGGCGGATGCCGTACTTGTTCACCGCCAGATCGTAGATGCGCTTGGCGATGGCCAGCTTCTTCTCCGCCGTCAGCGCCATGCCGTCTTCGTCGATGGTCAGTGCGATGACCGCCGCGCCGTAGCGCTTCGCCATCGGCAGCACTTTCGATGTTCGCTTCTCGCCGTCCTCCAGGTTGATCGAGTTGATGATCGCCTTGCCGGGAATGCGCTTGAGCGCCTCTTCCACCACGTCGGCCTCGGTCGAGTCGACCAGGATGGGCGCGGGTACGCGCGTGGCAATCTTCTCCAGAATGGCGCTGATGTAGCCCTTCTCGTCCTCGCCAACAATGGCGCAGCACAGGTCGAGCATGTGCGAGCCCTCATTCACCAGCTTCTTGGCCAGCGTGAGGATCGCGTCATAATTCTGCGTGCGCACCATGTTCTTGAAGTGCTCCACCCGGGTGGTGGTGTTCATCTCCTCGGCAATCACCAGCGGCTTGGGATCGAGCTCGAGGGGAATCATGGAGTACGCGCTGGCCGCGGCGCCGATCATCTTGGGATCGCGTGGCGCCGGATCGAGATTCGCGCAGGCTTCAACCACCGCTTTAAGGTGCTCCGGGCGCGTACCGCAGCAGCCTCCCACGACGCGCACACCGTATTCGGTAATGAACTGCTTGTGGTAGTGCGCCAGATCCTCCGGCGTGAGTTTGTAGACCGCGACTCCGCCTTCGTTCTGCGGCAACCCGGCGTTGGGCAGGACCGAAACCGGTTTAGGCGAATTCAGGCCCAGGTAGCGGACGCCGTCATTCATCTCCTTGGGGCCGGTGGCGCAGTTCATGCCGATGACGGCAACGTCGAACATCTCCAGCGTGGTGAGCGCCGCGCCGATCTCGGTGCCCAGCAGCATCGTCCCCGTAGCTTCAAGTGTTACTTGAACTTGCACCGGAACGCTCTTCCCTGCCCGCTTCAGCGCGTCGAAGATGCCGACCAGCCCGGCCTTCGCCTGAAGAATGTCCTGGCAGGTTTCCAGCAGCAGGACGTCGACCCCGCCTTCAATCAGCGCCAGCGCCTGCTCGGTGTAGGCGTCGGCCATCGCGTCGAAGCCTATGTGACCCAGCGAGGGGAGCTTGGTGGTGGGGCCCATCGATCCGGCAACAAAGCGCTTGCGCCCGCTGGTGGAGAAGCTGGCAGCAACCTCACGCGCCAGTTTCGCCGCAGCCAGGTTCACCTCATGCACGTCATTCTGCATGTCGTACTCGGCCATCACGATTCGCGTGGAGTTGAACGTATTGGTCTCCACCACGTCGCAGCCGGCTTTGAAGAACGCCGCGTGAATGTCGGCGATCAGGTCAGGACGGCTGAGCACAAGGATGTCGTTATAGCCCTCCTTGCCCCGGAAGTCGTCGAACGAGGGATTGCGAAGCTGAATGTTCGTGCCCATCGCCCCGTCAAAGATGACGACGCGCTCTTGTATCGCTTTGAGGTATTCGCTCATGAAGTTTTTCTAGTATCGCAGATTTGATGACAGGCATTTGGCTTTTGGCTCTTGGCTTTTGGCCAGACACAGCCCGGCTAACGATGGGAGCCGGAGGACACGGAGTAAGGCCACTGTGCGCTCTTGGCTGTTCGCCCGAGGACTGGCACCTAAGCAAGCAGCAGCGGCAATTCCCATAATGGCACTCCCGCTCGAATTCCAAACGGAACGGTGACGGCTGTCATTGACCCTTCCCTGCGGCGGGACTAGCGTGGTGGCGTTCGAACCTTCGACCCCTATTTATTAGCAGTCCTTCGGCGCGCCCATTCGCGTTTCGCGGCTTGCTGGCCTGGCAGCCGTAAAGGAGGATCCGATGAAGGCAGTCGTACTTGCGCTTCTGCTTATTCTCGCCGCGTGTTCGTTATGGGCCGACAGCTACACCGGCGATTTCGACCCGAACAGCCCCTATGCCAATGGTCTGGCAAACGAAAACGATGCCAACTACTACGGCGTCCCGTACGGAGCGGCCACCTATGAAAACTTCGTCGTCGGCTCCGGTGGTGCGGGGGTCATCGCATTCTGGACCAACAACCTGATGGACATCGTCCCGCAGACTGCCTACTGGGAGCTCCGCATGGGCGTATCGGAGGGCAATGGAGGAACGATTATCGCCTCCGGCACCAGCTACGACCAGGTGACCCCCACAGGCCGCAGCGCTTTTGGCTACACCGAATACCAAAACTACGTCGATATCGAAAGGCAGTTCATAGCACTGGATCCCGGTGTGTATTGGTATGCGGTGGTGCCTCAGGCTCCTGACCAGTATGGCCGCTCCTTCAACACCAACACCTTCGGCCTGAATGGTCACGGAACCTTTATCAAAGACGAGCAGTATTTCAACTCTGCCTACTTTGGCGCAAACTTTACCAACGCTGACAGTCGGGGCGTCTTCCCCCTGTTCTCCGGTGGCGTATTCGACAACTACGTTCCCGAGCCCTCCAGCTTCGCCTTACTCGGGACCGGCCTGCTGGGGGTGGCGGCTGCCGCCCGCCGGCAACTCCGCAAATAGTGGCGGGAGGAGATCATGAAACGTCTAGCGATACTACTTCTTGTCATTCTCGGCGCCAGTCCGCTCTATGCGGGAACCTGTTTTTACTGTCCAGTGCTCTTTTACGGCGGCGACTTTGATCCCAATGATCCGAACGCCGACGGCCTGTCGAACGAGACCGATGCCATCGTCGACGGCTCACCGTATGGTGCCGCCACCTACCAGAACTTCGTCGTACCTTTCGCCATTACTACTGCTGCCCTGTTCACGAACAACCTGAGTGCCCTCGCGCCTTCCACCGCTTATTGGGAAATCCGCACCGGGGTATCGGAAGGCAACGGCGGCACCCTGATCGCCGCCGGAACTGCCGCGGTCACTCAGACACCAACTGGCCGTGACGGTTTCGGTTTTAAGGAATACCAGGACTTGGTACCGGCCTACGTAAATCTTCCGGCCGCCGGCACTTACTGGTTCGCGGTTGTCCCCCAAGACCGGGACAACCCTAACCGCTCTTTCAACAGCAATACTTTCGGCCTGAATTCGGTGGGCGACCAAGTAAGTAACCAGCAGTACTGGAACTCAGCGTTCTTTGGCGCGAACTTCGCCAACGCCAACTCCCAAGGCGTCTTTCCGCGCTTGTCCGGCGGGGTGCTCGAGTATTTTGACTGTCCCGAACCCTCCAGCCTTCTCATGCTCGGCAGCGGTCTGGTCGGCCTCGCAGCCGCCGGGCGCCGGGGCCTGGGCAAATAATTTCAAGGAGAAATTCATGAAACGGCTTGCATTGCTGCTTCTTCTGATCCTGGCCGCCAGCCCTATTTGGGCGGACAGCTACACCGGCGATTTTGATCCCAACCACTTCGGCGCCAATGCTCTGCCAAACGAAAACGACGCCAACGTTGGGGGCATGCCCTATGGCGCCGCCGCCTATGAGAACTTCGTCGTCACTGGCGAGCAGAAGTGGATCATTGGATTCTGGACCAACAACCTGATGGACATTACCCCGCAGACAGCCTACTGGGAGCTCCGCATGGGCGTATCGGAGGGCAATGGGGGAACGATTATCGCCTCCGGCACTTCTCCCGACCAGGTGACGCCCACCGGCCGCAGTGCCTTTGGCTATAGCGAATACCGAAACTACGCAGACATCGGAAGTTTCTTCATACCGCTGGACCCTGGGACGTATTGGTATGCGGTAGTGCCTCTAGCTCCTGATCAGAATGGCCGTTCATTTAACACCAATACTTTCGGTCTGAATGGTCACGGAACCTTTATCCCGGACGAGCAGTATTTCAACTCTGCGTTCTATGGTGCGAACTTCACCAATGCCGACTGGTTCGGGGCCTTTCCACTGCTGTCGGGTGGCGTAACTGATGACTTTATTCCCGAGCCCTCCAGCTTCGTCTTGCTCGGGACCGGCCTGCTTGGCGTCGCGGCGGCTGCACGGCGGTGGATGATGGGTTGACAGGAAACAAGCGAGGGGGGAACAAGAGTAACCGGCCTTGGTGATTCGATCAGCCGATCGCGACCAGCTTGTAGGCGAGCAGTATCAGGATTGTCGCGGCAGCGGTTATTGCCGCAGCACGCGGCTTTCGCCAGAACAGCAGAACCACGGTGAGCAGGCACAGCACCGCATCGATCAGCAAACCGCCGATATACGGTTCGTAGCGGACCAGCGCGGCGGCGGTTCCATAATAGTGCCGCAAACGGTAGAACTCGCCGATGGTGCGAATCAGGATCGCGAGCTGCACGATGACGCCAATCCGCGCCCATTGTTCGGGGGGCAAGCCGCGCCACGTGGAAGATGTGTTTCTCGTAAGCAAAGCACTTAGCCTTGACGGCGCATTCTTTCTCCGCAATCAAAAAGGCACGGCCGCAACCGTGCCTGCAATACCTTTTGAAAGCTATTCCTTCTTGGACCTGCCCCCAGCAACGGGATGCAACCGTCCTGCTCCCTCAATATTGAACACGGCATTGGCGCCGATGTGCGCCGGCGTGCCGGAGAGCAGTTGCTCCTTGCGGTAAACCAGATTGCTGGCGTTGAAGGTGGCCAGCTCAAATCCGTGTCCGTGGGTGATGGCATCGGTCGGGCAGGCTTCCACGCAATAGCCGCAGAAGATGCAGCGGTTGTAATCGATGTTGTAGACCTTGGCGTAGCGCTCGGCGCCGCTGATGCGGTGAGTCTCGGTGTTCTCCGCCGCTTCGATGTAGATGCAGTTCGAAGGGCAGGCCGCGGCGCACAGGAAGCACGCCACGCACTTCTCCAGCCCATTCTCGTCGCGCTGCAGCACGTGCATGCCGCGAAAGCGCTCCTGAAACACGGCCCCCCGCAGCGGCCCCGGCCCGTCGGGATAGTTTTCCACGATGGTTGGCTTGAACATCTCGCGGAAGGTGATGCTCATTCCCTTGGCAATGGCGGCGATGTTTTTGACGATGCCCATGCGTTGTTCAGTATAACAAGGCGCAAACAGCGAATTCACCACGAAGGCATTGAGCCACGGAGGGAGATCTGGATCTGTCATTCTGAAAATCTGGATTTGTCATTCTGAGCGAAGCGAAGAACCTGCTTTCCGGCAAAAGCCAAGAGCCAATGGCAAGAGCGGTTTCTCCATGCATCCATGGTGATCAAACCTTCAGCGCAGCACCTCGTCCCCGTTGAGCCAGCATTCCCCTCTTCTCCTTGACAGCTTAGGAGAGATCGCGCTAATCTCCTAATCATCTTAGGAGAGTTAAATGGGCGATCAGGCGCAGCTACTTCCCGGAACCTTGGATCTTTTGATCCTCAAGGCGGTCTCCCTTGGTCCGCTTCACGGCTACGGTGTTCTGCTTCGGATCAGCCAAATCTCCGGGCAGGCGCTGCTGGTCGAGCAGGGAGCGCTGTACCCCGCCCTGTTCCGCCTGTTTCGCCAGGGGCTGTTAAAGGCCAACTGGGGCACCTCTGACAACAATCGCCGGGCCAAGTTTTACGAGCTGACCGCTGCCGGCCGCAAGCGCCTGCGCGAAGAGACGGAAGGATGGAACCGGCTGGCGGGTGCAATCGCTTCTGCCCTCGCTGCGCAACCGGAGGAAGTATGAATCTCCTCGACTCGCTCCGCTTCCGCGTGGCGCGTCTGTTCCGGCGCTCAGAGCTGAACGCCGATATGGACGACGAGCTTCGTTCGCATATCCAGCTTCGCGCCGATGATCTGGAGCGTTCCGGCATGCCCCGCGCGGAGGCGGAGCGTCGCGCGCGCATCGAGTTCGGCGGCCAGGAGCATTACAAGGAAGAGTGCCACCAGGTGATGGGTGGCAGCTTCATCGACGTCCTGCTGCACGACGTGCGTTACGCCGTTCGAGTGCTGCGCAAGTCACCCGGATTCACGGTCGTTGCGGTTGCAACCCTGGCCCTGGCAATCGGAGCAAACGCCGTCGTCTTTGCCGTGCTGAATGCTCTCATCCTGCGCCCGTTGAATCTGCCGGAGGAGAAAAGCCTGTATGGCGTCGAGCGCGGCGACAATGGCTTTATCTCCTATCTCGATTATCTCGATCTGCGCGACCGCAACCGAAGCTTTGACGGTCTGGCGGCCTATAACATTACCCAGGTCGCGGTCGATACCGGCCGGGATGCAGCCCGCGCCTGGGCGTACGAAACCAGCGGCAACTACTTCGAGGTCTTAGGTATTCAGCCGTATCTGGGACGCATCTTTCACGCCTCGGATGAGCATGGCGCCAATAGCGCACCCTACATCGTGCTGAGTTATGCCTATTGGCACACCCATTTTCAGGACGACCCCGGCGCAGTCGGGCGCACCATTCAAGTCAACAAGCATCCCTACACCGTCGTTGGTGTGGCGCCGCCGGGATTTCACGGCACCCTGCTTTTCCTGAATCCCGACTTCTTTGTGCCTATCGTGAACCATGACCAGTTGGGCGGCAATGATGAGCTGAACAACCGCGCAAAACCTTGGATGTTTGAGGCCCTGGGACACCTCAAGTCGGAAGTGACCCCGGAGCAGGCTACGGCCGATCTCGACTCCATCGGTGAATGGCTGCGCAAGTCGTATCCCATAGCCGAAACGCAATGGAAGTTTCGGTTGGCGCGCCCCGGCTTATATGGCACCTTCCTGGGCGATCCCATAAAGGCCTTCGTTGCGGGGTTAATGCTGCTTGCCTTCATGATCCTGCTGGCAGCCTGCGCCAACCTCGGCAGTCTGTTCGCCGCCCGGGCTTCGGACCGTTCTCGCGAGGTCGCGCTGCGGCTGGCACTGGGCTCGACCCGCCCTCGCATCCTGCGTCAACTGTTGACCGAGGCCATGCTGATTTCCCTCGTCGGCGGAACCATTGGTCTGCTGGGCAGCGTTGCCCTGCTTCGGCGGCTCAGCGTCTGGCAGCCGTTTCCGCGCTTTCCCTTACATGTCCCGGTGACTCCCGACGCCAAGGTCTACGCCGTCGCCGTGCTCTTGGCGTTGGTGAGCGGCCTCTTGTTCGGAATCGTTCCTGTGCGCCAGGTGCTCCGGGCGAATCCCTATGAAATCGTCAAGGCGGGATCGAGCGGCATTATCGGGCGGCGCATCACGGTACGCGACGTGTTGCTGGTCACGCAGATCGCCATCTGTGCCGTGCTGGTCACTTCTTCCATGGTTGCAGTACGCGGACTGGTGCGCTCCCTGCACAGCAATTTTGGTTTTGACCCGCAACACGCTGTCTTGGCCAACACCGATCTCAGCATGGTCGGCTACCGGGGAGCGATGGTTCCTACGATGCAACGCCGCATGGTCGATGCCATGGAGACAATTCCAGGTGCGAAGGCAGCGGGAGTAATTGACAGGTTTCCGTTGAACATGGATGGCATGACCATACCCGTCTTCAGCGACAAGACGACCGATTTGCGGCCGTCGAATGCCGTTGCCCGTCCATGGATGTACCGGGCCTCTCCGGGATACTTCGCCGCGGCCGGGACCGCCTTGCTGGCGGGCAGAACTTTTTCCTGGCACGACGACAGCAAGGCCCCGAAAGTCGCGGTCGTCAATCGGGAGTTCGCCCGCAGCCTCTTCGGCTCCGTACAGGACGGACTCAACAAATACTTCAAAATGCGGGACGGATCGCTGGTTCAAATTGTCGGCGTTGTAGAAGACGGCAAGTACTTCAACGTTGCCGAACCCCAGAAAACAGCGGCGTTCTTCCCGTTGCTGCAGGAGCCGGCCAGTGACACCTGGCTGGCGGTGCGTTCCAATGGCGATCCGCAGGACCTTTCCGCAGCAGTGCGCGACAAGCTCCGGGAACTCGACCCTGAGCTGCCTGCTTACATACGACCTTGGGAGACCGAGATGCGAGGAGAGCTGTTCCCTTCCCGCATGGCAACGCTGTCGCTGGGCGTGCTCGGCATAATGGGTGCAATGCTGTCGATCACCGGCATCTTTCGGCATGGCAGCCTACTCGGTCAGCAAACGATTTGCGCGAGTTGGGAATCCGTATCGCTTTAGGCGCAAGGCGTGAGGAGGTACTGCAGGCAGCGCTGGGGCGCGCCTTCAAGTTGCTGGTGATCGGCTCCGCGGCGGGCCTCATACTCGGCCTGCTGGCCACGCGGTTGCTGGCCGCCATCGTCTATCAGGCATCGCCCCGCGATCCGCTGGTGTTGCTGGTGTGTGATTCTGGCGATGGCTCTGCTTGGGTCTGGTGGCCACCTGGATACCGGCCCAGCGAGCCCTGAGCGTCGATCCGCTCATATTATTGCGCGATGAGTAAACCAAGAGATAAGGCCTCGCTCAACGGGTGGTTTGCAATGAAGCGCAATCTCATCTTAACCATTACGTCTCTGCTATCGATCTTCTTGTTGACGTTTCACCTGGCGCAGGATGCCGTCCACGCCAAGCTCGGGACGCCCGAGGCCGGGGGCTCAACCCTCGTTGCGGTGCCCATCCTGGTCGTCTGGCTGTACGGAACCCTGATGCTTGCTGAGCGGCGGTCGGGGCACATCATCATGCTGATCGGCTCGCTCATTGCGCTGGGCATGCCCGTCCTCCACGTGAAAGCAGCGGCAGGCTTTTTTCACGGCCAGATCGCAAATCGGCCCGACGCCTTCTGGTTCGTCTGGACACTTCACGCGCTCGGCGTGACGGGGATGTTCTCGCTCATCCTCTCGGCGCAAGGACTATGGAGTCTGCGACGAAGGCAGTCCCGGTAGCCGACGAGCGCGAGGCTTGGACCGCTGGTCGCCGCGTTGCTCCTATCGCATGATGCCCAGGACCTTACTGGCTATGCATCGAGACTCTGCTACCTAAAGAAAATCCGCACTTTTGGCGTTCATTTCTCGTATCCCTCAGGAGACCTTTCACTACCGGGCCGGCCCAGTCCCACCTGGAGGAGAATCGATGCCTACAGCCGTAACCGGCGATCGAAGCGCGGCATCGCTTCGATTGCGAGGCGCACTTTGGCTGACCACTTTGCTGCTGGCGATGTTGACCGGCATGGCAACGGCCCAGACGCAGATCAGTGTGAGTGTGAACCTGGTTAACGTTGCGTTCTCCGCTCACGATTCCCAGGGCAAGCAAGTCGGGACTCTGACCCGCAACGATATCGAACTCTTGGAGGACGCCGTTCCCCAGAAGATCGAGTTCTTCGCCCGCAGCACCGACCTGCCTTTGACCCTCGCCCTCATCGTGGATGCCAGCGGCAGCCAGGACCATTTCGGCAAGCAGCACAAGAAGGACCTGGAAGTGTTCCTGCGCGAGGTGCTCCGCCCACAGGACCGGGTCTTCCTGGTGTACTTCGGCAATCATCTCCGCCTGGCAAGCGACTACACTAACTCGCCCCAGCAGATTCTTGAAAGCTATGAGCAAGCGGACAAAGGCAAAGTGAAACTGCCTGAGATCGGCCCCAAGGAGGATCGCGATCTTGGCACCGCCTTTTACGACTCCATCTACTACAGCGTGACCGAGAAGCTTGCCGGTGCCGAAGGGCGCAAGGCGATCCTCATCTTCAGCGATGGCGAGGACAATTCCAGCTCACATGACATGATGCGAACGATCGAAACCGCGCAGGCCGCGAATGTGCCCGTGTACGCCATCCGTTACACGGAGACGAAACACGGCAAGCTCACCGCCCGGAACAAGTACGGCATCAGCGTCATGGACCGCATTGCGAAAGAGACGGGAGGCCTGGCCATCAACGCCGAGAAGACCGCCCCTAGCGTCTACTTCCAGGAAATTGCCGATGAACTGCGTTCGTCCTACGAAGTGGGATACTACCCGACCAACAAAACCAAAGACGACAGCTTCCGCAAGATTGTTATCCGCTCGAAAGTGGACGGCGTGACCATACGATCCAAGACAGGTTATTTCGCTAAGTAGACTGGGCCGGCAGTGCTTGTTCTACGCCGTTCGTGTGGATGGCTGCCGGCTCTTCTTCTGACAAGCTTCGCAGACGCCGTAGATCTGAAACGTGTGCCGCGTGGTGCGGTAGTGGTTGGAGCGGCCGATCTCCTGCTCGATCCGTTCGATCTCCGGCGAGAAGAACTCCACCGAGCGCCCACACTCCGTGCACACCATGTGATGGTGATTGCGCCGGTTGTACTGCGCTTCATAGCGGGTGATGCCGTCGTTGAAGGCAACTTCGCTGGCCAGTCCACACTCGGCGAGCAGCTTCATCGTCCGGTAGACCGTGGTGAATCCGATCCCAGCATCCTTCTTTTTGACCAGGCGGTAGAGCTCATCGGTCGAGAGGTGTTCGCGGGTATCGAGGAAAGGTTCGCAGGATGGTGTCGCGCTGCGCCGTCTGCTTCAGGCCAACCCGCCGCAGATGATCTTGAAAAATCGACTGCGCCTCGCGCACGTCCTGCGTAGAAATCACGGGATGGTCATCCACCCGCTTCTGGAGCAGGGTCGAACTGGCGGCGCGTTTGCTGGGCATCAGGATTCGTCGCTTCGCCCGCGACGCACCAGCATAGCATCGTGTGCCGGTCGCGTGGACTCCCAATCGCACACTGACAGCCGGCGACTAGTTCGGATTGGGGCTCCGCTTCAGCGTCGGCCGGCCCGGGTCCTCGCTGCTTTTGCTGGAGGATGAGCCGCTTCCACCTGCGTTTGTGTCGTTGGTCTCTGTCCGCTTCAGCAGCACGGGACGCCGCCCGTCGCCGAGGCTCAGTTGCTGAGCATTGTCCAGGCTCAACAACCGCGCCTTCACCTGCTCGAACTCGCTGGTGTCCACAACGTAGCTGTCGCGGTCGGGAAGGTATTCGCGAATCTCATTCTGCGCCGCTGCCACCCTGTCGGCATTCATGGGATGGGTGGAAAACATCTTCGCCAGACGGCTATGCTTCTTCTTCCCATCGGCGTTGAGCTTCTCAAAGAACTGCACAAACGCCTGCGGATCATAGCCCGCAGCATAGTCGTATTCCAGGCCCAGCAGGTCGGCCTCGCGCTCCGCGTCGCGCGAAAACTTCAGGAACGTCATGGGAATTGCGATGCTGGCCACTTCCGCAATGGCGAAGCCGGCCGGCCCGCCCACGAACATCAGCGGAATCGAGGCCAGGTTCCAGATCTGCGACTTCGTCATGTTCTTGGTCGCATGGCGGCAGGCGACGTGCGCGATCTCGTGGGCCATAACTGCCGCCAGCTCCGCCTCGTCGTCGGCTGCCAGAATCAATCCGCTGTCGACATAGAAGAACCCGCCCGGCAGCGCGAACGCATTCACCTCCTCGTTGTCCAGCACCTTAATCGTGAACGGCACTCGCGCATCGGAATTGCGCACCAGGTTCTGCCCGATGCGGTTGACGTACTCGGTAACCATCGGGTCCGTGATCAGCTTCGAGGTGGCCTCCACCTGCTTGGATAGGTCTCTCCCCAGCGCCATCTCGCGGTCGAGCGAGTAGAAGTTCAATCCCCCACCGATCTCCCGCTGCCCGATCAGCCGCACATCATACTTCGGCTTCAGCGGCTCGGACGCGGTGCTGGCGATTACTGACTTGGCCGGCACCTGGGACGACACCGGAACGGCTGGCTCAAGAGCATGACCGGTCACACTTTGGTTGTTCGAACTCGATGCCGCCGGCGGTAGTGGCGACTGTGGTCGTAGCGCCACCGGTGTCATCTGCAGCGCGTTCACCTGAGCGGCAATGGTTTGGTTTCCGGTGGGGTTGGGAGAACTCTGCTGGGCCTGCAGCATTGCGGGCATGATCAGCACAAGCAGCAGGGCACAAAGCAGCGAACCGGTGTGACGATTGCAATCCGAGGAATTGGCACTGCGAAGAAACAGCACAGTAGCACCCCAGGTAACTCTTTAATTATCCCGCCAACTTCCCGCTACGAAAAGAGAATTTTCAGCGGCCGATGCCCGCGTTATCGTCCCAACCCAATCAATCCGCTAATCTTCCCGCCCATTTTATGCCCGGCGATTCCTTCAGTCGACCGGCTGCTCTCGCCAGGTAAAAGGGCCGCGACGCTTGTGGCTGATTGTGTGGCCATTTGTAGACTGTGAATGCGAGCCCGGCCACTTCGGAGGTCCTGCGGACACGATTTCTTGTCTTAAGCGCCGGGCCAGGCTCCCTTTCCCCGCCTGCTCTCCTCCCGGCTTGACAGCCGGCGGCCAGTCAAGTTATGATTAGCACTCGCTGGAGGTGAGTGCTAACAGACACCTGGTGGCTTACTCCAGCGCGGTGCATAATCCATAGATTTCATGAGCGTTGCCTGCCAGCCACTCGGAAATTTGAGTTCGCGCCGGCGAGCGCCACTGCAATCCAAACTGACCCATAGAACTGAAAGGAGTTTCACGAATGGCTACCAAGCTGACTCCCCTGCATGACCGCATCGTGGTGCGTCGTGTCGAAGAGTCCGAAACCACGCGCGGCGGCATCATCATCCCCGACACCGCGAAAGATAAGCCGCAGGAGGGTGAAGTCATCTCCGTCGGCAAAGGCAAGAGCAACGAGAAGGGCGAAACCTTTCCCCTGGCTGTGAAGGCGGGCGACCGCGTTCTGTTCGGCAAGTACGCCGGCACCGAGATCAAGATCGACGGCGAAGACTTCCTGATCATGCGCGAGGAAGAAGTGCTCGGCATCCTGGAAGGTTCGACCAAGCCGGTCGCGGCCCTCAAATAGCCCGTCGCCTTCCGGCGTGCTGCCGTTAGCGATTTGAAAGGGCACGCCTTCAGGCATGAGAGCAAGGATTTGAAAGGGCACGCCTTCAGGCGTGTCAAAAGAGCTAACCAAAGATTGGGGCTTTAGCCCCTGAGGAGAATTAAGCAATGGCAAAGCAGATTCTGCATGGTGAGGACTCGCGTCAGTCCATTCTGCGCGGCGTTAACGTGCTCGCCGACGCAGTCAAAGTTACGCTCGGTCCCAAGGGCCGCAATGTCGTCATCGAGAAGAAGTTCGGTTCCCCGCTCATCACCAAGGACGGCGTCACCGTGGCCAAGGAAATCGAGCTGAAGGACCCACTGGAGAACATGGGCGCGCAAATGGTGCGCGAAGTCGCCTCCAAGACCTCTGATGTCGCGGGTGACGGCACCACCACCGCCACCGTTCTGGCGCAGGCTATCTATCGCGAAGGTGTGAAGACAGTTGCCGCCGGCGTCAACCCCATGGCCCTGAAGCGCGGCATCGAGAAGGCCGTGACCGCGGTTTGCGGCGTCGCCGATGAAGACGGCAAGTATAAGGGCAGTGCCCTCGATAAGCTGTCGCAGAAGGTTTCCGGCGAGATGATTGCCCAGGTCGGCACCATCTCCGCCAACAACGATGAGACCATCGGTAGGATCATCGCCGAGGCCATGAAGAAGGTCGGCAAGGATGGCGTCATCACCGTGGAAGAAGCCAAGACGATGGAGACCCAGCTCGATGTCGTCGAAGGTATGCAGTTCGACCGCGGCTACCTATCCCCCTACTTCGTCACCGATCCCGAACGCATGGAAGCGGTGCTGGAGAATCCCTACATCCTGATCCACGAGAAAAAGATCTCGTCGATGAAGGACCTGCTCCCGCTGCTCGAGTCCATCGCCAAGAGCGGTCGTCCGCTGGTAATCATCGCTGAGGACGTGGAAGGCGAAGCCCTCGCCACCCTGGTCGTCAACAAGCTGCGCGGCACGCTGAACGTCGCTGCCGTCAAGGCACCTGGATTCGGCGACCGCCGCAAGGCCATGTTGCAGGACATCGCCACCCTCACCGGTGGCCAGGCCGTCACCGAAGACCTCGGCATTAAGCTGGAGAACGTCGAGATGAAAGATCTCGGCCAAGCCAAGAAGATCACCATCGACAAGGACAACACCACCATCGTCGAGGGTAAGGGTAAGGCCGGCGAGATCGAAGGCCGGGTGAAGGAAATCCGCAGCCAGATCGAGAAGACCACCAGCGACTACGACCGCGAGAAGCTGCAGGAGCGGCTGGCCAAGCTGGTCGGCGGCGTTGCCGTCATCAAGGTCGGCGCGGCCACCGAAACCGAAATGAAGGAGAAGAAGGCCCGCGTTGAGGACGCGATGCATGCCACCCGCGCTGCGGTTGAGGAAGGCATCGTGCCGGGAGGCGGCGTTGCCCTGATGCGCTGCGCAGACGCCATCGACGCGCTCAAGCTGGAAGGCGACGAGAAGATCGGCGGAAACATCGTTCGCCGTGCCCTCGAAGAGCCGCTGCGCCAGATCGTCGCCAATGCCGGTGAGGAAGGCGCTGTGATTGTGGGCCGCATCCGCGAATCGAAGGAGAACAACTTCGGCTACAACGCCCAGAGCAACAAGTTCGAAGACCTGGTCAAGGCCGGCGTCATCGATCCCACGAAGGTCACCCGCACGGCTCTGCAGAACGCGGGCTCCATCGCCTCGCTGATGCTGACCACCGAAGCCCTGGTCTCCGAAATTCCGGAAGACAAGAAGGAACCGGCGATGCCTCACGGCGGCGGCGGCATGGGCGGAATGTACTAAAGACAGCAGCTAGCAATTAGCAATTCGCTAACGGATGTTGATGTTAATTGGGTGCCCCACTCCGGCTTCGTTTGCCGGGGTGGGGTTTTTAATTGCTACCAGGTATCTACTTCGGCCGTCCCTGCCACGAGTTGCTCTTCCACCATCGTTCGGCTTAACCTTGTAACAACGAAGGCCTCGCAGCAGTGCGGGGCCTTCTCTCATTTGCAGCCCTTGTTACGAACAGGGATAGGTAGGGCCGCACAAAAAGTGTTTACGAATTCGTGCCTAACACTGTCCTCAAGTGACTCACACAAATTGGTTTCCGATTCTTCAACACCCCCGAAGCGAAGGGCACGTTGTTAGATGTGGCTTTAGCCCAGACTCAAGATAGGCGCATAATCGCGGCCCAACTCTCAAACGGAGGCTATGTGTATGAAGCTACGCGACGCTATCCTGGCCGCTACGCCCTCGCTAATCGCAGGCGCCCTTCCGGCATTCTCCCAAGTGCCCCACTTTACTGTTTGCAAGAGCACTTACGCTCTCCGCACGACATTGTTGAGTGGTGCTTGAGTGCCACAACTCCACATTCGCTCTTCTATTCGCCGCGCTAGCGGGCAGCGTAAACTATGCGACGAGGTGAGGAGGCAACCGGTGCAGAATCCATTCCTATCAGCCGTCCATGCATTCAGCTTGTTGCTCGCGCTGGCCTGCGCAACCCAAGCCCAGACTTTCCAGGTACTGCACACCTTTGAAGGCACTGACGGAATCGCCCCGGTGCCTTGGTCATGGATTCCCACGGCGATCTCTACGGCACTGCCTCCCGGGGTGGAATCGACAACTGCTCCAATTTCGGATGTGGAACCGTCTTCAGGCTGTCGTCTTCGCAGTCTGGGTGGTCCTTCACCACCCTCTACAAGTTCCAGAGCAAAACCGATGGCTGGAGTCCCGCTTCGCCCCTGACGCTTGGCCCCGGCGGCACCTTCTATGGTGCGACCGTTGATGGAGGTATCGAGGGCGGCGGCGGTACCGTCTTTCGCCTCGCTCCACTCTGCACGGATCCCGGTTGCAAACAGATAGTCTGGACGAAAGCTACCCTGTATCGCTTTGGGCAATGCGATGGTGCCGGTACCAACGGCGGACTCGTTCTCGACCGCTCAGGAAATCTCTACGGCACCACCATCACAATGTGCGGCACCACTGGGCAGGTCTATGAACTCTCCCCCGCGCAGGGACTGCGAGATGGTTGGCGCAAAACCCTGCTGCACGCATTCGCTGGTCCGCCCAGCGATGGTCGATGGATATTAGATACGCTCTCCATCGACCAGTCAGGCAATCTCTATGGGCCCACCTTCGCCGGCGGCACCTCCGACGCAGGAACCGTCTACCGCCTGAGCCTACAAGGTAGCACCTGGAAAGAAGACCTGCTGCACGTCTTCCCCGGAGAGAACCCCGCACATCCTGTAGGCAACCTCATCGCTGACTCATCCGGCAATTTCTACGGAATTGGCCACGGTGATCCAGGGCCTAGTATTGCGTTCAAGCTAACCAACACGGGAGATTCCTGGGTTTTAACTACGCTCTATACTTTTCTTCCCGGGCAGGCGCAAGCGTTAAGCAGCGGCCTGGTGATGGATGCGGCCGGCAATCTATATGGTGTAGGTGGTGGTGGAGCGTTGGGGTATGGTGCCGTCTATGAGTTGACCCAGACCCCGAATGGCTGGTCCTATTCCACAATCTATGACTTTAACGGAGGCAGCGATGGCGCCTCGCCGTCTGGCCCGCTAACCATAGATGCCGCCGGCAATCTGTACGGTTCAGCCGCCGCCGGTGGCGACCTGAATTGCACCCCCGGCGTCGGCTGCGGAACCGTGTGGGTGATCACACCTCACTGAAGATACGAGCGACATAATGCTTTTGCTAATTGCTAATTGCTAGCAGCTAATTCGCCGTAATCTCCCACACCACCCCAACATCGCTCGTCCCACCGAACGCTGTTGTTCCATATAAGTTGCCATTCGCATCCATGGTCACTCCCCCGAGCGCGCCGCGCCCATCGCTGCCTCCCGAGAAGTCGTAAAGGTCGGTAAGGCTCCAGCCATTGTCGGAGTGCGACAGCTTAAAGACGGAGCCCTGCTCAAAAATGCCGTCCCCGGTGGTAGTGCCATAGAGATTGCCCGCAGCGTCCCTGGTCAGGGCGCTCGTCGGGCCGTCGGTGCCCGCAAGGCTATAGATCGTATTGAATGTCCAACCGTTATCGCCGGGGGAGAGCTCGAAAATCGTTCCGCCCCTGCCGCTCCCGCCTTGGGTCGTTGAGCCGAAGATATTTCCCTGTGCGTCAAAGACGAGCCCTCCGAAAGGATTCTGTCCATCATCTCCGCCAAGAAACGTGTGTAGAACATTCATCATCCATCCTGCCTGAGTTGGCATTAGCTCGAACACTGTACCCCGGCCGATGCTGCCTCCTGAAAAGGTAATGCCGTACAGGTTCCCCGAATGATCCATCACCAGGCTGCCTAGCGGGTCTCCCTCGACTCCGGTGAGCACGTTTTCCGTCCAGCCGTTGCCGACTGGAGAGATCATGTAGGCTGCGCCCAAAACCGGCCCTCCATGTACCGTCGTTCCATAGATGTTCCCTGCCGCGTCGAAGGCCACGCTGCCCAGCGGCTCCTCGCCATCGGGACTGCCGGCAAACTGATGAACGATGTCCTCCGCCCATCGCGGACACGCCACCGTCCTGCATACTCCTTGGGCTCGCGGATGGAGACGGAAGACCACACCGGCGTTAGCTACTCCCCCCAGACTGGTGGTGCCGTAGTAGCCGCCATCGGGACCAACTGCGAGTCCGCCATAGCTGTACGGCGCTCCCCCATCCTGATTGCCTCCAGTAAATGCATGCATTGTGCTGTATACCCATCCATTTCCGCTATGCCTTAACTGGAAGGCGACACCCAGGCCGCCCACTCCGCAGCCTGCCCCACCTTCGACGGTAGTTCCGTACAGGCTGCCTGCTTTATCCAGCAGCAGTGTGTTGCTCGGCAGGTTTCCATCGAAACAACCGCTGAAGTTGTAGATCACGTGATAGCTTTGAGCGTCAGCTATGCTGGCCGTCGCTAACATCATTAGCAATGCAATCGCCGATACCACAGCTATTCTTCCCATCCAGTTGCTTAACGTCGCGCATGTATCCTGGTCTGTCATGATTCTCCTTAGGCATCTCCACAAATAGGTCTCTCACAGCAACAACATCGTGGCGTGCGGAATTCTAGGTCCCCTTGGCTATCGAGTTGTCAACGTTGTGTCAACAATTCGCGACTAATGTGTCTGGCATGAACTAGCCAGCGATCATATTTCCGCCGTTTATTTAAGTCTTGTTGGTGAACGCTGAATTTGGGACAATGTACCTAGGCCCGTGGAGGTTGCTATTTCCTGCGGCTCATCGCCGACAGATTCGGCTACCATACCTGTCCGCCTGGGTAGTTTGACTGGGATGTCACACGAGGCTTTACCTGATCACTAATTGCCGACTGCTGCTTGCTAGCTAGAACAAAGGAGTGGAAGCTGGCGCTTCCACTCCTGCAAGCTTGTGTTGCGAACAGTATCAGATGTTCAGTCTGCGGCGCACAATGCCTACAAGACCGAGGCCGGTTCCAATCAAAGCCAGCGTCGTGGGACGTGGCGACGCTCTTGCTCGTAGCTGTCATCCTGTCCGGTATCAGCATGCTGGCCAGCTACCTACCCGCGCGCCGCGCAGCGCGCCTCGACCCGATGAACGCCCTACACTACGAGTAGGCGTTGTTTGTAGCGATCCTTTTAGGCCTGCTCGATGAATGAGATGGCGTTTGCTGCGCGTGTCTCTGCCGTGCCTGATCGATCTGCAAATGATCGACAGGTAGGCGCATGGGGCAGCGAGCCAAGTCACGCGCTAAAGGATGTAGGGACGTGGAGCGGGACGGGCGCAGCATGGGCCGTCATCGGCCAACCCCGACGCGCTTCGAATCACAGACGTTCAGCGCCGGGGGGGCGCTGCCCCATCGCCAGATCGCGACGCCGCTCCGAAATATCTTTCACCTGATGGCCCTTTTGCAGGCTTCGGGAATGCGCGCCGACGCTCACCATGTGCAATCCAAGGAAACGCCGGGCGTTGACCTCGGTGATCTCCATAGAATTGAAGGCGCCTTTTCGCGCCTCGGCGAGGAGGTGGTTCGTCGCTCTTCGCAAACTCCCGGCCCGCTGGAGACCAAACACCGTGCGTCTCATAGCTGCTGCCAGGAAAACAAAGTTCCAGCCACAGGCACGCGCACGGACCTCGATCTCGTCGCTCTTCAGACTCTTAAGAAGCTTCCAGCCATCGGAATAAGGCTGCCCCTCGAATCGTAGCGATGGAGGCAGAAGCAGTCCATTCATGACGAACGTGCAGCCATTTTCTAAAGCCAATTCCATGCTTGCCTCCTGTCTTCCGGCATACCCTGGGTGTCGGCGGTCTCGATCTAGAGTGACTCGCCGCGCGCCGGCAGATCGGTAATTGTCGCCAGCGACATCTTCTGCACCGGCCTCACATAGCGAAGAGATCCCAGGAAGAGGGCCGCGCACGCAAACAGTATCGTGAGTGACGCTTTCCGCGAGACTTCAAATGGAACAATGGGATTGAAATAGAGAGCAACCAGGACAAAAGCTGCCACCCACAAGTATTTCCGGTTGTGGAATGCTTCCATCATCACGAACACTGCTCCGCCGCAGACTATAAATTGAACCAGGATCTGCGGAATTCCGCGCAATATCACAGCGGCTGCCACAACCAAGGCGGCCAGGCAAGTCCACTTTACAATTCTTGAGTACATTTCAGCCTCGTTTTGCTTACGCGTGTCTTATCGACTGCGACCTCAGCGTGAGAGCGGCCGTGGCAACGTTAGCAGAACACTTGCTGCCTTGTGCTCCATCTTTCGCTCTGCCCGCTCATACGGTTTCATGTCAGCCAGGGTGAGTTGATGCCCACACACACCGCACGACCACACCAGATTGGAAAGTGCAACTACTTTGTCACCGCTTCTAGGCTGCCACTTCTTCGACATTTCACTCTTGCACTGTGGACAAATCATCAGCTTGACCTCACAAATGGCCGTTCTGGTTTCGACATGCCGCCAGCGCGCGGGGGAGAAGATCTTCCTCCCCTACGCAGGACGTTGCTAGACCACGGCGGCGTTAGCTGCCGGCAGCTTCGCGGCCGGATGAACGACATTGGATATGCGGACCTTCGGTGTGCCCACCACTACCATTTCCAGCGCGTGCAGCACCTGCGGGTAGGCCTTCTTTTCGTAGGCGTCCGCGTGTTCCCGGCTTTCCCATAGGCTGATGGCATGTCCGTGGACATTGTCATCACTGAGCAGAACGAATTCCTCGCGGAACCCATCCTGTTTTTGCAGCAGGGGAAGAACTTCGTTCTCAAACTTCCGGGAAAATTCGGGTACCGAGTCCGGCTTCAAAGAGAATGCCACGTTGCGTGCAAACATTAAGCCTCCTGTTGGCGGGTAACTCTAAGAGAGGAGGACTTCAGATAAGCTGACTTAGTTCAGAGGATCTGAAAGAGGAGAGGAACTCACTCAAAGCTAAGCCTACTCCCTTGCTTCCACGCTGTCAAACCCAAGGGTCTCACCCACGTCACTGCAATGGTAGCGGCGATTCGCCATGCTTTCCAGCGCGAGGGCGCGTCGCCGAGGCGATTAAGCCGGGCATCCACGGGTTGCCTTGGGAATAGCTTTCTATACCACCAAGCGCATACAACCACGAGGGCTGGTTTGCGATTCAAAGGGGTGAGGACTTCTGTTTCCCTTCCTCGCTCGGCTAAATCGGTTGGCGGGAGGGAGGGAGGCCGTCCACGTCGTCCACATCGTCGTCCAGATCAAGGAGGAGAATGCGACCTTTAACTCTAATCGGAATCATTGTGCTGGCGCTGGGCATACTAGCCTTTTTCGTGCCCATACCAAGAAGCAATACTCACGAAGCTAAGATAGGAGATGCTTCGGTCGGCATCACCACTCATCACAACGAAAAGCTCTCGCCAGCTGTTGGCGGCGTGCTATGTGCCGTTGGTGCTGTGATGTTGATCGCGGGCTCCCGCAAGTCGGCATAGGTTATGAGCAAGCCTGGGAATGGATCGCCGGCGAGGCGGCGACGAGCAAAGAAGCCTCCGGCTGACTGGTTTAGCCAGTTTTCGTCGCTGGCTTCTACTTCCCTGGGTTCGCGATGGGCGTTTGCCGGCGCGGTCCTCATCATTGTCGTGTGGGTGGTCACGGGCCCGATCTATCACTACTCCGATACCTGGCAGCTCATCATTAATACTGGCACGACCATCGTTACCTTCCTGATGGTCTTCCTGATACAGAACACCCAGAACCGCGACGCGCGCGCCATTAACCTGAAGCTCGACGAACTGATTCATGCCACCAGCACCGCGCAGAACCAGATGATTGACATTGAGAAGCTCTCCGACGCGGAGCTGGCCGTGCTGTCGCTGCGCTACGAAAAGATCCGGAAGGAATACCAGAGACGCCAGACGAAGAAGTCGGCGTGAGGAAGAGCGGCTTTTGGCTTTTGGCTTTTAGCTCTTGGCTGTTGGCTCGTGCTTACGGGGCGTTCGCTCCGACCTCCTGGTTTTTCGGTAGTTGCTAAATCGTGGTCGCTTTTCCATCGCGCCCGATAATGCGCAAGAAGCGTGAAAAATCTGTCTGCGCGATCCTTTGTTTTCATCGTTGTAGCGCGAATTGCGCTGTAAGATCCTCAGCCCATGGGGCTTACAGGCAAAATCCTGATGTCAAAGAACTTAGCTCCCGGCCTAGCCGACAGAGGGCGACCGGTTCGACCAGCCCAATGCAGGCTCCAGAGCAGAGGCACACCTCTTCGCTGTCCTCGAAGCAAGTTTATGGGGCGCTGACCCGGCCCGCACGGGCGGAGTGCGACGCAAAGGTTACGAAGGTGGTAGGGATTCCCGGATTGGGAACGGATTTTCATCCGGCTCGTGTGCCCTGCCTTTTGGTGAGCCCGTTTGGACGCTGATACGGGCGACACTAGCGGGTGTCTCGCACCACCGTTCTAATTACGCTGGAATAGGCTGATGCCCAGGTTAGCGTCCAACTGAAGGACGCGAAACCTGGGGCACCGGCCGGCGCTGGAACCCTGCGTTCACGTCCCTCATTTGAACATTGAGGAGAGTGAACATAATGAATGTCTAGGCCTGCCATTCTCTACGCGGTGATACTGCGCAATAAATAAGGTCCCCGCCCAACCGGCTGACGGTTGGACGGGATATCCAAGATTCACTCGCTACTGCTGCTCCTTGTCGCTGTGAACGGAGTTGGCTGAGGCAGCATTCTTTGCACCGCTGATTGGAGCATAGACGGTGAAGGTTCCGGGCGGAACTTGCAAGAACTGGTAGTAGCCGTTCATGTCCGTTGTTGTTACCTGATCGCCACCAGGACTAGGAGACACGATGCCTACCAACTGATTCGCCAGCGGCGCTCCGCGAAGGGTGAGATAGCCCGATAAGTCTGGAATCTGCACCTGGACGCAGACCCCGAGGATGCATTCGAGGACAACCCTATAGTCCGCGGCGAGATTGTTTCCATCGTGGAGCAAGATTGTATAGGTGCCAGCCAGGGTTAATGGTGGCGTCCTGATCTCAAAGGCATGGTAACGAAGGATCACAGGCGTTCCAGGTAGTTTTCGCGTCTGGAGCAAACAACGTGATACAGGGAGAACCAGTGTCCGCTGAGCTGTTGTTATATCAACGACGTCACCCACGCTGGCTGTGAAGAAGAATTCGTCTAGATCACCGGCGAGACCAAATGTGTCGGCGTCATTCTGACCATATGTCTGTTCACGAGCATCAGGAGAATGAGGCACCGTCCGCTCCAGAAAGAGTGAGTAGGTCCCGGTGCTGAGCCGCCCGTCGTAGACTCGTATCGTGTATTGCTGCGTTGTGGGCAGTACCGTATCAATCCAATTCTGGGTAACGTAATCACACGCGGTCGTGATGCCAACTAGCTCAATACAGGGACTGGACGTCCCGAGAGTCTCTATCTTGATTCTTTCTCCAGCGGTCCCGTTAAATCGAAAGAGATCGCTAGTTCCAGGAAGATCGATCGCACAGAGGATATCGGCCCCATATGCGATGAACATGTTCACAGGATCGGCTGGGCACGGGGTACCTTCCTCAGCGGAAGCCAGCGTGGGAGAAAACAGACTGAAAACTAAGATCGCCGCCAACAGAGTAAGAGCAGCTTTTAGCTTGTAGTTCATGATGTTCTCCTAAGACCGGTTGTTAGTTTGTCGTCATTACGAGCATCTCGATTGAAGCCACGGCTGTCCGGCGTAGCGTCAGGCAAGAGATTGAGACCACTCTTCCACTTCGGAATGTCCTCCTCGCTAAATGTGGTCGCGTATAGCGGCCTTCGGGGACAATGGTTTTCGGCAGACAATGGAATATCGCCAGCGGAAGGTCAATTCAGCGGAGGTGAAATGAAAGTGAAATAAAAATGAAACGCGCAAGCTATTGATCAGGTGGAGCTTACGTAGGGCACGAAGGTGGTCTTGCTGAGATGACGTTTAAGCTGGAAACTTGCATGACCAAGGGGGACTGCTTCCGACAGCAAACCCATGCTATTGACCTCCTCGTACAGCCGCGCCCGATTTGGTGCCTTTGAGTTGAATCTCAAGGCCCGGGAGCTACGAAACGGCGGTCAGACGGTCTTGCTGCAAGAGCAGCCGTTCAAAATTCTGGTCTTACTGCTGGAGCGGGGCACTGAGGGGGCAACAAGAGAGGAAATCAAGCGTGCACTCTGGCCGAGCGACACCACGGTCGACTTTGAACACGGCATTAATGCCGCCGTCAAGAACCTTCGTCGCGTCTTGGGCGACTCACCCGATAATCCCAAGTACATCGAAACTCTTCCACGTCTGGGCTATAGGCTCTTGGTGCCTGCAGAGTGGGTGCAAGCATCACCTCGCGAGACGGCGAGTTTGCCAAAGTGGGTGGCGGAGAATGCTGATTCTCCCAGGCCAGCGTCAGAGCAGGAGACACAAGGCGAGCCACAGCTAAGGCTGAGCCGTCCTGCGCCCGGCCAGCGAAGGCTTTGGACGATCATGCTTGTTACCTTGTGTCTGGCTGTGGCGGCCTTGGTTATTGTCACGAGGTACTCGCGTCCCGGCCACACGACCAGGCTGGCCCAGGAAGACATCATCGTTGTTGGAGATTTCGCCAACAGCACGGGTGATCCAGTGTTCGACGACACTCTAAAGACAGCGCTAAGCATTGCATTGAAACAGTCGCCATTTCTTAATGTTCTTCCCGACAACCGAGTGGCGGCGACTTTGGAACTTATGACCCGCCCGGCGACCACGGTGCTCACGCCCGGAGTGACCAGCGAGATTTGCCAGCGCGCTGGTGGCAAGGCCTATATCGGAGGCTCGATCGTCGCCTTGGGTGCGAGCTATGTGGTGACTCTGAAAGCGGCGAATTGCCGGAGCGGCGATTTGCTAGGGCAGGTGCAAGCCACAGCGGCATCGAAGGAGGATGTGCTGAACGCATTGGGCAAAGCCGCCAGCCAGTTACGCGGCCAACTCGGCGAGTCGTTAGCCACGTTGAAGGAATTCGACGTACCTCTAGAGCGAGCAACTACGTCGTCCCTCGACGCTCTACGAGAATATAGTCTAGCCCACAAAAGCGGAGAGACTCCCACTGCATTATCGCATCTTCAGCATGCAGTTCAGTTGGACCCAAACTTTGCCATGGCATACCTGGCAATGGGATGGTATTACTTTGGCCTGACGGAGATGGGAGAAGCAGATCCGTATTTCACGAAGGCATTTGACCTACGCGAGCACGCCAGCAAACTCGAGAAGCTGAAGATTGCCGCCGACTACTACATGAACGTAACTGGAGAATTGGACAAGGCGGCACAGGCATATGACGAACTGGCTGCAAGCTACCCCCGATCTCCCGACGCCTACGTCATGAACATAACATACGCGGCGCAGGGGCAATATGAAAAGGCCTTAGCAACCTATCGCCGGCCTCTTGACCTGGAGCTCGTGCTTGGTAAAGCTAATCTGTATGACAACATAGGTCTTGCCTTGCTTGCATTGCAGCGCCCCGATGAAGCGCGAAGAGCCATGCATGATGCCCAGGAGAGTGGTTTCGATGATTTCCTCGTGCATACTGAACTCTACGCATTGGCATTTCTGGCGGGCGATCCCAAGGGCATGGCTGCGCAACAGCAGTGGTACGCCGGAAAGCCGGCATACGAAAACTTTGGCCTTGCGTTGGCATCAGACACAGAGCTATACGAGGGTCGCCTTCGGCGGGCGGAAAATCTGAGCAGACAAGCCGCGCGGGCCGCGCTTCGCGACGATAACAAGGAAACGGCAGGCACATGGCGCCTGAACACTGCTTTGGGTACAGCAGCCGTTGGCAACTCGCCAGAAGCTCAGCGCATCGCCGCGGAGGCCCTGGAACTGGCGCCTACGGGTCCAGGTGTCGAGGCTGAGGCTGCACTCGCCTTTGCCATGTCCGGCAATACAACGCAGGCCGAAGCTCTAGCGGAAAAAATAAATCTGCGCTTCCCAAGGGACACTCAGATGCAGTCGCTCTGGCTGCCGGCTATCCGCGCTCAAATTGCTTTAGACCATAAGAATGCCGTTGCGGCGCTAGACTATCTGCAAAATACTGGCCCTCCTCTGGAATTTGGCCAGATAATGTTTATCAACAACATTTCATGCCTTTATCCGACCTACATCCATGGACAGGCCTTCCTGGCAGCGCAGCAGGGTGAGGCGGCAGCCGCAGAGTTCCAGAAGATTCTCGATCATAGCGGCATCGTCTGGAACTGCTGGACGGGCGCATTAGCGCATTTGGGGTTGGCCCAAGCAAATTCACTGCAGGCAAGGAATTCTCAAGGTGCAGATGCTGACGCCGCCCGGGCACGCGCGCTCGCTGCGTTCAGAGATTTCCTTGAGCTTTGGAAGGCTGCGGATTCAGACATCCCCATCTATAAGCAAGCCAAGACTGAGTATGCACAGCTGAAACAGAGTGCTCGGTCTACCCAATGACGCTCCCCCCGGTCTATAGCTGCGCCCTCCTCAGCCTCAACGCGTTGGTAATTACCGACACGCTTGCGGAAGCTCAGGGCGGCGAGGTTTTCCCCTCTTATTCTTTCAGTTGTGATGAGTGGCCATCACACGGTTGTGCCGCCGGCTGAAGCCGGCTCAAGAAGATAAGAACGGCACTCTACCCAGCACTCCGCTCCGCTGCATGCTGGGCTATCATGCGGGTCGCCCTCCGGGCTCGGCCCTTCGAGGGTCGCTGTTCATGTCCCCAAATGTCTCGGGCTCGGCTCTTCGCGGCTGGAAGCATCGTTCCTCACGAATACGACCAGCAAAGTGCTAATTGCTAGAAGCTATCTCATGAATGGTGAGGGGCATTCCGCAGGGGCTGAAGCCCAGCTTTATTCCAAGTACTTTCCGACGGCCTGAAGGCCGTCCCCTTCAAAGCCGAAACTTAATCAGACCTTTCCTGCTGCTAACTGCTCGCCGCTCTTTACAGCTTCGCCCTCCGCAACCGCAGCGCGTTGGTAATCACGGACACGCTGCTGAAGCTCATGGCGGCGGCGGCGATGATGGGAGACAAGAGAAGGCCGAATTTGGGATAGAGGATGCCGGCGGCGATGGGGACTCCGACGGAGTTATAGACAAAGGCGAAGAACAGGTTCTGCTTGATGTTGCGCATGACGGCGTGGCTGAGGTGGCGGGCGCGCACCAGGGCGCGCAGGTCTCCTTTGAGCAGGGTGATGCCGGCGCTCTCCATGGCAACGTCGGTGCCGGTGGCCATAGCGACGCCGACGTTGGCCTGCGCGAGCGCGGGAGCGTCGTTGATGCCGTCTCCCGCCATGGCTACGGTAGTTCCCTGCCCCTGAAGCTTCTTGATGACGTCGGCCTTGTGATCGGGCAGTACTCCGGCTTCGAAGTCGCGGATGCCCAGCTTGCGGGCTACGGCTTGCGCGGTGGTCTGGTTGTCGCCGGTAACCATTACTACGCGCAGGCCCGCACGCTGCAGGTCGCGGATGGCCTCGTGGGCTTCGGGCTTGATGGGATCGGCGATGCCCAGCAGCCCTGAGGGACGGCCATCGACTACGGCGTAGACCACGGTCTGGCCGTCGCGACGGAGGGAGTCGGCGCGTTCGCGCACCCAGGTTAGCCCAGAAGAAGGGCGAACCTGGGGCACCCGTTCATCCCACCCTTTCTCAACCGAGGGGAAAGGATGGGGTACCCGACCATTTCCGGGACCCTGTTCATTCAGGAAGATGCCCAGATCCTCCAGCATGAGATCGTTGCCGGCGGCGACCTCGTGTCCGCCGACCATGCCGATGACGCCTTTGCCGGTGAGCGAGCGGAAGCCGTCGGCGGGAATAAGCTGAATGCCGTTGGCGAGCGCCGCATCGACGATGGCCGCGCCCAGGGGATGCTCGCTGCCACGCTCCAGGCTGGCGACCAGCTTGACGATGCTCTCTTCGGTCTCGCCGCTAAAGGCGACTACGTCCTGCAACTCGGGCTTGCCCTGGGTGAGCGTGCCGGTCTTGTCGAGCACGACGGTCGTGACCTTGTCAAAGGTCTCGAGGGCTTCGGCGTTCTTGATGAGGACTCCGGCGCGCGCGGCGCGGCCGGTGCCCACCATGATTGCCATGGGCGTGGCCAGTCCCAGGGCGCACGGGCAGGCGATGATGAGCACGGCGACGGCGTTGACGACGGCGTTGGCGAGATGTGGCTCGGGTCCGACGAACAGCCAGACGAAGAAGGTGATCACCGAAATCGACAAGACCGTGGGGACGAAGAAGGCGGCGACGCGATCGGCGAGGCGCTGAATGGGCGCGCGGCTGCGCTGGGCGGCGCTGACCATTTGCACGATCTGCGCCAGCATGGTGTCGCTGCCGACGCGCCCGGCGCGCATGAGTAACCAGCCTGTGCCGTTGACGGTGGCGCCGATGACCTTGTCGCCCATGCGCTTTTCGACGGGAATGGACTCGCCTGTGATCATCGACTCGTCGACGGCGCTGAGGCCGTCGATCACGGTGCCGTCGGTGGGAATCTTTTCACCCGGGCGCACGCGCAGCTTGTCGCCAACTTTGACCTGATCGAGTGGGACGTCGTATTCGCTGCCATCGTCGCGCATGATGCGCGCGAGCTTGGGCGAGAGATCGAGCAACGCGCGAATGGCTGTACCGGTGCGGCTGCGGGCGCGGAGTTCCAGCACTTGGCCGAGCAGCACGAGTGCGATGATGGCGGCAGCGGCTTCAAAGTAGACCCCAGGCTGGCCACCGTGGGTGCGCATGGAGTCGGGAAATATCTGCGGCAGCAGGGTCGCGACCGCGCTGTAGATGTAGGCCACGCCCACGCCGAGCGCGATGAGGGTGAACATGTTGGGGCTGCGGTGTTTCACTGAAGCCCAGCCACGCTGGAAGAATGGCCAGCCGGCCCAGAGCACGATGGGAGTTGCGAGCACGAACTCGACCCATGCGCCGATGCGCGGCGAGATGACGTGCGCGAGCGGGCCCATTCTTAGCATGGCGAGCGCGATGAGGGGCACGCCGAGGATGACGCTTCCCCAGAAGCGGCGTGTCATGTCGCGCAGCTCGGGATTTTCTTGCTCGGCGGCGACGGTGCGCGGCTCGAGCGCCATGCCGCAGATGGGGCAGAAGCCCGGCTCGGAGCGCACAATCTCGGGATGCATGGGGCAGGTCCACTCGGTGCGCGTGGCGGGCGCGAGCGGTGTTTCCGGCTCCAGCGCCATGCCGCACTTGGGACAGGGGACAGGTTTGGTCTCGCGCACTTCGGGGCACATGGGGCAGACCCAGACGGTGCCAGCCGGAGGAGGCGGCTCGGGTTTGGCAGGAGCCGCAGCCGGTTTGGTGGGCGCGATGCCGCCGATGCTAACCATCTGCGGCTTGGCTGTCATACCACCCGGCTTGTACGCCGGCGAGAGATATTTCTGCGGATCGGCCTGGAACTTCTCGGCGCATCCCTTGCAGCAGAACTGGTAGAGCTTGCCATCGTGCTCGATGGACGCTGCCGCCTTGGCGGGATCGACACTCATGCCGCAGACCGGATCGCGCTCGATCTTGCACGTCGCGCCCATCTGCGTGGGTGCATCGTGCTGCATTCCACCCGGCTTATAGGATGGCGAAAGATACTTGCCGGGATCGGAGACGAACTTGTGCATGCATCCGGGCGAGCAGAAGTAATAGGACTCGCCGTTGTGCTGTGCGCGCCCGCGTGCTTTAGCCGGGTCAACCGTCATACCGCAGACGGGGTCGAGCACGGTGGCATTAGCCGAAATCTGCGAATTTGTATCCGTGTCGCTCATCGTGCCTGATAAGCTGCTCCTTACCTCATTCTTACACCTTTATTCGGAGGTTGTGATGACGAGTGTGGACGTGATGTTTCGCTACGGGATGACACCCGGCGAAACCGAGATGGCGGCCATGGCGCAGTTCAACGATGTGTATGGCATTCGCCGCGTGCGCATCAACGAGAAAGAAAAAACCATCCTGGTGGAATACGATGCCACGCGCCTCACCGACGATGCAGTCGAGAAGCTGCTGCGCAGCGCGGGGATCGATGTTCGCGAAAAGTTGGCGCTGGCCTAGCAGGTTGCTGGAGTCGTGCCCTGACGCGAATCACTCCTCCACATGAGTTTTTCCGCAGCCTATTAGAGGCGATAAAAGGGGCCATCCTTCAGGAGCTCTGGCCGACACTCACTGCGGATGACCCCCTGCGCCACTTCGTCTGCCTACGTAAAACGCAGTCGTCTACCGAAAGTTGCGGCTAGGGACGGAAAAAGCGGAGCAACGATTTCCCTCCTACCTTTTCTCCTATCCTAACGCCCGCTACCTGCCCCCGAAAACGGATACTCGTTGTCACTTCCCTTCCGCGAAACGGCGGAAGAAGCTGTCGCTGTTCCAGCTTGGCGGGTTGGGAGCGTCGGCCACCTCTAGCGCGAGATCGGACATGATGTCCTCGAACTTGCCGGCCGCGCTGAGATCCACCGGCTGTTCCAGGTCGTCCGAGGGAGCATGATAACGCTCGTGCAGCCACTTCATCGCCGTTGCCTCCTCGGGACTTCCCTTGGTGTAGCCCACTTTCATCGCCAGTGAGGGCACGCCCTGCTTGATAAAGCTGTACTGATCGCTACGTATGAATATGTTGCGCAGCGGCTCGGGATCGGCCTGCACCTCGACATCATTCTTCTTGGCTGCATCGCGAGCGTCCTGTCCGAGGGTCGATTCGTCGAGTCCGTACACGGTCACGATCTTCAGCGGAATGATGGGCAGGAACATGTCGGTGTTTAGATCGGCAACGATGTCTTGCTTCGGCACCGTGGGCTTGGACGCGAAGTAGCGCGAGCCGAGCAGACCTTTCTCTTCCGCCGTGAGGAACAGGAACAGCAGCGAGCGTTTGGTCTTCAGGCCGCTGGCGTGCAGCCTGTCAGCAATATCGAGCACCAGGGCTGAGCCGGCAGCGTTGTCCATGGCACCGTTATAGATCTTGTCGCCATCGATTGGCTCGCCAATGCCAAGGTGGTCAAGATGGGCCGAAAGCACGACGTATTGCTTTGAAAGCTGTGGGTCTGAGCCAGGCAGCTTGGCGACGATGTTCGACGACTTCAATTTCTTGGTAATGAGTTTGGTCTTCGCCTGGATGCTCACCGTGAGCGGAAACGTCGGCAGCGGCTTGCGCTCTTCACCCAGGCGGGCAAGCTGAGCGAAGGTGTGGCCCGAGCCGTCGAAAAGTTGCTCGGCGAACTCTGGGTTCCAAACCACCGCCAGGCCAATTCCCTTCCAGTCGTTGAACATGGAGTCGGCCAGCGACATGCTGGGGCGGGTGCGCGCCAGCTTCATGCGGCTCCAAGGAATATCCATGGCCGCGGGATTGGGAATGATGATGTAGCCAACGGCCCCAGCCGCGCGCAATTCCCTGGCGCGCTCGGTTGACGATTGATAGTGGGAGGCCAGCGTCGCCGACATGTCCTCAGGAGAGCCGCTGAAGATGACCGCTACTTTGCCCTTCACGTTCAGCCTGGCGAAATCGTTGTGGTTCTTCTCGGGAACGTTCAATCCGTAGCCGACGAAGACGAGCTGCGCGTCAGTTTCGGGAGCAAGGTCTACGCGCGTGCTGAACATCGCCTCTTCGCCGAGGGTGATCTTCTGGGGCCTGCCTTCGCGCACCAGCGCCAGGCTGGAGCCGGACTCGTCAATCTGCCGGCTGATGAACTTTATCGGCTGGTAATAACCCTTGCTGCCGGCGGGCTGCAACCCGTCTTTCTTTAGCTGATCGACAACATAAGCCGACGCGCGCTGCAATCCCTCGCTGCCGGTCTCGCGGCCTTCCATGTTGTCGGCGGCGAGAACCTTGACATAGTTCCACCAGCTCTGGCCATCGAAGGTCGGAGCCGATTGGGCAAGGGCCAGTTGCGTGATGAGGAGGGAGAAGAAAAGGAGGATGGTAAAGGAACGCTTCAACAAGGTAGCAACCCCCGAAGAGACATTGCAGCCATTCTCGCGCAAGGGATGCGAAGTCACAACCCGCAGGACGAGGTTTTGTTTTCTTTAGCCGGACGCGGGCGAAGCGGCGGCGTTGGCAGCAGCGAGTTGTTCCCGCTTGGCCTGCTGTTCCTTCATGCGTTCCTTCAAGCTCTCATAGATTGGTTTGGTGTCCAGCAGCATGGCCACGACCACTGCGACCAAAGAAGCGCATAGCATGCCCAAGGTAATATTGCCCAGGCCGGTCATCTCGACGATGAGCACAATTCCGGTGATCGGGGCGCGAACGGTCGCCGAGAAGACGGTTGCCATTCCTGCCACAGCGAAGGCGATCGGAGAGATGCCCACGTTCGGATGGACGATGTTCAGCAGCCCGCCAAACATAGCTCCGAATGAGGCACCCAGCAACAGCAGAGGTGCGAACAGGCCTCCCGGGGTGCCTGCCGCGTACGATCCCGGACCGATGACGAAACGCAACACAAAGATGATGGCCAGGGCCGAGATGGTGTGGTGGTCTGCAAGAATGGCCTGCGACAAGCTATCGCCGCCGCCTACCAATCCCGGTGCGAACCAGCCAATTAGGCCGATCGCCGCTCCAATCAGCCCCGCGCGCCACACAGTGGTCCGCGAGGAGAACCTGTCGAGTCGGCGCAGCAGGCGAACGATCACCCAGTTATAGAGAGCGCCAAGGGCGCCCAGCAACAGTCCCAACGCAACGAAGGGCCACAGGGGATAGACCGGGTTCAAGTTGAAATGGGCCACGTTGAAGTCAAAGTGATTGCCCAGCATCAACCGCACCACCCACACAGCGATGGTCGCCGATGAGAAAGTGGCTACCACCAGCATGGGAGTGAAGCGCAAGGTCAACTCTTCGAACACAAAGATGGAACCGGCAATGGGAGCGTTGAAGGCCACGGCAAGGCCGGCGCCGGCTCCCGCCGCCTCCAGCACCCGGACATCTTCGTCGCTGCGGCTCAGCACGCGAGAGGTGAGCAACGCAAGGGAGGACCCCATTTGGACAGTCGGGCCTTCGCGGCCCAAGGCCAAGCCCGAGCCAATCGCCAGCAGGCCGCCGACAAACTTCACCGGTAAGACGGCCGGGCCGGCCGGCTTCACCTCGCCCGCGAAGACCGCCTCCACACGCTGCACACCGCTGCCTTCCGCCTCGGGAGCGAAGCGCACCACCAAGTAGCGCGCCACCAGCGCGCCGCCGAAACCCAGCGCCATCGGCGCCAGCCAGCCGACGTAAGGCCAGCCGTGCGCCCAGGCAACCAGCAGGATGAGCCAGCGCTCGGCAGCGACCAGCAATACCTGAAAGACCCCACCGATCACCCCGATGAGGACTCCGGCGACAATGGCAGCGACGGAGATGCGAAGGACGCGTGATGTCAGGACCATCATGGGCGCGAAGGAAGAACCAGAGTTTATTGACGAGTGAGTCTAGAACGTCTTGACGATGGCCCGCAACTGGAGAGGTGATTACCGTTTGGTGCCGAGAAAGACGCCTTCGAATAGTCGAGGCTGATTTCGGACAAGGTGATTCGCAGTGAAAGTGAGAAGGAAACGAAAACAGTCCGACATCAGTCGAAAGGCCCGAGACCAGCAGAAACCGATCGCTGCCGAGACTTTGATCGCTACTGAGCCCGGTGCTAAACTCGTGTACTGATTGAGCGGGAGTAACTCAGTGGTAGAGTCACGGCTTCCCAAGCCGTTGGTCGCGGGTTCGATCCCCGTCTCCCGCTCCACTTGCAACAACGCATTGTTGTATCTGTGACGGAGAGCTCCTTCCTCCGTCTGTGGGATTTCCAAGTCTCAACCTGCGGTTGTCGGGCGGTCGGAGGCCGTGTGAATCTCGGGGCCGAGAATTGAAAAATATCCTTGCTCGCGCTCTGGGCCGGCCGGAGGCATTCCTTGTCGTCAGTGTGGGCACGTGTGTCGCCTTCGTGTTTGCGGGCACCACGCTGGAGCGCAGCCTCACAAATCCCACAATGCTGGCCTTGGTGTTTGTGTGGCTCTTCGCGGTCATCCTGGGCTCGGCCATCGCTGTAACGCGCCAGGCTGAACACATCGCGGTGCACCTGGGAGAGCCGTTTGGCACACTCGTGCTCACGCTGTCGGTGACCTTCATTGAGGTGGCCAGCATCTCCGCCGTCATGCTCCACGGAGCGAACAACCCAACCCTGGTGCGCGACACCTTGATTGCGGTGGTGATGATCATTCTCAACGGAATGGTGGGCTCTTCCCTGCTGGTTGGAGCGTGGCGATATAAGGAACAGCACTACAATCTGCAGGGAGCTAATGCCTATCTTGGCGTGATCATACCTCTGGCCGTGTTGGCGATGATTATGCCTGACTTCACTGTGAGCAGCACCGGCCCAACCTATACTCCGGCGCAGCAGGCCATGCTCGGCGCTCTGATGCTCGGTCTTTACGCGGTGTTTCTTGCGGTACAGACCGGACGGCATCGCGGATACTTCGGAGTCGATGAGGAGGAAGGCGAGAGGAGACCCAAGTCTTCAGCACGGCGGTCGCTCCCCTATGCTGTCGTGCTGCTTCTGCTGCTGATCACTCCGGTCGTCTATCTGGCAGAGCAACTGGCCAAGCCCATTGATTACCTCATCGAGACTCTACATGCCCCCGCGGCGCTGGGTGGCGTGGCCATCGCAATTTTGGTGGCGACTCCGGAGGCGATCGGGGCGGTGCGCGCAGCACTCGCCAACAAGGTGCAGCGTTCGGTCAACATCTTTTTGGGATCGGTGTTGTCGACCATGGGCCTGACCGTCCCCGCCATGCTGCTGATCAGCCACTTAACCGGGCATCCTATCATTCTGGGCGTGGAACACGCCGCCATGGTGCTGCTGCTACTCACGCTCGCGATCTGCATGGTCACGTTTTCCAGCGGACATACCAACGTGCTGCAGGGCGTGGTGCACCTGCTGCTGTTCGTGACATTTTTGTTTCTGCTGGTGCAGGGGTGAGCGCTCTATTTATGCTTTAGTCGTGCTGATGAACAGTAATTTCTCAGCTCGAAGTAACGTCTGCTCGGTTCCCATCGGCCGCTCAATTGTTTTTCTTTGGATGCTTCTCCTAGCTCAGTTCATCCTCGCGCAAACGGGCACTTCCGCTGGAGCAGATGTTTACGTCTCGCCTGACAAGAGACAGATTGCCAAGGTCTTTTCTGTGGCAAAGGAAGGTGGACAGCCGGAAAGCAAAATCGAAATTTATGCAGCCGGAAACGGTACTCTTCTATCCGCTTGCAACTTTTTCTCTCCTGACGGACAGCACGGTTATGGAGTTACGAGATCACAGTGGACTGACGATTCCGGTTTCTTTGTGTTCACTATGAGCAATTCGGGCGGGCACTCTCCAATGTTTGCTCCTGTGGTTTTCTGGTCGAGGAAAGACAAGATCTTTTACGAACTGCCGCAATACACGGTCAGCCAAGTTTTTAATCTTCGAGGCGACACCATTCAGTTAAGTACGTGGCCGGGAATGCAGCCCGCTACCGTCAGGTTGCATCATCTTAGGCGCGGAGATGCTGTTGCTGTTAAGCCGCGGGAGTAGCCTCCTTCTCTCGCAAAAAGCTTCTCCCATGATTTTCCTTGCCGAAGATCAGCAACACAGCCAGTCCCGCAATCACCACCAGCTCAAACGACGTCAGCGCCCACGGGTATCCCAGGCGATCGCGCAATGCGAACTCAATCGTCGGAGTTGAGGCCGCGAGCAGAATTCCAATCTGATAGGTAAATCCCGGCAGCATGCCGCGCACCGCGTGCGGCGAAAGTTCGTTCAGGTGAACCGGGATGATTCCCCACGCGCCCTGCACTCCCACCTGCATCACGAAGGCCGCCATGGCGAGCAGCAGAGTTCCGCTGCCGAAGGCCCACACCGGGATGATGGCTAGAGACACGGCTAGGGCGGCCAACATGCTGTAGCGGCGGCCAAGCTTCTCTGACAGCAATCCGAAGATGACCGCCCCAGTCACCGCGCCCAGGTTGTAGAAGATGGTGATGTAGGCAACCGCGTTAGGCGAGATGCCGTGCTGGTGCTTCAGAAAATCGGGATACAAATCCTGCGAGCCGTGCGACAGGCAGTTCATGAGGAACATCAAGGCGATCATGTAGAGCGCCAGCCCTTTATGCTGCCAGGCTATGCGCGGGCTGTCGAAGGTGCGCGCCACGCGATGCTGCTGCCAGGCCTCGGACTCAGGAACCTTGGTGCGGATGTAGAGCGCCAGCAGTGCGGGAATGCCTCCGGCCCAAAACATCCAGCGCCACCCGAGGTTTGGGAGGACCACGCGTGCGGCGATGGCGGCCAGAAGATAGCCGATGGAATAGCCGCTTTGCAGAATGCCGGAGAGCACGCCGCGCCAGCGCACCGGCGCGTGCTCCATGGCGAGCGAGGCGCCGACGCCCCACTCGCCGCCCATGCCGATGCCGAAGAGCATCCGCAGAATGAAGAACACGGTGTAGTTGGGCGCGAAGCCGCAGAGCAGCTCGATGATGGAAAAGAAGATGACGTTCGCCATCAGCGGACGCCGCCGGCCGTAGCGGTCGGCCATCATGCCGAAGATCAGCGCGCCTACCGGCCGCATGGCCAGCGTCGCGGTGACGCTGAGAACGATGGCGCCCTTGCTTACATGGAACTGCTCAGCCAGGATGTCGAAGAGGAAGATGACGACGAAGAAGTCGAAGGCATCGAGCGTCCAGCCCAGAAATCCGGCAGTGACTGCGTGCCAGCGGTCGGAACTCGCCTGCGCGGAGGACGTTGGGGCTTGGGCCATCGTGTGCGACAGAAAGTAACAGATGGGAGGAAGGACGGCAATGTGCGTGTATCCTTTTCTAAACCGATGACCGAACGCCTGTATTACACCGATCCTTTTCTACAGATATTTGAAGCTCGAGTGGTGGAGGTGCGCGCGACGGCAAACGGTACAGCCGTTGTGCTGGACCGCTCGGCGTTCTATCCCACCAGCGGCGGCCAGCGTTTTGATACCGGATGGCTTGGATCGTCTACGGCAGGCGACGAACCGAGAATTCGTGTGGTCAACGTCGAAGAAGACGAGGCCACCGGCGCGGTTCTGCACTATGTCGAGGATGCTGGCAGGCTTCAATCGGGCGATTTGCTGCAAGGCGCGATTGACGCCGAGCGCCGGCACGACCATCGCCAACAGCACTCGGGCCAGCACGTTCTGTCGGCGGCCTTCGAACGCCTGTATGACTTTGCGACCGTCTCCTTCCACATGGGGGACGAGAGCTGCACCATCGACCTCGCGACCGATGCCGTCTCGCCGGCGCAGCTTGCCGCGACTGAGCGGCTGGCGAATGAGATCGTCTTCGAAGATCGGCCAGTGGAGATTCGCTTTGCCACACCAGAGGAAGCCCGCACCATGGGCGTGCGCAAAATTCCTGCTGCCGAGCGCGAGAAGCTGCGGCTGATCGACATCGCGAACTTCGACCTGAACGCTTGTGGCGGGACCCACGTGCGCGGCACCGGGCAGATCGGCTCCATCCTGCTTCGCAAGACGGAGAAGGTCCGGCAAGGCGTGCGCGTCGAGTTTGTCTGCGGCCTGCGCGCGGTAGCCACGGCGCGGCGCGATTTCACCACGCTTACCGACGCTGCTGCAGTCTTCTCGACACATATCCATGAAGTGGCGCAGCAGGCGCGCAAGGTGCTCGACGAAGCGAAGGCAGCGCAAAAAGTGCAGTCCAAACTGCTGGAAGAAGTCGCGGAATTGCAGGCGGAGAAGTTTCTGCAATCGGCAACTGAACTTCCGTCGGGCGCGAAGCTGGTGGTGCAGTTCTTTGCCGACCGCGACCTTGCCTTCATCAAGATGCTGGCCCAGAAGATCACGCGAGCACGACAGTCGGTGGCGCTGCTCAGTTGCGGAGGCTCGCAACCGTCGCTGGTGTTCGCTCAGTCGCCCGGGCTGTCGAATGATATGGGCGGGCTAATCAAACAGATGCTGGCCAAGCTGGGCACGCGCGGCGGCGGCAATAAGGACATGGCGCAGGGCGGCGCGCCGGACGCGGACAGGGCGGAGCACGCCATTGTCGACGCGGCGGCGGAGCTACGGTGAACAGTGGTTGTGATTCGCGCAAAAGCAGGTCCTTCGCGGGTTAAAACCCGCTCAGGATGGTTGTAAGAGCGTTCGTTTCGGCACGACTGAAATCGTGCCCTGATACAAATCGCAAGAACAGCTTTGTACCAGGGCCTGCGTTTAGTCGGGCCGGTAGGTGCCTTTCCCAAGTGCCGTGCGAACGCTAGTTCGCGAGCCCATCGCAAGTAATGGACCAGAAACTCATTCTCGTCACGCTGCTGATACGGCTGGGCGTAGCTGCGGCCATCAGCAGCGTGCTGGTGCGGGCGCGGCGCTTTCGCATGCTGCTGTTTCGCGAAGAGCGAACGCTGGGCGAGAAGCTTGAGATTGTCCTGATCGTCAGCATCCCGCTGGCGCTGGGCGTGCTGGTGCGCTGGTGGGTACGCAACTTCTACGCCGCCGACATTGCCTTCGAAGGCGCGATCCTGATGGGCGTCATCGGCGGCCGCCTCGTCGGACTACTCGGCGGTGGGCTGGTATCGTTGCCATCGCTGCTCATTGCGCACGAATGGCTGTCGCTCCCGCTGAATGTGCTGGCTGGTGTGCTGGCCGGACTGCTGCGCCATCTCGCCTCCGAGCGCGAAGCGATCTGGTCGTTCTCGCCGCTATTCGATCTCAGCATATGGCAGTGGATGCGAAGGAGCATCCGAAGGTCGTTCATCGACTGGCAGACGTCGTTCTTCATCCTGATCATCGGCCTGGAATTTCTACGCATTCATCTGCATCGCATGTGGCCACGGCGCCTGTATGCGATGGATTCGTCACACTGGGTGGTGGAGCTTGCCATTTACGCAGGAACGGTGATGACGGTCGCCATCCCGCTCAAGGTGCTGAACAATGTTCGTATCGAGATGAAGCTGGAGCAGCAGGAGCGCCTGCTGCTGCAGGCGCGCATGGCGGCGCTGCAGAGCCAGATCAATCCCCACTTCCTGTTCAATACACTGAATTCCGTGACGTCGCTGGTGCGTGGCGATCCCGACTCGGCGCGCGAGATGATCGTCAAACTGGGCAACATTCTGCGCCGCCTGTTGCGCAAGGGCGATGCGTTTGTGCCGCTGAAGGAAGAGATCGAGTTTCTGGACGACTATCTCGACATCGAGGTGGTGCGCTTTGGCCGTGACAAACTGCGGGTCCACAAGGAACTCGATCCCCAATCGCTGGGGCACCATGTGCCCAGCATGATTCTGCAGCCGCTGGTGGAAAATGCCATCAAGCATGGGCTGGCCGAGAAGATCGACGGCGGCAACATTTACATCCGCAGCCGCTGCACCGCGCAGCGCGTGATTCTCGAGGTGGAGGACGACGGCGTGGGTATGGTGGCCTCGACGGGAAGCACCGGCACCGGCATTGGCATGCTCAACGTTCAGGAGCGCTTGCAGGTGGTATACGGCGACGCGGCAGAGATCAATGTCGAGAGCCAGCCCGGCAGCGGGACACTGGTGCGCTTGATGTTGCCGATCCTGCAGGCAGAAGAGCTGGGCGGGTCGGTCGCCGGCGCGATCTACGAGGCGCGCTCCAGCACTTCGCGATAGAAGTCTTCGTACTTGGGAATGATGCGGCTGGCGCAGAAGCGGGCCTGCGCACTCTGCCGGGCACGCTGACCCATCTCACGCAGTTTGGCTTCATCACTTAGCACTTCGATGGCATAGCGCGCCATACTGTCTACGTCGCCGACATGGGCAAGGAATCCCGTCTTGCCGTGGTCGATAACCTCGGGAACACCACCGGCATTGGTCGCGATGGGCACCACCTCGCAGGCCATGGCTTCGAGCGCGGCCAGGCCGAAGGATTCCAATTCGCTGGGCAGCAGCAAGACGTCGGCCAGTGGCAGCTTCTCGTGAATGCGGTCCTGTTTGCCCAGGAAGTCGACCTGCTTGTGAATGCCCTTCTCCACCGCCAACCACTCCGCACGCGAGCGCTCAGGACCATCGCCAATCATCAACAGCCGCGATGGAACTTCCTGCAGCACACGATCGAAGATCTCGATGACGTCGGTCAGCCGCTTCACCGGCCGGAAGTTCGACAGGTGCACCAGGATCTTCTCTCCGGGGGCAGCGTACTCCGAGCGCTTTTGCATGACTTCGTCAGTGCGGTGGTAGAGGTCACAGTTCACGAAGTTAGGAATGACCGCGATGGCCGTCTGGATATCGAAGACCTCAACAGTTCGTTGCTTCAGATACTTCGAAATCGAGGTGACACCGTCGCTTTGCTCGATGGAGAAGCGCGTGATCGGCAAATACGAGGGGTCGGCGCCTACCAGGGTGATGTCTGTTCCGTGCAGGGTGGTCACAAACGGCAGCTTTCGTCCGTGGCGGCGACGGTCGCAGGCCAGCATCTGCCTTGCCAGCATGGCGCTGACGGAATGCGGGATCGCGTAATGAACGTGGAGCAGATCGAGATCATAAATCTCGGCTACTTCGGCCATGCGCGTGGCCAGCGCAAGATCGTAGGGCGGATATTCGAACAGCGGATAACGAGAGACCTCGACCTCGTGAAAGCGGATGTTGGGCATCGGTTCGGTGAGGCGAATGGGTTGGGAGTACGAAATGAAGTGGATGTCGTGGCCGCGCTGCGCCAGCTCCAGCCCGAGCTCGGTCGCGACCACACCGCTGCCGCCATAAGTGGGATAACAGGTGATGCCGATCTTCATCGCGTATTAGCTTTCAGGATAAACAAGAATACCGATTGGATGGGCTGGAGGAGGGAGAGATTCAGCGCGCGCCCTCTGATAGCAGCTAACCGGCCCCGTACAACGTGCTTTCACCCGTTCTATTTCGAATACTGCCTCTGTCGACGGCGACGGCAAAGCGATTGCGAAAGGTAGAATTCACGTTAGATGCAGTTGGACGAGCAGCCGGTCACGACACCGGCCAAATTCGAAGCGCGTGGAGACCCACGCTCCGGAACCGCTGCGCATTCCGTCGCGTGGATGGTGCTGGCAGGACTACTGGTGCGCGTCCTTTATATTCTGCTGGCCCATTCGTACCGCTTCCGCACGACCGACGAAAATTTTTCCTTTGGCTGGGAGGTCGGGCGCATCGCCTACTCCATCGCCATCGGCCACGGCTTCAGCTCGCCGTGGGGTGGGGACACGGGTCCTTCGGCTTGGACGGCGCCCGTCTATCCGTATCTGGTTGCTCTGTCGTTTCGCCTGTTCGGCGTCTACACGCACGCAGCGGCGATTGCTCTGCTGGTTTTCAACAGCCTGTGCGGAGCGCTGACCTGCTGGCCGATCGTGCGCATTGCGCGCCGGGTATTCAACGAGCGCGTCGCCGTCTGGTCGGGCTGGATCTGGGCGCTGTTCCCCTACTTCATCTATTGGGCGGTGCGCTGGGTTTGGGAAACCAGCCTGACGGCGCTGCTGCTGACGCTGGTCTTCATGCTGACGCTGGAGATGGAAGGCGACCGCCGCCTGACATCGTGGGTCGGCTATGGTTTGCTCTGGGGCGTGATTGGCCTGACCAATCCTTCCGCTCTGTCGTTTCTTCCTTTCTCGGGATTGTGGCTGGCGTATCAACTTCATCGGCGCAAGCGCGGGTTCCTGCTTCCGGCGACTGTGGGTGCCGTCGTTTTCTGGCTTGCCCTGCTGCCCTGGCTAATGCGCAACTATGAAGTCTTTCACAAGCCGGTGTTCGTGCGTGACAACGCGGGCGTGGAGATTCGCTGTGGCAACAATCCACTGGCCGAAGGTATCTGGGTCGGTATGTACCACCCCAGCAAGAATCCGCTCCTGTTTGAAAAGTATGAACGGATGGGCGAAGCGGCATATTCCGCTGAACAAGGGCATCTGGCGAAGCAGTGGATTGTCAATCATCCGCAGAAGTTTGCCGTCATCAGCTTTCGCAAGTTCATCTATTTCTGGACCGACATCCCTTCCGCCACCACCATTCCCGAGTGGATGGTGGAACATCACAACAAGTGGGCCGCGCGGACCTTTCATTCCGTCATCTTTCGCGATAATGGAAGTACACGAGACTGGCTGGTCGACATTCTCGAACAGTTCAAGCCTTCGCTGTTTCTAGCTTCCAGCCTGCTGGCAATCGGCGGGCTGTTGCTGGCTCTGAAGCGCCGGGTGCACGGCGTTTTTCTGTTTGCCAGCCTGGTGATTTTCTATCCACTGGTTTACTATTTCGCATTCCCGCACCCTCGCTACCGGCACCCGATTGAGCCGGAACTGCTGATTCTGGGAGTGTATTTGGTCACGGAAGCAAGACCGCGTCTTAGAAAGTTTGGCACGCAAGAGTCGTCTGAGCAGGACGACATTGATCTTGCATCGACCTTCCACACTCTGTCGGTGATTATCCCGGTCTACAACGAACGCCGCACGGTGATGAAGCTGCTTCAGCAGGTTGCGGCGCAACCGATCAGTCTGCACAAAGAGCTGGTCATCATCGACGATTGCTCCACCGATGGCACGCGCGAGTTCCTGCGGCAGGCTGACCTGGACCATGTGTTAGGTGACGACGGGCGGAATACCATCCGGCTGGTGCTGCACGAGGTGAACAAGGGCAAGGGCGCCGGCGTGCGCACCGGCCTGGAAAATTGCACCGGTGACCTGGTGCTCATCCAGGATGCCGACCTGGAATACGATCCCGCAGACTATCCTCTGCTGCTCAAACCGATCCTGGAAGGCCATGCCGATGCGGTCTTTGGAAACCGCTTCCACAGCGGTTCGCACCGTGTGCCGCGCTTCTATCGCTACACGCTGAACCGGCTGTTTTCCCTGATGTGCAATGCGCTCACCGGCATTACGATTCACGACGTCACGGCCTGCTACAAAGTCTTCCGCCGCGACCTGCTGGAGAAGATGAACCTGCGCTCCGACCGCTTCAGCGTCGAGACGGAGATGACGGTCAAAGTCGCCAAGTTGAGCGCGCGTATCTACGAAGTGCCGATCGTCTACCACGGGCGTACCTATGCGGAAGGCAAGAAGATCAGTTGGAAGGACGGCTGGGTCGCGCTCTACGACCTGGTGCGCTACCGCTTTACCGACTAATTTCTTAGTTCACCTGCCGGGACGAGCCGCACTAACGCTCGCTCTGTACCCGCGTCTAAGTGCGACAAGGAGGGTCGTATGTCGGGAGATCTTGCCACTCAACTCAAAGCCAGAGGAGCCGTCTTCGCGGCCCTGATCGCCATGATTCTGGCTCCGTCGGCGCAGGCCGTGAACGGAGCCAATGTAACCGAAGAATTTCACAAGACCGTTCCTCTCAGTGCCACGGGCCAGGTGTCACTGGAGAACATCAACGGCAACGTCGAAATCACGGGCTGGAACCGGAACGAGGTCCAGATTGACGCCGTCAAATCAGCGCGCGACCAGCAGCGGCTGAATGAAGCCAGGATCGAGGTCGAGGGCAGCGGCGACGCGGTGCGCATCCGTACCCGCTATCCCGAGGGGCAGAACAACAATAACCCCGCGTCGGTCCACTACACGCTTCACGTGCCCGCCGGGGCGACGATCGATAAGATTAGTCTTGTCAATGGAAACCTTGAGATTTCTCAAGTATCAGGTGAGGTTAACGCCAACCTAGTGAATGGCAAGCTCACCGCCCATGACCTGGCTGGCCGCGCGAAGTTTTCGACCGTCAATGGATCTAGCAAGATTGCCTACCGCACTCTGAATAACGTCAGTGAGGTGAAGATCAGTGCCGTGAATGGCGCCATCGACCTCGCCTTACCGGCTTCACCGAATGCGCAAGTGACGGCGTCGAGTGTGAACGGCAGCATTAAGACCGATTTTCCGATGCAGGTGGAAAGCAGCTTCATGAGCCGGAGGCTGACGGGGACCCTGGGCAGTGGCGGCACCCGAATTGCCCTGAGCAATGTGAACGGAAGCACGCACATCGGGCCGGGGATGTAAGGCAGTACTCAGCCATCACTGACTTAACGCAGTCGAAGGCTCCCGAAATGGGAGCCTTCCTTTATCAGGTAACGATCCTCGGCAGGTCTCTGCTGTCGGGCTTCAGACGTCGGTCGTCCTGACAGCTGATGCTCGATGCCCGGCGCGCTAAACCCTACGCTCTTGCGAGCACGGTTGCGCCCTGTCCAGTCCGTCGAATATTGCGGAACACCCCCACTGCGAGCAGCGCCCCAGTCGCAATTGGCGGGACGAGCAACGGAACGATCAGCCAATTCGCATTGGCCGTAGCCTGTCCTGGGATGTAGATGTAGGGCACCAGCCAGCGCAACATTTGCACCATGTTCTCCGGTCCCGCCATGACGGCTGCCACAAGAACCGACGTGACGTAGTAGAAGACCAGCAGGGCTGAGCCCTTCAACACCGGCGCTTTCACCTTCTGGCTGACCATCCACTGCAAGAACATGCCGTCGCGAACGACGTAGGCGATAACGCTGAGGTACATTGCGATGAGGCTGAACCATTGCGGGCCGGCGCCGGCGTACATCCGGTGATAACCGACGAGGGCGAGGACTGCTGCCAGCAACGAGATCGCTCCGGTGGCAAGCCAGGGCGCAATCGCGCGCAGGGCAACATCCATAGGTGCCAACCTGCGCAGCTGTTGCCGCAGGTTGTCACGAGTCAGCAGGGTGGAGTTCACCGTAAAGTACAAACAACCAATGGCCACCCCGATGCCCATTGCCACCAGACTCGCCAGCGTCAGGCGTGCATATTCAGCCGGGTCAGGGGCGTAGTTGGGAGCGAAGACTGAGGGCTCAACCGGACGAAATGCCGCGTAGACGAAGAACAGGATGGAAGCCGAGACCCCAACCACTTGTAGCGGCGAGAACAGCGAGATCTGATCCGGCTCAAACTTGATGCAGCGCACCAGCGCCACCAGGCACCATGCGATGATCGCCAGCGAGAGCAGCACGGTGACCAGCAGCGACGGCACAGTGAGTCCGAACAGCGACACTCGCATTACGTGTCCGACCAGCCATGCGCCCATGGCCGCTCCCGGATTCAACGCCGACCATGCGCTCACGCCCATGGCGCCGTCGTGACTGCCAATACTCACATTGAGCACCGGCAGGAGACCAACCACCGCCAGCAGCATGAAGAGCGTCGCGCGACGGGCATCATGGGCACGCGCTGAACCGCAAAGCGCGATCGCATTGAGGGCCACGGCGAAAAGCGCCATCACCAGATACGATCCCACGATGGCGGACAAGCGGAAGTGCGCCATCATCCCGGTGAACAGGAGCACCGGCAGCGCAGTGGCGTAGAGCAGCCACGGACCCAGCGGCGCGCCGAAGAGCTTTCCCAGCGCCAAGGTGAGCGGCGACAGCCGCGTGGTACGCCAGAAGTCGAAGGTGCGGTGCGTGCGCTCGCTGACCACCGACTGCGACACGTTGAGCAGACCCCACAGAACGAGGATCATCGATGAGGCGAGGAAGATGGCGCCATGAACGCTCCGCCAATAGTCGACGCCCAACTCCTGCGGATGGCTGTTCTGAAAGATGAAGAGCGCCATCATCAGGGCGCCCGCCAGCGTCGAAAGCATAATGATGGCGACGCGCGCCGGCCGCAGCTCGGAGCGCACGTAGCGCAGCAGTTCAGGATTGCGAGTGATCATTACATCACCTGCCCGTGCGAGAGTTTGAGATAGAGTTCTTCGACCGACTGCTTGACTTCATGAAAGCCAGTGAGGTGCAGGCCGGCGGAGGTCATCTCCGCGAGCAAGCGGCTTAACGCCTCGTCGTCGCCCTGGAACGGAAACGCGCCTTCGTGCTCTTGCAGCACTGCGCGCTGCAACATGCCGTGCGTGCGTAACAGCTCAGCAACGGGAGCAACAGCTCCAACCCAGCGGATCTGAATGGTGCGAACATTGTCGGGCTCAACTTCCTGGCGCAGTTCCTTCACTTGGCCGCTGCGCAACATGACACCGCGCTCCATCACGCCGATGGAGGTGCTGAAATCTTCCAGGTCGGGAAGGATGTGCGAAGAGACAACAATGGTCGCACCGTGATCGCGCAGCCGCTTCAGAAGCTGGCGCAATTCAAAGCGCGCTTTGGGATCGAGACCCGAGGCAGGCTCATCGAGCAACAACACTTTGGGGCGATGAATCACCGCGCGTCCAATGCCCAGCCGCTGCTTCATGCCGCGCGACAGGCCTTTGATCATCGAATCGCGCTTCACCTCGAGACCGATCTCGGCGATGACCTCGTTCACTCGCTCGGGTACGCGGGTGGAGTCGAGCTGGTAGGCGCGCGCGAAGTAGTCGAGGTATTCCCAGACCTTGAGATCGTCGTAGACGGAGAAAAAGTCGGCGAGGTAGCCGATCTGCGATTGCGCCTGCTCCAGGTTATGCTGCACATCGATGCCGTTGACGAACACGCGTCCCGAGGTGGGCGGCAGGAGACCGCAACACATACGCAGCATGGTGGTCTTGCCCGCGCCGTTAGGGCCGATCAGGCCGTAGATCTCGCCTTCCGGTATCTGGATCGAGACGTCGCGGACGGCGGTGACCTCGTCGTATTCCTTGGTAAGGTTCTCAAGTTGAATCATGCAATATTCCCCGTACGGGGAGTGATACGAAGGGGCGGGAGAAAAGTTCCAAATCAGTTGTCGGTTGTCTGAAGAACGCAGGTGGAAACCCCCGCATTCATGCGAGGAAATTTCAGGCATCTTTTCGCATCAACGCTTTAGCACTGGGTCTTCGCAGGCGAAGAATAATGGTCTATCTGTGTCGCGGCCGGGGCTGAAGGCCTCGCCTTTCTCTGACTGATGTTTTCCCTCGCCTGAAGGCGAGGGCTCCCACCGAGTCGCGGAGCTGGCAGCCCTTCAATAGACCTGTACCGCCGGAGGAGGCACCCGGAAGTTGGGCTTGCGAGCGATCAGCAGCAGCGCCCCGATGCGCTTGAAGTCGCGCAGCTCCTCGGCACTCTTGAACCAGCGGCCGGTGTACTCATCCGGAGTCGGCGTGAGATCGGGGACACGGACCGCGCGCACGTCTTCGAAGGTGTGCGCCTTGAGCAGGTCGATGTATTCCTGCTCCGAGCGCACCTGCACCGGAACCTTCAGCTCCTCCACCCAGCGCAGCGAGTAGTGATTGTCACGATAGAGATTGATGAGGATATATAGCTCGCCCAGCGGGGCCATCACGCGAAACAGTTCGGCCAGCGCGCGCTCCTGATCGGCGTAGTAATAGAAAGATTCGACCGAGAGCACCTTGGTGAAGAAATTTTCTTCCCAGGGAATCGACTGCGCCGAGCCAACAACGAACATCAGGTTGTCGTAGTCTTTGGAAGCCGAACGCGCGCGTCGAATCATCTCGTCAGAGACGTCGAGCCCGATCACCTGACCGGGCTTCTCAGGATCGTTGACGGCCTTCGCCATCAGGCGGCTTGCCCATCCTGCGCCGCAGCCGAGGTCGAGGACCTTGTCGCCGGGCTTGAGCTGCATCAGGGCCAGTGTTTGCTCGGTAATGGAGATGTGGTGGCTCTCCATTTCCTCGCCTTTGCCCTGCTCGGCCCACTGGTTGAATTCCTGGCGTAGACGCTCGTCGGCGGTATTGGTACGCAGATCAGACATGATTCCCTCGTTCGGTTGAAACTTCTTCACCACGGAGACACGGAGGACACAGAGTTCATTAGATCGGATGTCTTCATGTTCTCGTTGGCCTGGGCGGCGATTTTCATTTGCACCGGGTGGGCCGCAGACGTAGACCCACGGACAGCCCGGGCCCAGATTTCTATGCTACCGTTTTCCGCGCGAGGATTGGAAGGGCCGCCTGAGTACACACGCCGGCGCTCTTTGCAGAGAACGAGAGAACCGGTATGCCGGTCGTCTAGCGCGCGGCACGCTTGTCGATGTTGTAAGGACGGGCACTGCGTGGAGGCCGGCGTGTGCCACTGCGCAAGGCCTTGATGTCGAGCCCGAGTTCAGTGATGGTGCGGCTGAGGGTATTGCGATGCATTCCGAGCTGGCGTGCCGCCTTGCATTGATTGCCCTTGTTTTCCTGCAAGACAGTCAGAATGAACTTCTTTTTGAACTCGCGAACCGCCTCGCTGTAAAGAATGCCGCTCTTGTACATCTGCATGATCAGAGCTTCCAGTTGATCTTTCACGACGCCTCTCTCATGAATGCATTCGGGCTGAAATTGTCCTGTGCCACTGGCGAGCGGCCGCCAAACGTTTACATCGTGCCACGGTGTTCTTCGACGTGTTCGGGAACCGTGCGCAGCAGATTCCAGCCATCGCGAAAGCGTTGCCGCAATTCGGCCGGGGCGGCCCATATCAGGCCTCGCCCGGTCACCAGCAGAAACGGCGCGATACGCGACTGTTGCAAGTAGGAAGAAGAAGGGGTGAACGACGCGAGGGCCAGCACCACGACTGTGCAGATGGCGATACCGCGAAGCGCTCCAAACAGTCCTCCCAAAACACGATCAAACCAGCGTAATCCGATTCCCTTGACCGCCCATCGGGCGACACGTCCAGCAATGCTGCCAAGCAACGCAAAAGCAACGAAAATCGTAAAGAACCCCGCGATGTCAGCCGCCCATCCGGAGCTCATATAGCGCAGATACCACGTAGCCAGGCGCGGGTACTCCCACGCCGCTACCAGATAACCAATGACCGCACCCGCCAGGGCGAACAGCTCATAGAAGAAACCCTCGCTAGCCGCCCCCAGAACCGAAAACACCACCACTAAGACGAGTCCCCAATCCAGGATGGAAAGACCCATCATGATGGCACGCGGTCCTACTCGGGCAAGGGCCGCCCGGTGAGCCGGGTATAGGCCTCAACATATTTTTCACTCGTCTTGCGGGCAACCTCCGGCGGGAGGCCCGGCGCCGGCGGCTGCTTGTTCCACTTGATCGATTCCAGGTAATCCCGAACATACTGCTTGTCGAACGACTCCTGGGCCCCGCCTGGCTTGTACTTGTCGGCCGGCCAAAAGCGCGAGGAATCGGGCGTGAGCACTTCGTCGGCCAGCACCAGTCCCTTTGGCTGTACTTGCCGAACTCGAATTTGGTATCGGCGATGATGATGCCCTTCGTCTCCGCATAATCGCGCGCCGCGGTATAGACCTTCAGGCTCAGGTCGCGCAACTGCTCGCTCAATTCCTGGCCCACGAGCTTCACCATCTGGTCGAAGGAAATATTCTCGTCATGGCCGGAGACGGCCTTCGTCGCGGGGGTGAAGATGGGCTCGGGTAACTTATCGGACTCGCGCAATCCGGAGGGCAGCTTGATACCGCAAACCGCGCCCGTGCTCTTGTATTCCTTCCAGCCGGAGCCGGAGAGGTAGCCGCGCACCACGCATTCAATGGTCACCATGTTGGCGCGAATCACCAGCATGGAGCGTCCACGGAGCTGAGCGGCGTAACGCTGCAGCTCGGCCGGATACTTGGCGACGTCCGCGGTCACGGCATGGTTGGCCACGATGTTCTTGAGGAAATCGAACCAGAACAGCGAAAGCTGGGTGAGAACTCTTCCCTTCTGCGGAATGCCGGTCGCCAGCACGTAATCGAATGCGGAAATGCGATCGGTGGCGACGAAGAGCAGGTGCTCAGTATCGACTTTATAAATATCGCGCACCTTACCGCTAGCGTAGAGAGTGAGTTCGGGGAAATCGGTTTGCAGGAGTACGTTATTGGTTATTTCTGATTGTGTCACGTCTGTTGGTCTCAACCTGTCTCGGAGTAAGTAGGCGGTATTGTAGTTGCTCGGACAGCTTTGTCAACGATTCTCAAATGCGCGTTTGTAAAGCCGCCACGAGCGCGGCAAAACAAAAGTGCTTGACAGAACGGTCCGAGGATGAAGCAGCGAAACCAACCCGCCGGAGTGCCAGGAAGACAAGCATCATTCCGGCGGTGCGTTCAGTCAGCAGAGGTGCGGCGCACTTTCAGGGCATCCAGCACGAAGTTCACGTCGGGACTGCCGACAACGCCCCCACTCTGCATGGCTTGCCGCAGATCGTCGGACTGCATGAAGCGGCGGGCGCTGGCCATACTCTCCCAATCGGTCAGTACGGTGACGTCGCGCGGGTCCTCGATGGACTGGAACACTCGAAATCCGGTCTCGCCTGCGGCCATACGATGATTCAGATGCGAGTCGAATGTCTTCTTCCACTTGCCGTAATCTGCCACTTTGTGGCGTACGATGACATGAACCATGAAAACGCCTCCAATGTTGAACGATTAACCACGATACTTAATTGTGCAGCGATTGTGAACTCCCTTCGCACCACTTTTCTGTGACGCGCGAACGTGGTGCATGTTCGGAGGTGACGCCGGGGTAACCGCGCGACTGAAGATGGATCGGTTCCGACCACAATCGCAACCTCCTGGGGCTACGCTATACTGCAAATTCCAGGAGAAAACCGCCATCTTTCCCCGCCTGATCACTCGCTCCTCAGACATTCACGCCGCAGGCTGCTTCGCGCTCGAGCCGGTGGCCAAGGGCACTCGTCTGCTGGAATACGACGGCGAGCGCATCACCAAGGACGAAGGTGACCTGCGCTACGAGGGCCGGCCCTTTACGTATCTGTTCGGCATTGGCAAAGGAGATATCGTCATCGACGGACACGGGATGGCGATGTTCGTGAACCACTCCTGCGATCCCAACTGTGAGACCGACGAGATCGACGGGCGGGTGTACATCACGGCTATTCGCAACATCAAGGCGGGCGAGGAACTCACCTACGACTACTGGCTGTACGACGGCGATGACGAGGCTCCCTGCCATTGCGGCAGCAGGAAGTGCCGCGGCAGCATGTACTCGCCGCAAGAATTGAAAAAGCAGAAGGCACGTGCCGCCAAGAAGCACAAGCAAGAACAGAAGAAGGCGGCAAAGCGCGCTGTCCGGGGCAAAGCGAATGGCAGCGTGGCGTCAAAGAAGCGATAGCCCGCAATCCACGGCGCGCGCGCCTTATAATCAAACCTTCCTCCAATGAGCTATCAGGTCCTCGCCCGCAAATACCGGCCGCAGAAATTTTCCGAAGTTATCGGGCAGGAGCACGTCACCCGCACCCTGAAGAACGCAATCGAGCAGGGTCGCATTGCGCATGGCTACATCTTCAGCGGGCACCGCGGAATCGGCAAGACCACAATCGCGCGCATTCTCGCGATGGCGCTGAATTGCCAGTCGCAGGACCATCCGGTCTCTGAGCCCTGCGGGGTGTGCGATTCCTGCCGCGAGATTCGCGCCGGCAACGCGGTGGACGTGATGGAGATTGACGCGGCTACCAATCGCGGCATCGATGAGATTCGCGAATTGCGGGATGCCGCGCGCTATCGTCCGGCGCGCGACCGCTACAAGATCTGGATCCTGGATGAAGCACACCAGATTACCGACGCGGCATTCAATGCGCTGCTGAAGACGCTGGAAGAGCCTCCCGGGCACGTCGTGTTCATGATGGCCACCACGCAGCCGGAGGACATTCCGCAGACCATCCGTTCACGCTGCCAGCACTTCAGCTTTCATGCAGTGCGTTTCGACGAAATCGTGCAGCAATTGCGCGACATTGCGAAAGCAGAAGGGATCGCCGCCGACGATGCCGCGCTTTCGATGCTGGCCGAGGTGGGTGACGGCTCCATGCGCGACGCGCTCAGCATCATGGACCAAGCCATCGCCTGCTGCGGAACCACGCTCAGTGCGGACGTGGTGCGCGGGCTGGTTGGTACTGTTTCCTCGGAAATTCTGGAAGAGGTAATGAACGCCGTTGGGGCGGATTCCAGCCAGGATGTTCTGCGCATTGTCGACAAGGTGCTGGTTGAAGGCCAGAGCGCGCAACACTTCGCCCGACAGACGGTCCGCTTTCTGCGCAACCTGATGGTCGCCAAAGTTGCGGGCAGTGATTCTCCGGTGTTGCAGATTTCCACCGACGAGCGGGAGCGTGTGGCGCGGGTGGCTGAGCTCTTCAGCGAGGAAGACCTGGCGCGCTTTCTGCAAATCATGCTGCGCACGCACAGCGACCTTAGCTACAAGCAGGAGCAGCGCTTCCATCTGGAGCTTGGGCTCTTGAAGCTGGTACACGCGCAACGTCTGCTGCCGCTGGAAGAGCTGCTGAGCGGAGAAGCGGCGAAGCCGGCAGGAGCTTCGCCGGCGCGAGGAGGATCTTCTTCCCTGCCCTCGCCGCGAGCGGCGGCTTCGCCTGCACGGCCGGCAAGCGGGCGCTCATCGCAGACTGCGAGCTCACGAACTTCGGCGGCAACTCCGTTCGGTAAGCCATCACCGTTTGAATTGGACCGCAGCCGCAAGTCGGAGATGAAGAGTGAAGCCGCCAGCGCAACAAACGCGGCAAGCTCTACCACAGCGACTGCGCTAGCCGTGGAAGCGGAGCCGCCCGCCGCTCCTGCAGCAGAGCGGGCCGTCACTGTCGAAACGCTACGCGATGCGGTTCTTTCGGCCTTGGAGAATTCAGGCCAGCAGGTGCTGGCCCACAACCTGGAGCAGGGTGAGTGGTCGCTGCGCGGCGCGGAGGTTGTGGCGAAGGTCGGCTTGTCACAGGCGATGATCGATCTTGCCCTCGGCGACGGACCGAAGCGAATGATCCAGAATGCTCTGTCGCAGGCAGGCGGCAGACTGCTGCGCTTCAAGATGGAGAGTGGTGGCGCACAATTCAAACCAGTGGCTGGGGCGCGACGCGCGGGGAACGGAAACAGTAACGGCGCCAGTGCGCGCAGCCGGGCGCAGGCCGATCCCGTCGTAAAACGCATGCAGGAAGTCTTCGGCGCCGAGATCCGCACCGTCATCGATCTCAAAGAGCGCAGTTAAGAGGCATTGGAGAGATGGGCAATTTCAATTTGCAGGACATGCTGGCGCAGGCGCGGCAGCAAGCCGAGAAGCTGCAGGAGAAGATGCAGCAGATCGTTGTCGACGCATCGTCGGGCGGCGGCAGTGTCACAGTGAAGATGAACGGGCAGAAACAACTGCTGAGCGTCGCCATCGAAGAGGACGTCGTGAAGTCGGGGGACATCGAGATGCTGCAGGACCTGATCATCGCCGCCGTCAATCAGGCCACGCAAAAGGTGGACGACGCGCTGAAATCCAGCTTGGGCGGGATGTTCGGCGGTATGGGCCTGCCGGGACTGTAAGGAGCGCGCGTGTCACGTTTCGCCGAGCCCATGGCTCGACTCATCGAAGAACTAAAAAAACTTCCCGGCGTGGGCAGCAAGACAGCGCAGCGCTTTGCCTTTTACATCCTGCGCTCCAGCGACGAAGACGCGCAGGCGCTGGCAGACGCTGTTCGTGAGGTGAAGGCCAGCCTGCATCTGTGCTCTATCTGCAACAACATTACCGACGTCGATCCCTGCGTCTATTGCAGCAGCCCGACGCGCAACCAGCGGCTGGTGTGCGTGGTGGAGGAGCCCACCAATATCGCGGCCGTGGAGAAGATTCGCAATTACAACGGTGTATATCACGTGCTGCACGGCGCGCTCTCGCCGCTGCACGGAGTAGGCCCGGAGCAATTACGCATTACCAATCTGGAGCGCCGGGTGGAATCCGGCGATGTCGATGAGTTGATTCTGGCCACCAATCCCACGGTGGAAGGCGAAGCCACGGCGACCTACCTCTCGCGATTGTTGAAAACCTCGGGCGTGAAGATCACGCGCATTGCCACCGGCGTTCCGGCGGGCAGCGACATCGAGTACGCCGACGAGGTCACCATGCAAAGAGCCATCGAAGGGCGAAGAGAGTTGTAGGCCGCCAGCTTAGCTCGATGTTGATCTGCAGGCAGGATTCTCGGCCACAAACGAACCTACCTGGGTTACAGTAAGCACCGAGACCCAACTGCAATATCACTTGTGGGAATCCGAAAGGAGTGCGCATCCGTGTCGGTACCCGAAAATTGGCTGAACCTGGCTCCCAAACCCCGCCCCCTCACGGGCGACGACAAGTGGAATGTATTTCTCTCTTATCGCTCTGTAAACCGAACGTGGGTTCTGAACCTGTATGACGTCCTACATCAGCAGGGGTTTGAAGTGTTTCTGGATCAATGCGTACTGGCGGGTGGAGATGAGCTGGTCGACAGCCTGGAAAAAGGATTGTCGCACAGCCAGGCCGGCATTCTGGTCTGGTCAAAAGAAAGCGCGGACTCCGCGTGGGTTCGCCGCGAGTACAGCACCCAACTGCGGTTAAGCGAGAAGAAAGCGGGGTTCTACTTTGTACCGTTGCGTCTGGACGATTCAGAGCTTCCGGATTTCGCGGCGGGCACGATTTTTCTTGACTTCAGTTCGTATCCTGATGGACCGAATGGAGGCGATCTGCTGAAACTGTTAAACGCCATCGTAGGCAAGGCCCTCTCTCCTGAAGCGGTGCATTTCGCCAACGAACAGGATGAGCTTGCCAAACAGGCGGCGGCGGACATCGAGGCGGCAATCTTCAACAAGCGTCCGGAACGCCTGATCGAGCTGTTCAACCAGGATGGATTGCCCTGGAAAACGTCTTCAGCGCTTGCCTGCAAGGCAGCGGAGGGACTGATCAAACTGAAGCGGAACGATGACGCGATCGCGATGCTGGGGGAAATAGAAAAGCAATTTCCGCGCGCTATTCGTCCTCAGCAGCTCCATGCATTAGCGTTGGCGCGACGCGCCGCGGAAGGTGATCTCGATCGGGCCCAGGAGCTATTGGGCCGGCTCTACCAAAGAGGCGAGAAGGATCCAGAAACGCTCGGCATCTACGGGCGTACCTGGATGGATCGCTACGACAAGTCGAAAGACCCCTCTGACCTTCAACAGTCGCGCGACCTGTACGAAGAGGCGTTTAATGGGGCAGCCGACGATTACTACACAGGCATCAACGCCGCGTCGAAGAGCGTCTTGCTAGGCACCCCACAGGACATTGAGAAGGCAGGTAAATTGGCGGAGCGGGTGCAGCAGATCGTCGGAACCAAGCCGACCCAGGGCGACTACTGGAAGACCGCTACCGTGGGCGAGGTGTTCCTTCTAATGAAGAATTACGCTGAAGCCGCACGGCTCTACACAGCTGCGGTCGCAATGGCGAAGGCCGAGATTGGTTCGCATGAATCCACCTGGAAGCAGGCCTGCCGGCTGATGGAGAAGCTGCAGCCCACAGCAGACGAGCGAGCTCTGGTACAAGCGGCATTTCCGAAGCTGCCGGACTGCCAGCAGATGCTGCGGTAGGAGTGGTAGTGCAAAATCGCGCTAATTGCTGCACGACGTAGGTCGATATGCTCTCGGACTAAAGTCCGCTCGCGATGTGAACAAAATAATGAGCCTTATCGGCACGACTGAAGTCGTGCCCTGACGCGGGCTTAGCAGCGCTGATTTTCTGCAGCTGCAACACCCGCGGCTACGCCGCCTGCGTCTTCGTAGTTATCGTCTCCAGGCCGTGGCCGTGCGGACCGAGTTCGCGCTGGCGCAGCAGGAAGGCGCAGGTCAGCCCCAGGAATCCGAGCACCGAAAAGATCTGCATTCCCAGGCGATAGCCCTGCGGGTTGGCCGCGCTGGCGCCCGCATGATCGTTGGCCCAGCCGATCAGCACGTTGAAGCCGAACAGGCCAATGTTCTGGATCATCGTCATCAGGCCATAGGCGGTGCCCAGTTTTTCCTGTCCCACAATGTAGGCTACCGACGGCCACATCACCGCCGGGATCAGCGCAAAGGCAAAGCCCATCATCGCCATCGGAATGTAAAGGCTCACCTGGGTATAGCCCATCATCAGGTAGACCGGGATGAGCAGGACGGAGCCGAACATCATCAGCAGCGCGCGCTTACCGATGCGGTCCACGAAGAAGCCGAAGAGCGGCGTGCCGAACATGGTGAAGACCGTCAACATGCCGAGCAAGTTGCCACCCATGGCGCGGGAAGCGCCATGCGCGTCCATGAAGAACTTGATGCCGAAGGTCTCAAAGGGAAAGATTGCGGAATAGAAAAGGATGCACAGGGCAACGATGTACCAGTAGGAGACGCCGAACTTGAAGATGTCCTTGAGCACCACTTTGTCGGTCGAACCTTCGCCCAGCGCGTAGGTGCGCTCGGAGTAGGCCTCGAGAATCCAGTAGGCAATGGCTCCCAGAACGGAGAGCACGGCGAAACCGACGGCAATCAGCAACGGCGTGCGCCAGCTGGCATAAGCGCTGCGCGCCCAGGTGGGAGAGGTCTGGGCCAACAGGGTTCCGGAGCGCGCGAGCATCAGGTTGATGCCGAAGGCGAAGCTCAGTTCTTTGCCACGGAACCACTTGGCCACCGCCGTGGTGATGGCCACGATAAGCGACTCGGCGCCAAGGCCGAAGATGAGACGCCCGGCGGCCATGACGGGGAGACGTGGCTCCATGACGGTGACGACCGCGCCGACGAGACAGATGCTGGAGAACAGCATGATGGCGCGGCGGGCGCCAATGCGGTCAACGATCAGGCCGCCGATCAACACCATGATCACGTTGGGCGCGCTGTAGATGCCTTGCAGCAGGCCAATGTTCGAGTCCGAGAAGTGCAGTTGTTTGGAGAGCAGGTCGGCAATTGGCTCAACGCAGTCGTAGACGTAGTAGTTTCCGAAGATGGGGATGCTGACCACAATCAGCACCAGCCAGCGAAAGAACTTACTGGGCTCGGGACGGGCGTCCATCAGCGCCGTGGCATCTGACATTAATAGGCCTCAGGGATGCGGAGTTGCAATGTGCAAGATAACAGAAGTGTCTAGCCGAAGTTGCGCAGGCGAGGTCTACGACCCCACAAAACGCGCATACAGGCTGCGCGCAATGGCCGTGTCGGTGGTGCCTTTGATGATGGCCCGGCCGTCGGGAAAGAGGGTCATCTCGTAGGGATCGCGCCAGAATTTCAGCACGAACTCGTTATGGCGTACGGTGCCGTGGGGGTTGAGGCGACGGGTCATGTCGTCGAAGTCGATGGGCCGGCGGCGCTCGTGAATCTGCACCGAGTTTCGTCCACACAAGGTGATATGCGGGCGCCCTTCTCCCGACAGATGTACGAAGTCGTGCTCGTGGCAGGTACGGCAATCGGGACGAGGGCGAGCCGTACTGATGGCTGCATGGTCATTCGACCATACGTCGTAGGAGAGCAGCGTGCGATGGAGCTGGTCACGCGCGCCGATGGCCAGCTTCATCGCCTCGGTGGCGGCGATAGAGGCCACCAGGTTCACTGCCGAATTGAGAATCCCGGATGTGTCGCAGGTCTCAACCATCCCGCGTGGGGAGTCCGGAAAGACGCAGGCGAGGCAGGCGGTCTCGCCCGGCAGCACGGTCATGGTGACGCCGTAGCTACCGACCGCAGCGGCGTAGACCCAGGGCACGCCCACGCTCACGGCGAAATCGTTGATGAGGTAGCGGGTCTCGAAGTTATCGGTGCCATCGAGAATGATGTCCACGCCGCCGAGCAACTCCTGCGCAGTTTCGGGGGTCAAATCAAGAGGGTGGGGCTCTACAGCGATTTGGGAGTTGAAAGCAGCGATTTTGCGGGCTGCGGCGATGGCCTTGGGCAGACTCTCAGCAGCGTCAGCTTCATCGAATAGCATCTGCCGCTGAAGGTTGCTGGGCTCGACGTAATCGCGATCGATGAGTCGCAGGTATCCGATCCCGGCGCGGGCTAGCAGCGATGTCAGGGCCGAACCGGTAGCGCCGCAGCCGACGATGGCAATGCGGGCCGCGGCCAGATTGCTCTGACCTTCCGCGCCAATGGGACGGAAAAGAATCTGTCGCGAATATCGCTCTGGCAAATCCAACAATCAGCCTGCTTTCGACGCGCCTGCTTGTTTATTATAGGGACTACACTTCAGGTTCAACGGGGGCAGGCCGATGACCGCTTCCCGGCCACAGAGATTCATCGATGGCCCTCGGGACCCCATCCTGAAAACCTAATTGTCTGCACCTTTGAAGAGTGTGATGTCGACTAAGCCAGTGCTCGCAGCTCAGTTCCGGCTCGCTCTAGGCGCTGTGCTCCTGCTGGCGCTGGCGGCCCCGGCGCGGGCGCAATCGCTCCAGGAACCCGATCAGACAGCGGAATCCAAGGCGTCGCCGTCTTACGACATCAGCTCGCTTTCCCGCTACGAAGGCAAGATGGTGCGGCAAATCGACTTCCGCGGCATTGCGGGGACGAACCCCTCCATGCTGCGGAGCCTGATCACCGTTGAAATCGACAAGCCCCTGCAACGAGACGCGCTACAACAGAGTCTGAAGACGCTATATGCCACCAACCGCTTCGCCACCCTCACGGTTGAGGCGGAGACGGTACCCAATGGCATCGCGCTGACGTTCGTGGGCGTCGAGAACTATTTCAACGGCCAAGTGCAGGTTGAAGGGCTGACCGGCGCAGTGCCGCGGCCCAGCGATCTGGTGAATGCGAGCCGTCTCGACCTGGGCGAGCTATTTTCCGAGGAGGCCGTCCAGAGCAGCCTGCCACGAATGAAGAAGGTGCTTAGCGACAACGGCTACTACGAGTCGACCATCACTTATCATTTGACGCCGCACGAAAACACGCGGCAGATGGGCATCACCTTCCAGGTCGACCAAGGCCCCATCGCGCGCGTGGGCAAGGTCACGATCCACGATGACACGGGGATCGACCAGGCCAAGATCCGGAAGATCACCAAGCTGAAGCCCGGCTCCAAAGTGAGTATTGACCATCTTTCGCGTGCACTGGAGCGGCTGCGTAGCTTCTACCAGAAGAATGACCACCTCGAAGCGCAGGTGCAGCTCGCCAGCCACGAATACCATGACGACACCAACCGGATGGACTACAACTTCTCTGTCGACGAGGGCCCCAAGGTGGTGATTACCACGGAGGGCAGCAAGATCAGCCGGCGCGAGCTCAAGAAGATGGTGCCGGTATTTCAGGAGAACACGGTCGACGAGGACCTGTTGAACGAAGGCCGGCGCAACCTTCGCAACTATCTGCAGACCAAGGGCTACTTCGATGCAGTGGTGGACGTGACCCGCAAAGAAGATCATGCCAACGATCTGGTCGATATTGTTTACAACATCAATCCGGGGGAGAAGCAGAAGCTGGCAGCGATCGAAATCAGCGGCAACAAATACTTCAGCACGGAGATCATCCGGGAACGAATGAGTATTATTCCCGCGAGCTGGGTGGACTTGAATGGCCGCTTCAGCCAGAAGATGCTGAACGACGATGTCACCACCATCAAGCACCTGTATGAAAACAACGGGTTCCTGGGGGTGAAGGTCGACAGCACTCTGCTGAGCAACTACGACAACAAGAAGGATGAGATCGCAGTCAGGCTCAAGATTGATGAAGGCCAGCAGACCCGGGTGGAGGAGCTGAAGATCATTGGCAATCACAGCTTCGACGCGAGCACCCTGGATTCGCTGATTAGCAACCTGCCGGGCCAGCCTTACAGCGAAGTCAATCTGATCAATGACCGCAACGCGATTACGCTCTTCTACTACAATAACGGCTTCCCCGATGTGCGGTTCGAGGCCATTCCAACCCTGGTCGCCAACAACGCGTTGCGGGAGAACCTGGTTTACAAGATCACGGAAGGCCAGGAAGTGGACGTGGATCGCGTCATCGTTACCGGCCTGGAATACACGCGTCCTTACATCGTCGACCGCCAGATGCGCATTCACGCTGGCAACCCACTGAGCCAGGCGAAGATGATCAACTCACAACGGCGCCTCTACAATCTGGGCATCTTTACCCAGGTGAATGCCGCGGTGCAGAACCCCGACGGCCAGGAGCCGCAGAAGGACGTTTTGTTTGACCTGGCGGAAGCCAAGCGCTGGACCTTCCGTTATGGCGGCGGCATCGAATTTGCGACCGGCAACCTGCCCAGCACCAGCAATCCGCAAGGCCGGACGGGTGTCAGCCCGAATGGGGTGCTGGAGATCACCCGCCTCAACATGTTCGGGAAAGACCAGACGCTGACCATGCGCGGCCGCCTGGGCTTGCTGACCCGCCGCGGCCTGGTCAGCTACGATGCGCCCCGGCTTTTCCGCCGCGAAAACTGGCGCGTCACTTTCAGCGCGTTTTATGACAACACGGCAGATGTAAACACCTTCGCCTCCGAGCGGCTGGAAGGCAGTGTCCAGCTCGAGCAAAAATACAACCGCTTCACCACCATGCTTTATCGCATGAGCTACTCGCGGGTGCGGGTCGACCCCAACAGCCTGATAATCGATCCCAACCTGATCCCTCTCTATACCCAGCCAGTGCTGGTGGCTATGCCCAGCTTCAGCTACATTCGCGATAAGCGCGACAGCCCGATTGACTCGACTCGCGGTAGCTACACAGCCTTGGATGTCGGCATCGCCACCAGCGCCCTGGGATCGGAGTCGAACTTCACCCGCATGCTGGTCGATAACGCCAGTTACTACACCATCCACAAGCGGTGGGTGCTGGCGCGGCGGACGCAGATCGGTATCGAGCGCCCATACGGCACGAATTTCTACGGCACAGGCAATCCCGCGACCGCCATTCCCCTGCCTGAGCTGTTCTTCTCCGGCGGCGGCAATTCCCTGCGCGGCTTCTCCATCAACCAGGCGGGGCCGCGCGATCCGGACAGCGGTTATGCCATTGGCGGGCAGGGCCTGTTCGTCAACAATCTGGAGCTGCGTACTCCTCCAGTGCAATTGCCCTACATTAGCAGCGGCATAGGGTTCGTCTTCTTTCACGATATGGGAAACGTCTTCAGCAGCGCGAATGACATCCTCAGCGGAATCATTCGCCTGCATCAGCCATCACTTGCCGACTGCGCTCCACCGACGAGCACGCTTCCCTGCAACTTCAGCTACAATCCCCAGGCCGTCGGCATGGGCGTACGTTACAAGACGCCAATCGGACCGGTGCGGCTGGACGTGTCGTACAACTTTAATCCGACGCGCTATCCCATTCGCGAAGAGGACAAGGTCACCAATTTGAAACATATCAACTTCTTTTTCAGTATCGGACAGACTTTCTGATGCGAAAACACATGGTCATGGTTCTCGGCGCTCTCCTGATGCTCGGCATGGTTCCGCGCTGTTTTGCCGGCGAGGTCATCGACGGCGTGGTCGCCACCGTCGACCGCAAACCCATACTGCGCAGCGACTGGAATGAGGCAGTCCGCTTCGAAGCCTTCATGCACCAGAAGAAGCTGGCGGCCATCTCCCAGGCGGAGCGCATGGCGGCCTTGCAGCGGCTGATCGACCGTCACTTGCTCAACGCCCAAATGAACAATGAAAAGGCGTTGCGGCCCTCTGACAAGGACCTCGTCGCCGACATCGCCAAGCTGCGGGAGAAATTCGGCGTGAGCGACGATGATGCGAAGTGGCAGACGCTCCTGCGGTCGTACAACCTGACGGAGGCGATACTCGCCCAGCACCTCAGGGAAGAAGTTCGGGTGATGAACTTCATCGATGTGCAATTGCGTCCTAATGTCCGCGTTCAGGACTCCGAAGTAGCGGCCTATTACCGATCGCAGGTTGTTCCCGACCTGAAGGAAAACGGGGCGCCGGAGGTTCCGCTCGGCGATGTCGAGGCGCAGATTCATGAGCTGCTGGTGCAAAAGCACATGGACGAAATGCTGGATGCGTGGCTGCACAACCTGCGCCAGCAGTCGCAGATCCAGATGCTGGTTCCCTCGGCAAACACAAACGCTCAGGTGGCTTCAGCCAGCACGGAAGGAGGCCGCTGACGAACACACCTGCCCAAGGCGGGCCGGGTCGCCAGCCCGGGAAAAGAAGGTGGCGGCGCTTCCTGGTCACGCTGCTAGTCGGAATTTCTCTGCTCGCGTGCGCCGTCGGACTGGCGTGGTATCTGCGCAGCCCGGAGTTCGCGAACCTTGTCCGCGAGAAAGTCGTGGCCGCAATCGAGGATGCCACCGGTGGACGCGTGGAGCTGGGGGCTTTTCGCTGGAACCTCTCGCGGCTGGAGTTTGAGGCCGACGATTTGACGATCCACGGCCTGGAACCGCCGGCAGATGTACCGCTGGTGCACGTGGCGAAGCTGCGTGTCCGCGCACATATCATTTCCCTGCTGGGCAGACGGTTTGACCTCACCTACCTCGGAATCGACAGCCCTCACATTCACCTGATCGTGGATAAAGACGGCAAGAGCAACTTGCCTGAACCGAAGCAGAAAAGCACGTCCGACCCGGTACAGCAGTTATTTGACCTGGCCATCTCGCGTGCCGAGGTCCGGGACGGAGTGCTACAGATCAATGACCGGCCGACGCCCTTCGACTTCCTGGCCGATGACGTGGTAGCGGACGCCAGCTTCAACCGCGCGGCCAGCCGCTATGATGGCTCGCTCAGTGTGGGCAAGATGGACGCCAAGTATCAGAACTACCGCGACCTCGCGTTAACCTCCGAGGCGGAGTTCAGCGTCTGGCAGAACCGCGCCGAAATCAAGCGGCTGACCCTGAGGTCGCAGAATACCTCGCTGGAACTCCACGGCACGGTCAACGGCTTTACAAATCCTGAGACTCGCTTCGACTACTCTGCCCAGGTCGATCTTCCGCAGGCTGCCGCTATCGTGCGTGTGGGCGGCGTGCGTAAAGGCACAGCCACGCTCTCCGGCAGCGGGAGCTACGGCAACTCGCAATACTCCACCTCAGGAAAGGTTTCGGTGCGCAATCTGGACTACGCCGTTGAGGGCTCGCAATTGCGCAATGCGAGCGTGGGGGCAAATTTCCAGGCAAGCAGTGCTGGCTTCAAGTTGACGAATCTTGCCGGGCGCATCCTGAGTGGCGACGTAAAGGGGAATGCCGAAATCCGCAACGGTAAAACGCAATCGGGACAGGTCCACCTGACGCTCGCCGGGCTCTCTGTGGCGGACGCGGCGCGGGCATTCTCCACCCGAACGCTGCCCATGGAAAAGGTGAAGCCGGCCGGCACCGCAGGCGGCGTGTTGGATCTCACCTGGAAGGGCTCTCCCTCGCGCGGCCTAGCAGAGTTCGCACTCGACATCAATGCACCCGCCCAGCCGGCCAGCGATCAACTTGCGCTATCGGGGACGGTGCGCGGCTCCTATGGGCTGGGCTCGGGCGTTTTGGAGCTTCACCCGTTACAGCTTTCAACAAGCGCCACGCAGATCGAAGCCTCGGGCAGCGTTGGCTCACATGCTGCCAGCCTGAATGTCAGTTTGCAGACCAATAACCTTGGAGAGATCGACGATGTCCTGGCGGCTGTCGGCCAGGCCCCGATGCCGCTCGAATTGAGCGGCCAGGCCGGCTTCACCGGCACCATCAACGGCAGCCTTAGCAGCCCGGAGATCGCAGGCCACCTGCAGGCCACTCAGTTCACTTACCTCTACACTCCGTCAGAATCCACGGCGGGTCCACCCCCCGAGCCCAAGCAAATTCATTTCGATTCGTTCGCCGGGGACGTACTCTACTCCTCGTCCAATGCAGCCCTGCATAACGCCGTGATCAGCGTATCGGGCACGACGGTCAACCTTGACGGCTCGGCATCGCTTGAGGACGGCAACTTCGTCGAGGATTCTGCGTTCCAGCTCCGCGCAGCCATGCAGCATGGGGACGTATCCGCCTTACAGAAGATTGTTGGTATGAACTACCCCGTGACCGGCGAGGCCAGCCTCACGCTACAGGCCTCGGGCACCAAGGCCCAGCCGCACGGCCACGGATCGTTGACACTGACTAAGGCAGCAGCCTATGGACGGCCGATCGATTCGCTGACCGCCGATGCCAGGATGGAGGACGATACCGTTCACCTTGCCAAGGTGGTGCTGAAGGCGCCAGGAGGCACGCTGTCAGCTTCGGGCTCGTACAACCTGAGCTCGCATCAGATGGTTGCCGACCTGCATAGCAATGACGTTGAACTTGCCCGTATTCCGGAGCTGCAACTGGCTCGACTTAGCACGGCAGGGACCGCCAGCTTGCAGGCGCACGCCTCGGGTACACCGCAGCATCCCGTGATCGACGCACATCTACAGATTAGCAAGCTGGTACTCAATCAGGAGCACGTCGGCGGCATGAAGATCGATGCTGCCAGCCACGGGCAGGAGATGGTTATCACCGGCCGCTCGGACTTCCAGCGTGCGGTGCTGACGCTCGACGGAACCATCGGCATGCATGGCGAGATGCCCGGGGTCGTGGACGTTCAGTTCAAAGATCTGGACATCGACCCCTTCCTCAGCGAGGAACTCAAGGGCACGATCACCGCCCATTCCGGAATGGCTGGAAAGATCCACGTGTCAGGACCGTTGCGCGAGCCCCGCCAGCTTACGGGCGCACTAACCATCGACGATTTCCATGTGGGCATGGAAAACGTTGCGGTGCAGAACGACGGCCCGATCGAAGTGTCTCTCGCGAATGAGACGCTGACGGTGAAACACTTCGCGATAACCAGCGGCGACACCCGTCTGAATGTCGTGGGCAGCGTGGCGCTCGATGGAAACAAGCGGCTGCAACTGCGGGCCGATGGTTCGGTGAATGTAGCGCTGCTGCAAACCGTGAATCCGGACCTGATGTCGAGCGGCAAAGCCCTGCTCGACGTCCGCATGGAAGGAACGACAACTCAGCCGGTCATCAACGGAACGGTGCAGATCGCAAATGTAGTATTGTCCGACATTGACTTGCCCGCCGCTCTCTCCGACCTCAACGGAAAGCTGGTGTTCAACCGGAGCCGTTTGGAGATCGAGAAACTCACCGGGCACGTCGGCGGAGGATCTGTCGAGTTTACCGGCTACATCGGCTATGCCAACGGCGTGGCGTTTAACATGACATCGCAGGGCAGCGATATTCGCTTCCGCTATTCCGGCATCAGCATTACCGCCAACCAGCAACTGAAGCTGCAGGGCACGTTCAAGAACGCCACGGTTTCCGGCGACATTACCATCACCAAGTTTTCGCAGATTCCCTCCGCCGATCTGGCTGCCGCATTCGCCAATACATCGGTCCCGGTGCCCAATGCGAGCTCGCCGCTCAACAACCTGCACTTTGATGTTCACGTTCGCTCCGCACCTGAGCTGACGGTGCAAACGTCCGTGGCCAAGTTGGCGGGCAGTGCCGACCTGCGGCTCAAGGGAACGGCGCTGAACCCTGTTCTGTTGGGCCGGGTCAACATCGCACAGGGTGACATCAAGATCAACGGCCAGAAGTATTATCTGGAGCGCGGCGACCTGACATTCGCCAACCCGGTGCGCATCGATCCGATCATCGATATCGAGGCCAAGACCCGGGTGCGGGATTTCGATATCACCATCGGACTGCACGGCACGCTGGAACGCCTGTCGACCACCTACCGCTCCGACCCGCCGCTCTCCAGCGAGGACATCATTTCCCTGCTTACGCTGGGCCGTACGCAGGAGGAGGGTGCTCTTGCCACCGGCACCGGCAGCGGAGGCTTTGGAGAGGCGGCCGGTAACGCCGTGCTGGGTGCCGCGATCAACCAGCTGGTTACCAATCGCGTCTCGCGCCTGTTCGGGGTTAGCGCGATCCGCATCAATCCCGCGGTGGGTGGCGCCGACAATAATCCCAATGCCCGGCTTACGGTGGAGCAGCAGGTTTCCAGCACCGTCACTATCACATACATCACCAATCTATCGCGGTCGGCGCAGCAGGTGCTGGAGTTTGAATACAACGTCGCGCGCGACTACACCATCAATGCGACCCGCGATGAGAACGGCGTCGTCAGCTTTGACCTGCTGATTAGAAAGCGCAAGAAGTAGACCGATCTTTCGCGTGACAATGGCATCTCTCGGCAGTAGAAAATAAGCGTGACCGCCGATTGGCTGCGAACGGAGAACCCGGCTACCGTTGCCGAAGAGCGCCTGCGCATGGTGTATCAACAGTTGCGTGCGCGGGGACTGCGGGACGAGCGCGTGCTGGCGGTGATGGCCAAGGTGCCGCGCGAGGAATTTGCTCCCGCCGACACCCTCGCCGACGCCTATGGCGACCACCCGCTGCCCATCGACGCTGGGCAAACTGTGTCGCAGCCTTACATCGTGGCTTCGATGGTCGAGGCGCTCGAAGTCAACCCGGAGGACCGCGTTCTGGAAGTGGGCACGGGCACGGGATATGAGGCGGCAGTGCTGGCTGAACTTGCGGCGGAGCTCTGGACGATCGAGCGGATTCCCGAGCTGGCGCGACAGGCACAGCAGGTTCTCACCCGGCTGGGATATCACAACGTACACGTGGTGGAAGGCGATGGCTCGCGCGGTCTGCCCGAACAAGCGCCATTTAACAAGATTCTGGTGGCGGCGGCGGCACCCGCCCCTCCGCAAAGCTTGGTGGAACAACTCGCCGAAGGCGGCCGTTTGGTGGTTCCCATTGGAACCCGCAGCGAGCAGCAAATTCAGCTCATTCGCAAGGTGAACGGCGAAGTGACCGCGACGGCTCGGGAGCTGTGCCGCTTTGTGCCTTTAGTGGGTCAGGAGGGATGGAGATCGTGAGCGGCTGCCAGGCTCGCCGCCCCACCCGCCGGTCTCTCGCGCATACAGCCCGCGTAGCGTACGATATGCTCTTTGAGAGAGAGGGGAATTGGAGACACGCCGCTACTCGCTGCTAGAGCAATGTCGAAAGCCGACGGGGTGGCTGGGCCGCGCTGTTCTCTGGGAAATGAATGTGCAGCACTCCGGGCTGACGAACTGGGGTCTGTCACATGCCGCAATCGGGGAGTCCAACACTATCCTGGACATCGGCTGCGGAGGAGGGCGAACTATCGCTAAGCTGGCGGCCCGAGCCAGCCAGGGCAAAGTGTACGGCATCGATCATTCGGAAGAGAGTGTCGCTGCAGCCAAGCGAACCAATGCGCGATTGATCGCCGCCTCGCGGGTCGAGATACATCAGGGCTCAGTGTCGCAGCTCCCGTTTCCCGATAGCACCTTCCATCTCGTCACTGCCGTGGAGAACCACTTCTACTGGCCTGACTTGCCCGGCGACATGCGCGAAGTCCTCCGAGTTTTGAAGCCCGGCGGAAGGCTGCTGCTGATTGCGGAGGTCTATAAGGGATCAGGCAGCGTGGTGGGAAGGATCGCCGAAAATTACACGTCGTTGACCGGCATGACTCTGCTCAGCGTGAATGAACATCGCGAACTGCTGGAGAGTACCGGCTACGCGGAGGTCGAAGTCTTCCAGAAACGATTCAAAGGCTGGATTTGCGTTACCGGCAGAAAGCCGACGAAGCTCGCCCCTCCAGCAACTGGCCGGTTCGACTAGCGCAGCAGGAATGCCGTGCCGGCGACTAGCACGCCTGCCGCCCCGCAGACCATTCCCACATACCAGAATGTGCTTGCTCCAGCTTTGATGGCATCGTGCGCTGCGTTTCCAAACAGAGGGACGGAGTTGGAAGATGATCGGCCGCGCGCCTCAAGAGGCGTGGGTGGATTCTGGACGATGCTCTGTGGAGGGCGTCGTGATCTCGCGGGTGACGTGGCCAGGCAGGACCTCGCGCAGTGCCCACTCGATGCGCTCGACTGAGCTGCGAATCAGCTCGACGGATTGAGCGCTGTCGTTGGCGGAGCTGGCGTAAGCGATCACTTGCAGCGCGTTGCGGATGTGGTGGTTCATCTCCGCGATAGTGCGCAGGCGTTCCTGCGTGGCGGCGCGGCGCTCGCGCTCAACGCGGGTCACCTGGAGGTAGAGGAGGCCGGCGGCGATTCCCGTCAGGCCATTGGAGAGCGCCATGATGTCGACGCGCTGCACGCCTTCGCGCAACAGAAGGCGGTCGAAAGCGAAGCCGATAACGCTCACCACCAGCACTACCAGCAAAACAAGCAATACGATGCGGGATCGAGGGCTTTCGTCGGCAAGCATGGATCTATCAGTCTATCTGAACAAGTTGTGACGGCTCAGATTGGTCGCGGTTAGCCTGGAAATGGCGCAGGATAGCATTCGCCTGGGCGCGGTTGACGACGGCCGACAGCGCCGCGGCGTCCGCCTGCTTGACCGCCTGAAGGCTGCCGAAATGCTGCAGCAGCCTCCGGCTGGTGCGCTCGCCAATCCCCGGAACCTCCAGCAGACCCGTGGAACGATCACGAATCTCGCGCCGCTTGCGATGGAAGGTCACGGCAAAGCGGTGGGCTTCGTCCCGCACCAGTTGCACCAGATGCAGCACCGGCGAGTGGCGATCCAGGATCACGGGGTCACCTTCCTGCCCCTGTACGTAGATGATCTCCTCGCGCTTGGCAATGGACGCCAGCGGCTGATTGATGATGCCCAGCGACTCCAGCGCCTCGGCCGCAGCGTGTAGCTGGCCGATACCGCCGTCGATCAGTATCAGGCTGGGCATCTGTTGCTTCTCGTCGTGCACCCGGCGATAGCGCCGCGTCACCACCTCGCGCATGGAAGCAAAGTCGTCCACGCCGTCCACCGTGCGGATGATGAACTTACGGTAGTCCGACTTCTTTATTTTGCCGTCCTCCCACACCACCATCGAGGCGACGGTCTCGGCGCCCTGAATGTGCGAGATGTCGAAGCATTCAATGCGACGCGGCCGCTCCGGCAGCATGAGCGCGTCTTGCAGCGCTTCCTGCACGACCTTGGCGGTCGGCTTGAGCACGCGGAAGCGCTGGTCGTAGGCCTGCTTGGCGTTCTGCCCGACCAGGTCGACCAGCGAACGCTTCTCCCCGCGCTGCGGAACGTGTATCTGCACCCGCCGTTCGCGGCCTTCGGATAACACCTCTTCCAACATGGTGCGGTCGTCGAAGTCCACGGGGACGTAGATGGTGTGCGGTACATACTGCGCGTCCAGATACACCTGCTTCAGCAGGGCCGAGAAGAATTCCCCGGGCTCGAAGCCGTCGTGGCCAACGATCTCGCTCAGCTCCTCCCAGAAGAATTCGCGTTTGTCGACGATCTTGCCCGCGCGCATGTGGAAGAGGTTCACCGCGAGCATCTGGTTCTCGAAGTGATAGCCGAAGACGTCGGCGTCGTCGCCATCCAGCGTCGCGATGCGCTGCTTCTGGTCCAGCAGCTCGACGGTCGAGATCAGATCGCGATATTTGGCCGCCAGCTCGTACTGCTCCGTGTCGGCCGCGGCTGCCATGCGCTTCTGCAACGAACGCTTCAGGTCCTGCCCGCGGCCTTCGAGAAACAGCTTCACGTCGTGCACGGCCTCGGCATAGCGCTCAGGGGTGGTCAGCCCTTCCACGCACGGCCCCAAGCAGCGCCCGATGTAGTACTGCAGGCAGGGCCGCGGATAGGTCCGATTCAGATCGAGCTTGCACGATGGAATGAGGAAATGGCGATGGATTAGATCGACAATGCGATATGCCAGGCTCGTCGGAAAATAGGGGCCGTAGTATAGCGAGCCGTCCTTGCGCAGGCGCCGCGTGGGATAGACGCGCGGATAGCGCTCACCCTTCGTCAATTTGATGTAGGGATAGGTCTTGTCATCACGCAGCAGAATGTTGTAGCGCGGCTTCTTCTTCTTGATGAGATTGTTCTCAAGCGCCAGCGCTTCCTTTTCGTTGTCTACTACGACGTAGTCGAGGTCGACCGCTTCCCGCAGCAGTGTTCCAGTCTTAGCATTCTCGGCTGCGCCTTCCAGAAAGTACGACCGCACCCGCGAGCGCAGATTCTTCGCCTTGCCTACATAGATGATGGTGCCCTCGGCGTTCTTGTACAGGTACACGCCGGGCGAGGCGGGAAGGGTACGAATTTTTTGGTGAAGGTCCATGGTCCTGCTGCGCGTTCACGCGGTGAAGCGCACTGTCTGCGGATGGTGCAGAGACGGTATAAAAATTCTACTCTCGGCAGGAAAGACAGCTTTTCGCTTGTTCGCTCCTGGCGATCTGCTTCAGCCCTCGGCTGCTGCCTTTTTGTCGGGAAAGTTTGATGCGAATTAGATGATCGAGCGGCGAAAATGCTCTTTGTTGGGCATTTCCTCGGCCGCGAGCGAAGGGAACCTGGTGGAGGGTCGATGTGCCGGGGCGTTCCCTTTCCGCCTGCGCGGTTTCCAATTTGAAAAAACGAAATTAAATCTGCGCGACGCCCCCCGCCTCCGGTTGACTACTTGCCCGGCAAGGTTGAGGCTAAAAGAGTCCAGTTTTCTGGCCGGCCGCCGGCGCCCATCCGGCGAAGCTGAAGTAAAGGAGTGTTATCTATGTCTGCCACTGCTACTCCTCCCGAAGCCGTTACCAGTCATGATCCACTCAGCGCGTACGGTCTCGCCCGTTCGACCATCAGCGGCACCCCGTTAAGCCCGGATCAGCTACGCAAGACTGACGCCTACTGGCGGGCTTGCAATTTCCTGAGCCTGGGGATGATCTACCTGCTCGATAATCCCTTGCTGACCGAGCCGCTGCGTCCCGAGCACATCAAGACCCGCCTGTTGGGACATTGGGGGTCAAGCCCCGGCCTGTCCTTTATCTACGTTCATCTCAACCGGCTGATCAAAAAATACGACCTCGACATGATCTTTCTCGCTGGCCCCGGCCACGGCGCGCCGGGGGTGCTGGGCCCTGGGTACCTGGAAGGCACCTACTCGGAGGTTTATCCGGAAAAAAGCGAGGACTTCGAAGGACTGCGCGAGTTCTTCAAGCAGTTCTCCTTCCCCGGCGGCATTGGCAGCCATTGCACGCCGGAGACACCGGGCTCGATTCATGAGGGCGGCGAGTTGGGCTATGTGCTCTCGCACGCCTGCGGCGCGGCCTTCGATAATCCCGACCTGATCGTGGCAGCGGTGGTTGGTGACGGCGAATCGGAGACCGGACCGCTGGCGACTTCGTGGCACGTCAATAAGTTTCTGAGTCCCAAGCGCGATGGCGCCGTGCTGCCGATCTATCACCTCAACGGATATAAGATCAACAATCCCACACTGATGGCTCGTATTCCTCATGAGGAACTTGAAAGCCTGTTGCGGGGCTACGGGTGGACGCCCTACTTCGTCGAAGGCTCTGACCATGACAGCATGCACCAGGCCATGGCGGCGACGGTGGAGCATTGTGTCAACGAGATCCGCGACATTCAAAAGTCGGCTCGCCACCAGAAAGACGTGAAGCGCCCGCACTGGCCGATGATCGTGTTGCGCTCGCCTAAGGGCTGGACCGCTCCGCTGGAAGTGGAAGGCCATCGGCTGGAAGGCTTCTGGCGCGCCCACCAGGTACCGCTGCTGGATGTGAAGAAAGATCCCGAGCAGCTACGCATCCTGGAGAAATGGATGCACTCGCAACGGCCGGAAGAGCTGTTCGACGGTCACGGGCGCTTTGCCGAGGAGTTCCGCGAACTGGCGCCGAAGGGCAACCGGCGCATGAGCGCCAACCCGCACACCAACGGCGGCCGCCTAAAGAAGGCATTGCGGCTGCCGGACTTCCGTCAGTACGGCATCAAGTTCGAGAAGCCGGGCCAGATTCAGGCGGAGAACACTCGCCCGCTGGGCGTCTTCCTGCGCGACGTCATGAAAGACAACATGCACAACTTCCGTGTCTTCGGACCGGATGAGAATACCTCGAACAAGCTCGACGCCATCTACGAGGTGAGCAAGAAGTTCTGGATCGAGGAGTTTTTCCCCGAGGACATGGACGGCGGCGAGTTGTCGAACGACGGCCGCGTCATGGAGATGCTGAGCGAGCACACCATGGAAGGCATGCTGGAGGGCTACCTGCTCACCGGCCGCCACGGTTTCTTCTCCTCCTACGAGGCATTTGTTCACGTCATCGACTCGATGTTCAACCAGCACGCCAAGTGGCTGGAGATCTGCAATCACCTCTCCTGGCGTGAGTCAATCGCCTCGCTCAACCTGCTGATCACTTCGACCGTGTGGCGGCAGGACCACAACGGCTTCACTCATCAGGACCCGGGCTTCATCGACGTGGTGGTTAACAAGAGCGCTAACGTGACGCGCATCTACATGCCGCCGGACGTGAACTCGCTGCTGTCGACGGTCGACCACTGCCTGCGCAGCCAGAACTACGTTAACGTCATCGTTTGCGACAAGCAGAACCACCTGCAATACATGACCATGGATGCAGCGATCACGCACTGCACCAAAGGCCTCGGCATTTGGGACTGGGCGAGCAACGACGAGGGCGGTGAGCCGGATGTGGTCATGTGCTCGGCCGGCGACATTCCTACCCAGGAAGCGCTGGCGGCCACGGCGATGCTGCGCAATGAATTTGCCGACATCCGGATCCGCTTCATCAACGTGGTCGACCTGTTCAAGCTGCAGCCCAGCACCGAGCATCCCCACGGGCTCAGCGACCGCGACTTCGACTCCCTGTTCACCACCGACAAGCCGATCATCTTCAACTTCCATGGATACCCATGGCTGATTCACCGCCTGGCGTACCGGAGGCATAACCACGACAACATGCATGTGCGCGGTTATAAGGAGAAGGGGAACATCAATACTCCACTGGAGCTGGCCATCAACAACAACATCGACCGATTCAGTCTGGCCATGGACGTGATCGACCGCGTGCCCAGGCTGCAGCGCATCGGCGGACACGCCAAAGACCGCTTCCTGAACCAGCAGATCGAGTGCAAGAACTATGCGCACGAACATGGCGTCGATCAGCCCGAGGCGGCGGGATGGAGATGGCCGTACTAGGGCGGTAAATCGTGCTCCTGAGGATGCCCCATCCGGCCTGCGGTTGGCCGGGTGGGGATTTTCGTTGGTGCCGATCACCCAAAACTGTGGCTGCACGTACGACCTTGCACGGTGCGCGTAGGGAGTACGTCTTGCGTTGTACGGCTCAACGCCGTACACTGGTTGCAGAGGGCTTTCTATGAGCGCAACGGCAAGGAAATCCCGCAACAAGCAGGACGAGCCCGGGCCGGCGACTGCGCGTCTGGAAGCGCGCATTTCCAAGCCGCAGAAAGTGCTGTTTGAGCGGGCGGCCACACTCAGGGGTCAAACGCTTACCGACTTCGTTATTGAGAGTTTGCGCGAGGCCGCCGTGAAGACGGTAGAGGAGCATAACTTTATAAGGCTCACGATTGAAGACCAACGTCGTTTCGTTGAGGCCCTGATGAGCCCTCCTGCGCCGAATACTGCATTGAAAAAGGCCGCGCAGCGATATCGCAAAATGCGGGAAAGACTCGTCTGAGCCCCCTCCTTGAAAAAAGAGAGCGCAGCCAAGTACGTCGTTCAGCCGCTCGGCGATCAAGACCGGGCGGCTTTTCACTCTGGGAACGAACCGCTCGACCGCTATTTCCTGGAGCGTGCCGGGAGAGACGTTAGAGAGAATCTCTCTGCCGTCTTTGTGCTGCTGACCGAAGAGGACGCTTCCACGGTTCTGGGCTTCTATACCCTTTCCGCGCAAGAGATCGAAACCGAGGGCTTGCCTGAGAAACTGCAGAGACGTACCGGCAAGTACAAGCGGGTTGGAGCAACTCTGCTTGGGCGTCTCGCCGTAGCGCAGGACCAACGGGGCAAGAAGCTGGGGGAGTTCTTATTGCTTGACGCTCTCAGAAGAAGTCTCAAAAACACCAAGTATGTCTCCTCTTTTGCAGTCGTGGTCGACGCCAAGGACGAGAAGGCCGTCGAGTTCTACCAGAAATACGGATTCATAAGCCTATCGGGCAATCGACTGTTCCTTCCAATGAGAACAGTGAGGCAACTCTTCCCCGAGGTGAGGGAACACGAAGGGGAGTAGCCATCACCCCCCTTTTTCCATGGGATGGGGCATCTGCAGGTACTGATAGAGGCGCTAGAAAGGGTTTCGTTCGGATTTCGTCATCAGGAGGTGAGAGCAGTCCATGACAAGAACTCCATTTGTCCGCGCGCAGCCTCTGATTGCCGTCCGCAATGTGAGGGCCAGCAGTCGCTGGTACAGCCAGTTGCTGGCAGCGGATTCGCTCCCCGACCATCCTCATCGCGATGTCTACGACCGGGTGCAACGCGATGGCCAACTGGTTCTTCAGCTTCATGCCTGGGACGAGGAGGACCATCCAAACCTCACCAATGCGGATGCGGCGCCGGCTGGCCATGGGGTGCTGATCTGGTTCGAGGTTGACGACTTCGATGCGGCGGTTGAGCGAGCCCGGTCGTTGCAGGCCCAAGCTGTTCTGGAGCCGCACTTCAACCCCAATCCACGACATCGCGAGATGTGGCTGCGTGATCCGGATGGCTACGTGGTGGTCATTGCGAGTCCGGACGGTGAGGCGGGTAGTTAAAGCCGGCCTTTTAGGGGGCAGGCCGTCGTTGCGTGAGGGTCTGTTTTCCCATAATCTGGTGCCCATGGATCTAGAGCTCACCCCCGACCAGAAGGCCTTTGTGCGCCGCGCGATTGAGAGCGGTCGGCTCCGGTCCGAAGAGGACGCCGTACAGGAGGCGCTCGCGCTGTGGGAAGAGCGCGAGCGACAACGCGCGGAATTTCTTCTCACGCTCGATGAAGCTCGGGAGTCGATCGCCCGTGGTGAGGGTCGGGCCGTCACCCAAGAGTCAATGAGGGAGCTTGCTGCGGACGTGAAGGAACGCGGACGCGCGCGACTGCTTGCGCAGCTCACCACAACCCGCTAATGGCGCACCGATTAGCTCCGCGTGCGGTAACTGATCTCGACGATATCTGGTTGTACGTTGCCCAAGAAAGCGGCAGCATCGATATTGCCAACCACCTGATTGACACGATAACCCAACGCTTTCTTCTGCTGGCCAGCTTCCCTCATATTGGCCGTTCACGGGAGGACGATCTCGGCCCCGGATACCGCAGCTTCTCGGTGGGAGATTACGTCATTATGTACTGCGTGGAAGACGAAGACGCCCTCATCCTGCGCGTTGTACACGGTCGACGGAATCTGGAGGCGCTCTTCGGACACTGACACTAACCCGCGAGAGGGTGCGGTTCTGCACGCCTCCGCGCTGCTATAATCCGCCCATCTTCGCCCCATGACTGAGCCCTCCACGCCGCTCATGCGGCAATATGCCGCGATCAAGAAAGAGCATCCTCAGGCGCTGCTGTTCTTTCGCCTGGGCGACTTCTACGAGCTGTTCTTTGAAGACGCGGTGGTGGCAGCGCGCGAGTTGCAAATCACGCTGACCTCGCGCAACAAGGAGAAGGGCGCTGCCATTCCGATGTGTGGCGTGCCCTATCACGCGGCCGAGAACTACATTTCCAAACTCATTCGCAAGGGATTCAAGGTCGCCATCTGCGATCAGATGGAAGACCCGCGCGTGGCGAAGAAGCTGGTGAAGCGTGAGGTGACGCGCGTGGTGACGCCGGGCACGGCGGCCGATGCGCAGCTCCAGTCGGAGGAGAACAATTACCTGGCGTGCGTGGCCAAGCTGCGCGACGAGGTGGGGTTCGCGGCGCTCGATCTGTCGACCGGCGAATTTCGCGCCACTGAATTTCGCGGGCCCGATGCTGAGCGCCGAGTGCGCGACGAGCTTGTAGTGCTGCGTCCGCGGGAGATGCTGTTCGCCTCTTCCCTGCCCCTGTTCGATCAGCCGCGGCAGTACAGTGCCTCTCCGCAAGCTGCCGCTGCGCCACGCATCTCATCGCTGGAGAACGCGAGCTGGGCAGAGACGCCGCTGGAGGACTGGGTCTTTGCGCCCGACTATGCGATCCCCCTGGTGGAGAACCATTTCGGCGTGTTGTCGCTGGAGGGTTTTGGACTGGCGAACCGCTCGGCCGCGGCGACGGCGGCGGGAGCGATCCTGCACTACGTGCGCACCACGCAGCGCGGCTCGCTGGACCACATCGACCGCATCGGTTACTACGAGCGGCAGAACTGCCTGGTGCTGGATGCCGTGACGGTGCGTAATCTGGAGCTGATTGAGCCGCTATTTTCGGGTACGGGCGACAGCATCACGCTCTTCCGCTGCCTCGATGGCACGGCGACGCCCATGGGTAAGCGTCTGCTGCGCTCGTGGATCCTGCGCCCGTCGATCGATCTGACGGAGATCAATCAGCGGCTCGACGCGGTGAGCGCGATGGTTGCCGGTCTGGTCCACCGCGAGGAATTGCGCCGCGCCATGGAAGGCATGCTCGACCTGGAGCGGCTGCTGAGCCGCGTGACTCTGGAGTCGGCCAATCCGCGCGACCTGCTGGCGCTAGCGATTTCCTTCGCCAAGCTCCCGGCGATTCGCAGGGCGTTGGCGGCGTTCGCAGCCGAGCGGCTGCAAGCGTTGCACGCGCAATGCGATGAGCTGGGCGATCTGCGAGCCCGCATTCTCTCCTCGCTGGAAGACGAGCCTCCGCTGACGCTCAACGATGGCGGGGTCATTCGCAGTGGCGTGGACCCGGCGCTCGACGAGTTGCGCGACCTGAGCCGCAACAGCAAGCAGTACATTGCGCAGATTGAGCAGCGCGAGCGGCGGCGTACCGGCATCGCGTCGTTGAAGGTGAAGTTCAACTCGATCTTCGGCTATTATCTGGAGATTTCCAAGGCTAACCTGCACCATACCCCGGCGGACTACGAGCGCAAGCAGACGCTGGTGAACGCCGAGCGCTTTACTACTCCCGAGCTGAAGGAATATGAAGCCAAGGTGCTGGATGCGCAGGAGAAGATAGTCGAGATCGAGCGCCGGCTATTTGCCGAGTTGCGCGCGGCCATTGCCGCCGAGGCGCGCCGCATTCGTCAGACCGCGCTGGCGCTGGCGGAGATTGACGTCCTGGCCTCGTTCGCCACACTTGCAGCTAATCGCAACTACTGCCGGCCTGAGTTCGTCGACGGCGGCGAGCTGGAGGTGACTGGCGGGCGGCATCCGGTCATCGAGCAGCAGGACTTGAGCGGCGTCTCCGATCGCTTCGTGCCCAACGACCTCTACTTGAACGGGACAACGCACGCGGTGCTGATCATCACCGGGCCCAACATGGGAGGCAAGTCGACCTACCTGCGTCAGGCCGCGCTAATCGTACTGATGGCGCAGATGGGCTCGTTTGTTCCGGCGCGTTCGGCGCGGCTGGGGCTGGTCGATCGCATCTTCACCCGCATCGGGGCGAGCGATAACCTGGCGCGCGGGCGCTCCACCTTCATGGTCGAGATGACGGAGACGGCGGCGATCCTCAACACGGCAACACCGCGCTCGCTGATCCTGCTGGACGAAGTGGGCCGGGGGACCTCGACCTATGATGGTTTGGCGATTGCGTGGGCAGCGATCGAGTATATCCACTCCGCCACGCGCGCCAAGACGCTGTTCGCCACGCACTATCACGAGCTGACCGAACTGGCGGACCGGCTTAGCGGGGTGAAGAACTATCACGTCTCGGTCAAGGAGAGCCACGGCGGGATTGTCTTCCTGCGCAAAGTCGAGGATGGCCCGGCGGACAAGAGCTACGGTATCGAAGTTGCGAAGCTGGCTGGCTTGCCCAGCGACGTAATTACGCGCGCGCGCGAAGTCCTGGCCGAACATGAGACGGCGGAGCGCAGCGCGGTAAAACACCTTGCCAGCGAGGCACAGACCGAGCCCGGCCCCATGCAGTTGACCATCTTCACTCCCCTTTCGCAGAAAGTCGTTGACCGGTTAAAGGAGACCGATTTGGACCGCATCAGCCCTCTGGAGGCGCTGAATCTGCTGCACGAATTGAAGAAGCAGGTGGACTGACCGAAGCGTTCTCCGGGCGCTTCCCCCATTTTTCTGGTCAAGCGCAACTTGTGAGGTCTATCCGCCCACCACTTGATGCATGAGCTTCTCTGATTGACTCGATTGCGAGAAGCTGTTTTTCAAGACGGTCATGGTTCCACGTGGCCCAGCAAAAACTTACGCATCACTCGAACCACGAATGCCTGGTCGTTAAGGTAGAAATAGTGTGGGGCATCGGGCAGCGTATAGACGACCGGCTTTGGCCTGCCCACCTGTTCGGCTGCGAACTCCGCAATCGTATCTGTATACCACTTAACAATACCCGGCCAATTTTCGTCGAACTTCTTTCTGTCCTCCGCGTTGAGATAGAAGTAGTAAGGTAACTTGCCTTGAACAGACGGCTGGTCAAAGATGCCGAGCCGCGGTGCCTCCACCTTCGCCCAATCGGTTGGAGGATTGTGTTGCACAGCCCAAAGAATGGCTTGGGGCACCCAAGCTGGTGTTGTACTGTCCCTGATCATCCCGTTTTCGTCAAATTGTACCGCGATACAGGTCGCTTGGGCAGGTCTGAGAATATCCTCGAGACGCTCATCGGCGGCCAGGAAAATCTGCAAGGACCGATTATCTGCTTCCGTGAATGGTGCCGGAGGTATATCGGGGAGAACGAACCGCTTCGACAGGTCGAAAGCGTCCAGGTAGACCAATTTCTCTACCCGGCCTGCATACTTCAACGCGATCGTACTCAATTCCGAGCCGGCAACCGAATGTCCGACAAAGACGGCCTTATTGATGCCGAGGGCATCGAGCACGGCGATATCGTCGCGTGCCCGGCTGTCAAAATCGTAGCCTGCCTCTGGGTTCGAACCCGGTGCAGGGTGGCTGGATGGAGGATATCCTCGGCGAGTGATCCCGATGACATGGAAGTCGTCGGTAAACTGGTATGCAAACTGATCGTACACGTGCGCGTTGTCGCCCAACCCCGTGAGCAGCACCATGGTTCGGGACTTGGACGCGCCGCCCCAGTCCAATACCTGAAGTTGGACTTTTTTGTCTACGCGCACGAGCGTCTTTTTGTGTGGTGTGCCATCGAAACAGCCGGGCGGTTTATACGAGCTACTCGCCGCCGCTGTGAGGCGTTGAGCCAAGCTACCTGTATTGACGGCGAAGAGCATGGCCAGGGCAAGAGAAGCGCCGGCGCGAACTTTCATACTAGCTCCCCCTTTGCACATCCCGTCGCAATGCGGGTGAAACAGGGATTTTCGACTTAGCTGGGTGACAGCGACTATACACCTAATCGCGTTGGGGAGCGTCTCTCCGGGGACTGCTGCCGACAGCCTGCCTCCGCGATGCGTTGCCTAACAATTGACGCGTGGACGCGCTGAATTTGCTGCATGAGTTGAAGGAGCAGGTGGAGTAGGAGCAATCAGGAATTGGCAATTAGCATCGATGGTTTGGCTCTTGTGCGAGTTCTTTCTCAAAACCTGTTGCCAATTTCCACCGCACACGCTATTTGCTAAATGCCAAGTGATGCCTGCCGCCCTTGAGCCGCAGCAGAGCTCCGCGTATGCTTTCAATACCGCACTAAATTCTCTGGAGGGATATAAGTGTTGATCTCGCGCTGGAAGTATGCGCTGCTTACGGTTGCCATCGTTCTTACAGCTCAGCTTCTGTTCGCCCATGCCGTCCTGATGGATTCGACTCCCAAGCAGAATTCCACGGTCAAGGGTCCCGACGTGGACATCACGCTGCGTTACAACGTCCGTATTGATGGCGGACGCTCACGCGTGGAGCTCGTCGCTCCCGATGGGAACGACACCAACCTGAAGCTGGAGAAGCAGCCTAGCCCCGACAAGCTGCAATGCAAGGCCACCGGCCTGAAGCCCGGCTCGTACAAGCTGATCTGGAATGTGCTTGCCTCTGACGGGCACATGAGCAAGGGCGAGGTCCCCTTCAAGGTGCAGTAGCACCAACCAATGCAGCAGCTCGTCGATCTGTTCGAATTTTTGTCCGTCATACTGCGCGCGGGGACACTTGTCTTTCAGTCCCTGCTGCTCGGCGGAGTCCTGTTCATTCTATGGATTTCGCGGAATACACCCGGCGATGCGCCGCAGCGGGAGCGCATGGACGCCGGCTCGTGGATGCTGTTGCGCCTCAGCATCCTCGGGCTGATCGTCATTCAGGCGCTCTACCTGTTTGTCGATTCATCGGTGCTGATGGCCAGCGCCGAGATCGGCTTCAGCGGTGTGGTAGGCGCGAACTTCTTTATCTCCGGCAGCATCGTGCTGGGCACAGCTTTGGTGGCGCTGGTCATCTCGCTGTTTCGCACCAAGGTTGCGTCCTGGGCGCTTATCGTTCCCGCGGTCGTCGTCATGGCGGCGTCACTGATGACCAACCACGCGGCGTCGCGACTGGAAGGACGTCCGCTGTTAATCGCGCTGACCGCGATCCACGAGACGGCGACCGGTTTCTGGATCGGGGGCCTGCCTTATCTGGTGCTGGCGCTCTTCCGCAATAAGGATTCCAATGCGCGCTTCTATGTCACCGAACGCTTCTCGCGATTGGCGCTGATCAGCGTCTGTCTGATCGTGCTCAGCGGTTTGACCATGAGCGTCATTTACATCGCTTCGTGGGAGGCATTGCTGGGAACGGCGTACGGCGTGATGGTCCTTGCCAAAGCCACGATGCTGGGCGTGCTGATGGTGCTGGGCGGCATCAACTTCCTGATGTTGCGCAATCTGCGCCATGATCAGGTGATGCCTCGCCTGCGCCGGCTCATCGAAGCTGAGGTCGGCATCGGCTTCACCGTGATTCTCACCGCCGCTTCCCTCACTTCCCAGCCACCAGCGGTCGACCAGCCACAAGACATCGTGTCGCTGCACCAGATCTATCTGCGCTTCAAGCCGACTATTCCTCGACTCACGTACACCCGGGTGGAAGCCGCCACCAGCACGTCGGGGCCGACCAATGGCAGTGCTTCTTCTCAACCACCGGCAGCCTACAACGCGGATGGCGAGCCGCTTTCACCGCTAATGGTCTCCTGGTCGATGGAATCGGAGGCCAATCACCACTGGATGGGGGTGCTGGTTCTCGGCATGGGAGTACTCGCCCTGCTGGCGCGCACCGGGAAAGCCCCCTGGGCAGAGTATTGGCCGCTATTGCTCATCGGCATCGCAATCTTCATCATCCTGCAAGCTGACTCCGAATGCTGGCCGATAGGCTGGAAAAGCGTCGGCGCTTGCTTTGCCGATCCGGAGGTGTTTCAGCACCGTGTGGCGGCGCTGGTGTGCGTGGGCTTCGCCGTCTTCGAGCTGCGCGTGCGAAGGCGAAAACGGGAGAACGACGGAATGGCGCTGGTTTTCCCGCTGATGTGCGCCCTCGGCGGCGCGGTATTGCTCACCCATCAGCACGCCATCACCAACGTCAAAGAAAACCTGCTGGTGGAACTCAGCCACGTTCCCATGGGAGTGCTGGCGGTGTTCGCCGGATGGTCGCGCTGGCTGGAGCTGCGCCTGCCTGCCGAGAACCGAAAGATTCCGTCGTGGATCTGGCCGGTGTGCTTCGTGTTGATCGGAGCCGCGCTTCTGAACTACCGGGAAATATGAAGAAGTAATGATCGCCAAGATTGCAGGAATCAGTTTACGTTGGTACGCTTTTCCCTTGCCGTCTGTGTAGGTGCTCCTTTCCCATTTCTCCTACGACAGCGGCAGCGATATTGAACGCCGATAGCCACTATGAGCCCATCTTCCGCCGTTGAGGGGATATTAGAGCGCCTGCGCGCCACCACGGGTATGTCGTCTTCTGTTCCGGTAGGCGACGAAACGCTGGACCTTCGTAACGAAATCGCAATTGCCGAGGATGGCAGCCGCCAGACGGGTCAGTTGAATCCCCGCAATCCAGGAGTAGTAAACGACGCCGTGCAGTTCAGCAAGAGGGTAATGCGGCGCTTGCTGTCCTGGTACACCCGTCCGCTGCATTTGTTCGAGGGCGCTGTCATTCGTGCCCTTCAGCACGTCGACAACATCCTTAATAACCACCGCAACCTGCTGCACCGACATGCGGAAGCGCTCAACCTGCATGCTAACGTGATTGAGCGCAACAAAGCATGGCTGGCGGAGGAGATTCAGGCCCAAAAGGCGGCCAGCGAGCGGGAGATGCTGCGCCTGCGTGAGCAGGTGGAGGCAACTTTCGCCTCGCAAGAGAGCGGTTTTGCCAGCCTTGTGGAACAACAATTGTTGCCCGTGCAAAGTGCCTTGCGGGAGCTGCGCACTTCCTTCGAGCAAGCTTCGGAACAAGCCGCGGAGCAGGCTTCACGTAGCGCCACCGAACGCGCCCAAACCGAAGCAAAACGCGCAGAGGACATCGAACGCCTTGGGGTGGAAGGACGCCAGGTGGGCATGCATGTCGAGGGGCTCAAGGTAAACTTCAACCTGCTCCAGGCTCGTGTGGAGGAGCTGACAAAACAGGTGCGACAGGCATCGGTGCAGCTCAGAGTCCGAGAACGCGATCTGCGGCGCCTGCGGGCCGCGATGCCGAATACACCCGAGCAGAGCGCGAACCCGCCGGCACCCGTGCCACCGATGTTTCCTTCCGAAATCAAGAGCGAGCAGGAATTCGATTACTTCGCGTTTGAAGAGCAGTATCGCGGAGACGAAGCTGGCATTCGGCAGAGGCAACAGTCATACCTCGAGTACTTTCGCGGCCGCGACAATGTCGTCGATATCGGCTGCGGCCGGGGAGAGTTTCTGGAAGAGCTGCGCGACGCCGGAATCACGGCGCGTGGCGTCGAACTGGGAACCGACCAGATCCTTCTCTGCCGGGAGAAAGGGCTGGATGTCATTCAGCAGGACTTGTTCACATTTCTCGAAGCCACGCCCGACGAGTCGCTGGGCGGCGTCTTCAGCGCTCAGGTGATCGAGCATCTGACGGCCAGTGATCAACTACGATACGTAGCGCTGGCGTATCAGAAGTGCAAACCCGGTTCGCCCGTGATCTTCGAGACGATTAACCCGCAGTGCGTGTACGCGCTGGTTCGCAACTTCTTCCTCGACCCAACGCATATCCGGCCGGTCCATCCCGAGACCCTGCAGTTTGCCATGGAGTCCTGCAACTTCCGTAACGTAGAGCTGCGCTTTTCGTCCCCGCTGCGCGAGCTACAGGTACCGCGTCTCATGGTGGAAGGCAATCCACAGGCGCTTGAGCAATTCAACGAGGGTATCGCGCGCCTGAACGATCTGCTTTACGGCTTTCAGGACTATGCCGCCGTGGGCTGGAAGTAGCCGCGGTTTTCGCATCGCAGCCGCCAAAGGCCAGGCGCACGTTTCTCTGTGTAGAATCGCGTAAGCCACGCGTGAAGACGGTTACCATCATCATCCCGGCGCTGCATCGCCCTGACCTGACGAAGCGCTGCCTTGAGTTCATTCAGTCGCAGAATCTGTCCCCTACCGAGTGGGAGACTGTCGTAGTCGAGAATGAAGCGCGCAGCGACAGCATCCTGCCCGATCCGCTCCCGCCAAACACTTTGCGCATCGAGTTGCCCACCAACGAAGGCACGACAGGAGCGATCAACCGCGCCGTGGCGGCAACATTGTCGAAGTACCTTCTGCTGCTGAACAATGACATTGAGCTTGAGCCGAACTACATCGAGATATTGGTTAGCACGCTCGATCGCGATCCCCACCTCGGCTTCGCCGCCGGAAAGCTGTTGCGCGCGACCCAGCGCACCCATCTCGATGGCGCCGGCGACGCCATGCTCGTCGCTGGCGGCGCCTATCGGCGGGGCAGCGGAGATGAAGACCGCGGGCAATTCGATCAACCGACGCCCATCCTTACCGGCTGCGGGGCGGCGGTATTGTACCGGCGCGAGGCCTTCGAGCAATGCGGCGGCCTGGACGCCGACTTCTTTGCCTATCTCGACGACATTGACCTCGGTCTGCGAACGCAAATGGTGGGCTATGGAGGAATGTATGTTCCGCAAGCGGTGGCCTACCACGTTGGCAGCGCGACGACCGGAGCAGTGGTCCATCCCCGCATTCTGGAGCTAGTGACGCGCAACCAGCTATGGCTGCTGGCCAAGGACTACCCCCCGGCAATCGTGCAGCGCTACTTGTCCCGCATCCTGTTGTTTCAGGCGCTGTGGTTTGGCTATGTGGTTCGCAATCGCGGCCTGGGTGCGTATTTTCGCGGCATCCGCTCAGCGATTGCCAAGCGGTCCGCTATGCACAAGAAGCGCGACGAACTTCACCGGAAGCGCGCCATCAGCGATGGCGAGTTTGAGCGTCTGCTGCTTGAGTCTGAGCACCAGGTCTGGGCTTGGCACTCGTCCCGGCCGCCCGAGGCACAGTCGGGCCTCTTGAAGGCTTACTTCCGGATATTCGGACATCCATAGGCTTTCAAGCAGTCCAGCCGCGTACTCGGCCCTAGCCTTGAAATCCATGGGAAAGTGACCAAGCTCACAGACCCTGGGTAATTCCCGCCCCTATGTTGGATAGTTACTTCCTCCATCTGGAAAGGGCTGCTATGGCAACTATTTCTGCAACCTCCTCCCGTGTCTTGAACAGTGCACTAGCGCAGAAGATCATGAGCGCCGACGAAGCAGCCGCCTTGATTCGTTCTGGCGATCAGGTTGGCATGAGCGGCTTTACTGGCTCAGGTTATCCGAAGGTGGTTCCGATTGAGCTAGCGCGGCGTATCGCTGAGGCCAACTTCCGCGGGCAGAAGTTTCAGGTTAGCGTCTTCACCGGCGCCTCCACCGGCCCGGAGCTGGACGGCGCACTCGCCATGGCAGGCGGCATCAACCTGCGCCTTCCCTACCAGTCCGATCCCGAGACCCGCAAGCGCATCAATGCCGGCGAAATGGAATACATGGACATTCACCTCAGCCATGTGGCGCAGTTCGTGGAGTATGGATTTCTTGGCAAGCTGAATGTCGCCCTGATCGAGGTCGCAGCCGTCCTGGAAGACGGACGCCTGCTGCCCAGTTCGTCGATCGGCAACAACAAGACATGGATCGACCAGGCAGAGCGCGTCATTCTGGAAGTCAACGCCTGGCAACCGGAAGCGCTGGAAGGCATGCACGATATCTACTACGGCCTGCAAGCGCCGCCGAACCGCGGGCCCATCCCGCTCACTCACCCCGGCCAGCGCATTGGATCGCCGTACCTTGAAGTTCCGCCCGAGAAGGTCGTCGCCATCGTGCTCACCAACTCGCCCGACCGCAACAGCCCGTTCAAGGCTCCCGACGCCGCCTCCAAGCAAATCGCCGGACACATCCTCGAGTTTCTGAGCTGGGAGGTGCAGAAAGGACGTATGCCGGCGAACCTGCTGCCGCTGCAATCCGGCGTCGGAAACATCGCGAATGCGGTGCTATTCGGGCTGGAGGAAGGCCCGTTCGAAAACCTGACGTCCTACACAGAAGTGATCCAGGACGGCATGATTCGGCTGCTGAAATCGGGCAAAGTCACCTCGGCGTCGGCCACGGCATTCTCGCTCAGCCCGGAGATGCTGACCGAAGTCAACGCCGATATGGCGACGTATCGCGAGCGCATCGTGCTGCGCCCCCAGGAAATCTCGAACCACCCGGAGATCATCCGCCGCCTCGGCGTCATCGCGATGAACGCCATGATCGAGGCCGACATCTACGGCAACGTGAACTCGACGCACGTAATGGGATCGCGCATACAGAACGGCATTGGCGGCTCCGGCGACTTCGCGCGCAACGGGTATCTCTCGATCTTCATGGCGCCGTCGATCGCACAAAAAGGAACGATCTCGACCATCGTGCCCATGGTGTCGCACATCGACCACACCGAGCATGATGTTCAAGTGGTCGTGACCGAGCAAGGCCTAGCGGATCTGCGCGGACTTTCACCACGTCAGCGCGCGCACCTGATTATCGAGAAGTGCGCCAATCCGGAGTACAGGCCCGCGCTGCTCGACTATCTTAACCGCGCGGAGCGGTTGTCATACGGCAAGCACACTCCGCACCTGCTGACGGAATCATTGGGTTGGCATAGCCGGTATCTGCGGACCGGAAGCATGAAGCAGAGGGAAGAAAACTAGGCGGGCGACTTGCGACACGCCTGCAGACGTGCTCTGACTCTAATGGTTGCATTTTACGTTGGGTTAGCGGGTTTCAGCTACCGGCCGTTGGCCATCGGCTTGCGGAACGGGTGTCAGATGTCAAGCTTCAGGTTTCTGGTATTCAGGTAAAACCCAGCATGATCACGCGTGAGACCTACACCTCATCCTTGGTCCTAACTGACAACTGGCAACCGACAACTACGTCTGCAGCACCCCTACGCTGAACTTCGGCAGCTCGGGATTGAGTGACGCCGCTTCCAGCGCGGTGATGATGGCCTCCCGCGTCTCGGCGGGATCGATGATCTTGTCGATCCATAAGCGCGCCGCGCCGTAGCGCGGGTCCATTTGCTCGTCGTAGGTGGCCTTGACCTCGTCGTAGAGCTTTGTCTTGTCTTCCTCGCTCAGCTTCTTGCCGCCGCGCTCCAGTTGCTTGATTTTGATCTCGACCAGCGTGTTTGCCGCCGAAGCTCCACTCATGACGGCGTATTTTGCCGTCGGCCACGCAAATACGAATCGCGGGTCGTAGGCCTTACCGCACATCGCATAATGCCCTGCCCCAAACGAGCCACCGACGATCACAGTAATCTTCGGCACCACCGAATTCGAGACGGCGTTCACCATCTTGGCTCCGGCGCGAATGATGCCGCTCCACTCGGCGTCGCGGCCCACCATGAAGCCGTTGACGTCGTGCAGAAAGACCAGGGGCACGATGTTCTGGTTGCAGTCCATGATGAAACGCGCCGCCTTCTCCGCCGATTCGGTATAGATCACGCCGCCGAATTCGACCCGCTTGTTGCCCGAGTGGTCGGTCTGGTGGACGTGCGTCTTCTGATTAGCGACGATGCCGACGGCAAAGCCGCCAATGCGGGCGAAGCCGCAGATCACCGTCTCGCCATACTCGGAGCGGTATTCGTCGAAGTGGCTATTGTCGACGACGCGGGCGATGATCTCCTTCATGTCGTACTGCTTCGCCGGATCGGAGTCGAAGATGCCCCAAACTTCTTCCGCGGGATAACGAGGCGGGTGCGGCTCCTTACGATCAAATACACCAAGCTGGCGATTGCCCATCTTGTCGACCAGGGCACGAATGCGCGCGATGCAGGATTCGTCATCCGGCTCGCGATAATCGACAGTGCCGCTGATCTGCGCATGCATCTTGGCGCCGCCTAGCTCCTCCGCCGAATACTTGGCGCCGATCGCCGCTTGCACCAGTGCCGGCCCTGCCAGGAACAAGCCGCTGCCTTCGGTCATCAGCACGTGATCGCACATCACCGGCAGGTAGCCGCCGCCGGCAACACACATACCCATGATGGCGGCAATTTGTGGAATACCCATGGCCGACATCACCGCATTGTTGCGGAAGACGCGGCCGAAATCGTCGGTGTCGGGAAAGACATCTTCCTGCAGCGGCAGAAAGACGCCTGCAGAATCGACCAGATAAATCGTGGGGATGCGATTGTCGATGGCGATGTTCTGTGCGCGAATGACCTTCTTGGAAGTCATGGGAAAGAACGCGCCCGCCTTCACCGTGGCGTCATTCACAATGAGCATCACCATGCGCCCATGTACACGGCCGATGCCGGTCACGACTCCTGCCGACGGCGCGCCACCCCATTCTTCGTACATTCCCCAGGCCACGTAGGCGCCAAGCTCGAAGAACTCGGTGCCCTCGTCAATCAGCAGCGCGATGCGCTCGCGCGCGGTGAGGCGGCCTTTCTTATGCTGCGACGCGATGCCCTTTTCGCCGCCGCCCTCGTGGATGATCTCTTCTTCGTTGCGCAGGCGCGTGACCAGCTCGGCCATGGCGTGAACGTTGTGCTCAAAGCGATGCGAACCGGCTTTGACCTTGCTTTCGAATGCGGCGTGGGATGTCTTGTCGCTCATGGCAGTTCCGTTTCCGAGGAAGGTCAACGATAAAGGAGGGTGTCGAGGATGCGCAAACGGGAGCGGAGAGGATCACCACTGAGGCACGGAGGACACTGAGGCGAGGAGGATTTAGAACCCAATCTGTTTCGAGCCTCAGGCTGGCGCTAAACGACCACCTCAAGAAACTGAGGCTCCACCCAGATTGTCTCGCCCACGCTATGAGTAACTGACTCAACGACAAGCTCGGCCATTCCAAGATCATTGAATCCAGCAACAACGAATTCGTGGCCGACGCACTTCGCAAAAACCGCCTTCGTGGGAAGGTCTGATTGGTCAGGCAGATCGCTCGGCATGCCGATTATTCTGACCCTAATGCCTACTGTCATATTCAGTGGTTCCACCTGTGACCGAACTATGTCGCCCAGTTCTCCCAGCGAAGGTCCTTCACGCGGCGGAAGTCAGAGACATCCGCGGTTATGAGAACGAGGTTGTATCGCAAACACTGCGCGGCGATAAGTGTGTCATAAGCACCGATCATCCGGCCTTTATTCTGCAACTCGGCCCTCAGTTGTCCGGCGACTCGGGCGTCCTCCCCGGAGAAGTCGATTACGCGTAGGTATCCAGCAAGAAAATCCATTAGCCTCGCGCTGTTACGCTGAAACCGCTCGCTCTTATAAGCGCCATACCAGAGCTCATGCAAAGCAATGGATGATATCAGCAGTTGGGATCCCGCCTTGAGAGCAGCATTGGCTCGCTCGCGCACTTGTTCTGGTCGGCCGCGCAAGATGGCTATGCATGCACTCGTATCAAGCAGGTAGCTCATTCGAAAATCTTCCGCTTGGGAGTCTTAGGCTGATTCCTCCATCCCGGACCATAGGCATCCAACTCACCATGGCTGTCGATAGCCGCGAACCAGTCCTCAACACTTTCGAACGCTGGCAGCAAGAGCAGTCCTTCTGGGACTCGCTGCACTCGAACCCTGTCTCCCTTGAAGCGGAACTCCTGTGGCAGACGCACTGCCTGGCTATTGCCATTGCGGAACAATTTTGCGTACTTCGCCATACCACGAGTATATATTATAAATCTATATTTTGGGGCCTTCGCCTGCCTGGCACACGATGACCGAACTCAGTTGCTTTTGCGCTGGACCGAACGCAGGTCAGGTCGTTGCCCCCTTCGTTCCCCCTCCACTGACTGCTCAAATCCGGGGGTATATTGCTGGATTCCGCAGCTCCACTCCTGTGTGTTCTCAGGCTCCGGACTGTTAAAATAGAGTTTCGTGAGGAGGGTACCAGTGTGTGCCCAGGCCTCGTCTAAAGGATTGCATGGTTCAAAAAGAAGCAAAGACCTTATTGCTGTTGAAGCCGCGAGGCTTTTGCGCCGGCGTGGTGCGCGCGATTGACATCGTTCGCATAGCCCTGGAGACCTTCGGCGCGCCTATCTACGTGCGCAAGGAAATCGTCCACAACCGCTACGTGGTGGACGAGCTCTCCGCCAAGGGCGCCATTTTTGTCGACAGCGTAGAGGAGGTTCCGGCAGGCGAACGCGTGATTTATAGCGCTCACGGGGTGGCTCCCGAGGTTCGCGACGCCAGCAAGCTACGCGAGTTGCGCGTGATTGACGCGACCTGTCCCCTGGTGACCAAGGTCCATGTCGAGGCAGTCAAGTTTGCCCGTGAAGGTTATTCGCTCATCCTGATTGGCCACCGCGATCACGATGAGGTCATCGGCACGCTGGGTGAAGCTCCGGCAGTCACGCAGGTCGTGGATTCACCCGAAGAGGTCGAAAACCTCCAGGTTCCCGATCCTGACCGCATCGCGTATCTCACGCAGACCACCCTGAGCCTGGATGAGACCACGCACGTGATTGAAGCCCTGCGGAAGAAGTTCCCCAACATCAAAGGGCCGCACGCGCAGGACATCTGCTATGCCACGGAGAACCGCCAGACCGCAGTGAAGGACGTGGCGGCGGAGTGTGACCTGCTGCTGGTGGTGGGCTCCGATAACAGCTCGAACTCCAACCGTCTGGTGGAAGTAGCCTGTAACCTTGGGGCCAAGTCTTACCTTATCGAAAATTTCCGTTCCATTAAGCCCGAGTGGCTGATGGACGTGAATACCGTCGGCCTGACCGCCGGCGCTTCGGCGCCCGAGATTCTGGTACAGGAAGCCGTGAGTTACCTGCAGGAGCAGGGTTTTACCGATTTGAGAGAAGTGGAAGTAATGCCGGAACATGTTCGCTTCGGTCTGCCGCCCGAGATCATCGAAGCGATTGGCGCTGCTCCGGCGCTGGCTGAGTAAGAACGCAATGGCAGACGCAATACCCCCGAATCCTGCCGAGATGCGTTTCGGCAAAATTGATGACATCAAAGCGCGCGTGGCTGCGGCAATCGACGCCTCGCGCAAATACCTCTTCTCCCTGCAGGAGCCGGAGCGCGGCTACTGGTGCGGCGAACTGGGTGCTGACTCGACCCTTGAGTCCGACTACATCCTGCTGCATCGGCTGCTGGGAACCGAAGACCCGGTGCGCACGCAAAAATGCGCCAACGAAATCCTCACCCGGCAGAACGAGGATGGCGGATTTCCCATCTACAACGGCGGCCCGTCGAACATCAGCGCCTCGGTGAAGGCTTATTTCGCGCTGAAGATGGCGGGCTATCGTCCTGACCATCCGGCTATGGCCAAAGCGCGCGAGTGCATTCTGGCGATGGGCGGCGTGACCGAGGTCAACACCTTCACCAAGATCTACCTGTGCTTCCTCGGCCAGTACGATTACGATGCGGTTCCGGCGGTGCCGCCGGAGATCGTGCTCTTCCCCAATTGGTTCTGGTTCAACATCTACGAGATTTCCTCGTGGTCGCGCGCCATTCTGGTTCCGCTGTCGATCGCGTATGCCAAGAAGCCGTTCAAGAAGATTCCTGAGGACCAGCACATCGACGAGTTGTTCGTCGGAGGGCGCAAAAGTAACTTGCGTCTGCGGTGGGCCAAGAAGCTCATTAGCTGGCGGAATTTCTTCCTCGTCCTCGATCGCGTGGTGCACTTCTTCGAACAGGTCCACATCCGGCCGCTGCGTTCGCAGGCGTTGAAGAAGGCGGAGAAATGGATGCTGGAGCGCCTGGAGATGAGTGACGGTTTGGGCGCCATCTATCCCAGCATCATGAACTCGATCATCGCGCTGCGTTGTCTCGGGTACTCCCTTGACGATCCGCAGGTCATCCGAGCGATGGACGAATTCGAGAAGCTGGGCATCGAGGAAGAGACTACCTTCCGCATGCAGCCCTGCAAATCGCCGGTATGGGACACCGCCTACGCCATCTTCGCGCTAGGCGACAGCGGAGTAGCGCCCACCGATCCACGGCTGGTGAAACCGAGCGAGTGGATGCTGCAGAAGCAGGTCACGCGCAAGGGCGACTGGTGCGTGAAGAATCCCAAGGCCGCTCCTGCGGGCTGGTACTTCGAGTTCAATAACGAGTTCTATCCCGACGTCGACGACAGCGCCATGGTGATGCTGGCGCTGAGCCGGGTGAAAACCAGCAACGAAAATTTCCAGTACAAATCGGTGCAGCGGGCGATCGACTGGGTGCTGTCGATGCAGTGCAAGACCGGCGGCTGGGCCTCGTTCGACAAAGACAACGACCGCATGGTCTTCCAGCACATTCCCTTCGCCGATCACAACGCGATGCTCGATCCCCCGACCGTCGACATTACCGGGCGCGTGCTGGAATGCCTGGCTGCCTACGGATATTCGATGAAGGACGCGCCGGTGAAGCGCGCTATCGAGTTCATCAAGAAGGAGCAGGAAGCTGACGGCTCCTGGTTCGGGCGCTGGGGCGTGAACTACATCTATGGCACCGCCGTGGTCCTGCGTGGCCTGGAAGCTGTGGGCATGGACTATCACGAACCCATGGTGCAGCAGGCAGCCGAGTGGCTGCGTATGATGCAGAATCCTGACGGCGGCTGGGGCGAGAGCTGCGGCTCGTATGACGATCCCAACCTGAAAGGCGTGGGACCGAGCACGGCCTCACAGACTGCCTGGGCGATCATGGGTCTGCTGGCGGCGAACGATTTGCGCAGCGATTGCGTGGCGCGGGGCATTGCCTACCTGCTGAAGACACAACGGCGTGACGGTTCGTGGGATGAGCAGTGGTACACCGGCACGGGATTTCCGCGCGTGTTCTACCTGATGTACTACATGTATCGCCAGTATTTTCCGCTGATCGCTCTGAGTGCTTACAGCAAGGTGCCGGCTGCCGCCGCTGAGGATCAGTTACGTGCCGTTCGGCCGCGCAGTGAATCGGCTGATCGCGAGCTCTCATAAGCGGGCCCTATCGTGGCATCTGCGATGCCGCGTAACCAGCACATGATGACCAGGAACTCTGATGGTTTCTAGGCGTTGGCTGCGAAGGCTGGTTCCTTCGACCGCCGTGTTGTCCCGGTCTGCGCTGTTCTATCCTTTCTCGGTCATCAATGACTGGACGGTTGGGACGGCATGCCGCATGGTCAGCAAGCGGCGGTTTCCGCCGATGCGTTACATCAGCCGGACGGGATGCAATGACATTCTGTCGCCGTATTTTTTTTATCTCACCAAAGGCGTGAACTTCTGGCTTTACGCTTTTGCGCAAGGATGGGCGAACCTGGATTCGCGGATTGTGGACCTGGGCAGCGGGTGCGGCAAGACCGCGGTAGCGCTGCGAGACTTCGAGTACATGGGTGAGCGGTTTCGTGGGCAATATTGCGGCTACGATGTCGATGCCGGCATGGTGCGCTGGTGCCGGAAGAACTTCCATTCCGAGCACTTCCGCTTTCGCGCCATGGATGTCTTTAACGCGGTGTACAACCCGCGCGGAGCTTCGGGCGCTCAAGTCCATCTGGAGGGTTGCGAGGACAACACCATCGACCTGGTGATCTCCCAGTCGCTCTTCTCGCACCTGCTGGAGAACGACGTGCGCGCTTATGTTAAGGAGTCGGCGCGCGTGCTTCGCCCCGGCGGCATTATGGCGATGACGTTTTTCTGCATGGACGACCTGCGTAGTCTTGATCTTTTAGGCGGGCGGTGGACTTTTGAGCTTCGGCGGGATGCAGCCTACGTCGAGAATGAACGCTATCCCGAGGCGGCAGTCGCCTATGACAAGGTTTGGATGGAGCAGGTGTGCCGGGACGCGGGCTTCACCGAAGTAGAATCGCGCTTGCCCGCTTCCAGAGCACAATCTTTTGCGGTAAAGTAACTGCTGAATGATGAAGGCTTTCGTTACAGGTTCGACGGGATTTCTGGGAAGCCACGTGGCCCGCACTCTGCTGAAGGGCGGCGCAGAGCTGCGGCTGCTGGTGCGCCCGTCGAGCCCGCTGCATAACATTGCCGATCTGAACGTCGAGCGCGTTGTCGGCGATCTCCGCGACCCGGATTCGCTAAAGCATGGCATGGCAGGCTGCGAAGTTGTCTTTCACGTCGCTGCCGACTATCGCCTGTGGGCCGTCAAGGGCCAGGAGCTGTACGATTCCAACGTCGAAGGCACACGGAACGTCCTGCAAGCTGCGAAAGACTGCGGCGCGCGCCGCGTGGTCTACACCAGCAGTGTTGCCACCATGGGCTTTGGCAACAACGGCAGGCTGACGGACGAGAGCACTCCGGTCACGCTGGCGAACATGATCGGCGACTACAAGCGCAGCAAGTTCATGGCCGAGCGCCTGGTAATCGACGCGGCACACGACGGGCAGGACGTGGTGATGGTGAATCCGACGACTCCCATTGGCGAGCGCGACATCAAGCCGACGCCGACCGGACAGATTGTTGTCGACTTCCTCAAGCGCAAGTTTCCCGGCTTACGTCGACACCGGATTGAACCTGCTCGATGTGCTGGATTGCGCGGAGGGACATATTCTGGCGCTTGAGAAGGCCAAGCCTGGTGAGCGCTACATCCTTGGCGGCGAGAACCTGACGCTGAAGCAGATCCTCGACAAGCTGGGGGCGATAACGGGATTGCCTTCGCCCAGAATCGAGCTGCCCTATGCCGTGGCCTATGCAACTGGAATTGTAGACACCCTGGTGACCGGCAAGCTGCGCAAGCGCCACCCGCGCGTCACCCTCGACGCCGTGCGCATGGGGCGCAAGAAGATGTTCGTGTCCAGCGCCAAGGCGGAGCGCGAACTCGGGCTGGAGATCCGGGCCGGTCGACAACGCCTTGCGGCGGGCGGTGGATTGGTTCCGCGCCAACGGCTATGTCTAAGCCCGTCGCCATTGTTGCCGCGATGCGGCACGAACTGGGGCCGCTGGAGCGGCATGCGAAGCTTCGCGAGCGGAACGGGGTTTACCTTTACGAGCTGCCGTCAGCGTTGCTGGCGGTTGGCGGAATCGGACGCAATCGAGCGCAGCGCGCCGCGGAGTTGGTAGTGAGCGAGGCGGATCCCAAGGCTGCTGGTCTCGGCCGGCATCGCGGGTGCGTTGACGCCCGGCTTGCAACCTGGCGATGTTGTGCACATCCGCGACGTGGTCGATGAAGCTACCGGAGAGCACTACACGACGGTGGGCGGCGATGCTGTCCTGGTCACTTCGTCTCGCGTGGCTGGAATTCAGGGCAAGCGCCGTCTGGCTTCCCTGTTCGCGGCATCGGTGGTGGACATGGAAGGCGCTGCCGTCGCCGGAGTGGCGAAACAACACGGGATTCGCTTCGCGGCGGTGAAGGCGATCTCGGACGAACTGGAGTTCCCCATGCCACCGCTAGGTCAGTTTGTGGACGCTCGCGGTCAGTTTCATGTGCTTGCATTCGCCGCATTTGTTGCCGTACGGCCGAAGTGGTGGCGGCCTACGGTTCGGCTGGCAACTAATACTCAATCAGCGGTTCGGAACCTAGCGGAGGCGCTGAATCATCTAATTGAACGACATGGGCAGGCTGTAATTTCGGAGACGAGAACCCTTGCGTGAGGCCGTGAAGCTTTGTCGATAGCGACCCAACTGCATAAGTCTGACAGCGTCGGAGCGATTCCTGCCGTCATGCAGGCGGCCGTCTACCATGGCGTGAACGATGTTCGCCTGGAGACCGTGCCGGTTCCCCAGATCGGTCCGGGCGAGCTGCTGATCCGGGTTCATACCTGCGGCATTTGCGGCACTGACCTGAAAAAAATTTCCACAGGCTCGCATTCAGCTCCCCGCATCTTCGGACATGAGACCGCGGGAGTCATCGCCGCCGTTGGCGAGGGCGTGAGCAACTACAGTGTTGGGGGCCGCGTGATGGTCTTCCATCACATACCCTGCCGCAACTGCTATTACTGCCAACACAAGGTATTTGCCCAGTGCCCAATCTACAAAAAGGTGGGAGCCACCGCCGGCTATGAGCCTAGCGGCGGCGGCTTCTCCGAGTATGTTCGTGTGATGGACTGGATCGTCAGCCATGGCGGCGTAGTCCGGATACCCGACGGCGTCTCCTTCGAGCAGGCTTCCTTTATCGAACCGGTAAACACTTGCATGAAGGGCATCGAGACGCTCGGCCTGAAGCCGCACGAGACCGTGCTGGTCATCGGTCAAGGGCCGATTGGAATCATCCTGGCGGTCCTGGCCCGGCGCAGCGGCGCGCGGGTAATTACTTCCGATTTATTTCCGCAGAGGCATACAATATCCAAGAAGTTTGGTTTGGAAGAGAACATCGACGCTTCATCTCTGGACACGATTCAGGCGATAAAAAACGTAACTGAAACACGTGGAGCTGATGCTGTGATTCTTGCCGCGGCCGGAAACCGGCTGATTCGTATGGCAATGGATGCGACACGCCCTGGCGGGAGGGTTTTGTTGTTTGCACAGACGCAGCATGGCGAGGCCGTGATTGATCCCGCAGCCGTATGTGTCGATGAGAAGAGTCTCCTGGGTTCCTACAGCGCTTCGGTTGACCTGCAAAGTGAATCGGAGCGATTCGTGTTAGGTCGTGAGATGGACATGGATGGCCTCATCAGCCATCGTTTTCCATTGAGCGAAGCGGTTCAAGCTCTGGAGTTGGCTGCCCATCCGAAATCCGACTCCATGAAAGTCGTGATACAGCCGGGCAGTTTATGGAAGGATTAATCGAGTGGACGGACAGATGACCGCGGCGGTCCTCTATGGTAAAGAGGACGTCAAAATTGAGAGAGTGCCGATCCCGACCGTGGAAGAGGGCGAGATCCTGATCAAAGTGCAGGTGGCTTTGACCTGTGGCACCGATCTCAAGGTCTACCAGCGCGGCTACCACGCGCGAATGATTGTTCCTCCGGCTTTGTTTGGACATGAACTCGCCGGCGTCATCGAAGAAGTCGGCCCCAACGTCAAGGGATTCAAGCGTGGCATGCGTGTGGTGGCGCTCAACTCCGCCCCCTGCGGCATGTGCTTCTACTGCTCCAAGCACCAGGAGAACCTCTGCGAAGACCTGCTGTTCAACAACGGCGCTTATGCGGAGTACATTCGTATTCCCCGCCGCATCGTGGAAAGCAACGTTCTCGCCATGCCCAAGCATGTGAGTTATGAGGAAGCGGCCATGGTCGAGCCGCTGGCCTGCGTGCTGCGCGGGCTGCACGAAACCAAGATGGAGATCGGCGACACCATTGCCGTCATCGGCGCCGGGCCCATCGGCTTGATGTTTGTTCAGGTAGCCAAGGTCTCGGGCTGCAATGTAATCAGCGTGGTCAAGCGCGATTCCCAGGTGGAGGCCGCCGTGCGCATGGGTGCGGATGAAACCGTACAGATCACCAGCGTCGACGATCCGGTGAAGGCCGTTCGCAAACTTACTCCTGACGGGCGCGGATGCGATGTCGTGATCGAAGCTGTGGGCCGCCCGCAGGCATGGGAGTGGTCGATCGACATGGTGCGCAAGGGCGGAACCGTGAACTTCTTCGGCGGATGCGCCAGCGGTACCAAGGTCGCCCTCGATACCCAGCGCCTGCACTACAACGACCTGACGCTCAAGGCGACGTTCCACCACACGCCGGAAACTGTTCGCAAGGCGTTCAGTCTGATCGCGGAACGCAAGATCAAAGGTGCCGACTACATCACCGGTGAGGCCCCGCTTTCGCGCTTGCAGCAGGTGCTGCGGCACATGCTGAACCGCACCGACGACATTAAGACGGCGATCATCCCGGGCCAGTGAAGCAGTTGTCAGCTCTCAGTTGTCAGTGCCATAGCGGCGATTCAAGCCCTGGTCGCTGCGGTTACAGTTGTCATCCTGAGCGCAGCGAAGGACCTGCTTTCCCTGCTACCTGACGATAAACTGCGCGATGCGCCCATGCTCAACCCAACCTACAATCCGGAAACGGCCTCACCGACAGGCTCCGCAGGCTGGCAGGCGCTTCCGCCGGAGTATGCCATTCCCGAGCATGCTCCCTCGCTGGAGCAGGCCCGCGCCTATTGCTCTCGCCTGGCGCATTCGCACTACGAGAATTTTTCGGTCGTGACCTGGTTTCTGCCCAAACGGCTCCACCAGCACTTCTATAACCTCTACGCCTATTGCCGCATCTCCGACGATCTGGGCGATGAGGTCGGCGACAAGCAGCAGTCATTACTCCTGCTCGACGAATGGGAGGCTGAGCTAAAGCAGTGCTATTCGGGCGAGCCGCGCCATCCCGTGTTTGTCGCCTTGCGCGACACAGTCCGCGAGTTCGGCATTCCGCAGCACGAATTTTCCGATCTGCTCATCGCCTTCCGCCAGGACCAGAGCATCACGCGCTTCCCTACTTTTGAAGACGTGCTGGGCTACTGCCGCTACTCGGCCAATCCCGTCGGCCATCTGGTGCTCTATCTCTGCGGCTATCGCGATCCGGAGCGCCAGCATCTAGCCGACTACACCTGCACCGCACTTCAACTCGCAAACTTCTGGCAGGACGTCGCCGTCGATTACCAGAAAGGCCGCGTCTATTTGCCGCTGGAGAGTCTCGCGCAGTTCGGGGTGAGCGAAGACGACATCGCCAAGCGCCGATGCACTCCGCAGTTTCGTTCGATGATGAAGTGTGAAGTTGACCGTGCCCGCGACTGGTTTCGCCGTGGCCTGCCGCTGGCCCGGATGGTCGACCGCCATCTTGCCATCGATATCGAACTATTTAGCCGCGGAGGACTGGCGATCCTGCGCGCCATCGAGCGTCAGAACTACGACGTGCTTCGCCGCCGCCCGGTCGTCTCCAGGAGTCGCAAGCTCCGCCTGTTGGCAAGGGCGACGATGGGACGGCTGTTGTGAGCGGTTCTTCGCTGCAATTGCGGGCCGCCTACAGCGTCTGCCGGCACATCGCCCGCTCCGCCGCCAAAAACTTCTACTACGGATTTCTGGTCCTCCCCGGCCACAAGCGCGACGCCCTGTGCGCGGTGTACGCCTTCATGCGCCGCGCCGACGACATCTCCGACGATCCTGCCCTTCCCGTTGAGCAGCGCCGCGAGAAACTGAGCCAGTGGATCGGGTCACTCACTCGCGTCGTGCAGGGCGAGAAGACCGACGATCCCGTCCTGATGGCGTTGGCTGACTCCCAGAAGCGCTTCAACATTCCGCTTGATTTGCTGGAGAAGCTCGTCCATGGCACCGCCATGGATGTGGAGAAGAGCGAAGGCCGGCTTCAGTACGACACTTTCAACCAGCTCTACGACTACTGCTATCACGTCGCCTCAGTTGTCGGCCTCATCTGCATTCGCATCTTCGGCTATCGCGATCCCAAGGCCGAGAAGCTGGCCGAGCGCACCGGCGTCGCCTTTCAGCTCACCAACATCATTCGCGACGTCAAGGAAGATTCGCAGCTCGGCCGCGTCTACATCCCGCGCGAGGACTTGAAACTCTACGGCATTGACCCGGCGGTGCTGAACAACGGATCGGCATCCACCGCCATGCGCCCCGTGCTGGCCTTCGAGGCGGAGCGCGCGCGCGAATACTATCGCTCGGCCGATGAGCTGTTGCCGCTGGTCGATGAAGACAGCCAGCCCGCACTGTGGGCCCTGGTGGAGATTTATCGCCGCCTGCTGGAGCGCATCGCGCAACGCAACTACGATGTCTTCTCCCAGCGCGTCAAACTCAGCACCGCAGAGAAGGTAAGCGTTCTGGCGAAAGGATTCCTCCGCCGCCTGCGATGAGCTTCCCGTCGAACCATCCTCGGCCCACGGTGGCAATCATCGGCGGAGGCCTTGCCGGCATCTCCGCTGGTAGCGCGCTCGCCAATGCTGGACATCGTGTCGAGCTCTTCGAGCGCCGTCCGTATCTTGGCGGACGCGCCTCCTCCTACGAGCATCCCGGAACCGGCGAAGTTGTCGACAACTGCCAGCATGTGCTGCTCGGCTGCTGCACCAACCTCATCGATTTTTACCAGCGCATTGGCGTCGAGCAGCAAATCCGCTGGTATGACGAGATCACCTTTCTACTGCCTGGTGGACGCTCGTCGGTCCTGAAGCCGAGCTTTCTTCCCGCACCGATGCATGCGGGCCCGGCGTTTCTGGCCTCGCGCGTGCTCGGCTTCAAAGACAAGTTGGCCATCTCGCGCGCGCTGCTGGCGCTCACGCCGGCGCTACCGCCTGATGACGGGCAGGACTTCCTGACCTGGCTTCGCCGCCACCATCAGACGCGGCAGGCGATCGATCGCTTCTGGGCGCCCGTGCTGATCAGCGCGCTGAACGAAGACCTCGACCGTGTGTCGGTGCGCTACGCCGCGCTGGTGTTTCGCGACTCGTTCCTGAAGTCTGCCGAGGCCGGACGCATGGGCCTGCCTGCGGTTCCGCTGTCGCAACTCTACGGCGAAGCGGCGTCCTACATTGAGGGACATGGCGGAAAGGTCCACCTTCGCGCCTCCGTGGATTCCATCGCGACGGCCGATGACAGCGTCATTCTCTGCGTAGGAGGTGAACAGATTCGCGCCGACTATGCCATCCTGGCGACGCCGTTCAGCCAGATCGAAAAGCTGCTGCCCGATACGCCTGAGCTGGAGCCGCTGCGCGAGCAGACCCACTTCTTCAGTACCGCGCCGATCACCGGCATCCATCTGTGGTTCGACCGCGAGATCACGCCGCTGGAACATGCTGTCCTGCTGGAGCGCACCATTCAGTGGATGTTCCAGAAGTCGAAGATCCTGACGACACGCCGCGATTCCGCAGAAACCGGCAGCTACATCGAGCTGGTCGTCAGCGCGTCGAAGTCGCTGGTCGATAAGCCTCGCGGCGAGATCATCGACTTGGCGTTGCGCGAGCTGGCCGAGTTCTTCCCTGCTGTCCGTGAAGCGAAGCTGACGAAGGCGACAGTGATCAAGGAAATTCACGCCACGTTCTCGCCGGTGCCGGGCAGCGATGCCTATCGCCCCTCGCACACCAGCCCCTGGCCGCGACTGTTCCTTGCGGGAGACTGGACCGCGACTGGCTGGCCCTCGACTATGGAGGGAGCTGTGCGCAGCGGCTATGGTGCAGCCGAGGCGCTGACGCAAGCAGCGGGCGCGGGGCAGAGCTTTCTCGTTCCCGACCTTCCCGCAACGGGACTCATGACGCTGTGGCGCTGATATACACTTCCGTGTGCAGTTACACCTCGCTACAATCTTGACGAGGTAGGTGAGACCACCAGAAAACAATGTCCTCTTTTGAATCGCTGCCAAATCAAAACTCTCCCACGAATCCGCCGGGGCCCATGACCTCAGTGGCCGCTTCCGACGGGGGTGACAATCCAACCGCTGACGAACGTACGCTCGCCATGTTGGCGGAGTTGCTACAACTGTTCTCCTGGATCATTGGCCCCGCCATCATTTTTCTCGTGAAGCGCGATTCGAAGTTTGTACGCTTTCACGCCCTTCAGGCGATGCTCTGGCAGGCGTTCATCATCGTGCTTTATGTAGTGTGCTTCGCAGCGTTCATACCTATCATGATTTTCACGACGAAGCAGCAATCGCCAAACTCCAACCAATCGGCCTTTCCTGTGCTGTTGATGGTTGGCTTCTGGATTGCCTTCGCACTCATCGCACTTGCAAACATGGTGCTGGCCATTTACTTCGGCGTGAAAGCTAATGGAGGGCACTGGTCGCGCTACCCCATTCTCGGACGAATAGCCTGGAGGTTTGTTCGTAGCTGAACCTTCGTCTCAACCCGACACACTACGCCCCAAACATCTCCATCTGCTCCTCTTGCGGCTTGTTCTGAGTCGAAATCGCTGCCCGATCCGTGATCTCCCGCGCAATCCCATGCTTCTTGCGCAGGCTGGACATCAACTCCGACAGCCGCTTGCTGTAAACCTTGCTCACGAATGCCTTGTTGGCATAGCGCTTGCGATACTGCTCGACAAGCTCGGGAAACTCCTTTTCCAAAAATGGCAGGAAGATGCCCGCTGAGCACGGCTTCAGGAACAGCGGATTGGCATAGATATATCGGCCGCCTACTTCCTTCGTAGCTTTCACCAGCGCATCCAGCGCCGCCGGTGAATCGGTAATCCTCGGCACAACCGGTGCGCAAATCACGCCTGCCCGCACCCCGGCGAGATTCAGCTCCTTGACGGCCTTCAGCCGCAGGTCGGGCCGTGGCGCGCGCGGCTCCAGAATCCGCGCCAGTTTGGTATCTAGTGTTGTGATCGTCAGATTGACGAACAGCGCATTCTGCTCCGAGATGCGCCGCAGCACATCGATGTCGCGCGTCACCAGGTCCGACTTCGTCACGATGCCGAGCTCCAGCCCGCGATGCAGCGCCAGCTCCTCCAGAATGCCGCGCGTCACCTCGAAGCGCTTCTCCGCCGGCTGATAAGGATCGGTCGCTGTGCCAATGGCGATCTCTTCCCCGCGCTTCACCTTCTTCAGGTCGCGGCGCAGCAGCCATGCCGCCTGCTGCTTGACGTAGATCTTTCGCTCGAAGTCGACGCCATCGCGCATCTCCATGAACTCGTGCGTGTAACGCGCATAGCAGTATTTGCACGCGAACTCGCAGCCGCGATAAGGATTGATCGTCCAGGTAAACGGCATGCGCCGCTGGGAGACGCAGCGGTTCAGCAGCCCACGCGACGGCAGCGAGAAGTATTCGACAAAGTGCCCCTGCCGCAGCGACGCTCCCAGGGCCGCCAGCTTGGCAATGCCGACCAGCTCGGGCTTGCCGTGTGCGGCGTTCTCCGGCGCTTCGATCTCAATGAGCGGGTACATCGTAGTTTCGCTTTTTGTTCGCTTATCGTAGCGGTGAACACGGCCTGTGTCAAGTGGCATCCAAGGCGGCATCCCATGCTGCGAAGGAGAGAAAAATGACACGCGATGCGCGCCTGATGTGTGGAGTCATCCTGATTACGGTGCCCACGATCCAGTATGGCGGGTACTTTCTGCTGACCTCGCTGATGAACAAAAGTAGCGGCTACATGGACAATCCGCTGCGGCAGAATTTCTTCCGCGCCGGCCACGCCCACGCGGGCGTGATCGTCATCCTGTCGTTGATTTGCGAGTTGTTGGCTGACGCGGCTGTCCTGCCCGCAGGATTATTGTGGGCGGTTCGCGTGGCGATTCCGCTGGCGGCTATTCTGATATCCGCGGGCTTCTTCTTTTCCGTGCTTTCGCCGACCGCGACGAAGGTGGGTTCTGCGGTGTCGCTGATTTATTTAGGTGCGGCGTCCCTTGCCTTCGGAGTTCTGACGTTAGGGATCGGACTATTGCGCAGCCCGCAAGGGTAGGTTCGCGAATGATAAGGGGGGAGACTTCTGTTCGCACACGCTGCACAGTTCGGTCAGCCAACTATTCTACTGAGCCTCCGGTCCGGGAACGCAACATGCCGGCAATGAACCGCGGGTTACGGCGTCCGTGAACGACGGCGACTACAAGCAGAGGCTTTTCATCCGGCGCATAGGCGATTAGATAGTCGCGCACAAGATGGAATCTCAGCGGACTTGAGGTGAGGTCAGGTCGTGCATGACCCTGGTATGGGAAGGTCGTAAGCTTCCGGATGGCGCGGAGAATTTCTTCTCTTACGCGACCGGCGGCTGAGAGATTTTCGCTAGCGAGGAATTCCCAGATTTCGACGATGTCCTGCGCTGCCTCCGGATGGAGAACAAACGCCTGCGCAGTCATTCGGACGAGCGCTGCTTCGCTAGAGCAATTTCGCGATCCCGGAGACCCTTGAAGAATTTCTCGCCATCTACTGGCCGCACGCGCCCACTTTTGATGTCGTCATACCGACTATCGAGCGTGGCGCGTAATTCTGCGACTTCAGAAAAATATCCAGCGAGTGCGTCTTCCAGGAGTTCGTCGGTTGGGCGCCCGCTCCGCACGGAGAGTTCGCTCAGACGTGATTCCGTCTCGGGCTTGAAGTGCACTTCCATGCCGCCAGTCTAGCAGGCTGCACCGCGCTGTCAAAGACACTCACTTCCCTCCCGGCCCGCCCAGCTCGCTCATCAGACCCTGTGGGGGTGGCGGAATCGTGATGTCGATGTCCTCCACCTTGCCCAGCGACGTTAGCGGCTTGCCGAACTCTTCCGAATTCCCCACCACCAGCACGGCCAGGTTGTCCTTGTGGAGATACTTCTTGGCCACGCGACTCACGTCCTCAGCGGTGACCTTCTCCACCTGCTCGCGATAGGTCTCCAGGAAGTTAAGCGGATAATGATAGAACTCGTAGACCATCTTCTCGCGCAGAACTTTTTCCGGGGTATCAAAGCGGAAGATAAATGAGTTCAGGATCTGGTCTTTGGCGCGCTTCAGTTCCGCGGGAGTCGAGGCATTCTCGCGCATGTCATCGATTTCCGTATACAGCGCATCGATACCTTCCACGGTGGTCGCGCTCTTGGTCTGCATCTCGATATCGGTAAGGCCAGGCCGCCCAAAACCTGATCCGACACCGCCTCCCACGTCGTAGGCCAGCCCTTTCGCCGCGCGAACGTTGTTAAACAGACGCGACGAGAAACCTCCGCCGAAGATTTCGTTCATCACTGAGACGGCAAAGTAGTCAGGATTGTCGCGCTTGATGCCGAGGGTGATCATGTTGATGCTGCTCTGGTTCACGTCCGGCTTCTTCACCAGGTAGTAGCCTGGCTTGGGATCGGTGAACTTCACCTCCGGCTGCGTGGCTGCCGGCCCCTTCGGCCACGATTCGAATACCTTGCGCAGCCGGGTTTCCATGGCCTTGGGATCGAAGTCGCCGGTGATGCCGAAAATAATGTTGTTGGGCTGCACATATTTGTCGTGCCAGTTGATAAGGTCCTGGCGCGTGACTGCCGCGACCGTGGAATATTCCGCCACACGCGCGTAGGGACTGTCTTTGCCGTACCCAAGGATCGCAGTCTCACGCGAGACGATCGAGTCTACGTTGTCATTGCGGCGGGAGATGCCGGCGTACATCTGCCGCTTGCTGAGGGCGATCTTGTCGGGCCGGAACTCCGGATTGTGCAGCAGATCGAGAAACAAGTCGAAGACCGCGTCGAAGTCGCCCTTCAGGCAGTCGAGCCCAATGCTGGTGGACTCCGATCCGCCGCCGGTCTCGATCTTCGCGGCGCGCGCTTCGAGGAAGTCATCCATCTGATCGCCGGTCTTGGTCTTGGTGCCGCCCGTGCGCCAGACATCGCCATAGAGAGACATCAGTCCCGTCTTGTCGGCGGGGACAGAGACCGATCCGCCGCGAATCTCGGCCGTAGCGGTGATCAGCGGCAGCTCATGGTCCGGCTGCAGGAAGATCACCATGCCATTCTTCAACTCGATGCGAATCGGCTCCTGTGGCTTGAACGCTGGCAGCGGAGGAGCCTGTATCTGGTTCCACTCCTTGACCTGGGCGCTTGCCACCGAAAGGGCCAGGAGCGCGAAGAAAAACACGCACAACACGCGACGCATTTTGCCGGTCAGCATTACTTCCCTCCTTTCGGCGAGCCCTCAGTCTTCGGTGGCGAAGGCGGAGGGGCGCCATGAGAAGGAATCGGTTCCGGGAGCTGCTGGGCAGTCAGGATCTCGCCGGTGGTGCGGTTGTTCTCCTGGAATACTTTGTTGGCAACGCGGCGTACATCGGCTTTCGAAACCTTGTCCACGCGATCGAGATAGCGGAACAGCTCGCGCCAGTCGCCGTAGCGGGTCTGGTAGGTGGCCAGCGCCTGCGCCAGTCCTTCATTGCTGGCCAGGCTGCGGATCAGATCAGCCTTGGCCCGCGTCTTGAACATCGCCAGCTCTTCATCGGTAACGTCCGTGGTCTTCAGCTTCTCGATCTGTTGATGAATCGCATTGCGCAGCTCGTCGTTGGTATGGCCGGGCAGAGGGACTCCATAGAACGCAAACAGGTGTGCATACTTTGTCCCAGGCAGTCCGGTGAAGCCGGCGGCATAGGCGGCGATCTTCTGGTCGCGCACCAGCGCACGATACAGCCGCGAAACGCGCCCATTCGACATGATGTCGGCTATCGCGTCATACACCGCATCGTCCTGATCGAGATAGTTGGGTCGATGATAGCCCTCGAGGTAGAAGGGCTGCGCTGGGTCCTGCATGTTGACCTGGCGCAGCGAATTCTGTGGCGGCTCTTTGGTGGTCGCCTCTTCCGGCTTGGGTTTGGTTGGAAGCTGTCCAAAGTATTCCTCGATGATCGGCATCACCTTGGCCGGATCCAAATCGCCCGCCAGCCCGATTACCATGTTGCTGGGCACGTAATAGCGGTGAAAGAAATTAGCCGCGTCGGTTGCCGAGAACGATTGCAAATCCGAAGCGTAGCCGATCGCCGGCCGATGGTACGGGTTGGCCATGAACGCCGTGCCCAGAAACTGCTCCACCAGGCGGCCCGTAGGACGGCTGTCGGTGCGCATGCGCCGCTCCTCCATCACCACGTTGCGCTCCTTGTAGAACTCGCGCATCACCGGGTCCTTGAAGCGGTCCGACTCCAGCGCCGCCCAAAGCTCAAACTGGTTCGACGGCAGCGAATACATATAGCCCGTCTCGTCATAGCTGGTGAAGGCGTTCACGCCCACGCCGCCGTGGCTCTCGATGACTTCGGCAAACTGGTTCTTGATGACATACTGATCGGCGTCTTTGATCGCCGCCTGCCACGCGTCTTCCAGTTGTTTCAGCTTCTGCGGGTCCTGCCCGACGCGCTTGGTCCGCTCCGCTTCGTATGCGGCGTAGGTCTCTTCCACTTTCTGCAGCGCGACCTTTTCTTTGGCGTAGTCGGTGGTCCCGATGTCCTCGGTGCCCTTGAACGCCATGTGCTCCATCATGTGGGCCAGGCCGGTCTCGTGCAGTGGGTCTTGCGCCGATCCGGCATCGACCAGGGTGAAAAACGAAAAGACCGGTGCCTCCGGCCGCCGATAGAGGACAACCGTCAGCCCGTTGGGCAGCGTCTTCACCGTGACGTTCTTCTCAAACGAAGCCAGGTCCTGGGCAAAGGCGGGCAAAGAAACAATAAGCAACACCAGCGCCGCAAGTCTGGCCGGCCAGCGCGTCATCGTACCTCCAATGTGTGGGGAGCTAGAGATCACTTGCAGTAAAAAGCTACGCAGAATAGGACGGGTAAGTCAAACGAAGGCGAGCAAGAGGGTAGGCTGGGCCAGGTGCCGCTTGGCGAATTCCGCTGCCCGCTGCATACTTCTGGATACGCGCTGCATCTCTGTGTGGGAGATCGGTCAACGATGGCAAGCGACACGGTAGTCGATATCCAAGGCAAGCACCTGAAGCTGTCGAATCTCGACAAAGTGCTCTACCCCGCTGTGGGATTCACCAAAGGCCAGGTCATCGACTACTACGTGCGCATCGCGCCCGTGCTTTTGCCCCATACCCAGGGACGTCCCCTCACCATGAAGCGCTATCCCAATGGCGTGGACGGCATGTTTTTTTACGAAAAGAACTGCCCTGAGCATCGTCCGGATTGGGTGCAGGTGGCGCCTGTTTGGAGCTCGGGCAATAACAAGTGGATGAAATACTGCCTGGCGCAGGACGTGCCGACGTTGGTCTGGGCGGCGAACCTGGCTGACCTCGAACTGCACACCAGCCTGTCGCTTGGCAAAGACATCCTGCGCCCGACGTTCATCGTCTTCGACCTCGATCCCGGTCCGCCCGCCAACATCGTGCAGTGCTGCCAGGTAGGGCTGTGGGTGCGCGATGTCTTTGCCCGGCTCGGCCTCAAGAGCTTCGCCAAGACCTCGGGCTCCAAGGGACTGCAGATTTATGTCCCGCTCCACACGCCTGTCACCTACGACGAGACCAAGCCGTTCGCGCACGAGCTGGCGCGCCTGCTGGAGAAGCAGCATCGCGACCTGGTTGTTTCCGACATGAAGAAGTCGCTGCGCGTGGGCAAGGTGCTGGTCGACTGGAGCCAGAACGACGATCACAAGACGACGATCTGTGTTTACTCGCTGCGCGCCAAAGAGCGGCCGACGGTCTCGACGCCGGTGACGTGGGACGAAGTTGAGAACTGTCTGAGAAAGAAAGACGCAAACCTGCTGGTCTTCGATTCGGCCCAGGTATTGGAGCGGGTGAAGAAGCACGGCGACCTGTTCGCGCCCGTGCTGAAGCTCAAGCAGAAGCTGCCGCCCCTTGAGAAGCTCGCCGCCATTGATGCTTCTGCCGTCACTCCGGCGAAGCCCGCGAAACCGTCCAAAGCAGCCGGCAAAGCGCAGAAGACGGTCGCCCGGAAGAAATCGGCGGCCAAAACCAAAGCCAATGCGAAGCGCAAAACAGCATCACCCGCCAAGCGCAAGAAAGCGTGAACCTGCTCTACGGGGGCTCAGTGCGACCGCGAGCTGCCCACTCCCAGCCTGCGCAGCCGGTCGCGTGCCTGTGAGGCTTCAATCGATCGCGGATAGCGCTGGATAAGGCTGTTCAACTCGCGCACAGCGGCATCCTTCTGACCCAGTTCCAGCAGCGCGTAGCCCTTCTTGAGTTGCGCCGCCGCGGCTTTCTGGCCGCTAGGATACTGCTCCAGCACCTTGTCGTAGTCCTTCACTGCCGCGTCGAAGTTGCCCTGCCGGTACTCGATGTCGGCCAGGTAGAACTGGGCATTGCCAGCCAGATCGGTGTTTCCGTAATACTTCAAGTAATCGTTGAACTCTTGCGAGGAAAGATCATATTTCCCAGCGTTATAGTCACGTAGCGCATTGTTGTACAAGGCGTCCGGCGGAGGCGCTGCCGGGGCCGCAGTTGTACCAGTCGCACCCGTTGCACCGGGAACTGCGCCTGCGGCCCCCGGTATGGGCTGTCCTGCCATCAGGTTCTGCCCGCCGTTCTGCATGTCGTCGAGCTGCTTGCTGACCTTCGCCAGCCGCGACTTCAATTCGTCCACGCTGTCGTGCAACGCCTGCACTTGGCTGGAAACCTGGTCCAGCTTCTGCCCATTCTCGCCGCTTTGGCTGGTGAGCTTCTGCTGCAGGTCGTTGACCGTTACGCTCATCTTGTTGACGCTGTCGGCGCTCTGCTCCACCAGATTGCGCAGCACTCCCATGCGCTCGTCCATCGATTGCTGCAGGCGGGCGACCTGGTCCGATAGCGTCTGCACCTGCGTTTGTAGCTGGATAATCTCCTTGGCGACACCGAATGCGGGATGTGCGGCGGTGAGCACCACTGCGATAGCGGCCAGTGTTGTCAGTTGTTTTCGATACATTGCAATTCCTTAGCGCCATGTCGAGTTTGGGCGCAATATCAATGGACGGGAGCCCGCTCCCGCCCCAACGCAAATCCGGTGCGAGTGACCAATGCCGCGACGGCCCGGTCAGAGCCGGGCCCGCGTGCAGGTTTTCGCCTCATCCATCTTACCTACGGGTTGTACACGAAGTGCGCCCGGCGGTTCTGCGCCCAGCAAGCCTCGGTGCTCTCCGTGCAGAAGGGTTTCTCCTTCCCATAACTGATGGTCTTGATGCGATTCGCAGAGATCCCCATGGAGATCAGCGCCTGTTTAGCCGCCAGCGCGCGGTTGTCGCCCAGCGCCAGGTTGTATTCGGTTGAGCCGCGCTCATCGCAGTGCCCTTCAATGGTGAAGTTGATCCCGGGATGCGCCTGCAGGAAGCTCGCGTCTTGTTGCAGGACCGCAGTATAGCGCCCGCCGATGTCGTAGCTGTCGTAGTCGAAGAACACATCCTTCATGTTGTCCATGAACAGCTGCTCATCGGCCGCATTGGATTTCACCGGTGCGGGCGCCGCTGGCGGATTCACCGTAACCCGCGCGGTTGCCTCCTGGGTTCCGCTCTCGTTCTTGGCGACCAGGCGATAGGTCGTCGACTCGCTGGGCACCACCTGCACTGTACCGGTTGGGCCGACCTTGCCCAGGGTGTCAATGGAGACATCGGTCGCGTTGGTGGTGCTCCACGTCAGGGTCGAGGACTGGCCCGGGTTGATGGTGTTTGGATTGGCAGTAAGCGTTGCCGTAGGCGCGGGCACGGGTGGCGGTGGAGGAGGTGGCGCTGTTGCAACCTTCTTCTTTCCGCATCCGCTAACTGCTAGAGCGGCTGCCAGCGCAAGAATAAGCCCAAACCACTTCATTCTGGTGAGTTTCACTTCTCATCCTCCTATTTGTTTCCCCAGTTCGGCTGCGAATTCTCGCCGCTGGTGGTCAACTGCTTGTTTTGGGTTCCGTCGGCCAGCATCATGTAGAGTTGGGTTCGGCCCGAGCGATTCGATTGATACACGATGTGGCGTCCGTCGGGGGCCCAGGAAGGAAAGTCGTTGTGGCCGCCGTCGTGGGTCAACTGCACCCACTGATGGCTGGCCACGTCCATCAGATAGATATCGCTCGCTCCCGGTGCGCCCGGTCCATAGTGCCGGACCCAGGCGAAGACCAGGAACTGCCCGTTTGGCGACCATGACGGCGACACCGCATAGCCCTGGTCGGTCATTCGCACGACGTTGGTGCCGTCTGCAGCCATGGTGTAGATCTGGGGCAAGCCAGTGCGTCCGCTGACAAAGGCAATTTGCGCATTGGTCTTAGGGTTCCATGAGGGCGAGACGTCGGGCCCACGATCGTTGGTCAACCGGTGCGGCACACCGCCGCTGCTGTCGATGCGGTACAGATCGGAGTGCCCGCTCCACGACGATGCGAACGCCAGGGTCCTGCCATCCGATGACCACGCCGGCGACTGGTTAGTTCCATTGAAACGCGGAAAGCTGACGTTGCGTCCCAGCACCAGCGACCACATCTGAATCTGCCAGCCATCCTTCATGATGCCGGCATAAGCGATGCGTGTTCCATCGGGCGAGACGTGCGGCGACAGCGCGATGCTTCCGTTATGCGTGATCTGCTTCTGGTTGGCTCCGTCGTAGTCCATCTGCCAGACTTCCTTGTGACCCGAACGGTTGCTGATGAAGTAGATCTTGGTTTCCGCGATGCCGGGGACACCGCCGCCCAGACGGAAGATGATCTCGTCGGCGAAGCGGTGAGCAATCAGGCGCGCGTTGTCGTCGCTCGCCTCCTCGCGGTACTGCTTCCCCAGAATTTGCGGCGACTGCTCGTTCTTCACGTCGAACAGCCAGCCCTGCACACTCAGGTAGCCGCCCTCGACACCCAGGTTGCCGAAGGCCAGCATGCTCGCGTTCGGTGGCGGCTGGTCCCAGTCCTTAAGGCGAACGTCCTGTGGAACTCCCGGCGGCGCCATGGGGTAGAAGCTCTTCCCCACCATGTCGAAAATACCGGCCATTTCCAGGTCGTTCCACAACGTCTGGTTGAACGTCGTGGCCAGGTTCTGCACGTTACCCTGGTTGGCGTTGACCTTGAAGTCGGGCACCGCCATACGAATCTTCTCCACGCCGAGACCGGTTCCGGTGCGAATCCAGTCCTGGGCCAACGCGCTGAGCGTCAAGCCGGCAACCATCAATACCGCAAAAATCGCCAATCGTTTCATGAAAAGTCCAAACACAACTAAAGCGACCGCATTCTTTCCTGCGCCGCAAACTTCTCGGTTGGGCTCCAAGCCGATTTCACTCGGCAACTCGAACGGCTAATGCCTCGCGGGGTACGTCCCCCCTCGAGCGCTATAGGAAGCTCGTTAAGACACGCTGCAATCGCGCCACTTGCCCAGACTCGACCATACCAAGCGCCGTTCGAAAAGTCAGCGCCGATAATCGAACCAGAACTCCACCGACACATAATTTCCGTTATAGCCGGTGGGTAGCGGTCCAAAAGTATCGATGCGTTGCAGGGCCCGTACGGCTGACAGATCGAGCGAAGGAATACCGCTCGACTGTTCGACCCTGATGTTCACCGGCTGACCCGAGCGAGTGATCTCAAAATATATGTAGACGCGCCGCGCGTCGGTTATGCGAGGGTCTATTTCATATTTAAGCCAGTTTTCCGACACCTTGCGCCGCACGATATCGACGTAATAGGCAAAGCGGCTGCCAAAATCTCCACTGCCACCCTGAAATCCAAATCCTCCTTTCGTCGCTCCGGAAGTGAAAGCGCCGTAGGGACCGCTGACTGGGCCGCCCTGTCCAAAGGGAATCTGGTTGTTAACTTCCTTTGCCACCTGCTTTGGTGACGCTTTCTTCTCTGTCGACTCACGCTTCTGCTCTTTCTTCAGCGTCGCCTTGCTCTCCGGAATCGGAATTGCCTTCAGGTCCTCGAGCTTCGGCACTGCCAAAGGCAGCGACTGCGACAGGCCCTTGGACGGATTGGCCAGCACGTTCTCCGTCGGCGTCAACGGCGCCGGCAAAGGAACGCTGCTCACCAGCGTGGCGCTCATCGCGCCGCCTCCGCCGTTCGTGCCCCCCCAGCTCTCGCCGCGTCCGCTCGGAATCAGGTATCCAAAAATCGCTAAAACTATGATCCCGGCATGCAGTGCGCAGGAGCCGATTAGAGGTTTGCGGAGGCTGGTGTCGCCATCGAAAATATCAGCGTCGGCTGCCATGCTCATCCAGCGGCTGGGTGACGATGCTCACGTTGGTGATTCCCGAACTCTTTACCGCATCCATCACCGTGGCAAATGCGCCGAAGGGAACATTCTCATCTGCCCGCACATAGATCGCCTGTCCCTCCGGGTCGCGAATCTTTTCGTGGAGCTTCGCCGCGATCTCGTTGATGTTCACCGGATCGTTGTTGAGAAAGACCTGCTGCTGGCGGTTGATGCTGATCACCAGCCGCTCTTCTGTGATCTGCTTCACCGTCCGCGTACGCGGCACCTGCACCTCGATGCCCGACTGCAAGACCGGCGCCGTCACCATGAAGATGATGAGCAGCACCAGCACGACGTCCACAAACGGCGTGACGTTGATGTCCGACAACGAACTCTGGGTGCGGCCTTGCGGGCTGGTAAATGCCATTACCGGCGCTCCACAATCTCAGGCATCGGCCGCACGCTGCCTGCCTGGGCGCGTTCAATCTCGTTCATCAGCTCCAGCCCGAAATCGTCCATGCGGGAGCCGAATTCGCGAATGTGCTGCATGAACATGTTGTAGGCAATGACGGCAGGAATCGCGGCAAACAGTCCGGCAGCTGTGGTGATCAGCGCTTCGGAAATGCCTGGCGCCACCGCGCGCAGCGTTGCCGCCCCTGCCATGCCCAATCCGTGAAAGGCGTCAATGATGCCCCACACGGTGCCGAACAAGCCGATAAATGGTGTAACCGCTCCGGTCGTCGCCAGCCATGGCAAACGGCTCTCCAAGCGCGTCAGCTCCTCGGAAGACGCGATCTGTGTGGCGCGTTGCACGGCCGGCATGCGCAGCGGAAGCGGCGCCTGTCGGCGTAACTCCTCATAAGCGCCCTCGAAGACCGCTACCAGCGGGCTCGGCTTGAACTGCTCGGCCACTGCCGAGATGTCCTGGATGCGCTGCGACTTGCGGAAGGCGCGGATAAACCGGTTACTCTGCTGGCGGGCGCGGCGGAACAATCCCCATTTGGCGAAGATGATCGCCCACGACACCACGCTGAAGAAGAGCAGGATGACGAGCACTGTCTTGGCGACCAGGCCGCTGGTCTCAATCAGGCTCGTGATTTCGCCGCCGATGGCAATGGAAAGCAGGGCACAAAAATAATTCATTCGGGTCGATCAGCCTTCGTTCGATTATAAGGTTTTGACGCGGGGAGGAAAGGAAGGTGTTGCAAGGTTCCTTGAGAGTAACGCATGGGCCGCATCACTGGCCGCAAGGGTAACAACGCCTGCGATCAATTGCCTTGAGGCTTACGGCAAACTTCCCGAAACAGACTCAGACGTGTGGGTTTCATCCGGCTTCGGCTTTTCAGGGGCCGCTCCGGCAAGCGTCGCGCTTCCGCGGTGCTTCCACGCATGCAAGCCCATGCGCAGCACATCGTAGGTGGCGTAGATCATGTTTGCCCGCCACAGATCGCTTCGCACCGTCAGCACGTCGCGACGGAGATAGCGGAAAACAACATTGCCGGGCTTAAATGGCGCCGGCTGGGGATCGGAGGCAAGCTGCGGCACGACCGCGTGACAGTCCTTGAGTTCCACTACGGCAATGGCACTATCCGTCGTGATCGGGTCGCCGATGTTGTTGAAGCCGGAAGGGGCAATACCGCTGCGCGGCACGAAATACACCGCTTTCACGCATCCCGCAGCGCGCAGGTCGCGGACGATCTTGCTGCGCTCGGCGTCGATGTTGACGTCGATGTGGTGTACGAATTGACGGTGCTTGAAGGAAATGCCGGCACTTCGATCATGCGTGGCTGTCCCCAGAAAGACCGGGCCGGTACTGGCCGTTCCCTCCCATTCCCACACCCGCATGTGGTCACGCTGGGCATAGGTGTTCAGGCTCTTCTGCCAATTCATGTCAGGAACCTCGCCATCCAGCAGGAACGGGCGCATTGGCGCGTTGGGGTAGCTGGTGTTCTTGAGAAAAGCGTAAACGTTCCGCGCGATGCTGTGGCGATTGATGGGGTCTGCCGTTTCCCACCCGGCGTGCTCGAAGGCTGATGCAAGCTGTTCCTGCGTTCCGATGAAGGCAAAGTTCACGATGTCGGCGGTGGCCATGCTCGTCGTCGTCGACCGCTCAGGAAACGACGCTACCAGCGCGCGCAGCTCTGCCGGATCCATGGCATCGATCTGCGTAGTTTCGGCGATCCCGACCGAAGGCGGTTCGATCACCGGCTCGGTCAGTTTCACTTCAATGTCCGCTCCTGCCGGCAGGTAGATTTCCGGCTCGGGAAAAATGGGGAATGTGGCTTTGAAGACCAGCAGCCCAAGGTCGGGGTAGGGATTCAGCCTCGGCAGGTACTTGAACCGGCTGGTGACCATCCCCTGCAGAGTGTTGGTACTGCGAATGCCATGCACCACGCCGTTGGAGACTTCCTCGCGCGCGTTGTCAATCTCGGCTATTTCGCCGGCAACGAACAGCGTGGTGTCAGGAGCAACTTCGATCTGGTTGATCTCGAACTTCAACGCCGCCGTTTCGTGACGGAAGCCCAGCCCCACCTTCCTCACCGATTGCACCGTACCCTGTATCGATGCGCCCAGCGGAATCACCGTTTCGCCACCGCACACCACCTCTTCGGTGACCACTCCATGAACCAGATCGCCGAGTGTGGCGCTGTAGGTCGATACCGGTGAGGTGAGGCGGATCCAGACCGTCTGGCCCGCGGGAATCTGTTCACACGCCAGGCAGAGCGCCGGGCACGCCAGCAAAACAAACAACCAGGGTAAGCGTCGGCACGCGCGGCGCAAGGATTTCATGTAAAGGGAGATTTCTCCAATTCAGAGTCAGGCTATAGTACTGGACAAACCGCTCAGCCGCATCGAATATTCGTGCCGGGCGCTATTTTGTTACTCAACTTTCGTCGTACGTCGGGCTGGTGCGCTTAGGTTCTGTGAACATTCAGTTGCAATGGGTTTGCAATTTGGATAACCGGAACCCCGGCTCACTTCTCGCTGATGTTCACGCTGGCAGTTGTGTTCTCCCAATCAAGCTTGAGCACGGCAGACTTCGCGCCCGTCTTGTCGAGCGCAATGGTGAAGATCTCCAGCCCAGCCGGCAGCTGGCCAACCTTCATCGGTATGCGCGCCAGGTCCTGCGACTGGTCGTACTTGGTTCCCCACTGCCCCGTCTGCTTGTTGATGATCAGTTGCCACGAACTCTCGCTCGGAATCGTATACAGCGTGTAGTTGCCCGCCGGGACCGCCGTACCGCCAATCTCGAGATTGACGTCGGTGCTCAGGCTGGTGGCGGCGTTTGCGCCAGTGCGCCAAACCTGCCCATACGGAACCAGGCCTCCGTAAATTTTTCTGCCCCGCATGGAAGGGCGGCTGTACTTGATCGTGATGGTCTTGCCGTCATCGAACTTGACGGTAGCTTCTCCCGGAGGACTCAGCAGAGGCTTCTGCTGTGCCACCATTACGGCAGACATTGCGACAACGCTCACCACGATCAGCAGACGCCAACGACTCGAATTCATTCTTTCTCTCCCCACACGGTTCCAATCTCACCCGGTCGCTCTATTATTCACCGCCGCCGCTGAAGTTACAATCGAGCCCATGAGCGTGATGGACGAAAAGCGAGATGAACTGGAGCACTACGAGTTCATGATGGGCAAACCGCGAGGACGTCTGGCCGTAGCCCTCGACGCCTTGACCGATGCCCTGACCATGGTCGGCCAGCACGGCGTCTATTGCCAAAGCGCTCGCCAGCCGGGCAAACCTGCCATGGACATTCAGATTGTGATGAAGGGTATTACCGACGCGAAAGAGCTGATCACGTCGGTGATGGAAGAGCTGCGGCGCGAAAAGACTGAAGGGACCCGATAACAGGCTATGCGCCTACCAGTCTCTCCAGAACCGCCTTGTTGCGGATGGTAAGGTCGAACCCTTGAGTACCGCAATCTGCCGCTTGCGGAAGTCCGCCAGCACGCGGGTGACGGTTTCGCGCGAGGTTCCAATGATCTGCGCGATCTCTTCGTGGGTCAGCGCCAGCTTCACCTTCGGCTCGGCCTTGTCCGGGCTGGCCGCAGTCCACTCCAGCAGCAGGCGGGCAAGCCGCTCCGGGGCCGAGTGAGACAGTCCCAGGCTGCGAATCTGCTGATACGCGCTCTGGCAGTCGCGGCTCAGGTGCTGGGCCGCCTTCAGGCAGGCATCGCCATGTTCCTGAAGAAAACGGAGAAAATCGTCACGCTTGATGAAATTCAACTGGCAAGGCTGCGCGGTCTCGGCCGTAATTTCATAGGCATTACCTGACACCGTGGCGTGCATTCCCAGCACTTCACCGGGTTGCGCAATTTTCAAAATGAGCGTCTTGCCCTCGGCCGAGGTCGTCGACATCTTGACCCGGCCTTTACAGAGCATGTAAATCCCGCGCGGCGATTGCCCCTCCACAAACAGGATCGCTCCCGCCGGATAGGACGCTGTGTATTTGATCTTGTCGAATGCTTCTAAGGAAGACTTTGGAAGGGAGCAGAAGAAACTGTCGCTACGCAGCTTGCATATGACACAGTTCTCTACCAGCTCGAAGCCATATGGTGACCCCACATTTCCCTCCGTTAATTACCCACAATGTTACCACCGGGCTTGCGCCCGATTTGCCAATAATTCATCCTGCTCAACGGCCTGTGTATCTTATGTGCACCTTGCCGGAGATTTTGCGTATCCCCCGAAGGTGTCATCACTCCAGGATGTCGTTCACTTAATAGATGCCCCACCCAGCGCTTGCGGCTCTTGCTGACCTGGACTTTTCGCGCCCATAGTAGTCCCGTCGGAATCCAATACGAGGTTAAATGGCGCATTCCCCCGAACCAATCGCGAAGCCAAAGACCGAGGTCTTTAAGGCCCTGCCGGAAATCTGGTCCCTGATCCATCCTCGCCGCGCCCTGCTCACGCTGGGGCTGGTGCTGATGGTCATCAACCGGGTATCCGGGTTGGTATTGCCGGCTTCGACCAAGTATTTGGTCGACGACGTAATCGGCAAACGGCACATAAAACTTCTCTACCCGCTGGTGGGGATCGTGCTGCTCGCCACCGTCATTCAGGGCTTGACCTCGTTCGCCCTTACCCAAACGCTGTCGAAAGCCGCCCAGCGCCTGATTGCCGAACTCCGCCGCCGCGTACAGGAGCACGTCGGCCGCCTCTCCGTCTCCTATTACGACGCCAACAAGACCGGCATGCTGGTTTCGCGCATCATGAGCGACGTCGAAGGCGTTCGCAACCTGATCGGCACCGGCCTGGTCGATTTTGTCGGCGGATTGATGACCGCCGTCATCGCCTTCATCGTTCTCATCCGCATCAGCCCCGTCATGACCGGCATCGCCTTTGGCTTCCTGCTGGTCTTCGGCGTAGGACTCCGCAAGGCCTTCCGCACCATCCGTCCCATCTTCCGCGAGCGCGGCAAAATCAACGCAGAAGTTACGGGCAGGCTCACCGAGTCGCTTGGCGGCGTTCGCGTCATCAAGGGCTACCACGCCGAGGACCGTGAGCACGCCGTCTTCAGCCTCGGCGTCGAACGGCTGCTTCAGAACGTCTTCAAGACGCTCACCGCGACGTCTGTCATGAGCCTGTCGTCAGCCATGCTCATGGGCATGATTGGCGCCATCGTCATGTTCATGGGTACGCGGCAGATTCTGGCTGGCAAGCTCACGTTGGGCGGCTTCTTCACCTACACCATGTTTCTTGGCTACCTCGCGGCTCCGCTGTTTCAGGTGGTCGGGATCGGCACCCAGATCACCGAAGCCATCGCCGGGCTGGAGCGCACGCGCGAGGTGCTGGACGAGGTGCCGGAGAACAACGATCCTGACCGTACCCTGGTGCTGCCGCCAATCAAGGGAGACATCGCTTTCGACGACGTCACTTTTGCCTACGAAGCCAAGAAGACCGTTCTCCACAACATCTCGTTCGAATCACGCCCGGGAACGGTGACTGCTCTCGTCGGCTCTTCCGGCTCAGGTAAGTCGACCATCATCGGACTGATCGCCGCCTTCCACAAGCCGAACTCCGGCCGAGTCCTGGTCGACGGCTTCGACCTCGCCACGGTGCGCCTCGATTCCTATCGCACGCAGCTTGGCATGGTGCTGCAGGATTCGTTCCTCTTCGACGGCTCCATCCGTGAGAACGTGGCCTTCTCCAGGCCGGACGCGCCGGAAGACGAGATCCTGCGCGCCTGCCGAATCTCGCGCGTCGACGAATTCGCCGAGAAGTTCGATCAAAAGTACGACACCATCATCGGCGAGCGTGGCGTCAAGCTCTCTGGCGGCCAGCGCCAACGCGTCTCCATCGCGCGCGCCATCCTCGCCAACCCACGCATCCTGATCCTCGACGAAGCCACATCCAGCCTCGACTCCGAATCCGAAGCGCTCATTCAACAGGGCCTGTCCTACCTGATGCATGGCCGCACCACGTTCGTCATCGCCCACCGCCTCTCAACCATTCGCCGCGCCGATCAGATTCTGGTGGTCGAAGCCGGCCAGATCGTCGAGCGCGGCACCCACGAATCGCTCTACGACCTTGGCGGGCGATACTACGACCTCTATACCCGGCAGCACGGCCTGGAGCAGAACCTCTTCCTCGCTCCCGGCGAAGGCGGCGAACTCGAAGACACCCCTACCGCAGCCCCGACCGCCGAAGTCGAGGAGCCCGAGCTGCGCAACCCGGTGTAGGGGATTGACCACGGATTTGCACGGATCACACGGATCCGGCGAGCAGAAGTCAGAGCGGAGATCCTGATCCGTGTCCCTCCATGTGAATCCTTGGCGAGCTTTTTCCTCAGATTTCTTGTCTTTTCTGATCCGTGCAAATCCGTGGTAATCCGTGGTTGCGTCTTTTTCTTGCCATTCGCGATACACTTCTTTGTTTCACCATCGCACCATGCCTTCCCGTGACCCTCTCGACCTTCGCCAGCAGGTAGGACAGTTGCTCATCATGGGCTTCGACGGAATTGACGTCTCCGCCAGGCTGCGCTCGACCTTTGCCGGCTTGCATCCCGGCGGCATCATTCTCTTCAAGCGCAACGTCGAAGAAGCCGCCCAGGTCCACGCTCTGCTGCGCCATGCGCAAAAAGCTGTGCCTACGCCTATGTTCCTCTGCGTCGACATGGAGGGCGGTACCGTCGACCGGCTGCGCGACGCCATCGCCCCGGTCCCCGCTGTCGCCGACGTCGCCGCCACCCGCTCGCCCAAGCTCTTCCGCAAATTCGGCAGGCTCATTGGCGAGGAAGTCCGGGCTCTGGGTTTCAACACTGACTTCGCCCCCTGCGTCGACCTTCGCCTCCCGCCGTCACAAAAGGTGCTCGCCTCGCGCACAGTCTCCGAGGATCCCAGGCTCACGGCCCGGTTTGCGCGCGAGTTCCTGCGCGGCCTGAGCAAAGCCCACGTCCTGGGCTGCGGAAAGCACTTCCCGGGCCTGGGCGAAGCCAGCCTCGATAGCCACCTCGAGATGCCGGCCATCGACAAGCCCTGGAAGCGGCTGTGGAAAGAAGACCTGCATCCCTATCGTGAGCTCCGAAAAGATTTCCCAATGGTGATGGTGGCGCACGCCTCTTATCCCGCTGTGACCCAGGACAAGCTGCCCGCCTCGCTGTCGAAGGAGTGGATCACCGGCATTCTCAAGAAGAAGATCGGCTTTGGTGGGCTGGTCGTCTCCGACGACCTTGAAATGGGCGGAGTGCTTTCGGCGGCGCCGATCGAAGAAGCCGCCATCCAGACTCTTCTTGCCGGAAGCGACCTCATGCTCGTCTGCCATAAAGAGGAGCACGTCTCGCGAGCGTTCGAGGCGGTATACAAGCGGGCCGAATCTGATCGCGCATTTGCCAGGCTGGTCGCCGAGAAATCGAAGCGCGTGCTGCAGTTCAAGAAGAAGGCTCCCGAGCTTCGCGAGCGCCCGGCTCCACGGCCCACTCCCAAAACGGTCGACAAGCTCTGCCGCCACATCTGGGAGTTCGTCGAAGAAGTGCGCCTGACTACATCCGCCGGGGACTTGCGTTGATCGTTGCCGGCGTGATGAGCGGAACTTCGGCCGACGGCATCGATGTCGCGCTGGTGCAAATCAAAGGACGCGGCATCCAGTGCCGCCTGGAACTGCTGGCGCATCATCACGTGCCCTACCTGCGCAAGGTCCGCCAGTACGTCCTCGACACCATGAACGCGGTCACCAGCGTCGCCGAGCTTTCCCGCCTGAACTTCTTTCTCGGTGAGCTCTACGCCGACGCTGTGAAAGCGGCCCAGCGCAAGAGCGGCTACCAATGTGAGCTGGTCGGCTGCCATGGCCAGACCATTTATCATCAGGGCAACCAGATCCTCTTCCTGGGACGTGACATTGCCTGCACCTGGCAGGTCGGCGACGGTTCCGTGATAGCGTCGCGCCTCGGAGTCCCGGTCGTTTCCGACTTCCGTCCCGCCGACATGGCCGCCGGCGGCAAAGGCGCACCGTTGGTTCCCTATCTCGACTACGTTCTCTTTCGGCACGAACGTTGGGGACGCATTATCCAGAATATCGGTGGCATCGCCAACCTGACCGCCATCCCACGCGCGGCTCGCATTGACGATGTAATTGCTTTCGACACTGGACCCGGCAACATGGTGATCGACGCCGTTGCACAAGAGCTGTTCAAACGGCCTTTCGACTGGAACGGCAAGCTGGCAGCCCGCGGCAAGCCGCTTGGACAGGTTACGCGGAACCTGCTGCGACAGCCTTTTTTCCAGCAGCTGCCACCGCGGACGGCAGGCCGCGAGGAGTTCGGCCGTGAATTTGTGAGCGACTTCCTGCGCCGCTGCGGAGACGCGAATAAGCACGACGTCATCGCCACCGCCACCCAGCTTACCGCCCTGTCGATTGCGCACGCCCTGCGCAAGTTCGTACTTTGCCCCGACAGCGTTCCCAACCTAGTTGACCTGCCCGGAATTGCGATGTTCCGCGAGTTTATTGTTTCCGGCGGGGGAACCAAAAACGCGACGCTCATGCAGATGCTTGCCACCGACCTCGCCGAATTCCCAATTCGATTGCGCACGACGGACGAGGTCGGCATTCCTTCTGAAGCGAAGGAAGCCGTGGCCTTTGCACTCTTGGCATATCAGACCTGGCACCGCGCACCCTCGAACGTCCCCTCCGCTACCGGCGCCAAGCGGCCCGCCATCCTGGGCAAGATCAGCTATGTGTAGTTTTTCGCACGGGGAATCCGGCTGTCATCGTGAGCCAGGGGTGCGCCGTAGCTGGGCGACGAGTCGAAGACTCCCTAACGTCGCGACCCTCTTGCTCCTCATTGTGGCGGCTCTTTGCTTAACCTCCTGCTCCCGCAAGCCCAACCCCAACACGCTGGTGATGATCATCGAGAGCAGCCCCACCAACCTCGATCCGCGTGTGGGTATCGATGCACAATCCGAGCGCATCGATGAGCTGCTCTTCGACTCGCTGGTCCGCCGCGACGAGCACTTCCAGCTCCAACCCTGGTTGGCTGAGAGCTGGGAAACTCCCAATCCCCTGACCTACATCTTTCATCTGCGCCACGATGTGCGCTTTCATAACGGGCAGGCGCTTACCGCCCGCGATGTGAAGTGGACCTTCGATTCCCTGCTCAACGGCACGCTTCGCTCCTCCAAGACCAGTACCTTCACCGCCGTCGATCACATCGACGCGCCCGACGACTACACCGTCGTCTTTCATCTGAAAGAACCCATGGCGTCGCTGCTGTGGAACGTCTCCGACGGCGCCATCGGCATTGTGCCCTATGGCAGCGGCGAGGACTTCAACCGCCATCCCATCGGCTCAGGCCCGTTTCGCTTCGTCAGCGCGCAGCAGGAAAAGAACGTCATCATCGAGCGCAATCCCGATTACTGGGCAACGCCCGCCAGGCTGGAGCGCGTGGAGTTTCGCGTGATTCCCGACGCCACCACACGCGCCCTGGAGTTGCGCAAGCGCAGCGCCGACGTCGTCAGCAACGCGCTCACGCCTGACATGGTGCTGGCGCTGGGAAAGGACAACGGCCTGGAAATCCTGCGCGGTCCCGGAACCATCTACGCCTATCTGGCGCTCAACCTGCGCGATCCCACATTGAAGGACGTACGGGTTCGCCACGCGCTGGCCTATTCCATCAATGTTGAGCCCATCATTCGCTACCTCTGGCGCGGCGAGGCGCGGCCTGCCTACAGCGTTCTGCCGCCGCAACACTGGGCCTATGATGGCGATGTCGCCCGCTATCCCTACAATCCCGCGCTCGCGCGCAAGTTGCTCGATGAAGCCGGCTACCCGGAAAAGAACGGCGTGCGCTTTCACCTTGCGATGAAGACTTCGACGGAAGAGTCGACGCGACTGTTGGCGGCCGTCCTGCAGCAGCAACTGCGCGAGGTGGGCATCGCCCTCGACATTCACACCTACGAGTTCGCCACCTTCTTCTCCGACATTACCAAAGGCGCGTACCAGCTTCATTCGCTGCGCTGGGTAGGGGGCAACCTCGATCCCGACATCTTCGAGTACATCTTCGCCACCAAGAGCTTCGCGCCCAAGCGCGCCAATCGCACCTTCTATTCCAACCCCAAAGTCGATGAGCTGATCGAAGAGTCGCACGCTACGCTCGATCAGCAACAGCGCAAGAAACTGTTCGATCAGGTGCAGCAGATCGTCGCCCAAGACTTGCCCTATATCAACCTCTGGTACTACGACAACATCATCGTGCATACCAAACGCGTACACGGCATCACTCTGAATCCCTCCGGCAACTACGATTTCCTCCGCACAGCTTGGCTCGCGCCGTAAAGGCAGTCTTGAAGGGGCGCAGCTTTAGCTGCGCCGTATGCGCATCCTTCTAATCTTCGTCATCACGAAGGAGCTTCAGCTCCCGAGGGATCTGCTCTTCTCCGCCCTGAAGATCCGCGTGCTACCATCAAAATTTCTTAAAGGAGCGCGAACGCGTTGCGTATTCTCTTTGTCGGAGACATCTTCGGCCGCCCCGGACGCACCATCGTTCACGAGCGTCTGCCCGAGCTTCAGAAAGCAAACAATGTCGATCTGACCATTGCCAACGGCGAGAACGCAGCTGGCGGCTTCGGCATCACGCCGCAGCTCGCCGAAGAGTTGTTTGAGCTTGGCGTCGATGTCATCACCACCGGCAACCACGTCTGGGACAAGCGCGAGATTATCGACTACCTGAACTCAGCCAACGGAAACGAGGCCTCCCTCGCCCGTCGGATCATTCGCCCGGCGAACTATCCCGAGGGAACGCCCGGTTACGGCTGGTATCAGGGACGCACGCGCAGTGGCATCGACTACGCAGTCGTCAACCTGCAAGGCCGCGTCTACATGGGCAGCAACGACGATCCGTTCCGCGTCGCCGACAGCTTGCTGAAGCAGATCACAGCCAAGGTGGTGCTGGTTGACATCCACGCCGAAGCGACTTCGGAGAAGATTGCTATGGGCTGGTACCTCGACGGACGCGTGACCGCCGTGTTGGGCACGCACACGCACGTGCCCACCGCAGACGAGAATGTCCTGCCCAAAGGCACCGCGTATCAGACGGATGTCGGCATGACCGGCCCCTACGACGGCGTGATCGGCGTGCAGAAGGAGATGATTCTGCAGCGCTTCCTCACCAACATGCCGGGCCGCTTCGAAGCCGCTTCCGATGATGTTCGCCTATGCGCCTGCCTGATCGACTGCGATGCAGCTACCGGCCGTGCAAGCAGAATCGAGCGACTGATGCTGAGGGAAAGCAATTAGCAGTTAGCACTTGGTGCTTTGCGCTGAAGCCTGCAGCTTTCCAAAGCCGCCAGGGAATCGTCCCTGCCTTGTTTTGAAAGGGCGCAGCTTTAGCTGCGCCGTAATCGCCTCTTTTCAGCTTTGTCATCACGAGGCGGCTTCAGCCGCCGAGGGGTCTGCTCTTCATTCCCATTTTCGAAAACCTGCTCTATTTCGTCTTCTAACTTCCTCAAGTTGCGCAACCATTGCCGTAGAATGTCTGGTTTGCTCAATTGCCAGCGAAATATATGTGAGGCCCTTCCTTATGCGCAAAGTTGTTTTGGCTCTACTCGTTCTCACCGTCGCTGTGGTCGTTCTACTCGCCGCGAGTAATCCGCCAACGAGTTCTCCAACCACCGCACCGCACATCGCTTCCCTGCCGTCGGAGGCGCAGCAGGCGATGGCCACCATCAATCCCGAGCGGATTCGCGCCCACGTGAAGTTTCTCGCCAGCGATCTGCTGGAAGGACGCGGCACCGGCCAGCGCGGCGGCGACATCGCCGCCGAATACATCGCGACCGAATTTGCGCTCTACGGCCTGAAGCCCGCGGGTGATGACGGTTCGTACATGCAGAAGGTCCCAATGGTCGGCATTGCCACCGTCGACGACGGCACCACCTTCGAGCTCGTGCCGCAGCACGGCGCGCCGCTCAACTTGAAGAACCGCATCGACTATGTCGCCATGGATGAAACCGGCAAGACCGATACGACCATCGACGCTCCCATCGTCTGGATGGGCTATGGCATCGATGCTCCCGAGTACAAGTGGAACGATTACGACGGCGTCGATGTGAAGGGCAAAATCCTGCTGATGCTGGTCAACGAGCCGCCCTCCGAAGATCCCAACTTCTTCACCGGCAAGGCCCTCACCTACTATGGCCGCTGGGCCTACAAATACGAGGAAGCCGCCCGCATGGGCGCTGCCGGTGTCATTCTCATCCACAAAACCGACATGGCCAGCTATGGCTGGGAGGTGGTGCGCAACTCCTGGGGCGGCGAGCGCTCGTATCTGCGTAACGATTTCGCGCCCAAGCTGAAGGTCGCGTCGTGGATTCAGCTCGATGTCGCGCGCAAGCTGGCGCAGGACTGCGGCATGAACCTCGACGAGATGATCGCCGCCGCGCAGAAGCCCGGCTTCAAGGCCGAGCCGCTGCCCGCCAAGCTGAAGGCGCACATCATCAGCAAGGTTCGTCCTTTCGATTCCAACAACGTGGTCGCCATGCTGCCCGGCTCGGGCGCCAACCTCAAAGACCAGGCGGTGATGTACAGCGCGCACTATGATCACCTGGGAATCGTCCCCGGCATGCCGGGCGACAACATCTACAACGGCGCGCAGGACAACGCCACCGGCGTTGGCATTCTGCTGGAGATTGCGCGTGCCTACAGCATCGCCAAGCAAGCCTCCACCGCGCTCGGTCTACTTTGCTTCCGTCACCGCCGAGGAGCAGGGTCTGCGCGGCTCCGAGTACTTCGGCAAGCACCCGCCGATTCCCGCGAAGGAGTTTTCGCTCGACCTGAATTACGACGACGTTCCCCCGCTTGGCGTGCCGGAACAAGTGCAGGTCTCCGGAGCCGAACGCACGACCTTCTATCCCACGGTGGAGAAGATGGCGAAGGAATTCGGATTGGCGATCATTCCCGATCCCAATCCCAATGCCGGCCACTACTATCGCTCCGATCACTTCAGCTTTGCGCGCGTCGGCATTCCGGCCTTCTCCATCGGCGAGGGCGATCTGTACAAGGGACACGATCTGGAGTGGGGCGTTGACAAAGCGAAGGAGTTCGTCAAGAACGACTACCATCATCCCAGCGACGAGTATCACGCCTCCATGGACTTCGCCGGCGACGCCGTCATGGCCCGCTTCGGCTTCGCCCTGGGATGGGACGCCGCTTCGCAGAAAGGCGAGATCGGCTGGGTCCCCGGCGACGAGTTCGCCAAAGCACGCAAGGCCAGCGGCGCACAGTAAAGGCAGTTGTCAGTTGTCAGTGAACAAAACCGGTGTTCCACCTAGCCTGAGGTTAGGTCTGGTAAGAATTGTCAACTGACAACTGGCCGCGCTTCCTCGATCAATCGACCGTGAGCAACTCCGCACAACGCGAGTCGGACACAGGCCCGCTTAGATTTGTTACCAGCTACTCTCTACATCTCCTGACCGCGATTCTGGGCTCTATGGTGGTCGGGGCGATCGCCGCAGGTTTTATATGGCTACTTTGGAATACCGCATCGCCTAGCGCTGATTTGCGGGCAATTCAGTGGGCGTTGGTGCACCGGCCCTTCTTGTTCCAACTGGTCCCTGCGCTGCTGCTTGGAACTCTTGTCGCGCGCAGATTGTCAGCGCCAGATCTAGCAAAATGGACCTGGGTCGTTCCATCCCTGGTGCTATTAATAAGCCTGCTTACCTGGAAACCGTATTCCACACTGATTGCGGAGACGGCATGGCAGCATTTTTTCGGGCAGTGTTTCCGTTCCTATTGTCGAGGGCAATTCACCGTGACGCTGCCGTTCTATGCATCACTGACGTACAGCATCGGGTCTTTCATTCGGGCGACACCCCGGCGGCTTTGACTGGCAACTGACAACTGATCACTGAAAACTGCTTTTAATACCTCTTTAACCGGAACGGTATCTGCACCACCGCTTCCAGCGCGATAGGTTCGCCATTCTTCATTCCCGGGCGGAAGTGCCAGCGTGAGAGCGCATGCACGGCACTGTGGTCGAGCCGATCATCGAGGCTGTTGAGCACCTTGATGTCCGTCACTGTGCCGTCGGCGGTGATCACTGCATACAGCGTGACTGTGCCTTCGACCTTGTCGCGCATGGCATCAGGAGTGTAGGCCGGGTCAACTTCATTCAGAGCCACCGGCGCGGTCGGTTTGGTCTTGTCATCAGTCTGCTTCAGTTCGGCAAAATGAATGATCCAGCTCCCTGCCGCCGAGTTGAAGTTCGGAGTATTCAGCACCAGCGAATAGTATCTCTTCCTACCGAAGACGCGGGCCTCGATGGTATCCTCCTCCGGGTTCGCCGGCGGCACCGACGGCGGAGGCAGCGTGCGCTCAGTCGTTCTCGGAATCGATGGCGCCATGGCCGCGGCGATGATGCGTCTTTGCTCCTCAGTCGGCTGGCCGGATTTGCCGTTAGGAGTGCCCGCCACCGCCGAAGTCGCCGCTCCCGGCGGCGGATTGCCCACGGTAATGCCCGGCGGCAGACCACCACCATTTCCACCTGAGCCGTTGCCCTTCCCCTGTCCACCACCCGGACCGCTCGCAGAGGAGTTAGCATCGCCCTTCACGTTCGGCGTACCCGGCGCGTCGGCTTTGCCGCTCGGTGAAGCATGGAATTCGCCGCTGCGATTGCCGCCCGGCATCTCGACAGGCCCGCGCACGTCAGCCGGGCTCAGTCCCAGTGCAATCATCTGCCCCTGGCCGCGCGAGTTCGATAAGCCTTGCATGCTGGGTGGAGGCGGGACCCCGGCCTTTCCCGTAGCCGCTCCCGCCTGCCCCGCGCCGCTCGCCCGCTGCGCCGGAACCGGCAGCTTGGGTGCTTCCACCTGCGGCTGTAATTGTGCCATGTTGAGCTGCCCGGTCGGCAGCTTCAGTTGATTGTCCGACACCGGAGGCTCGACTGCCGACGGCGCAGCCAGCGTTGAGACCTTCAAGTCCGAGTTCAGCTTCGAAAGCTCCGCGCGCGGCTCAACCACTGTGGGACGCAGCTCGGGCGGCACCAGCAGCTTGGGCTTCAATCCCGAAACGTCGGCCCTCGGCTCAACCACCTGCTGCTGAAACTCCGGAATTCTTAGCTGTGCAACCGATTGCGAGCTCGCCGCAATCGGCTGTCGCGCAGGCACCGGAGTCCACGCCACGATGTTCGGTACGGCCACATCTTTGTTCAGCTTGATCTGCGGCGGCGTAATGATCGTCTGTTGCCGGTTGTCCGGATTCGGTGGCAGCGAAAGGATCTCCTGCTTCGCCAGCTTGGGCTGGCCCTTGCGCACCTTGGCTGCTCCCTTGTGCCCGGTGTTAATCGGCGGCAGGTATTCGCTCACCGGATAATACGAGATCTCCGTGTTCTCGAACGGCGACTGCAACTGCACCGGCCGCTGGAAGAAAGAAACCGAAACGAAGTACACCAGCGCGACCAGAATGATGTGGCCGCCATACGACTCGCTAATGCGCCGCCAATTCAGGCTCGTGTCGACGAAAATGTCGGGCGGAACCGGACCGGCTTCGGCGGTCAGCTCAAGCGGAGGAGGCTCGCGCCGCAAGATGAGGTCGCCGAGATTCCGGCGGAATACGCGCCCCCAGGGCTCGAGCTCGTAGTGCAGTTGTGGCGCTTCGTGCAGCCCCTCTTCGGTTGTGGTTTGGGCTGCGAGAACTTCCGACATCATCCCCTACCGGTGGATTAGTAGCTGAATTATAGCGGAATCAGGCAGGATCACAGCGGGTACTTGATCCTCGCCAGGCATACAAACTTACGACGCAACCCACACCACCGAGGACACAAAGAACACGGAAAAACAGGGGATCAGTAGGACGCTTCTCTGTGTCCGCTCTCGAAAATGTTGGAATCCCTATCCAAGCCCGGAGAACGTGTGATGATAGCCAGCATGAAGCGAAGCGGAATGCTGGGTGAGTTTGCCAATGGCGCCGAAGATCTTATGTGTAACTAGTTTGGATACAATAATTCACAAGCGACACCTTCCTAAGATTAACAAAACAAAGGACGATCCCAATCGTTTTTTACGAGATGGTCTGTAGCTGCGCCTTGTCGCTCTTGGCGTAGTGCGAGTCCACGTAGTCATCGAGGATCTTGATGAACTCGGCGACGATGTGGTCGCCCTTGAGCGTGGTCATCAGGCGGCCATCGACGTAGACCGGCGCCTTGGGCTCTTCAAACGTTCCCGGCAGCGAGATGCCGAGGTTCGAGTGCTTCGACTCGCCCGGGCCGTTCACCACGCAGCCCATCACCGCGACCTTCATGTCTTCCACGCCCAGGTGGGTGGTCTTCCACACCGGCATCTGCTCGCGCAGGTAGCTCTGGATCTGTTCGGCCATCTCCTGGAAGAAGGTAGACGTGGTGCGGCCGCAGCCCGGGCAAGCCGTGACCTGCGGAGTGAAGCTGCGAATCTGCATGGACTGCAGAATCTGCTGCGCGACCTGCACTTCCTCTGTGCGGTCGCCGTTCGGAGCCGGCGTCAGCGAGACGCGAATGGTGTCGCCGATGCCTTCCTGCAACAGCACGCCCAGCGCGGCGGTGCTGCTGACGATGCCCTTCGATCCCATGCCCGCTTCGGTGAGCCCAAGGTGCAGCGGGTATTCGCAACGGCGCGCCAGTTCGCGATAGACGTCGATGAGGTCCTGCACTCCGCTGACTTTGGCGCTGAGAATGATCTGGTCTTTGCGCAGCCCGTAGCTTACAGCCAACTCGGCCGAGCGCAGCGCCGATTGCACCATGGCTTCCATGGTCACGTCGCGCGCGTCCTTCGGCTCCTCGAGCTTCGAGTTCTCATCCATCAGGCGCGTCAGCAGCGCCTGGTCCAGCGAGCCCCAGTTCACGCCGATACGCACCGGCTTGTCATTCTCAATGGCAACTTCGATCATGGCGCGGAAGTTGTTGTCGTCTTTCTTGCCGATCGAGACATTGCCGGGATTGATGCGGTACTTGGCCAGCGTGCGCGCGCACTCGGGATACTTCTTCAGCAGGATATGGCCGTTGTAGTGGAAGTCGCCGATGATGGGTACCGGCAGCCCGATTTTGTCGAGTCCGTCGACGATGTACGGCACCGCTGCCGCTGCCGCATCGTTATTGACCGTGACGCGCACCAGCTCCGAACCCGCACGGGCCAGAGCGGCGCACTGCCGGATGGTGTTATCGATGTCGGCTGTGTCGGTGTTGGTCATGGACTGCACCACAATCGGTGCATCGCTGCCAACGCGAACCCCGCCAATTACGGCGGTATAGGTTTTCCTGCGCTGAATCTGTGCCATACGGTACCGATGTTCAGTCTAACATTCGTGGCGCTGGCCCTGGACGGGCCCTGGACAGAGGAACCCAGGCGGTGACAGGTCCGAATCCGTAATGAGATGTAACCGTCACCGGCCCTCATGCGTCTATCTGAAGGGAGACAAAGCCGTCCGTCTGATGTCACTTTGCCATCATTCTTGCAACACTTTCGCTCCGTTAGGGTTGATAATTAGCGTAGCTGGAGTGCGCCTGCTGCTCGTGGCTGTTGCGAACCCCGGAAGAGGTAGATTGAGATGCGTTATTTCCGCTTTGTAGCAAGTTCGGCATTGGCCCTGGCGCTGTTCGGCATGAACGCGGCCGCACAATACGGCGGAGTTCCGCAGCCCGGCACTCAGACGCAGATGCCGGGAACAGGGCCGGCAAGCACGACTTCCACTCCTCCTACGGTTCCGCAGACTACCGATCCGCAGAGCAGCGGCAGCTCGAGCAGTACCTCGTCCACGACCTCCTCCACCAACAGCACCAATAGCAACAGCAACGACGACGGCGCTTATGCCCCTGAGGTTAAGAACGACAAGCATGCCCCAAATCTGTCCACCATGGACAATCTCGACGCGATCGGCAATCGCAACGTGGGCTGCAACAAGGGCATTGGCAACTGGTATTCGCTGGACAAGCAGGTCGCCATGGGTCGCCAGTATGCCCAGCAGGTCGAACACAGCGCAAAGCTGATCACGGATCCGGTGGTTACGGAGTACGTAAACCGCATTGGCCAAAACCTGGTGCGTAATTCCGACGCCAAGGTTCCGTTCACCATCAAGGTCATTGACACGGACGAAATCAACGCCTTCGCGCTGCCGGGCGGCTTTTTCTATGTGAATTCCGGATTGATCCTGGCCGCCGATGATGAAGCCGAACTCGCCGGTGTCATGGCCCACGAGATTGCGCACGTCGCCGCATGCCATGTGGCCCGTGAGCAGACGCGCGGCAATATCGTGAATCTGGCCAGCATCCCGTTGATCTTCGTGCCGGGAGGCTGGGCGGTGTACGAGGGAACGCAGGCCGCGCTCAGTATTGGCGTGCCATTGACCTTCATGAAGTTTTCGCGCAACTTCGAGACCGAGGCTGACTTCCTCGGCATGGAGTACATGTACAAGGCGGGTTACGACCCCCAGGCGTTCATCTCCTTCTTCGAGAAGGTCGAGGCGCAGGAGAAGAAGAAGCCGGGTACTTTGGCGCGCGCGTTCTCTTCTCACCCGATGACGCCCGACCGCGTTGCCCACGCTCAGGCGGAGATGAAGAACGTGCTGCCCCCGCGGCCCGAATACGTCGTCGACACCTCGGAGTTCGAGCACGTGAAGGCTCGGCTGGCCTCACTCGAGAACCGGCACAAGGTGCAGAACGGCCAGAACGACAATGACCGCCCGACGTTGCGGCGTGAGCAGACCTCCAATCCGCCGGCGAATGGCGCGCCCGGATCACAGCCGGATGATGATCGTCCAACGCTAAAGCGCAATCCCAGTTCAAGCTAGGTTCGCGATTTCCGTGCCACCAGGACGCAAAGGGCTCCCTGACCGGGGCCCTTCTTCTTGCTCAGTACACGAGCTCGGGATTTGACACCACTGCGCGAGCACTCTACGGTTAGCTGTGAGTTCACTTCTCTGATCGTGCGATTGCGCCGCCAACTCGTTCCCGCTGCGGTATTGCTGTGCCTTCTTGCGCCGCTCGCCCTGGCCGAGAAGGTCGCCGACATCAAGCCAACCGGCTATGTCATCGACCTTGCCAACGTCATCCAGCCGGAGACGCGCACCAGGATTTCGGCCATGGCGACCGAGCTCCAGCAGAAGACGGGCGCGCAGATGGCGGTCGTAACCGTGAACTCGCTGGAAGGCGAGACCAAAGAGCAATATGCGGTTGATCTCTACCAGCACCTCGGCGTCGGTCCCAAGAAGACCGACGAAGGCGTGTTGTTGCTGGTCGCTCCCAAAGAGCGGCAATACAAGATTGAAGTTGGCTATGGGCTTGAGCCGGTCATCAACGATGCCCGGGCCGGCGACATTGGCCGGGCGATGGTGCCCAGCCTCCGGGCCGGAGATTACAGCGCAGCCATTCTCACCGCGATGACCCAGATCGCGCAGTTGATTGCCGCCGACAAAGGCGTGCAACTGACCGGAGTGCCGAATCGGCCACGCGCTCCTGCCCGCGGAAACAGCTTCCCCTGGTGGGTGGTATTCCTCGCAATCTTCGTCCTGTTCTCCATCATCCGAGCGCTGATTCGACGAGGGGGCGGAGGCGGCCCGCGTTCGGGATTGCGCGGCCGTGGCATGGGCGTCCCTCCCGTTGTGTTCCTGCCGCCCATGGGCGGCGGCTGGGGACGCGGCGGTGGCTGGGGTGGCGGTTTCGGCGGCGGCGGTGGTGGCGGCTTCGGCGGCTTTGGTGGCGGCCTGAGCGGCGGTGGCGGCGCCGGAGGAAGCTGGTAGAACAGTAGTCGGTGGCCAGTTATCAGTGATCAGATGTCCATATCAACCTGGAAGATGGTGTGCGAAGATTCGCGTCAGGGCACGACTTCGAGTCGTGCCGAACAGAGGCCCTTTATAGCTCCCTGCCGACTTTAGTCGGCGCGATGCGGCGAAAGTTAAGATGATGAAGAAACCCGATGACAAGCTTCAGGAACTGGTGCAGCGGCTGCAATCCGCCTGTGGGGAGAACCTGGTTTCCGTTGTCCTGTATGGCTCGGCGGCGCGCGAAGACTTTCACGAGACATATTCCGACGTAAACCTGCTTGTTGTGCTGCGGGAACTGCGCCCGAGTGCTATGCAAGCCCTGACGCCGGTGATTGCCTGGTGGAGTCATGAGCAGAAGCTGCGCCCGCCCATGATCATGACGTTGCAGGAGCTGCAGGAGTCCGCCGACGTTTTCGCAATCGAGCTGCTGGATATCAAGACCGCGCATCGCACGCTCGCCGGAGAAGACGTCGCCAGCACCATCGACGTCCCAATGAACCTGCACCGGGTGGAAGTGGAACATGAGCTGCGCACCACCGTCTTGCGGCTTCGACAGCACCTACTCTTGGCGCCAGAAAATACCGATGAGCTTCGTACGGTGCTGGCCAAATCCATCAGCAGTGTGGTGACGCTGTTCCGCCATGCCCTGATCGCGCTGGGCGAAGATACGCCGCACGCTAAACCGAAGCTGTTGGAGCAGGCGGCCGAGGTATTTGGTTTCGACGCGCAGCCCCTGCGCTCAATTCTGGAGTTGCGCAACGATCCTAATCAGCCGCGCAGTGTCCTTGAGCTGTATCATGCCTACCTTGCCGCAATTGGACGGGTGGCACACGAGTTGGATGTGCGGGTCCCCAAGAAGAAGTGGCAACCGACTTCCTGACAGGAGCTAGGAAATGAAAGCATTCCTCATCGTACTCATCATCATCGTCATCCTGGTTGTCTGGTGTGGCAGCATCTACGTCGGCCATCGCAATGAGATGGTCCGCCTGAAAGAGACTGTGAATGCCGCCTGGTCGCAGGTTGATGTCGTGCTGCAACGGCGCGCCGACCTTATCCCCAACCTGGTGGAGACGGTGAAGGGGTATGCGGCCCAGGAGGTGAAGGTATTCGGCGACATCGCCGCCGCGCGTGCGGCGTTGATCGGAGCGAAGACTCCGGCGGACAAGATTGCGGCGAACGGGCAACTCGATGGAGCGCTCGGCAGACTGCTGGTCGTGGTGGAAAACTATCCACAGCTGCGCTCGAATGAGAACTTCATGCGCCTACAGGACGAGCTGGCCGGAACCGAGAACCGCATCGCCGTCGAACGGCGCCGCTACAACGAGGCCGTGCAGAACTACAACACCTACATTGGGCTGTTTCCCGAATAACATCGTGGCCAACTTCGCAGGCTTCACGCGCGACGATGCTTACTTCAAGACGGAAGAAGGCGCACGTGCAGTGCCTAAGGTGAACTTCGGAACGCCGAGCAGCAGCCGACACCGCAGCCGCAGCAGTAGCGAAAAACAGAATCTCCCTGTCTGATATTGCACGTCATGGGAAATAGCGGCTGCACAGATAATCGTCCGGCTTGACTACGTTCTTGTATGAAGACCAGCATCATTCTGTAAATCGACAACGACGATCTGCGAAAGGTCAAGATCACGACCGCACGGGAAGGCAGGTCCATGCCTGCCGTTCTTGCGGAAGAGATCGAGCAGTGGTTGCGTAGACACAAGGGTATTCGGCGGCTCGCGCAGGGCGCTGAAGAGGATGAGAGAAGCAGAACCTAGGGGCTGGGAGCGGCCCTCCTCCGCGACGAACTTTACGAGCGGTAAAGGGTTCGCTACCCCTGCGCCTGCGGAGTGCCTTCGGGCGCGGCTGGCGGCGGCACCGGAGTCTCTACGGCCGGCTCGTGGAAGGTGTTGACCAGGTCCTTCAATTCCTTGCTGGGCTTGAAGTAAGGAATCTTCTTGGCAGGCACCTCAACCCGGTCGCCGGTCTTGGGATTGCGGCCCACACGCGGCTTGCGTTGGCGCGTGCGGAAGCTGCCGAAGCCGCGTATCTCGATCTTGTCGCCGGCGCGTAGCGAGCGTACTACACTCTCGAAAATCGTCTCGACGATGACCTCGCTGTCTCTGCGTGTAAGTTCCGCTAACCGTGACACCTCGTCGATCAAGTCTGCCTTGGTCATCTGTTCGCCCCTGCCTCGCAGCCATTTAAGGCTTGGCCGGGAGGCTTGACCGGATACTCTCAAATTCCCGGGCAGTTTGCAAGTGTAAGTTGCGAAAGCAATTAGCTGTGAGCAGAGCGAATGCTCCTCGCTCTTCGCTCTCGGCCTTTCGCCGGAGGCCCGATTTGACCCATCGCCCCTGAGTCACCAGGCTTCTCCAGATCTGATTCTCCGCAATTCAGGTTTGACAGGCTGCTGCGCTTCCAGTTCTGGTGAAAAGCGAAAGGCGAAGAGCGAGAAGCTAATTCCCCGCTCGCAACTCGTCGCTCGAAGCGGATTCCCTCAGCTTTTCCAGCCGATCCGCCATCGCCCACTTTAGATCTTCGATGCCTTCTCCCGTCACCGCGGAGATCGCGTAGAAGTCCAGCTTCCTGCGCTTGGCAAAGCGCTTCAGCTTGGCGAGCTTGTCGGGATTCGCAACATCGATTTTGGTGGCCACGACGATGGTGGGCTTGGAGTCGAGACCTTCACCAAAATTAGCCAGCTCATGGGTGATGATCTCGAAGTCCTGCACCGGATCAGGACGCCCGCTGGAATCGGAAACATCCACGAGATGGGCCAGCAGCCGCGTGCGCTCGATGTGCTTGAGAAACTGCGTCCCCAAACCGGCGCCCTCGCTGGCGCCTTCGATTAGGCCAGGAATGTCGGCGACGACAAAGCTGCGCTCGTCAGGCATCTCGCCAACCACAACTACTCCCAGGTTCGGCTGAAGCGTAGTGAAGGGATAGTCGGCAATCCTGGGCCTCGCTGCCGAGATGCGCGAGATCAGCGTGCTCTTGCCCGCGTTGGGATAGCCAACCAGTCCTACATCGGCCAGCAACTTGAGTTCGAGCCGCAGAGTGCGCTCTTCGCCGGGAAAGCCCTGCTCGTGCTCTCGTGGAGCCTGATGAGTCGAGGTCGCAAACTGCGCGTTGCCGCGCCCGCCGCGTCCGCCGCGCGCGATGACCACACGATCGTCAGGCTCCGAGAAGTCGTGCACCAGCTCGCCGGTCAGCTCGTCGTAGACGATGGTCCCAACCGGCACCTTCAGCACAACATCTTCACCCTCGCGGCCGGTTTTGTTCGAGCCTTCGCCGTGACGTCCACGCTCGGCCTTGTACTCGGGATTGAAGCGGAAGTGTACCAGCGTGTTGTGGCGTTCGCTGGATTCCATGATGACGTCGCCGCCCCGCCCGCCATCGCCCCCGGACGGGCCACCACGCGGGACGAACTTCTCTCGGCGAAAGGCCATGCAGCCATTGCCGCCGTCCCCAGCTTTCACACGAATTTTGGCTTCATCAACGAACATGGGAAAGAGTTGTCACCTAGCAGTTGTCAAGCCTCGGGTATCGATGCCAGCATCGGGTACCGGCGCCGCCAGACACGATGTTGATTGTGTCGAGCTATCGCAAGGAATCTTGACTTGCGGTGCTAAGAAGCCGTGGCATGATGCGAATTTGAACCTTGCAATCGCGACGATCGCCGTCGCTCTCACACATCTCGTAATACTGCGCCATCTTGCGGAACTTCTGGTAGCGCGCGTCGAGCAGCTCTTGTAGGGGCTTGCTCTCCAGTTCCGAGAGGTGTTTCTCCAGGGTCAACGCAACCGCCGCGGCGGCTGCGTCGTAGTCGTTATGAGCACCGCCGGGGGGCTCCGGGATTACCTCTTCGCAGAAGCCTAACTCGAAGTTGTCTTTGGCGGTGATGCGCATGGCCTGCGCGGCGAGCTCGCGTTTGCCCGAGTCGCGCCACATGATGGAGGCACAACCCTCCGGCGAAATGACAGAGTAAATGCTGTTCTCCATCATCAGCACGCGATCGGCGACGGCAACCGCCAACGCACCGCCGCTGCCGCCTTCGCCGGTGATGGTGGCAATGAACGGAACCTTTAGCCGTGCCATCTCCCGCAGATTATGTGCGATGGCTTCCGCCTGTCCGCGCTCTTCGGCGCCCAGTCCGGGATAGGCACCGGGAACATCGATCAGGGTGATCACCGGCCGCCGCCATTTTTCGGCAAAGCGCATCACGCGCAGCGCCTTACGATAACCCTCCGGGTTGGGTTGCCCGAAGTTGCGATAGATGCGCTGCTTGGTTTCGCGGCCCTTCTGGGTTCCGATGATGACCACTTCCCTGCCGTTGAAGCGCGCCATACCGGCTACGATCGCAGGATCGTCGCCAAAGCTGCGGTCGCCATGAATCTCGCTATAGTCGGAGAAGATGCGCTCGACGTAGTCGAGGGGATACGGCCGCATGGGATGGCGGGCCAGTTCGGTACGCTCCCACGCACTGACCTGGCCGGAGGCCTGACGGCGCAGGGCATCAAGCCGCAGCTGCATCTCGTTCAACTGCCGGCGCGCGTCTTCATTGTCGCCGGCGGCTGCCTGCAACTGCTCAATCTGTTTCTCGATGCGTTCCAGTTCAGTCTGCGCTTTGAAAGCAGCTTCCACCATTCGGGTGATTTCCTCTTGGGAATTGGCTGTTGCACAGGCGCGGAGGGACTAGTCAATCACGCGCACGCTGCCGCGTCCACAAAGCTCTTCCACGCGGCTGATGAAATTTCGGTCTGGCAAAACATTATAGCCTTCCGCCTCCATGACCACCGTGAAGTCACCCGCGCGTTCCAGGTCGAACAGCACCTTGGCATCGCCGCGCCGTTCCTGACAGAGGGAATGCAACCTGGTGATGGTGCTCTCCGATGCGCTGTCGAGGCTGATCTTGATGCGCAGGTTTTGCGGCAGCCTGGGCTGCGCCGTTTCCAGAGGCGTGATGTCGCCGACAAGGACCTTGGTGTTTGAGCCTTCTTCGACTTTGACCCCACCCTTCACCAGCACGGGAACATCGAGCTTGAGCTTCTCACCCAGCCGGCGATAGGCCTCGGCGAAGCAGAGGATGTCGACCGAGCCGTGCATGTCCTCAAGCTGGCCGGTCGCGTACAGGTCACCCTTTTTCGATTTGGCAACCCGGATGCCCTTCAGCATGCCCCCAATCAGCGTGTCGTCTTTACCGGTGGAGGACTTGAGCTCGAGCACTTCCCCGGTGGTCAGCGCGTGGAAGTCGAGCAGCTTCTCGGAATACTTTTCCAGCGGATGCCCGGTGATGAAGAAGCCGAGGATCTCTTTTTCGTAAGCGAGGCGCTGGTGCTCATCCCAGTCGGGAATGTTGGGAAGCGGCTTCTCTTTGGCCTGCGGCTCCTCATCGGCGAAGACACCGAAGAGCCCGTGCTGGCCCATGGCAGAGTCGCGTTGCACTTTGGCGGCGTGTTCCATAGCGCTGTCGACGACGGCGATGAGTTGCGCGCGGCGGCCCAGCTGATCCATGGCGCCGCTCTTGATCAGCGATTCGATGACGCGCTTGTTGAGCAGCCGCAGGTCGACCTTCTCGCAGAACTCGAAGATTGACGTGAAGCGGCCCAGCTGCTTGCGCGCGGCGACGATCGATTCGATTGCATGCTGGCCGACATTCTTCACCGCGCCGAGGCCGAAGCGAATGGCTTCTCCATGCGGCGTGAATGACCAGTCGCTGACGTTGACGTCTGGCGGCTCGACGGGGATACCCATCTCCCGGCATTCGTTGATGTACTTCACCACGTCGTCCGTGCTCGACGAGACCGACGTCAGCAGCGCTGCCATGAACTCGATGGGATAGTGCGTCTTCAAGTACGCCGTGTGGTAAGCGAGCAATGCATAGGCGGCGGAGTGCGACTTGTTGAAACCGTATCCCGCGAACTGCTCCATCAGGTCGAAGATCTTTTCGACCTTCTTAGTCGGGAAGCCGCGCTCGACCGCTCCTTTAACGAAGCGCTCGCGCTGCTTGGCCATCTTTTCGGGATCTTTCTTGCCCATGGCGCGACGCAGCAGGTCGGCTTCACCGAGAGAGTATCCGGCCAGCAGATTGGCGATCTGCATCACCTGCTCCTGATAGACGATGACGCCGAGCGTCTCTTTCAGAACCGCCGCAAGCTGAGGCAGCTCGTACTCGATCTTCTTGCGACCGTGCTTGCGGTCGATGAAGTCGTCGATCATGCCCCCCTGAATCGGGCCGGGACGATAGAGCGCATTCAAGGCGGTGAGGTCTTCGACGGCCGTCGGCTTATAGCGGCGCAGGACGTCGCGCATGCCGTGCGATTCAAACTGAAAGACACCGGAGGTCAGTCCGGTGTGGAAGACGCGCTCGTAGGTGGTCTGGTCGTCGAGTTCCAGGCGCTCGAGATGCAGGCGCTCGCCGCGCGTCTGCTCAATCAGTCGCAATGCATCGTCGATGATGGTGAGCGTGGTGAGCCCGAGGAAGTCCATCTTCAGCAGGCCCAGCTTCTCCACCGCTTTCATGTCGTAGGCGGTAACGATTTCGTCGTTCTTGGTGCGATAGAGCGGGACGAGGTCGGTAAGCGGCTGCGGCGAGATTACGACGCCGGCAGCGTGAACGCCCGAGTTGCGCACCAGACCTTCCAGCTTCTTGGCGGTGTCGATCAGCTCCCTGGTCTGCGGCTCGGTCTGATAGGCCGTCGCCAGCGGCGGCGAGTCTTTCAGCGCACCATCGATGGTGATGTTCAGGGTCGCAGGAACCATCTTGGCAATGCGGTCGACCTCGGCGTAAGGCACATCCATGGCGCGCCCGGAGTCCTTGATCGCCGCCTTGGCCGCCATGGTGCCAAAGGTGATGATCTGCGCCACCTGATCGCGGCCGTACTTCTGCGTGACGTAGTTGATGACCTCGCTGCGGCGGTTCATGCAGAAGTCGATATCGATGTCGGGCATGGTGACGCGCTCGGGGTTGAGGAAGCGCTCGAAGAGCAGCTCGTTCTGCAAGGGATCGATATCGGTGATGCCCAGCGAGTAGGCCACCAGCGCTCCAGCAGCCGATCCACGGCCCGGGCCGACTGGGATGTTGTTCTCCTTGGCATAGCGGATGAAATCCCAAACGATGAGGAAGTATCCGGCGAACTGCATCTGGCGAATGATGCCGATTTCGCGTGCGAGGCGGGCTTCGTAGTCCTCCAGCGGATGCTTGAGCCGGCCCATGGTCTGCAGCTCGCGCAACCATGTAAGGCGGCGGGTGAAGCCTTCGCGGGTTACATGCTCGAAGTAATCGTCGAGATTGTATCCGGCGGGGACTTCGAACTTGGGAAACGGCTCGCGAACTTTCTTCAGCTCCAGGTTGCAGCGCTCGGCGATCTCCATGGTGCGGGCAAGCACACGTTCGTAGCCAGAGAAAACCTTCGCCATCTCCGCCGGACTTTTCACGAAGAACTGATTGTTGGCAAATTTCAGCCGGTTGGTGTCGTTGATCGATTTACCCGTCTGGATGCAAACCATCACGTCCTGCGCGTGGGCGTCGTCTTCGCACAGGTAGTGGCTGTCGTTGGTGGCAACCAGCGGGAGGTTCAGCTCCTGCTCCAGCTTCAGCAGGTTGGTCTGGATGCGCTTCTCCTCCGGCAGGCCCTGGTCCTGAATCTCGAGATAGAAGTTCCCGTTGCCGAAGATGTCGTTGAAGGTGACGGCTGCCTGGCGTGCCTTGTCGTAGTTGCCTTCGACCAGGTCCTCGGCGACCTCACCCTTCAGGCAGGCCGAGAGACCGATGAGCCCCTTGGCATGTTCGGCGAGAAATTGCTTGCTCACGCGTGGCTTGTAATAGAAGCCATGCAGCGACGCCTCGGAGACGATCTTCACCAGATTGCGATAGCCTTCGTCGCTCTCGGCCAGCACCACGAGATGGTTGTAGGTGTCGCCCTCGGGGGCGGCGCGGTGGTCCTGCTTCTTGCAGATGTAGAGCTCGCAGCCGACAATCGGCTTCACGCCGGCGTCGTGCGCGGCGTCTACGAACTCAACAGCGCCAAAGATGTTGCCGTGGTCGGTCATGGCGACCGCCGGCATGCCCAGCTCTTTGACGCGCTTGACGAGATTTCTGGTCTCACATGCTCCGTCGAGCATGGAGTAATCGGTGTGCAGATGAAGGTGAACGAATTCCGGCATCGTGGGGTCTATCAATCTATTCTATGTGCCGGGGAGGGCGCGTGCAGCCGGTGAAGAATGTGGAAAACGAGTGACAGAGACAAAGCCCGCGCAATCAGCCCAGCATCTCCGCCGCGGTGAGCGCGTAGATGGCGGCACAATCGGAGATGTTACGCGTGGGAACGAACTCATTCGGCCCGTGCGAGACCGTCAGCAGGCCGGGCCCATAGGCGAATGCCGGAATACCTCGCGCTGCATAGAACCTGGTTTCCAGCAGGCCCGGACACATTTCGAATGGCGCTTCCCTCCCCGTCACGCTCACTATGTGGCGCGCAAGACGCGGATCCGAGCGGATCATCAGCAGAGTGGCCGCCGCTGGCTCTTCCTGAAGCGTTTCGATTTCGAATCCCGCAAGCGCGTCGAGCAAGCGCCGCTTCTCATCATTGAGGTTCTCTTCGGGGTTGAGGCGGCGGTCGATGGTGAAGGAACAGAAATCGGGGGTGACGTTAAAGTTGGTGCCTGCTTCCACTCGTCCACCCAGCAGGAGAATGGACTTGCGCGCTGCTGCGGGAGCGATGTTGTAGTGCGTCTCGCGCTGTTCGACTTCTTGCTTGATCTTCAGAAGCTGCACCATCGCCGGCAGCGCCCGCTCGAAGGCGTTGAGGCCTTCAAACTGGCGGCCGACGTGCGCGGACTTTCCGCGCATGGTGGCGCGCAGCGAAATGGCTCCGCGATTGGCGTTCCAGATGACTCCGCCAGTGGGTTCGGGCGTGAGCATCCCGATCCCATCTTTGCCTAGCAGGCCTCGCGCCGCCAAGTCCCGAGAGCCGCGTGGGCCTGCCGTCTCTTCGTCGGGCACGAGAACAATTCCAATGCGGCCATTCTTGAGCAGACCCTCGTCACGCGCAGCGGCGGCTGCATGAATCATGGCTGCCAAGCCACTCTTCATATCCGAAGAGCCGCGTCCGAAGAGATTCGCGCCTTCCACGCGCGGCTCAAACTGCTCCCGACCCTGCGCCGGAACCACGTCATAATGGCCACTGAAATAGAGCGTCCGCGGGCCGTTTCCGGCCGACGCCAGCAAGCACATTCCCTCGCGCCGCACGTCGTCGAAGGCGAGTCGTTCCAGCTCGCCAACCAGAGCGCGAATGCACTCCTCGTATTGATTGCCGGGAGGATTCTCCGATGGGATCGCGACCAGCCGAGTCGTCAGGTCCAGCATCGCCGCCTCGGAAAGACGTTCGCGCAGGCGTGGCAGGAGATGGTCGCTATTGAGACGTTCCAAAACCGTGAGGTTTCCTTTGCATGTAATCGTCAACTCTTCCTGGGAAATTCCACTTTGCTATCACAATGCAAAGTGACGCATGACCGCGCAGACTCTCGTGTGACGTCCGTACACTGATCTCGTGGGCCTGTGGTGTAATGGGAGCATGGTAACCCGTCAAGTTATCCGGTGCCGGTTCGACTCCGGTCAGGTCCACCGCGGAGAAACATCGGTTCCTGCGGGAGCGAGGTTTCCAACTACGGTGGGCGGGAATGGGACGGGCATTCCCACCCCGAATTAGATTGACAGGCGGCCGCGGGCTGTCGATACTATACGTGACGGGTTACCAAGCTTCATTTAGGACTCAGAGACTTCGCTCTGAGTCTTTTGTTTTTAGCCAATCTGTTCATCACAATCATTCCGGCTTTGGAATATGCCCCGCCGATCCGCCGGGATGGATCAGCCGTCCGCCGGTAATGACCTTCCCCGGGGGCGTCTGCTGGGGAAACGGCGAGGACGTTCGATTCTTGCCGACGCTGCGATAGGCGAAGATGATGGCCAGCAGCGGGGCCGCTACGACCAGGCCCCAGAATCCCAACAGCAAACTCAGCAGAATAGGCACGAACAGTGATGCCCAAATCGGCACCCGCGCCTGGCGGCGCATGATGATCGGCTGCAGCAGCAAGCCGTCGAGCACGACGATGGCGCCGTAGAGAATCAGCACGTACAGTGCGGTCTCCCAACCAACGAAGGCCGCTGCGATCAGCGGACCTATCACTCCCAGCACCGGACCGAAGTGCGGTATGAACTGGAAGAGTGTGGCCAGCAGTGCCCAGAAGATAGCGAACGGGACTTGCAGAATCGTAAGCCCGGCCCACCACATCAGTCCGACACAGGCGGAGTCGTAGCACTGGCCGATAAACCATTGCTTCAACGCCGTGCCTGTGATGTGGACGTGCCGGGAAACCTGCATGTTGATTAGACGAATGCCGCCTCAGGTGAGGTGCGAATGCACAATGCTAAACTGAACTATCCCACAGCAGAAGGCAACGATGAAATTCGGCGTCATCATCTTTCCCGGTTCCAATTGTGATCACGACGCCTACTGGACGATCGAGTCTGTCGAAAAACAGCCGGTCACGTTCCTGTGGCACGATTCGCCCGACTTGCAGGGCGTGGACGCCATCATCGTGCCCGGCGGCTTCGCCTATGGTGACTACCTGCGCACTGGGGCCATCGCCAAGTTCTCCCCCGTCATGGAGTCCGTCCGCAAGTTCGCGGCTGACGGCGGACTGGTCTTCGGCATCTGCAACGGCTTCCAGATCCTCTGCGAGTCGGGCCTGTTGCCCGGCGCGCTCATGCGCAATGCCGGGCTGAAGTATGTCTGCAAGCCGGTCCACGTGCGCGTCGAGACCGTGAATACGCCGTACACCCATCAGCTCAGCAAAGGCGAGATCCTGCAGATTCCCATTGGCCACATGGAAGGCAACTATGTGTGCGACGAGCGCACTCTCGCCGAGCTGAAGGACCAGGACCGCATCGTCTTTCGCTACGTCACGCCACAACGAGAGGTCACTGCCGACGCCAATCCTAATGGCTCGCTGGACAACATTGCCGGTATCTGCAACGAGGGCCGCAACGTGCTGGGCATGATGCCGCACCCGGAGCGCGCGGCTGAACCAGAGCTCGGCATGACGGATGGAGTGAAGATTTTCCACTCCCTGGTCGCGTCGATGGTAACGAAGTAGCTGTTACTGCCTAATCCCCATTCAGCCGTTGACAAGCGTTTCCAGCCTGCCGCACAATCAAGCACTTTTGCTGCGCAAGCGCCTTGTTTCCAGGGAACCGCCGCATGGCGAACAGCGTATGAAAGCTGAGCGCGCTGCACAGCAGCAACCCCATTCCCAGGAGAACTTTGTGAGACGTTTGACCGTAACAGTTGCCGTCGCGGCCGTGGTCTGCCTCGCCGCCCTACACAGCATTGCCGGCTCGGGAGATTCACCAGCCAGGAAGAACCCGCAAATCGCCCATGGCGAGTATCTGGTCAAGAACGTGGCGGGTTGCGCTGACTGTCATACCCCGATGAACGAGAAGGGCCAGTTCATTCAGGACAAATGGCTGCAAGGCACCAAGCTCTTCTTTGCCCCCATCGTCCCCATGCCCGTCTGGGCTGATAGCTCGGTGAACATTGCCGGGTTTCCGGGTTGGGACCACGCGCAGGCGGTGAAGCTGCTGATGACAGGGCTCGCGCCCAACGGCCAGCCCGCCCGGCCCCCGATGCCGCAGTACCACATGAACAAGCCCGACGCCGAAGCCGTGGTGGCTTATCTGGAGTCGTTGAAGAAGTAGGGACTTGACCACGGAGGCACGGAGAACACGGAGGATTGAGAATCGGTGATCGTTATCCGCAGATCCGTGATTTCCGTACCTCCGGCTTAAGGTGCGACGGTAGGGGTCTTTCGACTCGCCGCTGCGCTCGCTCAAGATGACATGACAGCCTAGCCAACGCTGGAAACTTGAAACTCTCCGTGCCCTCCGTGTCTCCGTGGTGAGCCCTTTGTCTCGAGAAGCAAACCTTGCCGTGTGCTCTCCGTCCTTGCCCCACAGCCGACCGCTTCTTTATCCTCGACGCTTATGCCTGCACTGGTGGAATGCGTACCGAACTTCTCCGAAGGCCGCGACAAGGCCAAAGTCGACACCATCCTCGAAGCTATGAAGATGGACGGCGTCTATCTCCTCGACCGCGAGATGGATGCCGACCATAACCGCTGTGTCATCACGCTGGTCGGCGAGCCCGCCAAGGTTGAAGAAGCCGTGATTCGCGGCGTCGGCAGGGCCGCGGAGCTGATCGATCTCACCCAGCACACGGGAGCGCATCCCCGCCTGGGCGCGGCGGACGTCATTCCCTTCATTCCCATCGAAGGCCTCACGCTGGAGGACTGCGTTGCCATGGCGCGGCGCGTCGGAGAGCAAATCTGGAAGCGCTTCGGCGTCCCGGTCTATTTATACGAAGCGGCGGCGCAGGTTCCTGAACGGCAGAATCTGGAGAACGTTCGCCGCGGTCAGTTCGAAGGCATTCGCGAAGAGGTCAAGACCAATCCCGCACGCAAGCCCGACTTCGGCAACGCCGAGCTGCATCCCACGGCGGGAGCGACCATCGTGGGCGCGCGCAAGTTTCTGGTCGCCTACAACGTGTACCTCAACACACCCGATGTGGAGATCGCGAAGAAGATCGGCAAAGCAGTGCGCTACTCCAATGGCGGACTGCGCTACGTGAAGGGCATGGGCGTTCCGGTGCGCGGGCTGGCGCAGGTTTCCATGAACTTGACCGACACCGACCAGACGCCGATCGCACGTGTCTTCGAATATGTGAAGCGCGAAGCCGCCCGCTACGGCGTGATGCCGGTGTCGAGCGAAATCGTCGGGCTGATTCCCAAGAAAACCCTCGAAGACGCGGCGGAGTGGTTTCTGCAGGTCGAGAACTTCGATTCGTCGCTGATCCTCGAGAACCGGCTGGCCGCCGTGATGAGCGGCAAGATGGCGGTGGGCGGCCTGCGCGCCGGCGTGGAGCCATTTGTCGAGCAGCTTGCGGCGCCAACTGCAGCGCCGGGCGGAGGCAGCGCATCCGCGGCAACTGCAGCGATGGCGGCCGCGTTGGGTTGCATGGTCGCAGGCATGTCGCGCGGCAAGAAGGCCTATTTGCAATATGAGGCGCAGTTGAGCGACGCCATCGCGCGCTTGAGCCAGATGCGCGAGGACTTCAAGGCTGCGATCGACGCCGACGCGGCTTCGTTCAACGAAGTAATGGCGGCGTTCAAGAAGGCCAAAGAGCATCCCGAAGCACAGAGCGAAGTCGAGGCGGCAACAAAACGCGCGACGGAAATTCCTCTGAGGGTCGCCGAGCAGGCACACGAGGCGGGAAAGATTCTCGAATCGCTAAGGCCAATCACCAATCCGAGGATGGCGTCGGACCTAACGGTGGGAGTCGGACTGGCGAAGGCAGCGGCCGATGGCGCACTGGCGAATGTTGAGATCAATCTAGCCGATATCAGCGATGCAAAATTCCTCGCCCAGGTGCGAGAACGCGTCGCCGCCGTGCGTCCGTAGCCATCTCAGAACTGCTTCTTGGAATCGATCAGGATGGTGACCGGGCCCGAATTCACCAGTTCGACCAGCATCATCGCCTGAAACACGCCGGTTTCGCAGCGCACTCCAAGAGCGCGGATCCGGCTGACAAAGTACTCATACAACTCCCGTGCCCGCTCAGGCCGGGCAGCCGCGTCGAAGGATGGCCGCTTGCCCCGGCGCACATCGCCGTAGAGCGTAAACTGCGAGACGGCCAGAACCGCCCCGCCCACGTCGACGACGCTGCGGTTCATTTTTTCATCCTCGTCTTCGAAGATGCGCAGCCCAACGATCTTGTCGGCCAGGTATTCCGCGGCCGACAGGTCATCCTCCTGACCAACGCCCAGCAGCACCAGCAGGCCGGTTGCGATCTCTCCGGTGACGGAGCCGTCGACACTGACCGAGGCTCGACTTACACGCTGCACTACGGCACGCATGAGGATGTTTGTATCATGGCGGTCGTGGCAAGCTGCTGGAGGTCGGGCAACGAATGGTCCGGTTTGGCGGCTTCCGTCGCCAGTTGCACTCAGGTTCCTTTCTCCCCCACCCAGCATCCAACCTATTCAAGCCCGGGTCACGAGGTCATAATGGCGCGTTGACCATTGCAAACTTGCCGTTTACGATGAGTCGAGTCTTGCAACGCCTGGCGCCTCAAAATCCTTGAGACTCGCAATTTCCAATAACAATGACGGCAATCTTTACACGGCTTCCGGGCGCCAATTACACTTACAGGTTTCCGCGTAATGCGGTAGGAGAAGTTCATGGCATCGACTGAAGAGCGGGTAAAGCAGATTATTGTGGAGCAATTGGGAGTGGACGAAGGCGAGGTGACGGCCAACGCCTCGTTTGTTGACGACCTCGGCGCCGACTCGCTGGACACCGTCGAGCTGGTTATGGCCTTCGAGGAGGCCTTTGACATCGAAATCCCCGACGAGGATGCAGAGAAGATCCGCACCGTACAGGATGCGATCTCCTATATCGAACAGCACGCCAAGGCGAGCAAGTAGATCTGTCCCATCAGAAAACGAATTTAAGCCGACACATTCCAGGAAGGAGCCTTCAAAATATGGCAGCGGTAGACGAACGGGTAAAGCAGATTATTGTGGAGCAGTTGGGAGTTGACGAAGGCGAAGTGACGCCCAATGCCTCGTTTGTTGACGACCTGGGGGCCGATTCGCTGGACACCGTCGAGCTGGTCATGGCATTCGAAGAAGCCTTTGACATCGAGATTCCCGACGAGGATGCGGAGAAGATCCGCACGGTGAAGGACGCCATCGACTACATCACATCGCACGCGAAAGGATCGAAGTAGTTTGCCGCGTCGTGTGGTTGTAACGGGAATCGGCTTGATCTGCGGTGTCGGCCACAGCGCTCCGGAAGTCTGGCAGGCACTGCTGGCGGGCAAGAGCGGTATTGATCGCATCACCGGCTTCGATGCGTCGCAATTCGCCTGCCAGATCGCAGCCGAAGTCAAGAACTTCGATCCTCTGCAATACATTGAGAAGAAGGAAGCGCGCAAGATGGCCCGCTTTATTCATCTCGCCATTGCCGCGGCGGACGAAGCGCTGCAGTCGGCCAACTACAAGGTCGAGAACGAAGCAATGGCCGAACGTACGGGGGTGCATATAGGCTCCGGCATCGGCGGCTTCGACATCATCGAGCGAGAACATTCCAACCTGCTCAACGGCGGCCCACGCAAGATCTCGCCTTTCTTCATTCCTTCGGCGATCGTGAACCTCGCGGCTGGCCAGGTCAGCATGCGCCACAACGCGAAGGGTCCCAATGAAGCCACCTGTACGGCATGTACCACCAGCGCTCACTCCATTGGCGATGCCGCGCGCATCATTAAGTATGGCGACGCCGACGTGATGATCGCCGGTGGCTCGGAAGCGGCCATAACACCCATGGGCGTGGGCGGATTCGCCGCCATGCGAGCGCTCTCGACCCGCAACGACAATCCACACGCCGCCAGCCGCCCCTGGGACAGAGACCGCGACGGCTTTGTGATCGGCGAAGGCGCGGGCATTGTGATTCTGGAGGAACTGGAATACGCGAAGAAACGCGGCGCCCCCATCCTTGCCGAAGTCGTGGGCTACGGCATGAGTGCCGACGCTTATCACATCACGCAGCCGGCCGAGAACGGCGATGGTGGTTTCCGTGTCATGCGCAACGCCATGCGCGACGCCGGCATTCAGCCGGAGCAGGTGGGCTACGTGAATGCCCACGGAACGTCAACCCCCTTGGGCGATGAGATCGAGGCTACAGCCATTAAGCGCGCCTTTGGCGACTATGCCTATAAGATGCTGGTCAGTTCCACCAAGTCGATGACCGGCCACCTGTTGGGTGGTGCGGGCGGCCTGGAGGCGGGCATTACCGTGTTGGCGCTGCGCGACCAGGTTGTGCCTCCGACCGTCAATCTCGACAATCCTGGCGAGGGGTGCGATCTGGACTTCGTGCCTAACACTGCGCGAAAAGTGCAGATGGAGTACGCCATGTCAAACTCGTTCGGCTTCGGCGGCACTAACGGCTGCCTGGTGTTCAAGAGGTGGGAGGAATAACAGGCTGGTGGTACGTCTGAAGACGTGCCCAGACTGGAAGCGTCACGCCCAATGAAAAAGCCGCCGATTTCTCGGCGGCTTTTTCGTCTTGATCCGACTTTCTAGTCGTTGTCGGGCTCGGTGGGCACCGGAACGGCTCCCGGATGAATCGGGTATTTGTGGTCGAGATCGTAGTACCGCCGAACCCGCGTGCCTTTGACGCCCGGGATCGGCTTCTCGGAAGCTGCGCTGTAGCGCAGGCCGTTGTTGGCAAAACTACCGCCATGGCGAATGGTGAAGATCGACTCCCGGAACGGGGTGTTCAGGTTGATTTGCGGATAAGCCAGGGCGAAGATTGGATAGCCCTTGCCGTTTGAAAATACGGTCGCAGTGTAGTCGGCCACCATCCTTCCAGAGAAGGTATTGGGTAGCCAGGTGAGCTGCATGGGACCACCAAGCACAGTTGGCGTACCCCAGGTTTGGCCGCCGTCGGTCGACTCGATGTATCCCTGGCGCAGGGTGCAATTGTTGCCACAGTTCCCATTGGGATAGAAGTAATAAGCCAATCCCAGGTGCGCAGACTGTCCCGCGGTGTTGGGATCGATGCCCAGGCCATGGATAAAGTGGTCCACGGTACTGGTGACAAGATCAATAGGAACACGCTGCACCGCGCTCCAGTGAGTGCCATCGGTCGAGGTGCTGTAGACGATATCGTTCTCCGCGCATCCGCTGCGGAAGCTGCAATCCGGCCACGACATGTAGATCACACCGCCCCCATCGATCGCGGCGGACGGCAGTCCCGCGCTGCGGAGGTTACCATCCTCGCCGCGGCTGGGCGCATTGGCAATCTTAGTGGAAGACCCCCAGGTTGCCCCGCCATCCGTCGAAGTATAGGCGCTCATACCGCCGCCAAAATCGGCAAAACTTACCACAACGGTGCCGTTTGGCAGCACCAATGGCTGGCCACCGATACCGCTGACACGGTTAGCGCTGGTCTTGGCCGGACCCCAGGTCGCGCCACCATCGGTCGACGTGCTCATGTACATCAGATCGCCCTGCGAAGGGCTGTCCCACTGGGTATAGCAGTTGCCATAGAAGGGACTCATGGGCGAGTTGTCGCAGGTAATCCAATTCTTGTCGGAGTTAATCGTAGAGGTGACCAGCACTGGGTTCGACCATGTCAACCCATCGGACGACCGGCTGGTCGCCACCAGATCATTATTGCCTATGGGCAGGGTAGAGATAAGCCACATGCCGTGCTTGGCATCGTACGCAACCGACGCGTCACTGGCGGCAGAGTTGGTGCCGCCCTGATAGAAAATGGTCAGACCCGGAAGCAATCCGTTGGTCCAGGTCAGGCCACCATCGGTCGAAGTGGCGAAGCCGATGTCCGCACCACCGCCGCTGAAGATGCGAGCGACCTGGAAGGCGGTGACGATCGTGTTGCCGTAGGCAAAAGCGCCGGGCTCGACTTCTGTCTGATGCTGGCTTTGCTGATTGACGAAGGGGTCCAAACTGAGCTGAACCAGATTGGCGGTCTGTCCGAAGCCGGAAACGGCGGTGGCAAGAAGGAACATGAGCAAAAGTACAGTTGCGACACGTAGAGATACGGCAGATCTAATTTGCATGGAACACACTCTTTCTTCGCGTATGGGAAGTATTGTTCGTGCACTAGTGAGCGGGCGGTCCTCGCACGCTCTCGGGAAATTCTGCAAGACAGGAACCCGGCGGGATGAGGTAGTTGAGACGATGGAACTTTAACCCGCTGGGGCGCAGGGCGTCAATACGAGACTGATCGTACTTCGGTAAAGTACTGTAAACCTCACAACCTCAGTTAGCTTCCTGATGCCTGGTCCGAGGGCGGCTCCCACAGTTCAATTCGGTTCCCTTCCGGATCCATGATCCAGCCGAACTTGCCGTATTCGTAGGTTTCTATCTTGTCGTCGACTTGCACGCCCTCCGCGCGCAGCGCATCCAGCAGTTGCTCGAGGTTTTCCACCCGAAAGTTCATCATGAACGACGAATCGCTGGGCTTGAAGTACTGCGTGGTCTCCGGGAAAAGTGCCCACGCCGTCATCCCGTTCTTACTCGGATCCTCAGCATCGCGCCACTTGAACGACACAGTTCCGTGATCGCGCCCGATGCCGAGGTGGTTCTCGTACCAAGCGTACATCGCCTCGGGATCGTTGCACTTGAGGAATACTCCACCCAAACCGGTGACTCGCTTCATCGCGCCTCCTGAATGTGAGCAGTATTTTAACAAGTGTACTTGCGAATCGCCGCTGCTGAGCATAGGTTATTGGCGAGTGTTGGGGTGGGCCATGTTTGATCTCAGTTTCGTCCTGATCGTCGCCGGACTTGCTTTCGGGGGAATAATGACCCTGGTGGGCTTCGGCGGTTTCCTCACCGCATGGTTTCACCGCTCGCTGGGGACGCCACTTCCCTTGCCCACGCTGCACAACAACCACGAGCGCAACCTATATTTGGGAGTGGCGGCGGCGGGATTTGTGGTTTGGGGAGTGGCCCTGCTGGTGAGCCTGCGCGTCGCGCCCTAAGCACCTGCGCAGTGCGCTTCCGCCGTTGCTATCCTCCAAACAGCTCCACCTGCTCCTCACCATTTCCGGCTAACCGTTTCATCTGCGCGATGTAGCTCTCAGCGTCGAACTTCTTGCGCGCGGCGTCGCCTGACATGTAGCGAATAGTCCCGTAGATCGGCCGCTCGAACCAGGGACGGTCGAACTTGCCCGCAATCGCCCACGCGATTCCCGCGTAACCATTGGGGTCGCGGCCATCGAGAAAGTACTTATCATTGAGATACACCGCTGTCTGATACGCCACCTGCGGCGATGGGCTCCACTCCAGAATCTTCTTCGCCCAGTACATGCGCATATAGTTGTGCATCCAGCCGGCGTGCAGCATCTGCAACTGTGCAGCGTTCCAGAGGGTGTCGTGCGTCGCGGCAGTCTCCAGTTGCTCACGCGTGTAGACGATGGGCCGCTTGTCTTTCGCATGCGCAGCGAGCGTGCGATGTGCCCAATCCGGCGCGCTCTCGATCGTGTCGTACAGCTTGTTGAAGTGCGCGAAGTTGATGGCCAGCTCGCGCCAGGTGATCAGCTCATTCAGGTAGGCGTCTTTGGCGGTTCGCGGTGCCTTGGCATTCTCGACCGCCAGCGCGACTGTGATCGGGCTGATGTGGCCGAAGTGCAGATACGGCGACAATCGGCTGGTGCCGTCGATTTCAGGTTTGCCGTGCCATTCGGGGTAATGGGACAGCTTGTCACGCACAAACTCCTCCAGCAGCCTAAGTGCCTGCGAGGTTCCGCCGCGAAATGAATCGACCGGCGCGATGGAGCGGTCCAGCATTGACCAGGCTTGCGTGATGTCGTGCGAGCCATCATCGGGCAGCGTGGGCAGGCCCTTTGGACTCTGCCACTCGACGTTCGCTTTGGGATTGCGCAGGGGCTGCAAGAATTCGTTTAGCCTTTGCTGCAGCCTTGGCCGGATGGTGCGCGCCGCATACTGCTCCTTCTCCAGCAGCTTCGAGGGCACGATGACGTCGGCATCGACGGTCCAGAGCGGGACGCTGAGCTTCTTCGTCGCCACCTGGCGCCAATGCTCCGGCTCACGCAGTGGGTTCTCGTCGCCGATGACGATGGACGCCTTCACCTCTTCGCAGAACTTCGTCAGCCGGTGGTTGGGATAGGTGCGAAGCACGAAGCCAATGCCGCGCTCGCGGGCACGCCCGGCGATGTCAGGAATTCCCTGAGCCAGAAAAGCGTAGTGCCGGAGGTTGGCGTGCGGATAGAACGGCACCGGCGCAAAGAAGATCACCACCGGCTGGCGCAGCACATTGCCAATTTCGACAGCCAGGTCGAGCGCGGGATTGTCCAGCGCGCGTTGCGCGCGCTGCATCCAGTAGACGACCGCCTTGCCTGCCGGATCGGGCGCTCCTTTGCGGCGCACAGTAACGCGCGGGTTGGATGCAAGTTGCTCGAGCTTGTCCATGGTCAGGCGATCTCGTTCGACGCGGCCAGAATCGCATCGGCCACCGCCGCCGCTTCCACCGACGCCTTCACATCATGCACCCGCACGATGTGCGCGCCCTGCAGGATGCAGGCGACCATGGCCGCCAGCGAGCCGTTCAGCCTTTCTCCCGCCGGCGCCTCACCGCCAGTGCGCTGAGCGATCGTCCTGCCGATGAAAGACTTTCTCGATGCTCCCGCCAGCAAGGGAAATCCCAGCCGATGGAACTGCCCGAACCGTGCGAGCAACGGGTAGTTGTCGTCGAAGTTCTTGCCGAAGCCGAATCCCGGATCGAGCACAATCCGATCGCGCTCCACGCCGGCCTCAAACGCAATCTGCACGTGATTGGCAAGGTCGTGCTCGACTTCGCCCACAATGTCGGAGGACGGCTCAAGGTTTCGCCACTCCCGTGGCCGTCCGCGGGTATGCATCAGCACCACGCCGCAATCCAGCTCAGCGCACGCCGCCGCCATCTGCGAATCCCATTCAAAAGCGCTCACGTCGTTAACGATCTCGACACCTGCCTTCGCCGCCTCGCGCGCGACCGCTGCCTTATAGGTATCCACAGACAGCACTGCGCCGGGGCACTGCTTACGCAGCGCGTGTATTACGGGCAGGATGCGCTGCAACTCTACTTCCGCGCTCACCGATGGCTTGGACTCCACCTCGCCCTGCAAAACCGTTCCCGGCCGCGTCGACTCGCCGCCAATATCGAGCATGTCGGCACCCTCAGCAAGCAGTCGCAACCCCTGCTCAACCGCCTGATCGGCATGCAGGTACTTCCCGCCGTCGGAGAACGAATCAGGGGTAACGTTGATGATTCCCATCACCAAAGTGCGTGCACCGAGTTGGAGGCTTCTGCTGCGTAGACGCCAGGAGAATGAGGGGCGCATGGCGAGAATTCTAACGCCGGGAGTAAGGCGGCAGAAATCGGTGGCATCGAAGCATCGAGGCGCTTTGCGCGAGAAGACAAGGGCGCCGCGGAATTTTCCCAGAAGGACTTCTCGGGCATGTACCGTTTAATGTACACTTGTACTTGTTAAGGTGCAGGGTGACAGACTATCCCCAGTCGCAAAAAATTCCTCTAATCTTTTTCCGCACCCTGGCGGGAAGTGAACCGGTGCGCGACTGGCTGAAGGAATTGCCGGAAATGGAGCGACAGACCATAGGTAGCGACTTGTTGCGGGCGCAGTGGCGTTGGCCCGTGGGGATGCCGTTGTGCCGCCCGATGGGAAGTGGGCTATGGGAAATCCGGTCAGATCTGCCAACCAAACGGACGGCACGCGTGCTGATCTGTCTTTATCGCGGGCATCTCGTCGCACTGCATGGGTTTATTAAGAAGTCGCGGGCCACGCCGGATGAGGACCTGGCATTGGCGTACAAGCGCAAGAAGGAGTTGGAGCGATGAGCAAGAAAAACATGGGAACCGGCATCGACGATTTCCTCAAGGAGGAGGGCATCTTTGAGGAGGCGCAAGCCCAGGCTGTTAAGGAGGTCGTCGCCTGGCAATTGGCGGAGGCCATGAAGAAAAAGAAAATCTCCAAGAACAAAATGGCCATCCTGCTGAAGACCAGCCGCACCCAGGTTGACCGCCTCCTCAACGCCAAAGATGACATCACACTTTCGAGCCTTCAGCGTGCGGCCGCCATGGTAGGCCGTCGCGTCATCATTGAACTGGTCTAAGGTTTGGCACGGAACCAGTGTAGAATCCGATTTAGAGCCCATGTATCCGGCCCGCTATTTTGGCTCCCTCGTGATGCTTCTGCTGCTCGTGCAACCCTTTGCGGTTGCCGATAAGACAGCGCGCAGCAAAACCCACGGATCCAAGCTCGAGAGTGAGATCGAAGAGATCCTCAGCGCGCCTGACGCTGCTCGCGGGCTATGGGGCATCGATGTTGTCTCCCTCGACAGCGGCAAGACCATCTATGCCCGGAACGAGGAGAAGCTGTTCACTCCCGCCTCCAACACCAAGCTGTTCACCACCGCCGCCGTGTTGGGCCTGATCGGCCCCAGTTATCGATTCCGGACGACGGTGGAGAGCACCGGCACTATCGACAAGTATGGCCGCCTCGACTCGGACCTGGTGCTGGTGGGTCGCGGCGATCCCAACCTCTCAGGCCGCGTGCTGCCGTACAACCTGCGCACCGAGCGCACGGCTCCGCCCATCGAGGTGCTGCAGGAGCTGGCCGACCAGTTGGTGCAAAAAGGGCTGAAGTTTGTCGACGGGGACGTGGTCGCCGACGACTCCTACTACGCCTTCGAGCGCTACGGTGAAGGGTGGTCGCAGGACGATCTGGTGTGGGAGTGGGGTGCGCCGGTTTCGGCGCTGACCATCAACGACAACGTCATCTTCGTCAACATCCTTCCGGCTGACCACGCGGGCGAGCGCGCCTTCCTCAATATCACTCCCTTCCCTGAGTACTATCGCGTTGACAACCGTGTTCTGACCACACCGCAAGGCACGGGGCCGCGCAAGATTTACATCAACCGCGAGCCGGGCTCGAACCAGCTCACCATCTGGGGCAATATCCCGCTGGATGATCCCGGCGCGGGCGAAGCGGTCGCCATCGAGGACCCCGCCGACTTCGCCGCGAAGTTGTTCAGCCAACTGCTGGAGCAGCGTGGCGTTGTGCTGTACGGCCGCCCGCGCACTCACCACACCGACCTCGCCTCACTGCAAACCCTCTCGGTCACGTCGATTGCCTCCAAGGGGGGCGGCGATGCAGCCACTGCGCCGAGGCCTGCACCGCTGGTGTTGGCCAGCTATCAATCGCAGCCGGTGCTGGAAGACCTGCGGGTCATCAACAAGGTCAGCCAGAACCTGCACGCAGAGTTGATGCTCAGGCTGCTCGGAAAAGAGCGAGGGGCCTCAGGGTCGATCCAGGGTGGGCTCGAAGTGCTGCGCGAATTCATGATCAGTGCCGGCATCAGCCCGGATGACTTTGCCTTGTACGACGGTTCCGGCTTGTCGCGCGAAGACCTGGTAACGCCTGCGGCTCTCGTGCAACTGTTGGTCTTCGCTCATCAGCAAAGCTGGGGTGTGCTGTTCGAAGACACCTTGCCGATTGCCGGGGTGGATGGCTCACTCTCTGATCGCTTCAAGAACACGCCCCTACAAGGGGTGGTTCGCGGCAAGACCGGCTCGCTGACGCACGTCAATTCCCTCTCCGGCTACGCAACCACGCGCAGCGGCGATCACGTAGCCTTCAGCATCATAGTGAATAACTACGACATGCCCACCAAGAAGGCACTCGACATTATCGACCAGATCCTGGAGCAGATCGTCGAGGACGGAAGGTAGAAGCAGCATCCAACCTCGGATTCACGCGGACAAACACGGAGCGACAAAGAATCTCTTTCCCTTCGACCCGTCAGAACTCTTTGCGCGATGGTCAGACTTTGTCGCGGCGGGATAATCTTCCGGACCTTTGTTCCGGTCCGTGTTGCTCCGTGTGAATCCGTGGTTCATGCCTTTTTGCTCCTTCTTGATACCATCGAAATGTGAGCACCCTTTCCAACGTTCGTGTTCGTTTCGCGCCATCTCCTACCGGCCAACTGCATGTTGGCAATGCCCGCACCGCACTCTTCAACTGGCTTTTTGCCCGCCAGAAGCACGGCACCATGGTCCTGCGCATTGAAGACACCGATCGTCGAGCGCAGCGAGGCCCGTTATGAGGCACAACTACTCGACGATCTGAAGTGGCTGGGCCTCGATTGGGACGAAGGACCAGACGTCGGCGGCCCGTTTGCGTCGTATCGGCAGAGTGATCGTCTGGAGATTTACCGCGAGCACGCCGAGCGCCTGCTGAGCGAAGGTAAGGCGTACCTCTGCTTCTGTTCTCAGGAAGAGTTGGAGCAGGACCGCGAGGCAGCGATGGCCGAAGGCCGGTCGCCGCTCTATCCCGGAACATGCCGCAACATCGATCCTGCCGAGGCCCGGCGGCGTCGCGCCTCCGGCGAGCCGGCGGCCATTCGCCTGCGCATTCCCGAGCACCCAATCCGCTTCCACGACATCGTGCGCGGCACGGTCGAGTTTCCCAACGAGGCGGTCAGCGATCCCATCATCCTTCGCTCCTCCGGTATTCCCGTCTACAACTACGTGGTGGTGGTCGACGACGCGCTGATGAAGATCACTCACGTGATACGCGGCGACGATCACCTGTCGAACACGCCCAAGCAGGTTGCACTCTACGAAGCGCTGGGCTGGCCGGTGCCGGAATTCGCGCATCTCTCGACCATTCTGGGCAGCGACGGCAAGCGGCTCTCCAAGCGCCACGGCGCGACTTCGATTGCAAACTTTCGCGACATGGGAGTACTACCCGAAGCTTTGATGAACTATCTTGCGCTGCTGGGCTGGGCTCCCAGCGGCGGCACGCGGGAAATCTTTTCGCCTGCGGAACTGAAGAAAGAATTTCGCCTGGAGCGCGTCACCCCCTCGGCCGCCGTCTTCGACATGGAAAAGCTCTACTGGCTGAACCGCCACTACATCAAGCAGAGCCCGCCCGAGCGCATCAATCGGCTAGCAGTGCGCTTCTTTGCCGATGCGGGTTACATCCCGATCGACCCATGTGAATTAGTCGCGTCCTGGCTTGGCAAGTTGGTCGCCCTGCTCGTGCCATCGGTGAACAAGCTCGATGAGCTGCCTGCCCGCGCGAGTCTGATCTTCCGCGTCGATCCTGCCGCCGCGCTCGCCTCGCCAGACAACGCCGAGGTTCTCGCCCTCCCGAAAGCTAATGACGTGCTCTCGGAATTCTTGCAGAAGGTCGAAACCGACTCCGCGCCCATGACGCCCGAGCGTTTCAAAGCCATCGTCAATGAGGTGAAGGAAAAGACCGGCGCGAAAGGCAAGGAGCTTTTCCATCCCATCCGCATCGTCATCACCGGCTCACACTCCGGCCCCGAGTTCGACAAGCTGATTCCCATCCTCGAGGAAGGTTCACAACTTTCGCAACTACCCGTCCACGTGATGAGCGTGCGAGAGCGCGTTGCGGCCTTCCGGAGCGCCAGGGAGCACAAGTAAACCCAGGCGCTTCGAGACCGCAGTGTTACCATTGCGTTTCTTATGGCAAGGTTTTCTGGCGGCAGCAAGTCTGAGCACATAGCATCGTACGGCGCTGCCAAAGATCCGCGTGATCGCCGCGACCGGCGCTACGCTCCTGGGGCCACCATTGCTAGGCTGCCGTCCCACATTGATTTGCGTCCCTGGTGTCCGCGCGTGCACGAACAGGGACGCCCACGCACCTGCACAGCGCACGCTCTTGCCGGCGCTTTTCAGTTCGAAACTCGCCGCCTGGGATTAAAGGACTTTTCTCCATCACGGCTTTTCATCTATTACAACACCGTGGCGCTCATGCGCGCCAAACACAAAGAGGGTGTGAACCTCCGCGCCGCCCTGAAGGCCGTTGCCCGCCACGGCGTGTGTCCGGAAAAGAATTGGCCATTCTCGCTTACCAGGGCGGCCATGGCCCGAAAGCCCAACGAGCGCGCCTATGAGATCGCCGAGCATCACAAGATCACGCGCTACGAACGCATCATGATGGGAAAGCGCTCACGCGAGGAATTTCTGCGCCTGCTGAAGTGCCGCCTGGCCGAAGGCTTCCCTTTTGTCTTCGCATTCCTGGTCCACGAAAGCTTCGAAGCCGAACACGTGGCTAAAACCGGCGTTATGCCTATGCCCGAGCGGGGTGAGAGGTTGAGGGGCTGGCATGCCGTTGTGGCCGTCGGCTACGACGATCACCGCCGGCGCGTTCTGGTGCGCAACTCCTGGGGCTGGAGCTGGGGCATTAAAGGCTACTTCTGGATGCCGTACGATTACATCACCAACCCACGAGTGACTGCCGACTTCTGGACCATTCGCGGGGTCACGCCGCTAACAGAATCCGCCTAGCCTTTGCGTAGAAACTAAATTCCGGCCGGCTTCTTTGTTGGCGATGGCTGTTGACTGATTTCCAGAAGCCGACTATTGGCTTGTCTCCGTTCGCGCCAACACCACCGCATTACTCGATGACAGCGAGTCGTAGTAGCGTACGAACCGCTGCGGTTCCACTGCGTTATAGGGCAGAAGGTTGTGCGCCCAGCGGAACCCGACTGGCTGATAGCAAAGCTCGGCTTCGACCTGCAAGGGCCCTTGCGCCTCGCCAACCCAGACGGAATATTGCACGCGGTCTTCGCCGCCAGTGAAGTTGTTGTCGTCCGCCGCCTCGCCCACCACCGCGATGTCAGCCGGGGCGGTTCGCTTGTCGAAGCCCGTGGGCAACACCCGGTTGTCTTTCAGGTATCCCACGGCGTGCAGCAGGCCAGTGGTGACATGTCCGTTCTGGTCTTTCATGATGGATTCGTAGATCTCCACCTGGTCGCTGCGAACGATCTTGCTATAGTGCGGCTCGTAGCGCAGCGGGTCGTAGTCGTTATCGTTGCCGACGATAGCACCGTTGGGCCGAAGCTTGCCCGACTCGAACACGACCTGGCCGCTGCTATCGCGCACCACGAAGTGCAGCCACGCTCGGCGGGATGGATATGCCGTCGGCAACTTGTGGCCGGTCAGGTTCTGGACCACCACGGTAGCGTTCAGCATGTTTCCACTTCGCTCAACCTCCCTGATACTGACGCGGGCCGCCTGGCTTTGCAAAAACTCCTTCGCCTCCCGGGCCGCAGCCGAGAGTTCCTGGGGCTCTGCCGCCACACTCAACTCGTCGCGATACTGGTTCAGTATTTCCTGCAACAGGAAGTTGCCGCCGACAAACGTATGCCGGCGTACACCCTGGCGGTCGATGCCCAGCACCGACGCGATTGGCGAGGCCTCATGGATCTCCGGCATGTGACACGATTGGCAGCTTTGCCGGTTCGCGTAGTCGCTGTGCAGCCACTCGGGATAGGGCATCTGCTCATAGAAGGTTCCCAGTTCCTTGCCACCCTCGCCAAGAGCCTTGGTGATCAGGGTATGGCAGGAACCGCAGAGTGCAGAATCCGCGATGTGTGCAGCCTCGGTCGGGCGGTAGCCTCCGGTCGAGGTGTCCATGATGTGCATCTGACCGGCCTGGATCGCATAGGGGCCATATTCCGGACGATTGTCCTTGGACAGAGGGATATTGATTTCGAAGTTCCCTACGTAGCTCTCAGGCGTACCCAGCCGCTGCGGACCGATCTGATGACAGACCGAACAGCTGACCCCGTCCTCTGCCGCCGCATTTCCTTTCTTCGCGGGATCGAATGGCAGGTGCGAGAACACTTGCCCCAGTTGTCCTTTCAGCTTGGCTTCGTAACGCGGAATCGGCATATGGCAGATGGAGCATTCGTCCTCAATAGCGGCTTTCGACTCCGGATGATCGAGGGTTTCGCGGCGAACGCTGCCCTGCCAATAGGGGTCGCGCGCCGAGTTGCCCATCATGCTGGCCTGCCACTCTAGTCCAATGGAGAAGTCTTTGCCGGTGCTTGTGGTCATGCCGTTGTGGCAGGCAAAGCAGCGGTCGGAAGTGTGAAACGCCGGTTCGAGCTGCTTGTCCCGTGTTCCAGCCCGCAAAGCGAGGCAGCAGGCAACCAGCAACATCAGCGCCACGCCTAGAGAGACAACCGTGTTGCGCATCACCAGCCCTCCGTCAGCTTGCCATCACCCCAGTCCCAGAGCAGGTACATCATGACTTGCACCGGGCGTCCAGCGGTGTTATTCACGGGCACGCGCACGCCCAAATTGCCGCGTACATGTTGCCTGCGACTGATCGTGACCTGCATCTGGGGAATGATGTCCCAATTGGTTTTGGCGCCGGTCTCGAAGTCACGATTGGCGATGAACTCCACCATGGGCGTCCATAGGCGCCCCAGCCCACGGTCTGGAGCGTACATCTGTCCGACCGCTGAATTGAAGAACATCGCTCGCGGAGCTTTTTGAGTGTCGACCGGAAATTCGGCCCCAAGCTGGGTCTGAATGAACGTGTTGCTGCGAAACAGTTGATCATAGGCGGCGAACGTCTCAAAAGTCGTGGTGCCGCTGCCAAAGCCATGCTTCGTCCTACCAGTGGGAGCCACAACCCCGCCAAAGAGGCTGAAGATCGAACCCTTCGGCAGGCTGGAATAGATTTCGCGTTTCAGACCAAAGGTAGTGTCGCCTAGGCCACCGTACCAGGTGTGGTTCTGGTCCTCAAAGGCAAATGGGACGTCGATTTCGATCTGGTTCTTCACGCCAAAGCGCTGCTCGTGAATATAGTGCGTCTCCACGGCGCCAGCTCCTTGCGCGTTGACGGAGGAGGAAATGACCTCTTCGTTTTCCGGAAAGGCCTTCTCGGTCACCAGCGCCCGCGGCAGGTTCAGCTCACCTCGCGGCCAATGCGGATTGGTGCAGAAGCTACGAAGGTAATGGACCACTTCCCGGATCTGCTGCCGCGTAAGGGCCTGTCCAAACGAGGGCATAATTTGCGAGAAGCCTCGATACCGGCCTCCGTAAGTGATGACGGCTTCCCATGACGTGTTGGGCTCAGGCGTGGTCTGATCACAGCGGGTGAAATCAGGAAATGTGTCTGGGGCTTTAAAACCACGAATGGCCTTGGGCATGCCTTTTCCGTCGGGGCCGTGGCAGGCCATGCAGGCAGCTTTGTAGATTTGCTCCCCAGTCTCGAGATGGGCACTGGCTGTATCGTGCATTGCCTGGCCTCGCAAGCTCGGGATTAATGCCAGGCAGATGCAAACAACCACCGCCACAATCATGTACTTCGCTGATCGGCTGATCCGTATCAAAAATCCTTGCGGTTCCATTCCAAGCTAGGATACCTGCTACGGCAAACACGCTGCTGTGACGTATTACCGTCCTATTCGGTCAAGACACGCACGCGTGAGGCCTACTTCGACTGCGCGAGCGTCTCCATTTCAGATTCCGGCTCCGTTGGGAGAGGAGCTCTACTGAATCCGCGATAGCTCTTTGGAATACAGCTTATTGTCGGGGAACTCCGTGGCAAGTCCTGCGAGAAGCGTCTTAGCAGTATGAGTATCTTTATCGCGCAACGCTGCAACCGCCAGCAACAGGCGCGCGAACGGCGCCAGGTAGCGGCCCTTCTCGGCAACAATCCGGAGCTGATCGATTCCCTCCTGCTTGTCGGTCTGCGCTCCGGTCAGCCGCAGCACCCAGCGCACCGGAGCGGGATTTACGCCCAGCAGATAGTTCTCTGCACCTAACGAGAGGTAAGCGTCGTAGGCTGTGGGATCGATGGCCAGCAACTGTTGCGCCAGCTCGCGCGAGGTCTTGATGTATCCGAGGCTCGCCAGATTTCGCTTCTCGATCAGCGCCGCGTAATCGCCGCGCAGGCCGTTGGCCATGACCTTGGCAAACAGCGCGTTGACGTCGCGCGGGTTGTTCGCCAGAGCAACGTTCGCAAGGGACTCTCCCTTCGCCAGGGTCGCATCGAACTCAGCCTTGATGTTCGGATCGGGCATGAGCTTGCGACGGCTCTCGAAGTGGCTGTCGTCGACGAACAGGTTCGCCTCCAGAATGTGCAGCCGCTCGAACTCCGAAAACAGATAGGCGGCCGCGTCCGACACATAGCCCATCGGGTCCGAGGCATTCGCCTGCTGGAATTGGTGGAATGTAGCGTGCGCACCGCTGAAATTGAGGTTGTACATCTGGCGATAGCCGGCATCGAGATCGGGCGCGCTCGCGAAAGTCGGCAGAGCCCCGCCCGTCAGGGCAGTAAACAGAACCCCTAGAAGAGCGGAACGAGTTTTGTACGACAGCTTCAACGCGATCTCACAGTACGAAGCCACAGATTGATGGCCTTGGGCAACGATTGTAGTCTCTTCCTCGACTCCAGGTACGAGCACTTGGTTAGAACCCCGGAACTCGCGAAAGGTGCAGCCGGACTTGTAAACAATACGTCACCGCCCGAGACAGGCTGTGGACGGCGCAGGATTGAATCTGCGGCGTCGAAGCGGTAAGCTGGCGCGGTCAACTTCAAGGGCTTCGAGGGTAGGCAAGATGAAGGAACTGACCGGACTGCGGCGCGCCTTGCTTTTAGGCTTTGTAATCATGGTTTCCTTCGCGGCCTTTGCCAAACAGAGCACGGACGCCGCAAACGATCCCCGGCTGAAGAACGCCTATCGCTTCGAGCGCGCGGGATGGGTCTACGTTCACCTCGAAGGCTCGCCCGCCGAGATCGGCTTCCAGCACGGCTACCTGCTGGCCCCGGAGATCGAAGACGGCCTCAAGGCGGTGAAGTTGATGGACACGCATGGCAGCAAGCGTGATTGGAGCTTTTTCCGCGAAACCGCGCAGAACGTCCTGTGGCAGCACATTGAGAGCGAATACCGGCAGGAACTGAAAGGCATCGCCGAGGGTCTCAAGGCCCGCGGCATCCCGCTTGACCTCTGGGACGTGGTTGCCTTGAATGCAATGGAAGAGATCGGCGACTACTACCTGCCCACCCTGGAGAAGAAGCAGAATCCGCAAGCCGCCCCAACCGGGAAAGCTCCCGGCAACTGCAGCGCGTTCGTCGCAACCGGCTCCTGGACCAAGGACCACAAGCCCGTCATCGCCCACAATACCTGGACGAACTATGCCACCGGCGAGCGCTGGAACATAATCCTCGACATCGTCCCCACCCACGGCTACCGCATATTGATGGACGGCTACCCTGGTGTGATCGCCAGCGACGACGACTTCGGCATCAACTCCGCCGGCATGATGATTACCGAAACCACCATCACCGGCTTCTCGCTGTACGATCCCGACGGCATTCCAGAGTTCGTGCGCGCTCGCAAGGCCATGCAGTACGCCGGCTCTATCGACGACTATGTGCGCATCATGCTCGACGGCAACAACGGTGGTTATGCCAACGACTGGCTGCTGGCCGACAACAAGACCGGCGAGATTGCCCGCTTCGAGCTGGGACTGAAGGTCCATCGCGTGTGGCGCAGCAAGGATGGCTACTTCGTCGGCTCCAACTTCCCCAGCGATCCTGAGTTAATCAAGAAAGAGACCAACTTCGACCCGAACAATGCCGGCAGCTCGCAGAATGCCCGCCACAAGCGCTGGGATGAGCTGATGGCAAAGAACAAAGGCCAGATCGACGTCGAACTGGCGCAGCAGTTTGTCGCCGACCATTGGGACGCCTACGAGGCCAAGCCCGGGCCTGACGAGCGCTCGCTTTGCGGGCACGGCGACGTCTCTCCGCGTGGCGTACCGGACTGGGACTGGACGCCCTACTATCCCGGCGGCGCCACCAGCGGCAAAGCCGCTGACAGCACCATGACGAAAAACATGGAATTCGTTGCCCGCGCCGGCCATCCCTGCGGTGAGGATTTCGATCGCCGATAAGTTTCTTGTCTTCCACGCCGAATATGACTGGATCCGTCCCGTGTTGAAAGACATGAAAGGCAATCCCTGGGCCGAGTTCAAGACGGGCGACAAGGCGAGCACGACGCACTGATTGCCAGCCGGCCTACGCGTTCGACCTGCGGGACGGTGCAACCAGCGAAGAGGCCAAGGATTCCCAAGCTGCTGCGCGCCCATCTGGCAACCGGCGCCCCGATCTGCGGGCCGCCCGCATGGACCGCGAGTTCCGGACTATCGACTTCCTAACCTTGCTCGACTTAGGTAGAGTGCCCAAAGGGGCGCGTGTGCGCTTCATGGGTGAATGATCGAGTTCCTGCGCCGCCAGTTCCGTCGAATTCGCCGCATGTACCGCTTCGCTGGGGTCGTACTACGCAGCCACCCTGAAGCTCTGCGTCTTCAGCGCTCTGGCTCTGGCTCTGCTCGACCTCGGCTTCCTCGCGGGTACAGCTTTTGCAGGGTTGGTGCCGGCGTTCGCTGCATGCCATTGATATTCAAGTAGAAGTTGAAGGTATCCCTCCAACTAACGGATTATTAGTCAGTAACCACCTCAGCTATCTCGACATTGCGGTCTACAGTTCGGTCACGTCGTGCGCCTTCGTCTCCAAGGCCGAGGTCGCCCGCTGGGCCATTTTTGGTCCCTTCGCTCAGCAGGGCGGAACCATCTTCGTACAGCGCGGAGACCGCTTCTCCTCGCGTAGCGCCATCCAGCAGATTGCGGAGAGCCTCGCCGCCGGCATCGCGGTCGTGCTCTTTCCGGAGGGCACCACCACTGATGGCGCGCGCGTCCTGCGCTTCCATGCGACCATGCTGCAGGCCGCCATTGACACCGGGGTAATGGTGACACCCTGCGCCGTTTCTTACAGGGTGCTCGGCGGAAGCGAAAAGGAAATCGCCTGGTGGGGCGACATGACGCTCCCGCCCCACATCTGGAAGCTGCTGGGCATGCGCCAGGTCATCGCCCAGGTCAGCTTTGGAGAGCCGCTGGCAGCGATGCGGCGAGCGGCGGGTGCTGAGCGATCGAACCAGAGAAAAGGTGGTGGCGCTGCGGGAAGAGCTGTTACAGGGAGCTGAGCCGGCGGCCTTGCACGCCTAGCTGCGCGGATACGTCTCGTTTCCGCCCCCTTCCCACGCCGCCGCTTTTCAGCCATGCTATACGGTTAGCTTTGCTGAGGTGCCCATGTCCGACACCGCAACCAACTGGACCACCAAGGTCCGCCAGCATTCTGAACGTGCCGTTCCCGACCGCGCGCAGGAATTTCTTGTCTCCGGCCAAGTGGCACACGTCGGCTTCGAATACGATGGCCGCCCGTACGTCATTCCTATGCTGTATGAGTATTCCTCGAAGCAGCCCGACCGCTTGTATCTCCACGGCGGCCCCAAGAGCCGCGTGCTCGATGCGCTGGCTTCGGGCATTCCGGTGTGTGCGACGGTGACGCAGCTCGACGGGCTGGTGTATTCGCGCGACGCCAAGTATCACTCAGCGAATTATCGCTCGGTGATGTGCTTTGGCCGTGGCCGCCTGATTGAGGACCAGGACGAAAAGCGCGGCATCTTTGAGGAGATGACGCTGCGCTACTTCCCCGGACGTACGGCTGGAGTCGATTACATTCCTGCGCCGCCTACGCATCTGGCGACGACGATGGTAGTCGAGATCGTGATCGAGGAAATCAGCGCCAAGATGCGCGAAGGCGGGCCTAAGGGCCCGCACGACAACGACGACAATGCGCTCGGCACGCGCGGCGTGCTCGAAGTCTGATCTATTCCCTGGGCCGCAGCACCAGCGTCTGATCGAGCCGGAAGTACATCTCCGCTTCCGCCGGCACCTTCACCTGCTTGCCACGAGTAAACAACTGCGTCAGGCCGCCTGCAACTGCACCCGATGCTGCTCCGATGCCCGCTCCCTTGCCACCGCCAAAGATTCCGCCGAACATGGCTCCCAGGCCCGCGCCTCCGCCGGCGAACTCCAGCGTGCGCTTATTGGCCCCCAGACCGGCGCGCCCCTTCTCTACTTCATCGGACGTCATCACCCGGTACTGCTTGCCGTGAATGTCGATCGAATACAGCGCCAGAATCAGCTCGGAGGTTCCCGCAGCGCCGCCCCCTTTGATCTGCTGCACCACCAGCTTGGCCGGCGTGCCTGCCGGTATGGCGACTGCTCCTGCCGAATCATTCACCTGATTGACGATCGTCGCCGAGTACAGTTGTCCCGGGCTTGAAGTCTTCGAGTCGATGTTCTCGTCGGTGCGGATCGCGATCTCGGATCCAAACGGAATGACCTTGTCGTACGGCTCGGTGGCCGGCGCTTCTGGAGCCATCAACACCAGCACCCGCAAGTCGTTCTCCGGAAACTGATAATCGATCCCACCGGCGCCCGCGAAAGGCACCGGATTGGCGCCGGTGTACTTTCCCGAATAGCTGCGGCCGTTCTTCAGCGTGACCGTGGCGCCGTTGTCGGTGAAGGCAAGCGAGTGTACGTCCTTGAGCGGGAAACTGTATTTCACGCCGTGCGTGTCGGTAAAGGTAATGAACTCCGTCCCGGTCAGGTGTCCGGAGTAGGTTGCCCCGTCGCGCAGGACCACGGTGTCGCCCCACGACGGCAGGCTGAACAGGATAAGTGAAAGCGCAGAAAGCAGGAATACAAATCGCCGCACGCGATTCTCCTTTGTCGAGATTCGATCGGATGAGGAGCAATACGAACTGCTCTGAAGGTTTTGCCTTGCAATGTATCACTTACTATCGGGAGCTGGCCACCCGCTATTCCGATTCCAGCACCAAGTAACTTAGATCGCCATCGCGTTCGATTTGCAGCACGATCGGTGCTCCCGGCTTCACTTCGCGTAGTCTCTGGCGCAGCTCGGCCACGTCCTTTACCGGATGTCCATTGACGCCGTGGATCACATCGCCCGGCTCCGGGCCCTGGCCCAGCAGTTCTGCTGCGGATGTTTTGGCGGCGACCACTACGCCGCTGGATATTCGCAGGTCGGGCAGCATCTGTTTCAATTCGCCGTTCAGGCTCACGCCCACTACGCCAATCTGCGACACCACGTTGTCGGGCCCGCTCACCAGATCGGCAAAGCGCTGCGGATCGTCGGCACGTTCGATCAGCGTCACCGAGTAGTCCAGCTTTTTGTCGCCCCGTAATACGTCAATCTTGGTCGTCTGGCCCACCTTGTATTCCAGGAGATCAAGCGCAAACTGGCGCACATCGCTCACCCGTTTGCCGCCAATCTCTGTCACCACATCGCCGACTTTCAGGCCGGCTTTGGCGGCAGGCGAATCCGGCGTCACGTCTTCCAGCAGCACTCCGCTAGCGGTCGGCAGATTCAGGCCCTCAAGCAAGTCAGGAGTTATGCTCCGCACGGCTACACCAATTTCTCCCCGATGTACATGGCCACTGGTGCGCAGTTGTTCGTAGATGTTCTTGACCACGTTGCTGGGGATGGCGAAGCCCAGGCCTTCGTTTCCGCCCGACTCTGAAAGAATGAACGTATTGATGCCCACCACCTTGCCATCGACGTCCACCAGCGGCCCGCCGCTGTTGCCCGGATTGATGGGTGCGTCGGTCTGAATGTAGATCGCAGGATTGTCAGGGTCGATCTGCCGCTCGGTCGCGCTGATTACCCCCATGGTGACGGAGTTTTCCAGCCCCAGCGGGCTGCCGAAGGCGAAGACGACCTCTCCCTGTTTCAATTGGCTGGAGTCGGCAAATTGCAGTGCCGGCAGGTTGTGCATGTCGATCTTGAGCACGGCCACGTCCGAGAGTTGGTCGACACCGACCAGCTTGGCCGTCAGCGGCCCATGTACGTCCTCCATGTCCTGCTTCATGCCCTGCAGGCGGACGCGAATCTTTCGCGCCCCCTGCACCACGTGCGCATTGGTAACGATGTAGCCGTCCGAGGTCAGGATCACGCCCGCGCCCACTCCGCGCTGCGGCGTCAGATACGCGCCCGAGGTATCCGTCTTGTCGCTGTCACTATCACTATCGTTATCGCTATTGTCATCCGTGCTCAGGCCGTACCCGATCGTCAGCACCTGCACTACCGATTTCGTAACCTGGCTCGATAGCTCCTGCACCGACTGGCTGAACATATGGAGCGGATCGTTCCTCAGCAACACCGTTGGAGCCGGGGAGGACGCAGGCTGGCTAGTCTGTGTCTGGGCCTGAATCGTGGAACCGATCAGCAGAAGACAGACAAGACCAGAAAAGATCGAGCGCACACGTACGGACATAAGCATGATTGTAAGCTGGATTTCACAGGTGGCTGGAGATCGTCTACCTGGTAATTCCCTTCTCTAAGGACAGAAGCTCCTTTTATCGTGGCATCTGCCAGCGCAGGCCTACCCGCACCAGGATGGGCTGCCCAAGGTTCACCACCGGGGTGCGCGCAATTTCATAGCTGCTGTTAGTGATGTTCTCGCCGGCCACAAAGATGTCCACTCCTTTGTAGACAGGATGCGTAACGCTGCCGCTCATCACGAAGTAGGAGCCCAGCGGGAAGAGGTTCTGGTCGTCGTCATATTCATTGCTGGCAGAGCGGCCCTGCAATGCGATAAAGAAATGCCGTGGCGCGGCCCACGTTCCCTGGAAGGTCACACTGTTGCGCGGCACCAGGGGAATCATGTTGCCCACCAGCGCAGGGTTGGCGGGAAACGAGATGATGGTGGAATCAATGAACTGATAGGCGGCGGAGAAATTGATGTGCTCGCTCACATGTACATTGGCGCCCACCTGAAATCCCGGAGCGCGGATCTCGCCCAGGTTCTGCCGCTGCCGCAGGATCAGCGCCGGACTCACATTGATCGTCACGTTGGCAATCGGCGTTGTCACATAGCCCCAGAAGAACGTGCCATTCACGCTCACCCGGTCATGCAGCATCGAAGCCCGCACGCCGGTTTCGAAGCCCTTGAAATGCTCAGCCACCAAATAGGGGTTGGCCAGCGTCTGCACATTGCCGACGCGGAAGCCGCGATACAGCTCGTTCAGCGTCGGAGCGCGGAACGACCGATAGCCCGATGCGTACAGCACCACGCCATTGTTCATGCGATACGACAGCGTGGCCCGCGGATCGAATGAATTCTGTCCACGCGCTGGATAGTAGACCGTGGCTGTATTGCCGCCGATCGGCGTGCGCGACGAGTGCGCGTCGAAATTACTCCACAGGTCCTCGCGTCCCGACACCGACAGCGCCCAATGGCTGGAGAGCTGGAAAATCCCCTCCACAAACGCGCCCAGCGATTGCTGGCGCCCGCCGTTAGCAAGGTTTGCGGTCGGCCTGCCTAGGAAATACGAAGTCTCCAGGCTCCAGCCCTGTACATCCTGGCCGTCAAGACCTGCCAGCAGAGTGAAATTCCTCGTGATTGCCTTCGACCACTGCCCGATGAACCCCATCTGCTGCACCGGCACATACTGGTTGTTCACAAGCGCTTCTGAATCTCGGTCCGGAGCCACTGAGGAAAACGTCTGATGATAGTTCTCCGTCCCCCCGAACAAGCGCAGGGTGAACAGCCCCGCGCTCTGCGCTTGCCAATCGGTGCCAAAGCCGAGGTTGCGTAGGGTCGTCGAGTTGATCTGCAATGGCGTGCCATTGTCACGGTTCTCGCCGTACAGCGAGCCGGTTAGAAACATCCGCCCTCGATCTCCGAAGAAGCGCTCCAGCTTTAGCTGGCTTGTGCCGTGCTCCGACGAAACCGGAGTGTCTACCGAGCCGCGCACATTCTCCGGCACATCGATGTAGCCGTTGGTATCGAAGGCTTCCAGGCTGCCCGACAGCGCCCATTGCCCCACCCGTACTCCGCCGTACACCGAGCCGAAAGGAGTGTTGTTGTTCCCCCATGAGCCTTCGGCGGCAAAGTTTGTCAGCAGCGACGAGCGCGTCTCCAGATTGATGACTCCGCCCAGTGCGTCATTTCCGTATAGCGATGACACACCACCTGGAACCACCTGCGCTTCGTCCAGCGAAGCCACCGGCGTCCGCCCCCAGAAGATCCAGCTCCCAAAGGGATCGTTGATCGGGATGCCATCTTGCAACACCAGCGCGCGGCTGGCGCCGCTGGCTCCCAGCCCGCGCAGCGATACGCCTTGCGCCGTAGGATTCGCCGTCATGCTGCCCGAGCGCCGCAGCAGCGAGAATCCCGGCACCTGGCGCAGCTTGTCATCGACAGTGATGGCGCCGAACTGCTCCAGCTTCTCCGACGGAAGAATCGTGGTACTGGGTTGCAACGCCAGGTCTTCCGCGCCGGTTGGCAGGATGGCCGTCCGTGTTGCCGTAACATCCAATGTCTGCACGACTGCCGCAGGAGGCAGAACGATCAGCAGTGGCTTTCCTTCCGACTGCCAGCTCTGCGTAACCGTCGAGAATCCCGTTGCTGACACCGTGATCTCGCCGGAAGACTCCGCGACCTCTCCAAAGCTGAACGTTCCGGCTGAGCTGGTGGTCGCACGCAGCGTGTTCCCACCAGCCTTCAACACCACCTGGGCTGAAGGGACAACCGCTCCGCTACGGTCCTTCACCGTGCCGGACAGGCGCTCGCTCGCCCCGCATGGAAAGCACAGAATGACAACAGACAGGAGGACGGCTAAGGATTCCGCGGACGACCAGCGTTGGAAGGGGCCGGGGTGGAAAGCTAAAGAAGACGGTTTCATTCAAGACAAGTTTAATCTGGTGACTGTGTGCGAATTTGGAGAATCGTGCTGGTAGTTGTTCCCGCCAACCGTGTTCTCAGTTCCTCGCGCTGCCACACAGGTGTAAACCGTCCGGCCCAGCACCCGGGCAAGGCAACAACGCGCCGCATTCGGCCTTTTTAGCAATAAATAGCAATAAATTGCTTCCCAGGACCGCCGCTTTGTGCTAACCTTTTGCCGCTTTCGTGCGAGGAGGAGGAATACGACTATGAATCGTCACTTTGTCCAGATCTGTGTGCTCGTTGCGTGTGTCACGTTCTGTGCGGGCGCCGCGAGTGCTTCCGTGATTCTTGGCGGTACTGCTCAAACCTACATCGCACAAGCCCTGCAAACGCTCAACGTTCAGTACACGGACGTCAATAGCATGTTCGTAGATCCGAGCGGCTACGGGGCCGGCGACACCATTATTCTGTCGGAAGACGGTGGTGGTGATAACGGTTACGATTACAGTAACTTCCTGAATTCCGGTGGGCACCTGATTGTTATGGGTGGCAGCAACATCGATAACTACCGCAGCTGGGTCTCCAATTACTTCAATATCACCAATACGCAGAACGGGTGGTACACGGATGGTGCCTGGCACAAGAACGGCAACTATCAGCAGACCCAGTACATGCCCAGCGACTTCACCTTCCAGAACAACTCCGTGACTTTTCACATGCTTTCGTTCTTGCCCACGGACAACACCATTCTGCTCGGACATGACGACGAGCCCGCGGATATTGCCGCTTTCCGAAACTATGGCAACGGCGGCTTCTTCTACTACATGGCTTTCGATCCCGGCCCGTACTCCGACAACGACCATTCGATCAGGACTGGCTGGACCGTTCCCTTCATACAGAGTGCGTTAGAGGCGCAGGCAGTTCCCGAACCCAGCACGCTGGTCATGCTGGGTACCTCGATGCTGTCTCTGGGATTCTGGCGCCGCCGCAAGTAGCGTGTCGTTGACCGCGTAGTGGAATTTTCCCCATGGAAAAAGGGGATGCCGATGTGCATCCCCTTTTGTTTTTGCGGCTCGCCTACTGACAGTCTGCGTGGCCACCTCTTGTCACTGCGCCGTTTTCCGCGGCCCACTCCATAAATCCCGGCGGCGCATTGTGTACCTGCTGCAGGTTGGTTCCCTTCACGCTCCTGATCTTCTGCCACTTGATATCTGCCAGGTTGGTATTGCCCAGATCGGCGCCGTCGAGTGTCGCATCATCGAGATCGGATCCACTTAAGTTCGCCCCGCAGAAATCACCATCGCCAAGGTCGGCATCTTCCAGATCGGTCTTGCTCAGGTCACTGTTGCGGAAGTTTCCGGAGTGTAGATTTGCCGTGCTGAAATCGGCGCGCGCGAAGTCGCTGTTGCGAGCATCCACTGCATTGAAGTTTGCACGTACCAGCTTCGCATCGGGCAGGTTGACGCCCTGCAGGAACGAGCCCGCCACGTCCACCCCCACCAGCGGCACGCCGTCCTTGTTGAGCTCCTGCAGCGCGTCGATACGTCCGCCGCTGCCGCCCTTTCCCTGCGCCGTGTTGATCACCTGCCATGCCTGATAATGCTTCTGCTTCAACCGGTCTCCCGACTCGCTGAAATAGAAGATCACCGCAATCAGGATGGAAAAGCTTCCCAGATACTCCAATACCTCCAGAAACGACCAGCGGCTCAGCAGGTAGGCTAGCCATTCAAAGGGATATTCAATAGCTGCAAGAGGGGTTATCCAAATGTGGGCAATTGCGGCGCGTCGTTCGCGCCACGGTTCGGGGCGTTTTCGGGGTGCATGAAGTATCATCGCGTCGCTATTGCTCCTCCGGGATGCCGACTCTCGCTTCCGGCACAGGTTTGAGTCCGACAGCGGTAGAAAGTGACGGCCTGCCGGCCCATTCTGGAAGCCTCAGGATCCGCCAGAACTTTTGTAACTTTCCCGGCCGAGCCGCGTCTTAACCGCCAGCGAGGTGGCGTGGTACATTCCTGAAACACCTGGCCGCTTGGCGAAATCCTGCGGCGCCGCCCAAGTGGGGATTTGTCAAATTTCTCGTTTAAGAAAGATTTGCCTTGCGGGAGGCAATCCCGGAAGATTCCCTGCACGTATTCAATCTGGGTGAGGTCAACTTCACAGTGGCCTGCCCCAAAACAACAAGAGCAAAGGTAGAGGAGAGTAACACATGACGAAGTCTATGAAGTCACTGATGATGGGCGCCGCGCTGGCTGGGTTCATGGCGGGTGGCACCCTGGTTGCGCAGACACATTCCAGCAGCAACACCGTGTCCTCGGCCGACAACGGCTCCTATGCTGCTGACTTCTCCAAGGACAAGCACGCCTGCAAGGGCCAGAATTCCTGTAAGGGCAAGGGCGGCTGCAAGACGGGCGACAACGGCTGCAAGGGCAAGAACTCTTGCAAGGGCAAGGGTGGCTGCGCCACTGACGGCTCCCACCCCTCCGAGTAAGCTGGTCAACCAACCGCAGGGGCCGGAGTCTCATGGCTTCGGCCTTCTATAGCTTTGCAGTTTCTGTCCTGAGTCTTATGCCGGCCAATCGCTTTAACGGATTTACGGAGTACGGTGTGGGGATCGGCTTACGCATCCCCCACTACAACCACATCCTGGAGAAAAAGCCGGTCGTCAACTGGTTTGAAATCATCTCCGAAAATTTCATGGTCGATGGTGGCCGCCCGTTGCACATCCTCGATCAGATCCTGGAACAATACCGCGTCGTACAGCACGGCGTGTCGATGTACTTCGGCTCGGTCGAGCCGCTCAACCGCGAGCACCTGAAGCGCCTGAAGGCCCTGGTCCGCCGCACCAACACACCGTGGCTGTCCGACCACCTTTGCTGGGGCAGCGTTGACGGCTCCTATTCCCACGATCTTCTCCCCATGCCCTACACCTTTGAAGCGGCGGAGAAAACGGCGCAGAAGATCCGTGAAGTGCGCGACTTCGTGGAAGTTCCCGTGGTGGTCGAGAACGTCAGCAGCTACGCCGAGTTTCACGCCTCGGAGATGACGGAATGGCAATTCCTCACTGAAGTAGTCGAGCGCGCCGACTGCGGCATTCTGCTCGACGTCAACAATATCTACGTCTCATCGCGTAATCACAGCTTCGATCCGTTCGACTATGTGAACAGCGTGCCCCACGAGCGCGTCGCACAAATTCACATTGCCGGCCATTCCAAGTACGAGAAATACATTCTCGATACCCACGATCATCCTGTGATCGATCCCGTATGGGACCTGTATGCGCGGGCGATTGAGCTCATCGGCCCGACCGCCACGTTGCTGGAGTGGGACGACCACATTCCTTCCTTCGACGAAGTCCATAACGAAGCCCTCAAGGCAAATCGTTATGTCGCCGAGAAGGTGGGTGCCTGATGTCGCTTGATCACATCCAGCGGAGCATGTTCGACGCCATACGTCAGCCGCTCACCGCGGAGGAAAACATGCGGCAGCGCTCGCGCGATGGCAAGTCCATGCGCGCGGTTGCTGACGAGATCATCAAGCCTAACGACCGGCTGACCTCCTTCGAGCGCCTGGAGATTTATAACCGCCAGTACTGGTTCCGCATTCTTTCCGCACTCTCAGAGGACTTTCCCGGACTGCGCGCCATCATCGGCGAGAAGCGCTTCGACAAGATGGCGGTCGAGTATCTCTACGACTGCCCGTCGCGCTCGTTCACCCTGCGCAACCTTGGCTCGCGCCTCGAGTCATGGCTGCGCGAGCATCCCCAGCATATCTCCGGCAATGAGCAGATCGCCCTCGACATGGTCCGCCTTGAGTGGGCGGAGATTGAAGCATTTGACGAGGCCGCGAAGCCGCGTCTGACGGAAGCCGACTTGCCCACGCTGGGTCCCGATCCAAAGTTTCAGTTGCAGCCCTACATACGGCTGCTCGACCTGAACTATCCCGTCGATGATCTGCTGATTCGCGTGCGCAGCGAATTGGAAGAGACCGACATCGTCAGCAACGCTGTGACCGAGCGGGTTCACTCCCGCTCGCGACGCCGCGTGTTGCCGAAGCCCGAGCCCATCTTCCTTGCGGTCCATCGCGCCGACAACACCGTCTACTTCAAGCGCATCGACCGGGAGGCGTTCATCATCCTGTCCGCCCTGCGTGATGGCAGGGCGCTGTCCGACGCCGTCGATGAAGTTGATTGGAGTGGCCGTGACCTCGAAGCTGCCATGGCCGAGGTGCAGAAATGGTTCGCCTACTGGTCGGCTCAAGGCTGGTTCTGCAAGTAGGGTAGAGCTGGCCTTCAGGCCAGCGTTTCGCGCCTCTCTATATGCTTGGGGCTTTAGCCCCGGAGACGGCCGTAACTTTTCGCGAGTTTTTGACTCATACCACTGGCAAGTAACGCCGCGAGGACCGAAACCGTGAAGATGCTGCAAAAGCTCTATTCCCTGTTTGTGGCCGGTGCCAATTCTCTGCAATCACCGTTCCTTCTGGCCGTCCGCCTGTACTGGGGCTGGCAGTTTTTCCAGACTGGCTGGGGCAAGTTCCACCGCCTGCCGCAAGTAATCCAGTTCTTCACCAGCCTCGGCATTCCCATGCCCGCGTTCAATGCCTACTTCGTCTCTGGTCTGGAATTGGTTGGCGGTATCCTGCTCGCCATTGGCCTTGGCGGACGTGTCATCGCCCTGCCGCTGGCTTTCGACATGTTGATCGCCTACGTCACCGCTGATCGTGAGGCTCTGGGCTCGATCTTTTCCGATCCCGGAAAGTTCTACAATGCCGATCCCTTCACCTTCCTGATGGCATCTCTTATTGTGCTCATCTTTGGCTCGGGCTTATTCTCGGTGGACGCGCTGATTGCCCGCATGTGGCGGCCCTCAGCGACCGGCGTCATAAGCGCGCATTCAGAAAGAGTGACTGGGCAGGCCTGAGCTGTGGGCCCGGGTATTATCTGAAGTATCTAACTGTATCAACGATTCTGGCGCTGGCCTCTGCCCTCGCGATGGGTGTGTTCGTGTCGCAACCGGTCTCGGCAATTTCCACACAGACAATTTCTGCCTGCGGCGCTACCATCGACATCCGCTTCGATAATGATTCCGGCAGCATCTCCAACGACACTCTCTTGCGCTGGATCCAGCGCGCTTCGGCCGCCGTTTGTACCTACTACGGCAAGTACCCTGTTCCCCACCTCAGGCTTCAGGTGCACGTACGCGGCACCGACGGCGTTCATCATGGAGTGACCTACCCTGCCGGCAACGGTGGCCTCATCCGTATCGCGGTTGGCGCCGCTACTACGCAGGCGGAGCTCGACCACGACTGGATGCTTACTCACGAGATGATCCACCTCGCCTTCCCCTCGATGGCGGAGAATCATCACTGGATCGAAGAAGGCATTTCGACCTACGTGGAACCCATCGCTCGCGTCCAGGCCGGCCAGCTCTCCCCCGCAAAGATGTGGCACGATGTCATTCGCGACATGCCACAGGGAGAACCCGAGCCCGGCGATCATGGGCTCGACCAGACGCCCACCTGGGGACGCACCTACTGGGGAGGCGCCATGTTCTGCCTCATAGCCGACGTCCGCATCCGCGAACAGACGCATAATCGCAAAGGCTTGCAGGACGCATTGCGCGGCATCGTGAACGCCGGCGGCAACATTACCGATGACTGGGAAATCGAGCACGCCTTTGCGGTTGGAGACAAGGCTACGGGTACCACTGTGCTCACCGACCTCTACCACCAGATGCGCGACCAGCCATCGCCCATCGACCTGAAAGACCTTTGGCGGAAGCTTGGCATCGAGCGCGAACCCGACGGCTCAGTCGACTTCAACAACCGCGCTCCCCTGGCGAACATTCGTGAAGCCATCACACGCCCAGTGAAGTAGACCTATCGACCTTGTTGTTTTTTTGACAACATAGGCGGCGACGGCAGGCAACTTGGTGGCTGCGCCGTGAATCTCACCCCGGGACGCTCTGTGAGCATGCGCCCTTGGGCCGCATTCATCCTGCCGATGCTTGCTATAATCTTGGGTCTTCCCACCTGGCGCTCCCTGGGATCCTTTATGCCGGCCTCTCGCTCAAAAAAGAATCAAGAGCTGACGAGATCATCAGAAACCGACGGCAACTTGCAGGAGCACACCGCGCAGCTGGAGTCCCTGTTTGCCAACGCCCCGGCCGGGCTTGGCTTTCTGGATCGCGAGCACCGCTATCTTCGCCTCAACGAGAAGCTCGCCGAAATCAATGGCGTGCCGGTAGAGGATCACTTGGGACGCCGGCTCTCAGAGGTGCTGCCCGCCAGCGCCCACCTGCTGGACCCGATCCTCGAAGAAGTGTTTCGCACTGGCCGTCCGATTGTGCGCGAGGTGGCGGGCGAAACTCCGAAAGAGCCCGGAGTGACCCGGCACTGGCTGACCGGCTTCTTTCCCGTCTTCAGCGGCGACCCGCAGCCCAGCGCCGTAGGTGCGTACGTCATCGAGGTCACCGACCGCATTCGCGCCGAAGACGCGCTGCGTCACAGCGAGGCGCGCTTTCGCGCCTTCGTCAATGCCAGCTCCGATGTGGTTTACCGCATGAGCGCCGACTGGAGCGAGCTTCGCCAACTCGAAGGCCGGGGCCGCATCTCCGACACCGCAACCCCCAGGCACGACTGGCTCCGCGAGTACATTCACCCTGATGACCGCAAGCCGATGCTGAGAGCGATTGCCCGCGCCGTTCGCACCCGAAGCACGCTTGAGCTGGAGCATCGCGTGCGTCTCCTGGACGGCAGCATGGGATGGGTGCTGTCGCGCGCCGTCCCAATCTTTGACTGGGATGGCACGGTCCTCGAATGGTTTGGCACTGCCAGCGACATCACGGCGCACAAGAAAGCCGAGGAGGCCCTGATTCGCAGCGAAAAGCTGGCCTCCGTCGGGCGTCTGGCTTCCACCATCGCTCACGAGATCAACAACCCGCTCGCCGCTGTAATGAATCTCCTCTTCCTGGCAAAGAACGCTCCCGATTGTCCGCCCTCGGTGCGGCAGGATCTGAGCAAGGCCGAATCGGAGCTCCAACGTGTCTCCCAAATCACCCGGCAGGTGCTCGGCTTTTATCGCGATTCCTCGCGCCCCAGCCTGGTTTCGCTCACCACCATTCTCGACGAGGCCCTTTGCTTGTTTGAAGCCAGAATCATCGCCAAGGGCATCGTGGTCGATAAACAGTACCTCAAAGACATTCGCATCAGCGCTGTGGCTGGAGATCTGCGCCAGATATTCGCGAACCTGATTTCCAATGGCCTGGATGCGCTTCCCGACCGCGGCACCCTGGCGCTGCGTATCGCGGAATGTTCTCCGCGGGGCAAGCCCGTAGCCCGCATTGCCATTGCGGACAACGGCTGTGGCATAGAACCCTCGGCTTTGCCTCACATCTTCGAAGCGCTCTTCACCACCAAGGAATCGATCGGCACCGGTCTCGGACTCTGGGTGAGCAGGCAGTTGCTTGAGAAACATGGCGGCTCCATCCGCTTCCGCACCAGCACCGGCCCCTACCGCCGGGGAACCACCTTCGTGATCGAACTGCCGGCAGTTTCTGTTGACTCTCCTTCCTGAGGGGCCTACGATTCTTCACCAAGGGGTAGAGGGAAAGGAACGCTTTCCCGATGGCGGATTCCATCGCCCGTTACCCATGCTCTTGCCTCCCAAGCGCTCCACGGAGGCGGCGTTCAACTCACTTCTCAGCGCTCACCGCTAGCAATGCACCGCTTCCGCTAGCTCGACGCCTGTCGCCTCCCTACGGCCTCCATCAGGGGACGCTTCCCTCAATCTCACTTTCACCACACGGAGCAACCCATGACGCATGTCGCTAATGATGTCGCATGCCTGGTCGACCAACTAAACGAGCGCATCAGAGGTCTGGAGCAACGGGTTGCCACGCTGGAGGCGCTCAAAGATGCCCGCTTGCCCGGAACCGCTCCAACACAGGCAGCAGTGCAACCGCGCAAATCCCCGGCCGTTGTCAACGGCCCTTCATCCGTAGGACGTCCGGCCGGAGCAATCCCCGTACTCGGCAAGGCGGTGCTCGCCATGGCGGGCGCTTACCTGTTGCGCGCCGTGGCCGAATCAAGCCTCATGCCCAGGACGGTCGTGCTGATCGTTGCCATCCTATATGCGTACGGCTGGCTGGTCTGGGCTGCACGGCTCTCCAGCCAACGCTTCGCGAGCGCCGTCTTCGCGATAACCTCCGCGCTCATCCTCTCGCCCCTGCTCTGGGAATCAACCGTCCGCTTCCACGCCCTCTCCCCGGCAGTCGCCGGCGCAATGCTCGTGGCCTTTGTCGCCCTGAGCTTCGTGGTCTCATGGGTGCGCCATCTGCAATTGCTCCCCTGGGTTGCTGTGCTGACGGCGGTTGTAACGGCCATGGCCTTGATCGTCGAAACCCGCGACTTTGTCCCCCTCACCGCGTCCTTGCTGCTCATCGCTCTGGCGGCCGAACTCGCCGCCTGCCTGGGTCGGCAATTCAATGCAGGCACTGCGGCGGCTATCGCCTGCGACTTCGCCATCGCTCTGCTTCTGTTAATGATCGTTTCGCCCGAAGGTATTGGTCAGGGCTTGCATCTTGCCAGCCCTTCTGCAGTGATCGCCTTGTCCGCCGGCTTGCTCGCCATCTACGGAGGCAGCATCGGGATCCGAATCCTCGGCCGGCGCCAACGGATCACCGTCTTTGAAATCGTGCAGAGTGTTCTGGCATTCGTCATTTCCGCGGTCGGACTCATAGTCGCAACGCGCGGCTCGGCGGCTCCACTGTTGGGAATTGTCTATCTGACCCTGGCCCTGGTTTGCTATTGGGGAACGCTGTCGCGCTTTCTCGATCGGCAGTACAGCCGCAACCGGCGCGTGTTTGCGAATTGGGCCGGGGCATTGCTGATCGCGAGCAGTTTCTTGCTTCTGCCGGTGAGCTTGGCCATCGCCTTTCTCTCCTTGGGCGCCCTCGCCTCTGCCGTCTGGTATGCGCGCAGTGGCAAGATCAGCCTCGGCCTGCATGCCTCCCTGTTTCTGCTTGCCGCCGCTGCCGTTTCACCTTTGCCTGCATACTTGCTCAAGGCGTTGGCTTCTGCCGTTCCCGGCGTGCCATCCTGGACGATTTGGATCGTCGCTCTGTCCTCCGCTCTCTGCTACGTCATCGGATCGCGCAGGCTGGAGGAGAAGCGCAGCCGGCGCGCTCTTTGGCTCGTCCCTGCCCTTCTCTTCAGCTTTACCGCTGCGGCCCTGCTCGACGTGACCATCGTGCGGCTCGCTCACGGGCTCCTGGAGCTTAGTCCGTCCCGGCTCTCGGTGGTCCGCACTATCGTGAACTGCGCGCTGGCGCTCGGCCTGGGTTATCTCAGCTTGAGCTTCAAGCGAGTGGAATTGCGCTGGGTGGCATACATCGCGCTGGCCTTCGGGACCCTGAAGCTGCTGTTTGAAGATCTGCGCTTCGGCAACCCGGCATCCCTCGTGCTTTCGCTTCTCTTCTACGGGTTGGTGCTGATCCTGCTGCCACGCATGACGCGGCGGAGGGAAACAGAAGCCGAAGCCGAGCAAACCGAAGAGCCCACGCCAGTCGAAGCGAGCAAGTGAGGTTGGTGTGGATGTCTGAGCGGCAATCTGAATGGGGCGCCAATCTCAGTCGTTCAGATTGGCCTCTCTACGCCACCTTCCTCCTCTTCCCCGCCCAATACAATCCCGCTCCCACCCCGACCAGCACCACGCTCAGGGCTACGACCTTCACCACCGCCAGTGCCTTGTTCGGTTCACTTGCATCCGGAATCACCGAACCCATGATCACCAGCACCGTAGCGGTAAATCCAAGAATCGCGATCCCCGTCGCCACTGGCTTGCCACCAGGAATGCGGACTACACCGGGCTGCACGGGCTCGCCCTGCAGGCGAATCAGCGCCGCAAACATGAAGAGGTAGGGAATGAAGGTTGCGATGACGGTCGTGCTTATCAGTATTTGGTAAGCCCCACGGATGCTGCTGCCCGCTTGGCCCATGACAACGAATAGGACACAGCAGAGCGCCTGCACGATGAGCGCGACGTAAGGCGTGCCCCATCGCGGATGGATCCGCGCAAACGCCCGCGGCAAATAGCGGTCTATGCCGACAACGAACGGCAGGCGCGCCAGCGCCGCCAGATAAGCTCCGACTGCGCCCAGGTTTGCCAAACAGATGAGCAGCGCTACCGCCGGGCCCAGCCCGCGCCATCCCACGCGTGCGCCGCTGCCGGAGATCGCCTGCATCAGACCTTCCAGACTGTTGAGCTGTCCGCGCGGCACGACCACCAGGATCGCGATAGTCCCCAGGACATATCCGGCGACCACCAGGACCCCGGCGATGATCAGCGCGCGCGGAATGTCGCGCCGCGGACGCTTGATCTCGCTGCCCATGAACGATGCCGCCTCCGCCCCGGAGAACGCCGACAGCATGGTTGCCCAGACGCCGAAATTGGCGACGGTCAACGTAGGCTTGAAGGATTCCATCCGGAAGCTGGTTGCCGCGCCAAATCTCCACCACGCCATTAATCCAATTCCCAAGAGCAGCGCCACCGGAATCCACGTCCCAATCGCGCCCAGGTTGTTGAGCCACTTCCCTACATTCAGCCCGACCAGGTTCACCACCAACGCCAGCGCCAGCCCGCCAACCGAGAAACCAATGAAGAAAGACGGGCTGCTTTCCAGCCCATGCCAGCGATTGCCGCCAACGTATAGCGCGTTGCTCGCAGCAAAGTACAGAAGCACCGGGAAGTACGGCAGATTGCTGCTCCAATAAACCCAGCCGGTGATGTAACCGGCAAAGTCGCCGAACGCACGCTTGCTCCACACATACATCCCGCCTTCCTGCGGATAACGGGACGACAACTCCATCACGCACAGCGCCAGCGGAAGGAAGACCACCAGCACCCCCAGCAGCCAGATAATGATGGTGCTGGGTCCGGCAGCAGCGGCCAACGGCAGCCAGCGCAGGCTCAAGGTGACAACGATGTAGAACAACACCAGGTCGCGCAGGCCCAGGGCTCGGCGTGGGTGTGGCTCAGTTTGCGACTCACCATCCGCGAGCGGGATGGTGCCGGGGCCCTCGTACTGGTTGTTTGTCATCGACGGTAGCTTCGTTGCAGTTGTATACGCATTTCCGTCTCTTGCAAAATCGTTGACTTTGGAACTGAATAAGTCAATGATGATGCCCCATGAAGCGCTCCCTGTCTGTATTTTTCACGGCCCTCACCGTCTTGGTGTTGTCGGTTGCGGTACTGGCGGACGATCAGCTCAGTCCGAAGAAGGAAGAAGCAGCCGAGCTTGGCGCTTGCGCGAAGTCCATCGCCGGCGGATTCCTGAAGGTCCCCGACAACCGTGACCAGCGCTTTCTCGGCAAGGTCACGGTACCCACGGCACGTTGTCGCGGCGGCCAAAAAGCGGTGCAGTTCCGTTTCACGCCCTGGGTGGACTGGTCGAACTACTGGGGCACCGGCGACACTTCGTCTCTGCCGGTCGGCTTCCTCTCCGTCTCCGGCCCCAAGCTGCGTGGAGTTGCAGGAGCACTGCTCGATCTGGAATACCAGCGCATCGAGCTGATCAAATTTAATCTGTTCGACAATTCAGGAACGTACCAGGCTTACGTAATGGGTCGTGGCGACATCGCAGGCCCAGCCATCAAGGTGTGGCCGGAGATGCGTATTCCCGCCGGCAATCCCAACTATCAGGCTGTGGGTGGCGCCGGACCACAAGTATGCAGCGGCTCCCTCATCCGCGCCCGCAACCTCACCGGCATCTGCAACGACATTCGCAACCCGCTCATGGGTTCCACCGGCATGCCCTTCGGCCGCAACGTGGAATTCGAGACCACCTTCCCCGATCTCTCCGAGACCGAGCTGACCAAGAACCGCCACGGCGGCCGCATCGGCCTGCTCACGCCCGACCCCCAGGTGATCAGCCGCGTGCTCTTCACTCGCGCGCAGTCCGATCCCGCCGCCTGCAACCACGGCTTTGGACTGCCCGACAACTCCGTCAAGGCCAACTGCGACTACCTGAAGGCGCCGTTCTTCAACGTGCTCGCCGCCTACTGGATCCAGTTCATGACCCACGACTGGTTCTCGCACATGGACGAAGGCCACAACGCACCTGACACCAACATGGAAGTTGGCTGCACGACTCAGCTCGTGGACGGCGTACAGAAGCCGCTCACCCCGGAACAGATTCAACAGCTCGGCTGTCGTCCTGGCGATCAGGTCGACAAGACCTACGTCCTCGCCGACTCCGCGCCCGACAAGTTCACCGCCAATGGCAGGACCTACTGGACGCGTGCTCCCAAGACCTTCGCCAACAACAACACCGCGTGGTGGGATGCTTCCCAGATCTACGGCTTCGACGACACCTCGCTGAAGCGCGTTAAGCGCGATCCCAACGATCCCGCCAAGCTGGAGCTGGATCCGGTTGCCGGCATGGCCGGGCCGGGATACCTTCCCCTTTTGAAATCTACCGACGCCACCCAGCCGCAATGGGTCGGCCAGGAATCCGTCGCCTTCGCCGACAACTGGACCATCGGGCTGAGCTTCTACCACAACCTCTTCGCCCGCGAGCACAACACCTTCGTCGACGAATTCCGCCGCCAGGCCGCGCAGACTCCCACCGCCGACAGCGGACTGCGCAATCCCTCCGACCCCAAGCGCGTCATCGCCTACAAGGATGTCAGCTCCGAGGAGCTGTTCAACATCGCGCGCCTTGTAGTCGCGGCCGAAATCGCCAAGATTCACACCATCGAATGGACGCCACAACTCCTTTATGACGAGCCGCTCTACAAAGGCATGAACGCCAACTGGAACGGCCTCATCGGCACCGGCGATCCCGACGCCACCAAAGCTCTGTCTGACGTTGTGGTACACGGCTTTGGGACCTCGACCAAGGCGAAGAAAGCCACCCAGTGGTATTCCGTCTTCGCCTCCGGCCCCGGAATCATTGGCCTGGGCAGTACCGTCTCGCACTACGACATCACCAATCCCGACGATGTCAACGGCGGCGTCAACCACTTTGGCTCGCCATTCAACTTCCCTGAGGAGTTTGTCACCGTCTACCGTCTGCATCCGCTGGTGCCCGACCTCATCGAGTTCCGCGAGGTGAAAGACCCCAACAAGATCGTCGAGAAAGTCGCGGTGATCGAGACCTTTGAAAACAAGGCCACCGATGCCATGCACACCGGCGGCCTCGCCAACTGGGGCCTTAGCATGGGACGCCAGCGCCTGGGCCTGCTGACCCTGCACAATGTTCCGCAGTTTCTCCAGAACATCAAGTTGCCGCGCCTCGACACCCCCACCGGCCAACTCGACATCGCCGCCCTCGACCTCATCCGCGACCGCGAGCATGGCGTGCCCCGCTTCAACGAATTCCGCCGCCAGTATGGCCTGCGTCAGATGACCAGCTACGACGACTTCGTCGATCAGAGGTTGCCCGCCGACTCGCCTGAGCGTAAGCAGCAAATGGCGACCGTTGCCCAGTTGCGCCAGATCTATCGCACGCACGTCTGCGATGCCTCCAAGATCATCACCGACGCGCAGGTCAACCCTGACGGCACGCCCATCAACGACTGTCTCGGCCACCCCAACGGCTCGGTCGTCGACAACGTCGAAGACGTGGACACGGTCGTCGGCTGGCTCGCCGAATACACCCGCCCCCACGGCTTCGCCATCTCCGAGACGCAGTTCGTCGTCTTCATCCTCAACGCCTCGCGGCGCCTGTTCAGCGACCGCTTCTTCACCTCCAGCTTCCGCCCGGAGTTCTACTCCACCTTCGGCGTCAACTGGGTCAACCATAACGGTCCCGGCCCAATCATGATGGAGATCGGCAAGCCCAACGGCCATGCGCAACCGGTGTCGCCGCTGAAACGTGCCCTGATGCGCAACGTGCCTGAACTCGACCCCGAATTGCAGCATGTGGTCAACGTCTTCGATCCCTGGGGACGCGATCGCGGCCAGTACTACTCGCTCGAATGGATACCGCGGCCGGATGCGGCATCCGACCCGGCGTTCAAGCAATAGGAGCCGGGTTTCCATTTGCGGACATGACCTGTCCCGCGGCGAAACCTGTCGATTTGCCATCACGAGCAAGGCGAGGGATATGCTGTCCGTTGCCGGGCGAAGATGGTCGCTTCTGCGTCGCCCCCGCATAGATCCGTGGACGACCGCGCCCCTACCCCCTGCTATCATTTCACCGCACTGTTGAACCAAGCTAATGGATTCCGTTATCCGCGACATTCTCGCGTCGTATAACGATCGTGCTCCGCTCGATCAGGCATACACCATCCCGGCCTCGTGGTATACGGACGAGCGCATCGCGCAGCTTGAGCGCGAGCGCGTCTTCGGACGCACCTGGCAGTTCGTCGCGCACGCCGACCAACTCAACAGCGCCGGACAGTTTGTAACCGCGACCCTTGCCGGCGAGCCGCTGCTCCTCGTTCGTGGCAGCGACAACCAACTGCGCGCCTTCTTCAACGTCTGTCGCCATCACGCCGCGGCAGTGGCCACTGATGCGCAAGGCACAGCAAGCATATTTCGCTGCCCCTATCATGGCTGGAGCTACGGCCTCGACGGCTCGCTCAAAGGCGCTCCCGAGTTCGATGGCGTCTGCGGCTTCGACCGCTCGCGGAATGGGCTGGTTCCGATACGAGTCGGGAACTGGGAGCAGCTTGTCTTCGTCAACCTCGATCCCGACGCGAAGCCCTTAGCAGAATTCCTGGGCGGACTTGCTCCTCGCATCGCGCCCCTCAGCCTCGGCTCGCTGCACTTCTTCGAGCGCCGTACCTACACCCTTAACTGCAACTGGAAGGTCTTCGTCGATAACTATCTCGACGGCGGCTACCACGTGCCCCATCTACATAAGGGTCTCAATAGCGTCCTCGATTATCGCCAGTACACCATTGAGTGCGAAGACCGCTATTGCCTGCAGTCGAGTCCGATGGTCGCGTCGAGTGACGATGCCAACGTCGCCGCCACCCGCACCGGCGAGCGTGCCTGGTACTTCTGGCAGTATCCCAACTTCATGCTGAATCTCTATCGCGGATACATGGACACCAACCTTGTTCTTCCCGATGGCATTGACCGTTGCAAGGTGATCTTCGATTTTTACTTTGACGACGTAAGTGATCAGGCCGCCGAACGCAACCGCCAAAGCATCGCCGTCGGCGAGCGCGTGAACGACGAAGACGTCGCCATCTGCGAGACCGTGCAGCGCGGCCTGCACTCCCGCGCCTACAACGCGGGACGTCTGTCCGTCCGCCGCGAGGCCGGCGAGCACCTGTTTCATAGGTTGCTGGCAGCAGATTTGAAACGGGACTGATCCCTGTTGTTTTGTATCAGGGCTCGGCTTCAGTCGAGCCGGACAGCGCCCAACGTGATCAGCGGCTTCAGACCCTGCGTCCGCAGGGTCTGAAGCCCAAAATTCTCATCGTGCATATCGGCATGCCGCGAGAGAATTTGCTACGAACTCCGCGCGTTCTGGCCGCCGCCACTGGAGAGAGAATTGGCGCAACGGCGAAAGCGCTCGGTTGCGATCACTCTCATTCTCGAGAGTCCTCTAAACAACGAATGTTGGAACAGACAACGCTCACGCGAACCGAGTTGGAAGGGATGCCGTTAGTGACTGTCTGGAAATCGTACATTCCACCAGGCATGGACGGCAGATCGAAATGCGTATACCCGAGATTAGTCGGCGCTATCGAATGTACATTGGGTCCCGCAGGCCCATCATCGTGCGTGAACGCGTAATAGACATAGCCGGGGCTACAGGTGTTGCCTGGCATGTTCACACAAGTGAGGCGAGCTAGCGGGAAGTTGGTGTCGGACTGTTTGTCGTCTCCGTAGAAGTTGTTCTGCGACATGCCGTTCAGCCGGTAGCCATACACGACGTTATTCATGGAGCCACTGGCCAGCTTGGGGCTCGTCAGCGCAATGGAAGCCGCCAGGGGGTAGCTTTCTGTAGGCACGCAGCTGTTGCACGTCCACGTGGCAAACCCTGGCGCAGGGTTGTAAACCTCCACGTATAGATTGAATGCCGTGAACATGATTTGGCCGCTGGGCAGGATCATCAGCATTCCGTCGTAGGAGGTATCGTGTGACGGCGGCGTGCAATCCGCGGGCTGCGGAATCAGACTCGTCGTAGTGTTGGTGAGCGTGTTCGTATCGGGATCGTACTCCAGGAAATAGCAGCCGTTCTGGAACAGTCCCGGGCTATACATGCCCAACACTTTGCCGTTCGGCTCAAGCGCGGCAGGGCCGTCCGACTGGCTGAGGTTGGCATCGGGAACCGGGCCAACCGACCAGTTGTTCAGCGCCACGTCGTAAATCGCCGTGGCATTCTTGGTGCCGCCAACCTGAAAAACCTTGTTGTTGTACATCATCACGCCGGCGCCCAGTTCCTCATCCCCGCCATAAAGCAGTTGCGGGAGGGACGGCCCACAGGACCACGTTCCCACGCCGGTCAAGGGATCGGTGACGGTGTACAGCTCGGAGCTCTGCGTCGGGTTCGAACAAGCGCTAACTCTTTTGGTATCGACCAGCAGCACTTGGCCGTTGGTTAAGAGCGTGTAACCGGATTCGTCGGTGGAGGATGCCAGGACGCTGCCGCTGGGTATCCAGGAGTTTGGGCCGTTGAAGATGGCGTTCTGCTGTCCCTGCCCGTTGCAGCAACTCGACTGTAAATAAGCCCCGTTGAACAGGATCACGCCCGCTGCGTCCCCGATCCTGGGCCATCCCGCAGGCGGAGCGTTGGCTGTGAACTTGATCCCGCCGGTAAAGGCAGCATAGGTTCCGATTACACCCTTGTTGGTCCAGACCCCGGCGTTGGCGTTGTACTCTCCGCCTTCGAGGATGATCTGGCCGCATTGCTGGCCTGACGGGCAGTCCGTGCTATTTCCATGGTTGACTGCATTCAATAGCGTCTGCGAGCTGAAGTACAACGGCTGATAGGAGACGTCCAGATTGCCCGCCGGACTCCAGGTTCCGTTGACATAGCTGCCGTAGGCATCGGGAGTCAGGTAGTACCAATCGGTATAGCCCCAGTTGAGGTTTCCCGTGCCATTCTCGTGGTGCACGAGAATGCGGCCGTCCCGAAGCTGGAGCATCGTGCCCACCCCGTCGAAACCTCCGACCGTGACAGGCTGATTGGTTAAAGGGGTCCAGGATTGCGCGCTGGCGATTCCGCTACACACCAGCGCAAGAATGGAAGTTGCCGCCAAGATTTGAGAAACCTTCATCGTTGGTTCCTTTCCCGAAAGCTATGTATGGATAGTTGGCCGTAGGCTTTCCTCAGGTCGGTCTTTCGCGCGGGAGTTGCGCCGGTTCAGCCGGATGACAGTCGCGGACATCGTACCCGGTCTGCGATGAACGTCATTGGATGGCAGATCAGGAGCAGGCCCAGACAGCGTGGCGCTGTGCACTTCATATTCCCCCCACGGGCGCTTGCAAAAGATGAGTTGCGCAGAACTGAGTTTACAACGGCTTCCGACCAGCAACGCTTCCTGATAGCCTAACATTGCCATATCACACGTTTCGATTGCGCCGGAGCGAATGGCAAGGGGCAAGCTGGTGATCAGGCCTGTTATCAACACTAATCACTGCCGCTATTCCTCGACCCGGACTACCCGCATCATTTGTCCGACATGCCGACTACGCGCTCATGTGGATTGCTGGACCCTGAGGCGTTTGTGCGGAGTAATCGGACGCCGAAGCCGATTTGTCTTCTGGCAGAGCCACTTGTGTGCGATCGCGTCACTGTTCAGCACAAGAGCGTGTTACGCACCAGCGGCCGAAGTTGCGGCGAGCAGTCTTCCCGCTCTACAGACCGGGAGGCTCGTCGCCTTCGAAGTGCGGATCGAACCCGCCGAAGAATAAGTACTCCAGCCGGTCCGCCTCAGAGAGAATTCGGCCTGGCACTCGCTTTCTCTCCAGCCGGAGAAACTCGGTCAAGCCGTTTATGGCGTTGGCGACATCTCTATGTATGAGTTGATCATGTTGCGTCAAGTCGATGTAGCTTCGGGCGGCCTCAGCGAACGAAAGGAATTCTCCCGTCGGATACTTCCGCTTCGTTCCGCCGAGCGCCTCATGGAAAGAGCACCATCGATCCACTACCGTCATGGCTAAGCGGTTCTTCTCGGGATCTTCCATCGAATGCGCCTCGGCGCCTAGCGACACAGGCACTTGATCGGGGGCAGACTTCCCAGATCGAGACTTCGGGGGAACTTCGCGTCTTGCCTGGCCGAAAAGCACCAATGCGATCCTGTGTCCGCCTGCGCATACATTCAGGTCACGGGAAGGTGATTTGCCATCACCCGAGATTGGCGATGCAGCCAAATCCCGGATGGCCGCGAACCCGACTCTGCCTTCGCAACAGAGCGGATACCTCATATAACATTAGATGGATACGTAAATTCTTCCGGTCAGGCTCCGTCTTTGCAGATCTGAGAAATCTGCCTCGCAGGCGCGATGACAGAATCCGCCGACAGCAATGCGAACGAGGGCTTCCGTTAAACCAATGGCTGAGTGACCGCAGCCTCCACTAGTTACATCCAGTTTGGAGCCAAGAACTATGATGGCATTCTCAACCCGTTTCTCTTACGCATTTCGTTGCTTCTTCTCGCTCTTGTTCAACGGAACAATCCCGCAGGACATCGAGCGCGTCATGGCCGTCGCGACTGGAGCAAGTGCGCCAAACGTGCCAGCCGCCGTAAAGCCCAAACCCAGCGAAAATCCTCCGGTTGAGTCCTTCGACCGGGCGGTGCAGATGCTCGCCTTGTTGCAGCGTGACGGAAGGTTGATCGATTTCCTCTCCGAAGATGTCTCGCCGTATCCGGACAGCCAGCTTGGGGCGGCGGTGCGAACCATACACGCTTCTTGCCGGCAGGTGCTTGATCGCTACCTGAAACTTGGGCCAGTCATCTCTTCCGATGAAGACCAGCCCGTGACTGTCCCCGCCGGCTTCGATCCCGCCACAGTGAAACTGCTGGGGAACGTAGGCGGTCAGCCTCCGGTCAGGGGATTGCTGCGTCACCGAGGCTGGCGCGTCACGGAAGTGAAGTTGCCGTCCCTGCCACAGGGTGCGGGGCGCGAGATTGTCGCTCCGGCGGAGGTCGAGATTCCTTAGGTATAGCCCCCGTTCGTTTCATCGCATTTTGTATTGGATTACACGATTGTTGGATGGAGGTTCGATTGGATTCAGAATTCATCATAGGCATCGATTTAGGCACGACGAATTCCGCACTATCGACCTGTGCAGTTGCGGATGAAGGTGGGCCGATCACAGGTGAGACGATCCCGCAGCTTGCAAACCCGCATGAAGTTGCCGACCGCACGCTTCTGCCCTCATTCCTCTACGTCCCGGGCGAACTCGATTTTCCTGCTGGAAGCCTCAGCTTACCGTGGGATGACGCGCCGAAGTTCGTAATCGGAGAACTGGCCCGCAAACGCGGCGCCGAAAACCCCGCGCGGCTGGTTGCGTCCGCGAAGTCATGGCTTTCGCATGCTGCCGTAAATCGAGCGGCACCGATCTTGCCGTGGCAGGCGCCAGACGAAGTCATCAAGGTTTCGCCGGTGGAAGCTTCCGCGCAATACCTGCAGCACATGCGCTCGGCGTGGGATTCCCAGCACGCGAGCGATGGCTCCGGTTCCCGCCTGGGGCAGCAGGACGTTTTGCTCACGGTGCCGGCGTCGTTTGATGAAGAGGCTCGCGAGTTGACGCTGCGCGCGGCCGAGCAAGCAGGTCTTGAGCGTGTAACCCTTCTCGAAGAACCGCAGGCGGCGTTCTATGCGTGGCTCCACAGCCAGGGAGATAACTGGCGCAAGAGCATCAAGGTCGGCGACCTGGTACTGGTGTGCGACGTGGGAGGCGGCACCACGGATTTCAGCCTGATCACGGTAACGGAAGAAAATGGCGATCTGGCGCTGAACCGTGTTGCGGTGGGAGAGCACATCCTGCTGGGCGGAGACAACATGGATCTCGCCCTGGCACGGTTGCTGCAGCAGAAGTTGGAGGCTGATGGCCATCGCATCGACACGTATCAACTCCAGGGGCTCTGGTACCAATGCCGGGCAGCCAAGGAGTATTTGTTCGAGCATCCCAAATCCCAGCGGCAGGACGTAACGCTGCTGGGCAAGGGACGCAAATTGGTCGGCGGCACGATCAAGACGGAATTGCTGCGTGAAGATCTGGACCGCGTGCTGGTCGAAGGCTTCTTTCCGCAGGTGGCCAGCGTCGAAGTGCCGATGCGCCAGCGCCGAAGCGGATTTCAAGAGTTAGGTTTGCCCTACGCTGCCGATGCTGCGATCACGAAACACCTCGCCCGTTTTCTGTCGCAAGGAATACAAAATAGTCCCGAAGCTGGCGCAGCTCGACGCGGCAAGAACGGGCTGGCATGTCCCACTCATGTTCTCTTCAATGGAGGTGTGATGCAGGCGGCCGTGCTGCGCGACCGCCTAGTGAGCGTGTTGAATCGCTGGCTGACGGAGGAAGGGTTCGAGGCACTCGGACCGGCGCAGGTGCTGGATGCTCCTGACCTTGAGCATGCTGTGGCGCGCGGTGCGGCTTACTACGGGAAAGTGCGGCGCGGACACGGAGTGCGCATCCGCAGCGGCGCCTCGCGGACTTACTACATTGGAATCGAGAGCGCAATGCCGGCGGTCCCCGGGATGGAAGCCCCAATGAAGGCGCTGTGCGTCGTACCATTCGGAATGGAAGAGGGAACGGAGACGCAGATTCCGGGTCGTGAGTTCGGTTTGGTTGTCGGCGAGCCTGCGGAGTTTCGCTTCCTCAGTTCCACGGTGCGCAAGCAGGACCGGGTTGGCGATCTGGTCGAGAACTGGGCAGACGATATCGATGAACTCAACCCGCTCGAAGTAACCTTAAACATCGACGGTCAGCAGGGAACCGTGCTGCCGGTCCGTCTGGAATCGCGGGTGACGGAGATCGGCACGCTCGAGGTGTGGTGTGTTTCCCGCGACGGCGCGCAGCGCTGGAAGTTGGAACTGAATATCCGGGGAAAGGGCGATCGCTAGACCGGTCAGTCATGAACCATTCTTCCCGATACCTAATTGGCATCGATCTCGGCACTACCAACTCCGTGGTCGCCTACATCGATACGTCGGACACGCCAAGTGAAGCCTCACCGGAGATTCACGTGTTCGACGTCGCCCAGGTCGTTGCGCCTGGTGAGGTCCGCGCGCTGGCGGCGCTTCCTTCGTTCCTCTACTTCCCGACGGAAAGTGAAATCGAATCGGGCGCGTTCGACTTGCCTTGGGAAGAACGGCCATCCGTGGCCGCCGGAGTGGCGGCGCGTGACCACGGCATGCTGGTTCCTGGGCGGCTGGTCTCGTCGGCAAAATCGTGGCTATGCCAGGACGCGGTCGATCGCACCGCTGAGATTCTGCCGCGGGAAGCCGAACCGCCGGAACCCATGATCTCTCCAATCGAGGCTTCGGCGCGCTACCTCATGCATCTGCGGAGCGCATGGAACCATGCGATGTCTGCGGCGGAGGGAGGCACTCCCGAGCGGCTCTTCCAAAACCAGCAGGTCGTTCTGACGGTGCCTGCATCCTTCGATGAGGAGGCCCGAGAGTTGACAGTGGAAGCTGCGCGGAGGGCCGGCCTTGAGCACCTGACGTTGCTGGAAGAACCGCTGGCCGCCTTCTACGCCTGGGTCGCCACTCATCGGGAGACGATTGCGACGCAGGTGCAGGATGGCGACCTCGTCTTGATCTGCGACATCGGTGGCGGCACCTCGGATTTCAGCCTGGTGCGGGCGCGCGTCATTGGTGGCGATGTTCAGTTCGAGAGGACAGCCATCGGTGATCACCTGCTGCTCGGTGGAGAGAATCTCGACCTGGCCCTGGCGCGCCGTGTTGAGCAAAGGCTCAATACCAGACTCAGTCTGCGGCAACGTTCCGCCCTTGGAATCGCGTGTCGTGTAGCCAAGGAGAGCCTGCTCGGGGACACAACCATCGACCGTCTGCCGATCAGCATTTTGGGCTCGGGACGCGCGGTAGTCGGTCAGATGCTTCAGAGCGAACTGACGCGCGACGAAGTGCTGGAGTTGCTCATGAAGGGATTTCTTCCGTTGACAGCTCCGGAAGAGATGCCAAAACGCAGCCGATCCTCAGGGCTCCGTGAAGTTGGCCTGCCGTATGCGAGTGATCCGGCAATTACAAAGCATCTCGCAGCCTTCCTGCGACAAGCGGGGGCCGCAATGAACGGGCAATCAGGTGCGGCGTCACGCAAAGCCGTCCGGTCATCGATGGCGAGGCCAGATGCAATTTTGTTCAATGGGGGCTTCTGCATCCCTGCGGCGGCGCGGGAGCGAATGGTTGAGGCGATCGCCAGTTGGTTTGGCGGTAAGCAAAGCGGCTGGCGTCCCAGGGTTCTCCGTAGTGACGCGATGGGTAGCGCTGTCGCGGTTGGAGCGACCTACTACGGTCGCGTGCGGCGCGGCGAAGGTTTGCGGGTGAAGGCCGGCAGTGCGCGGACCTACTACGTCGGAACGCGCACCGAGGGCACCGCCGTATGTGTGTTGCCGGCCGGAACGGACGAGGGGACGACGCTGCAATTGAATCGCGAATTCTCGGTGCTGGCGAACCGGCCAGTGTCCTTCAACCTTTTCAGTTCGACCGTGCGGCACGACCCACACGGGGCCTTGGCCGAACTGGACCCGGCACAAGTGCATCGGCATGCACCACTGGTGACGTTGCTGCGTTATGGGAAAAAGCTGCAACAGATGGATCTGGCGGTGCGATTGTCCGTGAGCTTCACGGAGGTTGGAACGCTGGAACTCTGGTGCCAATCGGTCAGCTCGCCCCATCGCTGGCGGTTACAGTTCGAATTGCGGGGCAACACATCTACCGCCGATGCAAACGCCAAGTCTCCTCCGCGTCCAGGTATTGTGCCATCCTCCCCGGAGATTTCCGAGGACTCGCTTCGAGCCGCGAAAGAGGCAATTCGAGCGGCGTTCACTCGGGAGGGAGATCCCACGGCCCACGCATCGCTGGTTAGCGAGCTGGAAGCGGGTATTGATCTCAAGAAAGAGTCGTGGCCGATGCCGTTACTCCGGGTGTTGTCCGATGTGTTGCTCGAAGTCGCCGACGGCCGAAGGTTGAGTGCGCCGCATGAAGCGCGATGGCTGAACCTGCTTGGCTTCTGTTTGCGTCCGGGGTTTGGAGACACGCAGGACAGTGGGCGCATGACTTTAATGCGCAAGTTGTACCAATCAGGAGTTGCGTTTCCCGCTGACTTGCAGAATCAAGTCAACTGGTTGGTGCTTTGGCGGCGAACTGCAGGCGGCTTGAGTGCTGCGCACCAGCACGAGATTCGCAACTACCTGGGTGGAATCGGGATCGGACGAAAGAAATCCGGTACGCGCCTGAACGCGCAACTCGAGCGCGACGGCTGGCGGCTGCTGGCCAGCCTGGAACATTTGTCGGGCGCTACTCGTGCCGCTTTGGGCGGCGAACTGCTGCCCAAGCTCAAAAAGGAGCCCGCCGACAGCGCCTGGTTGTGGTCCCTCGGCCGATTTGGTGCGCGCATCCCGCTCTATGGCTCACTGGTTTGTGTGGTGCCGACGGAAACGGCAGAGGAGTGGATCTCGGCGCTACTTGATTTGCGCGACCTCAAACAGGAAACAGCGAAGGCGATCGTTCAACTTGGCAGGCTGACGGAGGACCGAACCCGCGACATCAGCCGAGATCTGCGGAAACGTGCCGTCGAGCGGCTGAAAGCTGAGGCCGCAATCGATGAGCCAATGTTGCGGTCCTTGACGGAATTGGTCACGCCTGGTCGATCCGATGTATCTCTGACCTTTGGCGAACCGCTTCCCAAAGGACTGCAACTGGAAAGCACGATTGACTGCCTGTCGCCCGTTTCGGCAATCGCCACCGAAGACTGAGAGGCGCACGCCATTCCCCCTGATAACGTTCGAGCAGCAAACATCTGGGCATCGGACAGAGCTCAGAGGAATCTTGCCGCCACTGCCACCTGCTGTTTTCCCCGCCAATAGCGACTATGCCGGACTCGGTCACGCGCCATCCGCGCGCACGGTCGGCGTCGAGATCGTAGCCGATCGTGGCGTTTTGCGGAATACGGACGTTCTTATCCAGGATGGCTGTGCATGAGGTGAGGAGGCCGTAAGGACAGGCGCGGCCGGTCACGAATTATCCCTTTCTTTCGATTGGTAATGATAAGTCGGCCAGCATCCAGCAACCGCATTGGCGCCACCACTTGGACGTAAAACGGCTAACCCGCCCGCGAGCGGGAATAGGCTCTGGCCAGCCGCAGTGGAGGCGGCTGGTATGAGCGGATACGGCAAGGGGAAAGCCCCAAAACCAAAGCGGCCAAAGACAAAACTTGGTCTCCCCGATCTCGATCATAGCAAGTTGGCGGTCCTAGACAGCCTTCGTTCACCCGAGTCGAAGCGTGGTTATCGACACGCCATTGATGAATTCATTCAGTGGTACTGCTCCGAGCCGCGATTGTCGTTCAACAAGACCGTGGTGACTCGCTACCGCGTTGCCCTCGAGAATCGGCAGCTCGCGGCGGGAACGATCAACGGACGACTTGCTGCAGTACGGCGGCTCGCCTATGAGGCCGCAGACGCTGGTCTGCTCAGTCCGGAACTCGCCGCTGGGATCCGGCGCGTGAAAGGGGCGAAAAAGCTAGGCGTGAGGCTTGGGAACTGGCTCACGGCCGATGAAGCCCGTCGCTTCTGGCAATCGCCGGCCTCTGACACGCTCAAAGGAAAGCGGGATCGTGCGATTCTCGCCGTGTTGCTGGGCTGCGGCCTCCGGCGCAGAGAATTGGCCGATCTGGATTTCACGCACTTACAGCAGCGCGAGGAACATTGGGCTATCGTTGATCTGGTCGGCAAAGGCGGTCACATTCGAACAGTGCCTGTGCCCGAGTGGGTCAAAGCGACTATCGACTGTTGGACGGCAGCAGCCGGGATTACGGTCGGAAGACTGTTCCGATGTGTCTGTCGGGCGGGCAAACACTGGGGTGACGGGGTAACGGAACGAGTCGTCTGGCATGTTGTGAAACAGTACGCTCGACAGCTCGGGCTTCCCCATGTAGCGCCGCATGATCTGAGGCGTTCGTGCGCGAAGCTGTGCCATCGATCAGGTGGAGAACTGGATCAGATTCAATTCCTTCTCGGTCACGTTTCCGTGCAGACAACAGAACGCTATCTCGGCTGCAAGCAGCGGATTCGCGGGGCTGTGAACGACCACATCGGCATCGAACCGTAGCTGCGGCGCCCGTTCCATCGGAGCGGGTCGCCGACTACACGTCCAAGTAGCGCTGATCAACGGATCAATAGTCAAAGCGGCCGTAAGACCAACGATTCGGAACCACTCTTCTTACCACACTACCGGCCTGAGTCTGCAGCCCGCGTGTAGATCCCTTCCCAGCGGTATTCCGCAGGCCAACTTTTTCCGCGGTCGAGGGAGATTTCAATCACCTGCCGCACCCTCCCGCCCTTCTCCTCTGACAAGGTGGTGCGATCCAAGTAGGTCCCTTTTCCAGTGCGGCGAGGCAACTCACCCTGAAATCTGATTCCGGGGCCGGTGTAGTCCTTGAGCAGCGACTTCTCCTTGATCGGCCCGCTGTCGGTGACCCAGACCTGTTTCCAAGTGCTGGAAACGGGTTCGAAGTAAAAGAGACTCTTTCCTTCCGAGCCGGAGACCTCTTTCCAATTCTCGATGATTGCGCAACCGTTCAGAACCTTCTCAATCCGGTTATGGCCCTCGAGCTCACCCTTCTCATTGACCACATCCCAGGTGCCGACCCAAAAATCCAAGGCCCCATACTCAGAACCTGAACATGGACGCGGCGTATTGGCAGCAGCGGCAGCCAGGCCGACAGCAAGAACGATGACAGCAATACAAATTCGTCGTGTCACTGCACTCCTTGGGTCAAGTCCGTCCGATTCAAGGCCAACTTCGCCCGAGTCCCAGAAAGCGGTCTTACTTCACGGCCTCGTACGTTGAGTCCCAGAACATGGACCAGGTCTTTCCGCCGTCCTCCGACCTCTCGGCCATCTGGCGCACTTTTCCAGGAGAGATTTGAGACCACGTCCAGCGGTCGAGTGGTTTTACCTTGGGATCTGTCAGAAGGACCATCTTGCCATTGTGAAAATATCCCGACATGGCGGGATAAGCGCCGGCATCACCGGAATCGTCAAGGTAGAGCTGGTGCCACAGCTGGTCGCGAATGTCGTAGTAGTTAAAGCTGCTCCCGAGGCTCTTGCCCCCTGCGCCTTTCCAATGTTCGACCAGCAGGCAGCCGTCCAATTCCGTGGTGACTTCATTGTGGCCGACGATTTTACCTCCCGGGGATTTCACTTCCCACTTGCCAATCCAAAAGTCAAACTGGCGATAGATGTCCTTGGAGCAGGGCCTATCAGATTGTGCGAGGCTCGTCGCAGTGAACATAAGGATGAGACAAAATAGACTCGTCTGCATGCATAGCCTTAGCCTCGGGGACACGGTCCGAATGGATATCATCTGGCGATCCAAATAACGTGAGTTCGAGCTACGAGACCAGTCTCTAACGGCTGTGATAGCGACGCTATCAGGAAATTGCTCTGGCGAGTTCAAAGGAAAAATACTACTCGATACAGCGGCGCGCCTACCGCAGGGGTTCAGACGATGTGCGGTCATAGACCGTGCGCCACCCCTCCTGGAACCTGCAGCACAAGGGTGTATAGACCCTTCCGGTCTTGACCCGGCCGCAAGACTCGATATGTTCCCCAGACCAGAGCACTGTCCGGACTGAGGGCGCTGATCTGAGTTTCTGGAAGCTCCAGCGTCCCGATTTGGCCGCCAGAAGACTTCGATAGTTCCTCGAAACGGTCGAGCAGTGTCTGCCACCCTCTAGTTACTTTGGTGTTTCCGACATAGATCAAATCCGGGGAGTTCCAATAGCCACTCATGAAGTGCTTGATATCGCCACGATTCCATGCCGCAACCTGTTGATCAAGGATAGACCGGATCGCTTGTTCCGCGTTCGCGTCAGAAGTTGCCGCCACGGCTACTTGGGAGCCAGACAGCACAATGATCACTGTGAAAAACGTTAGCCCCTTAGCAACCTGCGAGAGAACTCTGCCCTTTGGCCGTTCAGTCATGTCTGCCTCCGAGTCCACAGGTATGCGAGTGACGGAGGACTCCTGGCATCGGATCCATCGCTCACCGGCGCAGTCTCCGCCCGTCTTGCTGGCTGGCGTTACCATAAAATTGCGCTCCGTGGAAATCGGGAGGGGACCAGCCTCGGCTGGCTGAGCGCGAAACCAACGTGAGTTTGGCGCGTCTATGTTGAAGATGCTGGAGCGACGGAATGGCTAGAGCCTCAACTCGATGCGATTTCGAGATGAACAAATTGGAATCTCGCGAAGGCCAGATTAGCCAAGTCGTGTTTGAGAGTGGGCTCATCAGGATTGGGGCTTTCCGGTGCCGCCCGGATCATCCTTTGTTCCACGAGGCGGGACAACCTGCCGAGGACTGTTTCTTTGTTTTTCCCCGAACGGCCGTCGAAATCCAGCACGAGCACGAAGTACCCTTCGTTGCAAATCCGAACGTAGTTACGTTCTACAACCCCGGCCAAGCCTACCGACGGAATGCGATTAGTCCGGAAGGCGACCAATGCGATTGGTTCTCCATTGAACCAGAATTCGCGCGGGACTTGATCCGAGAAATTGACTCCCGCATCGATGGCCGTCCGGCATGGCCGTTCTTTCGGTCGCACGCCTGGAGCGATGCTCCGACGTACCTGCTACAACGCAGGCTTTTTACGCGCATTGCGTCAGTTGGGATGACCGAGCCTTTGGCGGTTGAAGAAACGGTCGTGGAATTGCTTGATCGAGTTACGCGTTCGGCCTACGCGAGTCCCTGTATTCACCTTGCGCCGTCCATCACGCGAAAGGAGCGGGATACAATCCGCCACATCGAGATCGTGCTTAGCCGGCCGACGGAGGAGCGCCTCACACTGAAGGGACTTGCTCGTGAAATTGGCCTGTCAGCCTATCATGTCTGTCGCCTGTTCCATCGCATCACAGGGAAGACATTGCATTATTACCGATTGCAGTTCCGCTTGCGGACGGCACTCACGCAAGTATTGGAATCAAGCAAGCCTCTAATCGATGTAGCGCTCGACGGAGGGTTTTCGAGCCACAGCCATTTCACCGAGCGCTTTCGCCAAGCGTTTGCGGAAACGCCTTCCTCGCTGCGCACGGCCCGGACCCATCCTGGAAAACTCGCTTGTTTTTAGCAGCGTCTTCGTGCGAATGCACGTCTTAAGTTCTGCCATGCGTTTCAGCGATCTGCTCCAACTGTGGCATGAACGTCGCCAAGTAGTCTTCGCGACTCAGCGCTACGGAGCGATCAAAAATTGAGACCGCGCGGAAACCGGAATTTGGACAGCGGCCCAATCAAGTTGACGCATAACG
>CAVVDY010000005.1:0-208402 GCA_963747055.1 uncultured Acidobacteriaceae bacterium | reverse complement strand
TGCTCTCATGTTGGAGCCGCAGTCCCATCGATTCGATCTGGCAGCTTTGCTGAATGTGGCGCAGGTTTACGGAAATGGACAGATACGGAATGCCGAGGAAGTGCTTCCGGCATATTCCAGTCACTTCAAGGCAATTGAAATGCTGCAGATGAGTTCGAGCCAGTAGCCTTTTCACTCCGCGCCGCAAAGTGTTGGGTCCACCCCGGCGGGCACCACCGCCCTGATCTCGCCGGCCAGGAAGAATAAAGACCCAATGGCGCGGACTCTGCTCTCGAGACCGGAACTCTCGGCGATTCCGAACGAGCGCCAATTGCTAAAGTACGGGTCGCTTTCGACCGCGAGCGACTGAAGATTCGCTGATTGGTAAACCATCATCGTGCCGGCCTGAACTTGAGATGGCATTACTGCTGGCTCTCTCCCCGCGGCTCATGCAGCAGCGGCCCGCGAGCGTCTTCTTCCGCAATCTCAGCGGCTGCGCGGACGGACTCGGCCAAGCGGGGTTTCGCCATTTCCCTTGCTATGTCGGCGAGGGTCGGCCGGATAGATCCGTTCTTCTTTGCCGATTTCTGACTCATGCCCACATCATGTCACCCGTTGCGAAACAAGAACGGTCAATTCAGACCATGCCCTGGGAAAGGTCTGCAGTGCACGGCACGTTGCAACGTAATGATCAGCGAGCGGCCAAGGGTTCGGTGGCCGGCACCAGCGCCGCGGCCCTTAGCTGATCGAGCCAAGCGAGCACATCGGCCGACGAAACCTTTTCGTCTTTGGTCGGCACAGAAGCTGAGACGTTGGAATAGAACTGCAAGATGTTGTTCCGCAGAGCTGGCGTCGTATGGTCGAACTTGCTTTTCGCTAATTGGCTAAGCAGCTTGGCATATGTCTCATCGGTGAGGATATATTCGGCTAAGATGCGGAGGCCCGGATGACCAGGACTGTCTTCGAACTGCCGTCACAACTTTTCAAACGAACTGGGATGCAATTGTCGTCGAGTTGCTGAAGCTTCGCGCGCCGAGCAAAACAATTCTGAGAACGATGGACATTTACAACCCGTACGTTGCTGCCGATACGGCATCGGGCATATTCACCACGATTGAACCGTATCTCGACCAAGCGAACAGTCACATCCAGACAAATGCGCAGGCGAATGGCATTCCAGTCGCCGCAGTCCACCTCGCGTTCAATGGCGCCGACGGAACGCAGGATCCAGTCGCGGCAGGCTTAATCGCCTCTGACGGTTTTTATCCGAATGATGCTGGACACAAAGTGATTGTTGACCAACTGCGGACGCTTCAATACGCGCCGTTGCACTAAATCCAATGGAACGAATGGACCGGCGGTTTTCCGACTGGGAAGCGCACCGGTCAAAACTGCTCAGACTCAAACACCGTCAACCAGCACGATGGGGAGTGGATCTATTTTGAAGGAGACTCATAGTGAAGATCACCAGACTATTTCTACCTAGCCTTTTGGCACTCGGCGTGTCGGCGCTGGCGATGACACCTCTGTTACGCGCACAATCATCGGACTCTGCCCCGCAGCAGACGACGCAAGTTGTTACGACTACGACTAAAACAACGACCTTCCACGTGACCGTGGTAGACCGGACGGTGCAGGCGGTCAACTATCGCCATCGCGATGGCGCCACCAAATTGGACTTCGCAGGAACCGACCTGATGCCCGCTGCTACTGGCGAAGCCAAGGTGGAGAGCAAGAAAGGTTACATTGAAATCGAAGTCGAATTTGCCAAGCTGGCGAGATCTACGACTTTCGGCAACGAGTATCTTACCTATGTGATGTGGGCGATTAGTCCTGAAGGCCGCGCCGTCAACCTGGGCGAAGTGTTGGTAGGCGACAACGACCGCAGCAAACTCGACGTCACCACTGACCTCCAGTCTTTCGCGCTGATTGTCACGGCAGAGCCGTATTACGCCGTCCGCCAGCCCAGCAATGTCGTCGTTCTGGAAAATGTTGTGCGTGAAGACACCAAGGGAACCACCGAGGCCGTCAACGCAAAATACGAGCTACTCGAACGGGGTGGATACATTCCCACTGGCTACAAGTTTGACCCGGTCGTGATAAACACCAACCTTCCGTTGGAGTTCTTCGAGGCGCGTAACGCGCTGCGCATCGCGGAGTCGGTAGGGGCGAACACCTACGCCGCTTCGAGCTATGAACATGCTGTCAGCCTAATGGATAAAGCCGACGCATACGCCACCAGCAAGCACATCGACAAAAAAGAGCTGATCGCCGTCTCACGCGAAACCGTACAAACGGCGGAAGACGCCCGCGAGATTGCAGTGAAGCATCTGATTGCGGAGCACCAGTCGAACGAACTTCAGGCATCCGCCCAGCTAGCCGACGACGCAACCCGGCAGAAAGAACTCGCTGAAGCGCAGGCTGCCCAATCGAAGTCCGACATGGAGCGCAGCCAAGCCAATTCGGCCAATGATGTAGCTGCTGCGCAAGCTGAAACTGACCGAGCTAGACTAGCTGCCGCTCAAGCCAACGCTCAGGTACAGGTAGCCGAAAACGACAAAGCCGCGATGCGTGCGAAGTTGTCGCTACAGCTGAACACCATTCTGCAAACGCGCGACACAGCCCGCGGGCTTGTAGTTAACATGTCGGATGTCCTGTTCGACACCGGCAAGTACACGTTGCAGCCGGGTGCCCGGGAGAAGCTCTCCAAGGTCGCGGGCATTCTCATCGCCTACCCGGGACTCAATATTGCCGTTGGCGGATACACAGACAATGTAGGCACCGATCAACTTAACCAGGGCCTGTCAGAACAGCGCGCGTCGTCAGTGCGCGACTATCTCGTACAACAGGGTGTACCGATGAACTCGATTACCGCAATCGGATACGGCAATACGATGCCAGTAGCCTCGAACGACAGCTCCGCCGGACGGCAGGAGAATCGGCGGGTCGAGCTCGTCGTTTCCGGCGAATCAATCGGCACCGAGGCCAACGTCACAACTGGAAGCTTGCGGTAAGCAATAACTGTTGCCTTTGTTTTGGCGCGATCCGAATTAGGGTCGCGCTCTTTCGCGCCAGCGCCAGCGATGAATTCCCGGGTCTTAGCCTATTTCGGGAAAGCCCGGCGGCGCGCCACCGATGTTCACTTTTGCTCAGACTGCAGAGCGCCGTGGGATTAACAAAGTATCAGCCTCGATGAGGCCCTGAGTTAGCAATCCGAGCCTTACGACGGCCAAGGAGAACCATGAAAACCAGCACGAAGGACAAGCTCAAGGGTAGCTTCCACGAAGTGAAGGGAACGATCAAGGAAGAGGTTGGGAAGGCCACGAACGACCGCACGTTGAAAGCCGAGGGAAAGGCAGAGAAGAACGCCGGCAAAGTGCAACAACGGATCGGTGATGCCAAGGAAGCCGTTGTAAAGCTGAAACGGAAGTTGGCGGACCTAACTGCCAAGTAGGCTGTACAAATGTCAGTCGGCAAACATGTAACGCCGAACGGTAGAAACACCACAGTGCAATCAAACAGTCCTAACTTATTTGAGCAAACACGTAGGCCCTTCAATTCCTCGAGTTGCAACGAATCAGGAGACAAGCTGACCCTTGCATTCCATGCAACTGAATCCGGATATGGAACGTCATTGTGCTGTCTGATGAGTCTTGATGGTCGGTACCCGGCTCTATGGGGATCATGTCGGCGGCCGCCGATCGGCGACTGTTCCACACTGCTCGCCTTGTCAACTCGCGCTACAGAAGCCTTCCTGATGAATCACCGGCAAATCATCCATAACCGATGTGTCCTTTATTGACCATACTTCGGAGGTGCACGCGTGACATCGTAGATAAGTGAAATGCTGTTCAGTCTGTCCCGGACAGGAGGACACATGTCGTCCATCTCCAAGCCTCAGATTTTAGTTGTGGATGATAATCCGGGCATTCGAGAGAGCCTGGGGATGTTGCTGGCGTCGGAGGGTTATGACGTAGCCACGGCGGACGACGGAATTAGTGCCGTGTCGCAATTGAACAGAACAGTCCCCGATCTGATCATCACGGATCTCAACATGCCACAGATGTCAGGAATGGAGTTAATGTCGCTCGTACGTGCCCGCTACCCATCGATGTCGATCGTCGCGATGAGTGGCGATTACCAAGGCGACGGCGTGCCTGCAGGTATCATCGCCGACAGCTTTTATCCCAAAGGACAGGACCCCAGCAATTTGCTGACGACGATCGCGAACTTGATCGCTGCGAATCCGGCTCGCTGGAATGCTCGAGAGAATCGTCCTCGCCCGGCGCTGGATTCCTAAGAGTGAGGAGGAAATCATGCTTGGAACCGTCTTGATTGTTCTTCTGGTTTTGTTCTTGGTGGGCGCCCTCCCAACGTGGAACTACAGTCGTTCCTGGGGTTACTTCCCAAGCGGTGGGCTCGGTTTGGTTCTAGTCATTGTGGTGATTTTGCTGCTGCTTGGCCGGATCTAATTCGAATCTGCAGTCACATTCGGCGTCGCCCAGCCTTGCTGATTGCAATGCGGCAGGCTCCTGCGTGAAATTGGGGGTAACGGAACATCTCCCGATACGCCTGAACACAGGATCTAACAACCTCAACCCGGCCCTAAGGAGGAACAGATGCTTTGGACCGTATTCGTGATTCTCGTGATTCTGTGGCTGCTCGGATTTAGTTTTCACGTCGCGGGTGGATTGATTCACATTCTGTTGGTTATTGCTATTGTGGTGCTGGTCATTAACCTGATCAGTGGCCGCAGAGCAGTCTGATCGTCACGGCGATATCGCCACTCACAGGTTCGTCCACAAAATACAGTGGAAATCAGAAGGAAGTGTTTTATGAAGAAATACGCAATCGGATTGTTGACGTTATCCCTGGCCACCTTCGCGTTTGCCGAATCTGGTAAGCCAGCGACGGAAGAGCGCCTGCAAGAAGCCGGTACGTCGTTGCACGAGATCATGGCTGCGCCGGACCAGGGTATCCCACAAGAAGTACTCACCGACGCCAAGTGTATCGCTGTGATTCCGAACATGGGGAAGGGCGGATTCATCTTCGGCGGCGAGCATGGACGCGGAGTCGTCACCTGCCGTACCAAACACGGCTGGAGCGCGCCAGCGTTTATCTCGATTGGCGGCGGCAATGTTGGCTTCCAGGCCGGCGTGCAATCAGTAGATCTCGTCATACTGTTTATGAATGACGCAGGCGTACAGAAGTTGCTCTCGAGCAAGTTCGAGCTCAGCGGAGAAGCTTCGGCTGCTGCCGGCCCAGTGGGGCGCCACGCGTCGGCAGGCACCGACTGGAAGATGAATACGGAAGCCTTGAGCTACTCTCGCTCCAAGGGCTTGTTTGCCGGAGTTGCGGTGGATGGAGCCGTCATCCAACAGGACGATGATTCCACCAAGGCGTTTTACGGGAAGCATGTTCCCTTTGCCAAAACACTGTCCGGCGCCGTGCGCGCCCCTTCTGGTACGGACTCGTTTCTCGCGGCAGTAAGAGCCGCTGAAAACAAAGCCGCAGCGCATGAGAATGCTGAAGCCAAATAGTCGAGTATCGCCGGTGTGATTGCAACGTGCGGCACGCCGGCGGTTGAACATCACGGCGTTGTCAGGCGAAGTGCCATGAACTGGCGGATGAACCCACTCTGCCATCGCTTTGGCTTTTGCACCATTGCGGCATCAACGTTATCTGTGGGTATGCTGACCTGCGAAACATCATAGAGAAAGTTGTTCACCAGGATTTGGCTTGGGAGCATTGGCAGGAATGGTAGAAACAGCGATGCCGCGGCCATGCTGAACATGTTGCCGAAATTCGAGCTCGTGCCCATACGCACTCCCTGGCGATCTCGTTGGACCGACCGTTGGAGCCGGCAGGTTGGAATAGGAGTACGCCTCTTCGGATGTGCCCTTATTCTTGCAGGAAGATATTGAGAAGGGTGTTGTGAATTTGAATCTCACCGTTATATTCAATGAAGCCCAGTTTCCGAAAGCGATTCATGAAAAAACTCACTCGCGACCGGGTTGTGCCAATCATCTCAGCCAATACCTCCTGGCTGATTTTAGGAACCACGGTCTCCGGTTTGCTTTCCTTGCCGAACTGCGCCAGCAGTAACAAAATCCTCGCCAGCCGCTTTTCGCTGGAATTGAAAAGCTGATCGACCAGGTCCGCCTGCATGCGAGCGTTTCGCGCCAGAAGAAAAGACGTGAACATCTCAGACAATTCGTGTTCCTTGTGCAGAACATGGACCATTTCCGTCTTGCTGATCCTGAGCAGTGCACACTCGGTCATTGCGGTGGCCGTCGAGAGTCGAAGAGGATGAGCGGAAACCATGCAGTCCTCCCCCAGGAACTCCCCTTCACCCACCAGGGTGATCGTGGCTTCTTTTCCGTTCGCGGAGGTGACGGTTACTCTCAGCCGGCCCTTCTGCACGTAGAAAATCGCGTTGGCGGGGTCGCCTTGCGCGAATGCCGTCTCGCTCTTTTTCAGATTGACAATCTTTCTCCCGAATCCGGCTCTCGCGAGAAAGGCTTTGGCATCGAAAGCCGCGTCGCCATTTGACGGTTGAGTTTTGGGTGTTTGCAGCCGGGAAGGTGTCACAATCACGTTGACCGCGGGTTTTGCGGAGCGCGCCGAATTAAGCGAAGGCATTCGCTTCGCTGGCGGTGCCTTACTACGGGTTGGAATGCCCCTGGTGATCATGGGGACACCTCCGACGGGCGGCGCTTCCTTGGGTTCATTGTAGCTCTTCAAGAACCCGGAAATGTAGATTTCTTCCAATACAACATGAGGAGAGGTGGAGGGGTTTGCCGAGGGTTGATAAGCAGCGTGCACGTAGCAGAGGCGCGGAACGGTTCCTGTGCATGCTGTTGTTGAAGGAAAGACGGCCAAGTCGCATTTGGAGCAATCTGGAGCAACACAGAAGACGAAGATGTTCCGCAAGTGATTGATTCGGCTGGTGGGCGCTACAGGATTCAAACCTGTGACTTCCACCGTGTGAACTTTTCCGCACTCTCGGCACCGCGAAAACGCCAAACGGCCTAGTTTTGCTTACGAATCGGTGACGAGTTTCGTGCTGGAGGCCCCCTGAAGCATATCCTGACCGTGTTCAGTTCTGAAGGGGTGCACAGTGTCTGCCATTCTCTGAGGTGCGTCGAGCGAGCGGCATGAGGTATTTCCTTATTCTTTACTCCCGATTCCCGGCTGAATGGGCTCTTCCTTCGGTTCGGATCGGTCCGAATGCACAGGAAGTCCGCTGATAAGACCCTGATAGTTTGTGAGGCGTTTGCCGAGGATCACCACCCCCTCGGACGTGATTTCATACTCGCGAATATCCTTGGCGTGATTCCCGCCGCGCATCTTAATTACCACCAGGATCTTGCGAAGCTGGCCATCGATGGATACGTATCGTAGCCGGATGATGTCATCGGTAAGAAAAGAAATCGAGTAGGTACTGAATGGGAATTCGGTGAAGGACTCATCCACTTCAACCGTGCTTAGAATCGTCACGCCGATTCCTGTCAAAGCGAAGATCATCCGGTAGAGCGATTCGCGAAAATCTGCGCGGAAACCGGGTGATAACGCCATCTCAAAGCCCGCGAGCGAATCGATGACCAGACGCTTGGCTCCAATCTTCTGCACTGCGTCGAGAATCGAGTGCATGGTCTCATCCACCGAGAGATCGAGGGGACGTAAATAGAGGATTGTGAGTTTCCCGTCTTTCTGTGGCGTTTCCAGATCCAAACCTAGACTGGCGGCCCGCTCCGCATATGCTAGCGGGCGCTCCTCAAAGACTGCCACGATTCCTGGCTCTCCTTGGCGAATGCCCTCCGCAATGAATTGAGTTGCAAGGACCGATTTCCCAGTTCCAGAAGACCCTGCTATCAGGACACTATCGCCTTCGCGAACGCCCCCACCCAGCATCTCATCCAGATCAGGAATACCGAAGGTAAGGCGCCGATGGCTGGATGGATTTCTTGCCTTCCCTGTCAAGCCAAAAGTGCGCGAAAAGGCTTGCAATCCGGCATCGGTTATGCGGAATGTGTGAAGTCCCGGAACGGAATCCTGTCCACGCAGTTTTATGATCTGTAACTTCCGAACAATCGAATTTCGCTCCGCCGTTTGGCGCAACCAGAGCAGACCATCGGCAACTGTAAAGATGGGATTATCGCGTAGCTCCTCCTCCGCATACTCACCGATCAAGAAAGTTGTAGCTTGCCAACTGGCCAGAAACAGAGCTAGCCGTTGAATGAAAGACTGCAGGTCCATGTCACTTTCCGGCTTCCGCACCATGGTGCGGAAGGAGTCAACAACCACGACAGCGGGGTTGAACTTTTCAACCTCTTTGTTAATCTCCTCCAAAACCGCGCCTAGGTTCTTCTCCAAGACCACCTGACTCAGGTTGATAAAGCGAATGGAGCCCGGCAGCATGGCTGGATCGAAGAACGTGTACTGTTGCTGGTATCGCAGCATCTTTATGGCGGATTCGCCGAGGACGGTGAAATAGAGCGCAGGACGCTCCGGCGTGGCGTTGGCAAATACAAACTGGTGTGCCAGAGTCGTCTTCCCACTTCCGGGAGCACCCGCGATGATATTAAAGGAGAACTCGGGGAGGCCGCCACCAACAATCTCGTCAAGGCCCGGAACTCCGGTTGGTAGTCTGTTTATCTTTACTTTGTCTTGGTTGCTCACGCTTTTCTCCCGTTTCCCGCATTGCGATCATCAAAGGCTTCGCCTGGCCACGCATTTCGCAGCAGGCTTAGCGTCAAAGCTTCGCCAAGGAAGACACGAAGCAGTCCGAGTAAACGGGCGATGAGAATGATTCCTCCCTCGCCAGCCCGATCCTTGTCTATGTCGATTTGCGTCTCAATCTCGCCCAAGCCCTGTAAAGATCCATCCGCGGTAACCTTCGCCTCGCTAAGACTAGGAGCTTCCGGCGTGGCCAGCGTCAACGCACGAGAGGCGAGCGATTGAAAACCAGCAACTCCAACAAGTTCAACAAGACTCTGGCGCAGCTTCTCATAGACACGAAGGGTGGGGGACTCCATTGGCTCGGGTGTTTTGCCCGCACCGGCTTCATACGTAACAAGACGATGGGCTAAATCTCGCATACCTGGGGCAGCCGTCATGTTCAAACCAGCTTTGTTCAACACTGGGGTGTTCGACATCCAGAGCCGCATTGGATGTAGCGCTGGCGGAACTCAATTCATGTAGGGATTCGTTTGTAGGTTAGGTGCTTCTTCTTGCGGGCCGCCAGCCTGGCTTCGGATGAGTGTGAAAATGTCCAGAACCGTAGCAATACTGCGAATGTTCCCCGCAGCACTCACGAGTCCATCTTCCATGCCTGGATGTTTGTCGGCCAGGGCTTCAATATGTTCGCTCACACTCCTAAGTCTATCAATTTCCACCAGAAGGTCCTCGAAAGCCGCAGCCATTAATGGTTCATCGGCCGCTGAGGTTATTGTGCCCTCTGTGGTCGTGGCCGACTCTGTCCTGACGTCAACCTGAAGGCGTAAATCTTCTATCAAACGCAGAGTTGTTGCCTCGCCAAGGAAGGTAAGAAACAGCCCGAGTAACTGCGCAATCAGAATGATTCCGACCTCGCCATCATCATCCGCGTCCGTCTGGGATTCAACTTCGCCGAGACCGCGCAAGCCTCCATCCGCTGTTACCTGCACGGCGCTGAGCCGGGGAGATTCTGACTTGGCAAGAGCCAAAGCCCGGGAAGCGAGAGCTTGAAAACCGTCAGTTCCCACGGGTGCGCCAAGTTGTCGGCGCAGCCTCTCGTAGACGCGCACAGTTGCAGGTTCACTATGCAGGGAGGTCGTATTCGCATCGGCCTCGCAAGCAACGAGGCTGCGGGCCAAATCTCGTGTCTTTTGTGGTGGAGGCATCGATTCCGTTCTCTCTCGACACGTTACGTTTCGCCTTGAACGTGAGGCGTCTGTCGCAATGATACTCTCAAGCTGATTGCTTTGGCGGCGAGATCGCTGGGCGCTTCATCAGACTCCATAGTGGGATCACGTGACACAATTGAAAGGAGGCCCTCCAATGGTCGGACTTGAAAAGCGCGGATTCGATATCGCAGCCTTTCTGGCGAGCGCTGACCAGGGAGCCTGCTCGATTCTCGTCGTCGCAAACATCATCAAAGCCTAGCGAGCCGGACCAATACACATCCTTGCCGCAGCGGCCAACCCGCGCTCCGTAATCATACCCAGACGCGCGCAATAACTGAGTGTGCGGTAGTGTCACGTTGCGGCTACTGACAATGTTGTCGCAGAGAGAACCGCCCAGCTGATTTGCCGCACGCCCCTTTTCTTCCGGATTGCTTCGTTCGCTCACAGGTCAGTGCGCGGTGGAGTGCTTGTCGGGGTTCACCTCAATCTCATTGACAACTTCCTTGACGTTGGGAACAGCCCGGGCGAGTTTGTTCGCTTCGTTCTTCTGCGCTTGGGTCTTTACGCTACCCTTCAAGACGAGCGACCCATTCGTGGAACTATACGAGATGCTCTGGGCGTCCAGATTCTTGTGTGCCAGCAGCGCTGCTTTGTAATTATCTTCGATGCCGCTGTCGAGGCTGGAAGCAACATCCTTAGCCTGAGTTTCGGCGCCTGGAGGACGGACACCAATTTGATTGGCGATGACGTAGCCCGGGGCTGCCTGCTTTGCCACACTCTCGGCTAGCTCCTTCTGGTCTTGTGATTCAACATCGCCAGCCAGCGTGATGAGGCCCTTCTCGCGATCTTGTGAAACGCTCACAACACCGAGGTTGCTGCTGGTGAGGGCGCTGTTAACAGCATCCTTAACGTCGGGGTGCTGGGGGGCGTTGCAACCCACGAACATGAAAATCCCGAACAAAGTTGCGGTGGCAATTGCGCCCCACATACACTGAGTGCTCAAACTTGATTTGCTCATCGTAAACCTCCTTATTTCTGAAAAGTGCCTCAGTCCCTATGAGTAGATGACGGTGGCGAGCTGCGACTTTCTTCACGGATTCAATCCTCAAGAACCTATCTCGTTTTAAGCTCTTTCAGCTTTCCCTTGAGCTTGGCGACAGTGTCTTTCGCACGGCCGATCCGCTGCTGAACCTCGCCCGCCTTCTTTTCGGCTTTCCCTTTGGCTTTCAAATTCCGGCCGTTCGTAACCTATCCGACTCCCTCCTTGATGGTTCCCTTCACTTCGTGGAAGCTGCCCTTGAGCTTGTCTTTCATGCTGGGTTTCCTATTTCTCCTTGGCCCTTGTAACGCGCGGAGTTGCGGCTTTCCTGCTGCCACTTTTGTAATCTCGCGGCTGTTTGAGGTCTGAGCAGAATTGACCATCTCCGGCCCAGGGCTCAGCTTGATTCCCAAACCGGGAAAAGAAACACGCAGAGGTGTAATCGGTAGTTTCCGAATGACCCCGGATCGAGACTCCATGGGACGACGCGCACAGATTCAACGTGAGATATCAGGTCGGGCGCGCTGCCCACGCATGTCTGTATTCCCATCGGAATGTAAACGAGCGACTCCGGTAGCGACGCTGCCGAAGGGCACAGTGCCATGCATCATCTCTTCGCATTTACGAAAGGAACGATTCACCCGCACTGGTGTGGTGGGGAGAACCCCGGTGTGTTCTTTATTGAACAGACGGCCCGAGGGTTGAGCTGCCAGACTGACTTTTAGAGGACATCGATATGAGCATAGGAACAATTTTGGTAATTGTCTTGATCGTGTTTTTACTTGGTGGAGGCGGTTGGTACTGGGGCCGCGGTCGCGCTTAACGCGACCTGATTGGGAGCTTCAAACCAGTCCTGTCGAGTACGGACTCTCGCCTTCGCGGAAGGGCGGGAGTACCGGCGGGCGGCGTGAATTGCAGCTTCAATCGAGAAGGGCTCTATGAGTCTGTTCGACATCGTCTTCGGTTGTTGGCACAAGCGGTGCAGCTTCCCCATCACCGTGCGCGGCAAGCTGCGTCGCACTACTTTGGCAGCATCAGTAACTGGAACTTACGTTGTCTGTCTCGACTGCGGCCACGAGTTCCCGTACGACTGGTCGCAGATGAAGATGCTCGCGTCCACGCCCCATACTGGTAGGGCGGCCAAGCCCGCCACTGTCGTTCCCGGCCTCAAGGTGGCTTGAGGTCCGATGTCCGGCCGTCCGCGAGGAACCAAGCTTCGCATACGGTCTGGAGAGCAGTTCGCTGTTTCCGGGGCTGGAAGCGGAAGTCCCCCTCCTTTAATTAGTCAATTCTCAACGATAAAGATAAAGGAGAAAACCGATGAGCACGAGTACGAAGGATGAGATTAAACGCACGTTTCATGAAGTTAAAGGCAAAGTCAAAGAAACGGTAGGCCAGGTCACGAACAATCCCGACTTAGAGGCTGAAGGCAAAGCCGAACACAGGGCCGGCAAAGTCGAAAAAAAGATCGGACAGATCGAAAAAGTATTCGAGAAGTAGGTCCGATGGGCTCTGTCCGGAGCATTGTTTGCATTTACGACCAAGTGACGCACGCCGTTTCCCGATCAGTGTTGCAGCGATTCGGCGGGCGTCAGCTTGGCGCTCGGAGTTCTGTATTGAATGAAGGGGACGGCGGAGGGTAAAAATCAATGCGACGTAAACTCATCCTCTGGTCTGTGTTATTGATTGCTGGATTTCTTGCGGGGTTCATCCTGCCATATGCCAGACTCAAGCGGGCACAGCAGGAACTGTCCACTTCCACAGAACAATTAGGATCCTGTCGGGCCAGCGAACAATTGTCGCAGCTTCGCGACACAGCCACGATGATGTACCTGCAGACCGCGCAAAACAACTATGGAGAGGCAAGGGTGTACTCGAAGCAGTTTTTTGATCAAGCCCAGCGAATTGTGAGCAGCACGGAGGACCCCGCACTGCACAACTTGCTACGTGACACGCTGGCAACCCGCGATCAGATCACAGCAGATCTGGCTAAGGGAGATGGCGCCGCCCTTTCTGAAATACAGGCAGTATTGTCCAAGATCGAGCAGACCGCGAAGCATTGACGAAAGCAGCTCTACTGGATCACTGCATGAATGAAGCGATTCAAGAGTCGGTTCGAGTGACGTCGAGGGCCGGGCTGATAAACGTCGAGGTGATTTGGTCGTCGAGCAGTCTGATGTTTCGGCGGATATCGCCTTCAAAAGTTCGTCCACGAAATAGCGTGGGATGGAAAGAGAGTGCTTTATGAAGAAATACGCAATTGCTTTGTTAACGTTGTCTTTGTCCACCTTCGCCTTCGCTGGTCCGGGTGAGCAAGACACTACTGCACGCTTACAAGCGGCCGGCCAGGTCATGAACGAGATCATGGCGGCGCCGGATAGCGGCATCCCCGAAGAAGTGCTGAATGGCGCCAAATGTATCGCTGTGGTACCAGACATGGCGAAGGGCGGATTCATCGTCGGCGGCGAGCATGGACGAGGTGTGGTTACCTGCCGCACTGCCCATGGTTGGAGTGCACCAGCATTCATTTCTATCGGCGGAGGCAATTTTGGCTTCCAGGCCGGCGCTCAGTCGGTCGATCTTGTCATGTTGTTCATGAACGACAAGGGTGTGCAAGGGCTGCTCACGAGCAAGTTCGAACTCACCGGCGAGGCATCAGCCACGGCGGGTCCGGTTGGCAGGCATGCTTCAGCAGGTACCGACTGGAAAATGAACACGGAGGCCTTGAGCTACTCGCGTACCAAAGGCCTCTTTGTCGGAGTCGCCGTCGATGGCGCCAAGATCCAGCAGGACAATGACTCCACGGTTGCGTTCTACGGCAAGAATGTTTCCTTCCGTAAGACGCTGTCAGGCCATGTGCATGCCCCAGCGGGCAGCGACCCGTTTCTCACGGCGGTAAGGGCTGCTGTCCAACAGGCGAACGTTCACGAAAATGCTGAAGCGAAGTAGTTGATGATTGCCGACATGCCTGCTGAAATGCAGCATGCCGGCAATCGCATTTCGTGGTGACGCCCGGGATGGCCACGGGCGCGGCATTCCAACTCGGGAAAGCAAACGTGCACCATGACCGCGGAACGTCGCTGACTGTCCGGTGAGTGACCCCTCGTACCAGCCCCGTGGACTCTCTTGCCGCCACGGCATCAGGAACGGAGGCTCTCCAGGTGGCGCTCCTACAGCGTGGTCAATTCTGACCAGACCAAGAACATCGCGAAAATAGACACTTCTATTTGGGAAGCGGAACGGAGAAACCGCCCGATGAGCAGCCAGCGCCCGCTGCGTTACGGTCCGATACCCAATGGGTAAGGCCGCTTACATCGGCGCGATTCGCGAAAGAAACATGAATGCTCTTCTCGTATATCCGGAATGGCCTGACACGTACTGGAGCTTCAGACATGCACTGCCATTTCAGGGCAAGCGTTCCGCGTACCCACCTTTGGGGCTGCTCACGATTGCTGCTCTGCTGCCAGCCCACTGGCCGAAGCGCCTTGTCGACACGAACGTGCGCGCCCTGACCGAAGCAGACCTGGCGTGGGCTGACGTAGTGCTGGTTAGCGGCATGTTGGTACAGAAGGAAAGTCTGCTCGTCATACTGGCCCGGTGCCGTGCCTACGGAGTACGAACCGTCGTCGGCGGGCCGATTGCTAGCGGTTTCAGGGGACTGCCTTGCTATGCCGATCACGTCGTGATGGGGGAGGCCGAAGAACTGATCGCGCCTATTGCCAAAGATCTGGAGCACGGCACAGCCAAGCCGCAGTACAGGGCTGCGGAGATGCCATCGCTGGATTGCAGCCCGGTACCCGACCTGAGCTTAATCAACACCAGGCATTACAGCTCGATGGCCATCCAATACTCACGTGGGTGCCCGTTCAACTGCGAGTTCTGCGACATCATTGAGATATACGGGCGTAAGCCCAGGACGAAGTCCGTGGCTCAAGTGATTGCTGAGCTGGAGCAGCTGCATCGCCAAAAGTGGAAAGGGTCGGTGTTTCTGGTGGATGACAACTTCATTGGTAACAAGAAGAACGTCAAGCAGTTACTGCCCGCAATGGGCGAATGGAACGATCGCCATCGCCGGCCGTTTTCATTCTTTACAGAGGCGTCCGTGAACTTAGCAGACGACCCTGAGCTTCTGGCGATGATGAAAGCTGCTGGTTTCATTCGAGTATTCTTGGGTATTGAGACTCCGGTAGAGGCCAGCCTGAAAGAAGCTCACAAGCTACAGAACACACACCGCAGCTTGCTCGACAGCGTGCGCTGCATTCAGCAGCACGGCATCGAAGTTATGGCCGGATTCATCGTCGGCTTCGATAGTGACCCGGAAGATGTGTTCGACAGGCAGGTCGAGTTCATCCAGGAGAGTGCCATCCCGATCGCAATGGTAGGTCTTCTTCAGGCACTTCCAGGCACGCAGCTATACCGGCGGTTACAGCGCGAGGGACGCCTTATCAGCGACGCAAATGGAAACAACATCGAATGCAATCTGAGTTTCATTCCGACAATGTCTGCGCAGCGCTTGCTGGACGGGTATCGGTCGATATTGAAGCGCATTTACGCTCCCGACGCCTACTACGCACGAGTCCGGCGGTTTCTGGATCGCTATCATCCCACAAATCGCATGCGCCGGTCGCTCTCGGATTACCTCGCTTTTTGCCGTTCCGTCGTGAAGCAAGGCGTGCTCGGCGACGCCCGAGCAAGTTACTGGAAGTTTCTCATGGATGCCGCCACTCGATACCACCACGCTTTTGGCCCTGCGGTCACCTTGGCCATCATGGGCTACCACTTCGCCGCAATTACCGAGGACGTGTGTCAGACTGACTAGGGCGTCGTTGCCCTGTCCGACATGTCACATGCACCCAACATCCGTAGGTTGGTTTATTAGTCGTCGGGCGGCAGCAATTTCCCCACCTTACAAGCTGCGGCCGGCTCTACGAGAGCGTTTCTGCTGGCGTAAGCCGTACCCGCAAGTGTTCCATCCAGTGTGTACTGGATTGACCGTTCCTGGAGTAGGCAAAGTGCCATCATCAATCATGGCTAACAAAAACTCAGACAAAGAAGCAGAAAGAGCTACCCTGCACGCCATCAGGGAAGAGATGGCGAAACCTCGCCTCGCAAAGTCCGCCCGGACGGCCAAATCTGAAGACCCACCTGTTTTCCCTCTAAGTGGAAGCGGGTGGCCCGGATTGGCAAGTCCCAGCCGCCGGCGTGCGAGGCTCGTGACACATCCAGGAGCCTTGTAAGTCGGGTGCGGGAAGGCTGGATGCCCGGCTCAGCATCTACGTGTAAGTGTGTAAGCTGTCCCATTTCGGGATGAAGCTGCGTCCCTTTCCAGACATGGTCAATTCTGCTCAGACCGCTGGAAGGTCGCGAGCTTACAAAAAGTACAGAGTCTCCGAGAGACTTGAATGAACCCTCCCCTTATCAGACAACCGGGCTCAGATTCGCGATAGTCTCGCAGGTCTGCGCGCCTAGAACCGTAATCCTCAATTCACGAGGACCGAGGAGAAGTATGAAAACCAGCACGAAAGACAGGATCAAGGGAAGCTTCCACGAAGTGAAGGGGACAATCAAGGAAGAAGTGGGAAAGGCCACGAATAATCGTGATTTGAAAGCCGAAGGCAAAGCCGAGAAGAAAGCGGGCAAAGTTCAACGGCAGATAGGCCATGCTAAAGAGGCGGTCGCAAAGTTGAGAGGAAAGCTGGCAGCAATCAAGAAGGGGTAGCGGCCGACGGCGTCCTCGCAGGGATGAGTGGACCGTAACCAGCCAAGCAGAACCAGCGTGAGTATCCTGGAGATGCTTATTACGCCGAGGGAGGGTAAATGCGTTTTTTAGCCTGGATCGGCATTGCGTTACTTGTACTGGGAGTTCTTGCGTTCGTGGTGCCTGTTCCCCGCAGCCATTCCCATAGCGTTAAGGTCGGAGATGCTTCGGTAGGCGTCACCACCCATGATGATGAGAAGCTCTCTCCGCTGGTTGGTGGCGTGCTTTGCGCCGCCGGAGTCGTGCTGTTGGTAGCGGGATCACGCAAATCAACGGCCTAGATTAAGAGGGCGGGCACATTCTGAATATACCCGCCCCCAATGCCAGAGCAAGAACCAAACCCCACAAAATCTCTGCTTCGTATTCCGGTACCAGGCTTGCAGTCAGACGAGCAATTCTGACCAGCTTTTAGTCGCCTGATCGGTGGATACTCTATTTTAGGTTGGGAAAAGCCTCTCAAGCGAAACCTCAACACAGATGCTCAAGACGTAAGGAGTTCTCGGTGAACCTCAATATGATGGATCCTAAAGTGATCGCTCTCGCGGTCGCAGTGGTAGTGATAATCGTGGTCGTTGCCCTCGCACTTTACATGCGAAAGCGCAACAACAACACGGCTGAACTGCGCGACCGTTTTGGGCCCGAGTACGACCGGGCTGTCCGGACACACGGGTCCGAGCGGAAAGCTGAAGCCAAGCTGGCGGATCGTGAAACGCGGGTTGAAATGCTGAAGATCCGCGATCTAGACCCGGCTGAACGTGAACGCTATCTGGCCCAGTGGCAGGCGGTGCAATCCCGCTTTGTCGATTATCCAAAGGGTGCAGTGACTGAGGCGGATGAGTTGGTGTGTTCTCTGATGCAGACGCGCGGCTATCCCGTCAGCGATTTTGACCAGCGTGCGGCAGATATCTCCGTCGACCATCCCCGAGTAGTGGAGAACTATCGGTCGGCGCACGATATCGCATTGCGGCTGGGCAGCGGCGAAGCCAGCACAGAAGACATGCGATCCGCGATGATCCATTATCGCTCTCTGATCGACGAACTGGTGCAGGTGCAAACATCCGGCGACAAGAGGGTGGCGTAGCGCCAGAATCTCAACAGAGCCATACCTTTCGGTCGAGAGCTGGTATGGAACAGGGGAGACAGCAATGATGAAACCAAGCATGGAAGACAAGGCGACAGGCAAGCTCCACGAAGTCAAAGGGGCCATAAAGGAGAAAGTCGGTGAGCTTACCGGGGGCCCCGGCCTGGAAGATGAAGGCCGAGCCGGAAAGAATGCCGGCAAGATTCAAGGCTGGGTCGGCAAAGTAGAAAAAGCAGTCGGGGAATAGTCCCATTTAACAATAAGTCCAGAGACGAGGAGGGGTAACAATGGCGCAATCAGTATTGGAACGGACGGGCGAGCAAATTGCCGAAACAGCGCGTAAGACTTCTCGGGCAGCATCTGCTGTTGCAGATGCGTTTGAAAATGGCGTAATCGCTGCGAGGCGCGCGGCAAAACAAGGCGGCGATGCGGCGGAAGAGCTTTTTGATGATACGGCCAGGCGGTTGCAGCGGCATCCGATCGAAACCGTGGTGGCGACATTCACGATAGGTGTCGTCGTCGGAGCTTTGCTTGGGTGGATGGTCAAGCGAAGATAATGTCTGGATGGTTCGGATACCCCACATAAAGGGTCCAGTGTGCTGGGCCCTCTTTTCTGGTAACTCTCACGGAGCTTTATCGTCGCTCAATATATTCGAAAGAAACAGTCTGTTTGCGAAAGCCGGACGCCGGTGTGCGCTAATGTTGCCCTTCTTCCGGACGTCCCCAAGTGAGCTATTCTGCACAGTATTTCGGGAGGGAATGGACGAATCTAGCGATGGCTCGATAAAGCAGCTTATCCAGCAAGGAGAGCGGCGGCGGTCCGAAACCAGGCAGTGCTGGACAGGCTGCTCGAGTCAGTTAACAACGCGCGTGCAACAAGATTGAATTCGTGGAGGCAATATGGCAAAAACAGCGGTTGGTTTGTTTGAGAGTTCGGCCTCGGTCGACGAAGTCGTTCGCGATCTCGAGGCCAGCGGTTTTCCCGCAGGTGACATCCGCGTTTTGAGTGAGCCCAGGGATATGCCTCTCAGCGGACCCACGAGTATTCCACGCACTGACTTTGAAGTGGATCTGACTCGGGATCTCACGACAATGGGCGCGGCTGAGGCGGACGCGGACGCTTACGTCCGGGGTGTTCGACGTGGAGGCGTTATGGTTTTCGCAACGGCTTCCAGCGAGAAGGCGGATACGGCTGCGGAGATTATGAACCGCCATCATGCTATAGACGTCGAAAAACTCAGCGGCTCGGAACAAAGCCTCCCAAGTACAGCACGGGATGAAACGGCTCCCAGTTCCGATAGGTCTTTCCAAGCGGGCAGGATCCGTTCGTCTGGTGGCGGTGCTCGCCTGTTCGTGTGGTAGCGCTTTCACGAAGGGCAGGCGCTCTGAGATGAAGGTTGAAGATAACTCTTGGGAGGGTTTCCGTGGCGAAACGTAGATCGCGTGAGAATGAAGCGCGGCTTGATGAACTAGGAAGCGATCCTGGGCCAGTAGGCTCGGACAGCGCTGGGCAATCAGGGGATACTCAGGGCCTCTCGGAAACCGCAGATGCTGCCGACGAAAGCGTCGAAGAACTCGCCGATACGGATCAGGCATATGAGGCGGAGGCCGTCAGCGGCGTCGAGGATGCTGCGTACCACCCTGAGAGGCCTGTACACACCAGTGAGGATCGTGCCCGGTCAGATGACATGCCGCCGGAAGACGAAGAATAGCGATCGTGACCGGAGGAGCACCCCGCTTCGGACCAGCAGCGGGTGATCCAAAACGCCATCTTGGGTATTGCCGAGAAGCGTTTCTGTTCAATAAGGAACAAATTTCAATCTGGGTCAGAACGGTGACCGCAGATGCCGATGGCGCTGAGTTGGTTTCCGTGAGCAGTCCTGCGGCTTCTCTCGGAAATCGTGGCGCCGGAATGTAAAGATGCCCCGAAAGAGTCTTTGCACCGCGGTTTCTGAGCATATTGACTAAGTGCCACGTGCGGCCATCCCCAAGTTGCGCCACGCGCCCGGAAGTTCTCGCCTTGAGCCGGCCCGATGTGAATCGTGCAGACATAAAGATAATGTTGCCACGGTAACCCGTAAGGAGCACGCGTGCCCTATCCATCGACACTGTGCAATAGGGAACAGTTTCTCTGTTCATGCGCTGTCATAGTTTGGGTTAGGGCTTAGGTTGATGGTTCGAGAATGACCTTCACGTCCCCAGGAGACGAAGAAATGTCCAAAGTAAATTCAGTTGTCGCGGTGTATCGCACGCATACGGAAGCGGATCAAGCGGTGAAGGAGCTTCAGCGTGGCGGAGTCGACATGCACAAGCTATCGATCGTCGGCAAGGGCTACCACACAGATGAGCAGGTGGTGGGCTACTACAACACCGGCGACCGGATGAAGTATTGGGGCAAAATTGGAGCGTTCTGGGGAGGCTTCTGGGGACTGTTGTTCGGCTCTGCTTTTTTCATGATTCCGGGGCTCGGCCCAATCTTAGCGGCGGGACCGGTAGTTGTATGGATCGTGGCCGGGTTGGAAGGTGCGGTCGAGGTAGGAGCGCTGGGTGCTCTGGGAGCTGGCCTCTACAGCATCGGAATTCCTAAGGACAGCATTGTGAAGTACGAAACAGCACTCAAGACAGATCAGTTCGTGCTCATTGCCCACGGGACGGCTGCAGAAGTGGCCAAGGCGAAGGACATCATCGAGACTACACATCCCGCCGAATTGGGAATGCACTCAGGCGAAGCGGTGACGATAGCTGCTTAGCGCTCCCGCGAGCTCGTGGGCAAGGCCGTCTCGATGGGCTTTGCCCATTAGTGTGCCAAGTCGACCGACCGGCGAGGGCGCGATAGGGCAGAGTTCGCGGCGAGTCGGCCCAGGAGAAGCACATGACAGACAAATCGCAATCTGGAAAAGCACAATCCGTACCAGTGGTCGAGGCTGACATCCTCGACAGAATGAACGAAACCGATGCGTCGATCGCTCAGCGTGCTTATGAGATCTATGAGTCCCGCGGCGGCGGGCACGGTGCTGACCAAGAGGATTGGTTCACAGCGGAACAAGAGGTTCTGCACCCGCTTGCGATCGAACGCTATGTAACTGACAGCGCATTGCGATTAACAGCGCAAGTGCCGAGCTTTGCTGCGAAAGACTTGGAAGTGGCCATTGGGCATCGACGGGCCGTTATTTGTGGTGTCCACTTAGATCCAAGTCAGCCAGCAGAAACCTGTCGTAAGCGCACAAAAGTCATGCGGATTGTCGAGCTCCCCTTTGATGTCGATCCGGTATTGGCTAGCGCAACACTCCAAAGCGGAAAGTTGCAGGTCGTATTGCCACGCTCACGGTGAGCGCGCCACAAGTGGTCGACAAGTTGATGGGGACCTTGGCGCAAAAGGCTCCACAGCATCTGACGATTGTGAGCGATGCGCTGGCGGCGTCGGATCCGAGGGAGAAATCATGAGCGACCAAAGCCGCGTCAGCCACCCGATCTACAACCTTCTTCCCACCGAAATCGAAGGATTTGATTCCCTGGCGGAACTCGCCCTGGATCTGCATTGGTCGTGGAACCATGCCACCGACGAAGTGTGGCGGCAGCTTGATCCCGAACTGTGGGAGATCACGCATAACCCCTGGGTCGTTCTGCAGACGGTCTCGCGCGACCAGATCGAGCGCGTGCTGGCCGATCCTGCCTTCCGTAATAACGTTGATGCCCTGCTGCGATCCAAGCGGCAAGCGGCGGAGACCCCGGCATGGTTTCAGCAAAAGCATCCGCAAGCCCCCTTGACCAGCGTCGCGTATTTCAGCATGGAATTCATGTTGAGCGAAGCGCTCCCGATCTACTCCGGAGGACTTGGCAATGTGGCGGGCGACCAGCTCAAAGCTGCCAGCGATTTGGGTGTGCCAGTGGCCGGCGTGGGACTGCTGTACCAGCAGGGTTATTTTCGCCAGGTGATCGACAAGGACGGAGCGCAACAGGCCCTCTATCCGTACAACGATCCCGGGCAGTTGCCGATCACGCCTTTGCGCCACCCGAACGGCGAGTGGTTGCGGTTGGAAATCGCCCTACCGGGTTACTCGGTGTGGTTGCGCGCCTGGCAGGTCCAAGTCGGCAGGGTGAAGCTCTACCTGCTGGATAGCAATGACGCGGCGAACTTCCCCGCTCATCGAGGCATTACCAGCGAACTGTATGGCGGCGGGCCCGACCTGCGCCTCAAGCAAGAACTGCTTCTCGGGATCGGCGGATGGAGACTGCTCCGCGCACTCGGGATCCAACCGGAGGTCTGTCACCTGAATGAAGGGCACGCGGCCTTCGCCGTCCTGGAACGCGCCCGCAACTTCATGGAAGAAACAGGGCAGCCCTTCGACGTCGCGCTGGCCGCCACGCGAGCGGGGAACCTCTTCACCACCCACACGGCAGTGGCTGCCGGTTTTGATCGTTTCACCCCGGCCCTCATCGAGCAGTACCTCGGTGGATACGCCGAGCACAAGCTCGGCATTCGGCTCCATGACTTGCTAGCTCTTGGCCGCCAGAATCCGAACGACTCGTCGGAGACTTTCAACATGGCCTATCTGGCAATCCGGGGGAGCGGGTCGGTGAATGGCGTGAGTCGCTTGCACGGGAAAGTCAGCCGCCATCTCTTTGCGTCACTGTTTCCGCGCTGGCCGGAGGACGAAGTCCCCATCGGCCACGTGACCAACGGAGTCCATATGCCGACCTGGGACTCGGCTTCGGCTGACGATTTGTGGACGGCAGCCTGTGGTGAGGAACGTTGGCTGGGAACGACGGAAACCTTAGAGCAGGACATTCGCCAGGTGTCTGACGCCACGCTCTGGAAATTCCGCACCGCCGCCAGCAAGTCTCTTGTTGAATACGCGCGCGGGCGGCTATCCCGGGAACTGGCTGCTTCAGGCGCGCCGCCCGCAGAGGTGGACTACTCGAAGCACCTGTTTGATCCCAACGCACTGACGCTAGGCTTTGCGCGACGCTTTGCGACCTACAAGAGACCGAACCTGCTACTGCACGACCCGCAGCGGCTGCTTCGTTTGTTGACTAATTCTCAGCGCCCGGTGCAACTCATCATCGCAGGCAAGGCACATCCAGAGGACAAGGCAGGGCAGGCGCTGATCCATGAATGGATAAACTTCATCCGCCAGCCAGAGACCCGACCGCACATCGTCTTCCTGAGCGACTACGACATGTTGTTAACGGAGCACCTGGTGCAAGGGGTGGACGTCTGGATCAACACCCCACGCCGACCCTGGGAGGCTTGCGGGACAAGCGGCATGAAAGTGCTCGTCAACGGAGGCATCAATCTCTCGGAATTGGATGGCTGGTGGGCGGAAGCCTACACGCCTGAAGTGGGGTGGGCGTTGGGGGACGGCCAGGAACATGGGGACGATCCCGCTTGGGACGCGGTCGAAGCCGACGCGCTCTACGACCTGCTCGAACGGGAGGTGATCCCGGAGTTTTATACCCGAGACCAGAGCGACATTCCTACCGCATGGGTCAAGCGGATGCGGGAAAGCATGGCGCGATTGACACCGCGCTTCGCCGCCGACCGTGCCGTCCGCGAATACACGGAACAACATTACCTCCCAGCCTCAGACGCCTACCGTGGACGCGCTGCGAACAAAGGCGCCATTGGCAAGCAAGTGATCGATTGGCAGCATTCAGTCGATCGGAAGTGGGGCGCGGTGCGTTTCGGAGACTTGCGTGTCGAAACCAACGCGGACCACCAGATGTTTGAAGTCGAAGTCTTTCTGAACGGTCTCGACCCCAATACTGTGCGAGTTGAGCTTTATGCGGACGGAATCAACAGTGCCGCTCCAGTGCGGGTAGAAATGAAGTGCGCGCGACCGCTAGCTAACGCATCAAGCGGCTGCGTCTATCGCGCGACGGTACCGGCTGCACGACCGGCGGGAGACTACACGGCGCGAGTGATGCCGCACCACGACAGCGTTGCGGTTCCCTTGGAAGACCCCCGAATCTTGTGGCAGCGATGATCCGATCAACGGAAGAATAGCGATGAGGGAAACCTCTGCAATCACCTGTTTGTTTCTGGACGTCGGCGGTGTCCTGCTCACCAACGGGTGGGATCACCTTGCCCGCAGGAGGGCGGCGAAGTACTTCAAGCTGCAGTGGGCTGAGATGGAGGATCGACACCGACTGACCTTCGAAACGCATGAGGAAGGAAAACTTACGTTCGAAGAATATTTAGGCCGGGTCATCTTCTACCAAAAGCGATCTTTCACCCGGGCTCAGTTTCGAAGCTTCATGTTCGCGCAATCGAAACCCTACCCCAAGATGATCGATCTGGTCACCCAACTCAAGGTCCGGTACGGACTGAAGATCGCCATAGTCAGCAATGAATCGCGCGAGGTGAATGCGTATCGGATTCGCAAGTTCAAGCTCGCCGGGTTTGTGGATTCTTTTATTTCGTCCTGCTTCGTCCACGTTCGCAAGCCCGACGCGGATATCTTTCGCCTCGCGCTGGACATCGCACAGGTGCCAGCCCGGCAGGTGGTCTATATCGAAAATACCCCGATGTTCGTACAAATCGCCGAAGGCCTGGGGATTCCGAGCATTCTTCACACCGATTACAAGTCCACATGCGCAAGACTGGCTTCGTTCGGATTGCAGAAATGACGAAGGAATCGTCCATGGAACCAGCCAACCCCCGCGTCCTGACGATCAACGGCGGCTCCTCGAGCATCAAGTTTGCACTGTTCGAGGCGGGTGACTCTCTGCAACGGATTCTGGAGGGCGGGATTGAGCGGATTGGATTACCGCGGGTCACCTTGCAGGTAAAAGGCTTGGATCAGGCGGACAACTTTTCGCGGTCAGTGACCGCGCCGGATCACACGGTGGCGGTGGGCGCTCTGATGGATTGGATCGAGGAGCGCAGCGGGCGTGACGCATTGGCCGCTGTGGGGCATCGCGTAGTGGATGGCGGTCCCAAGTATTACGAGCCGCAACGAATCAAGGCGGAAATGGTTGAGGAGCTGCGCCGCCTCAGTCCATTCGATCCTGACCATATGCCGGAGGAGATCCTCCTGACCGAGGCGTTTCATCGCCGATTTCCCGATCTGCCCCAAGTAGCGTGCTTCGACACGGCCTTTCACCATGATATGCCGCGCGTGGCGCAACTCCTGCCAATCCCGCGGCGCTACGAAGCGCAGGGGGTGCGGCGGTACGGGTTTCACGGCTTGTCGTACGCGTTCTTAATGGAAGAACTCGCCCGCCTCGGCGACCCGGCCGCAACGACTGGCCGGGTCATCCTCGCACACCTCGGCAACGGCGCGAGCCTCGCGGCGGTGCGCAACGGCAAGTCGGTTGACACAAGCATGTGTTTCACCCCAACCGCTGGTGTGCCGATGAGCACCCGCTCCGGCGATCTCGATCCCGGACTGGTCTGGTATCTGGCGCGCACTGAAAATATGAGCGCCAAGCAATTCAACGAAATGGTCAATTTCCAGTCTGGGCTGCTCGGCATATCCGAGACAAGTTCCGACATGCGTGACTTGCTACAGCACGAAACGCAGGACGTGCGAGCGGCTGAAGCGGTCGCACTGTTTTGCTACCAGGTCAAGAAATGGATTGGCGCATACGCGGCGGCGTTGGGTGGATTAGACACGCTAGTGTTCGCTGGCGGCATCGGAGAGAATGCGCCCCCGGTTCGCACCCGGATTTGCGAGGGGCTAGGATTCCTGGGAATCGAACTCGAAGAGAAAGGCAACGCGGCGAATGAAGGCCTGATTTCAGCGCCCGCCAGCCGGGTTGCGATCCGCGTCATTCGCACGGACGAAGAACGCATGATCGCCAAGACGGTCTGCCGCGTTCTCGGCCTTGGCATGGCCAGTGAAAAGGACCCAACGAAAGGAGCTTCATGATGAATCACGGAGGGATGAATGGCTGGACGGGCGGAGGGGCGTGGCTTTGGACAGTGATCGGGGTACTGGTGGTGGTCCTGCTCGTCGTCTTAATTAACAAGGTGTCCAAGAAATAGTCGTGAGCTCACGATTCGCCAGTGAAGTGAATGGGTAAACATGGAAGGGGACCTATGATGTCAGACGATTCACTTGAATTACGACAAGCGGGTGAAGGGTGTCATCGATGACAGCTGGGTTGTTGACTGTGTCATTCACGAATGAAGAGCTCATGATTGCCAAAACGGTTTGCCAGGTTCTCGGACTTGGCTGCAAGAACAAGAAGGAGAATTGAATCATGACACCCGACACACTCACTTCGGAACTGCTCGACCACAAACCCGAAGCAGCGAACAAAAAAGATTTGATCCTGAAAACGACGAAGAAAACGAATACCCTCACTCCAGAACTGCTGCACAAGATGGATGCCTATTGGCGCGCCGCCAACTATGTGTCGGTCGGGCAGATTTATCTTTACGAAAATCCGCTACTCAAGGAGCCGCTGAAACTATCGCACGTGAAGGCGCTGGTGGTCGGGCACTGGGGCACGGTGCCGGGGCAGAACTTCATCTACGTGCACCTCAACCGCGTCATCAAGAAGTACGACTTGGATATGTTCTATGTCGCGGGTCCCGGACATGGGGGCGCGGCTCTGGTGGGCAATGTCTACCTCGAAGGCACCTGGAGTGAGATTTATCCGAACGTCAGCCAGGACGAAGCCGGAATGAAGGAGCTGTTTAAGCAGTTCTCGTTCCCCGGGGGCATTTCCAGCCACGTTGCTCCCACGACGCCGGGGTCGATTCACGAAGGCGGCGAACTGGGTTACTCGCTCAGCCATGCCTTCGGGGCCGCGTTCGACAATCCCGATCTCATCGTCGCCTGCATCATCGGCGATGGTGAAGCAGAAACGGCTTCCTTGGCGACCTCATGGCAATCCAACAAGTTTCTCGACCCCGTTACTGACGGAGCCGTGCTGCCGATTCTGCACCTCAATGGCTACAAGATCAGCAATCCAACCGTTCTGGCCCGCATCGAGCATGAGGAATTGGAGCAATTTCTGCGAGGCTGCGGCTGGACACCATACTTTGTGGAAGGGGATGAGCCGGAAAAGATGCATGAACTCATGGCCACCACCTTGGACACGGCCATCGAGGACATCCGGCAAATCCAAAGCGACGCACGAAAGAAGAACGACACCACTCGGCCGCGCTGGCCAATGATCGTCCTCAAGTCGCCCAAGGGCTGGACGGGACCGAAGTTCGTCGACGGTCTGCAGATCGAGGGCACTTTCCGGTCGCACCAGGTGCCGCTCCTGGTGGATCCCGAGCATCCCGATCATGTCAAACAACTTGAAAGCTGGATGAAGAGCTACAAGGCCGAGGAACTGTTCGATAAGAATGGGCGTCTCATACCGGAATTGGCCGAACTGGCGCCGAAGGGCGACCGCCGGATGGGCGCTAATCCCCATGCCAACGGCGGCATTCTGCTGCACGATCTGCGCATGCCGGACTTCCACGTCCACGCGGTGAATGTGCCTTCGCCCGGCGCGGTGAACGCGGAAGATACGCTCGTGCTGGGTTCGTTCCTGCGCGATGTGGCCAATCTGAATCAGGACCAGCGTAACTTCCGTATCTTCGGTCCGGATGAGACAGTCTCGAATCTCCTGGGCGCGGTTTTTGAAGTCACCAACCGGCAGTGGGATGCGCGTGAAGTAAGTAACGATGAATTCCTCGCGCCCGCCGGTCGTGTGCTGGACTCGATGCTCAGCGAGAACCAGTGCGAGGGCTGGTTGGAAGGATATCTTCTGACCGGACGGCACGGGCTATTTAACAGTTATGAAGCCTTCATTCGCATCATCGACTCGATGTTCAGTCAGCACGCCAAGTGGCTGAAGGTATGTCTGGAGCTGCCCTGGCGTCGGAAGATTTCGTCGCTGAACTATCTGCTCGCCTCTCATGTCTGGCAACAGGACCACAACGGCTTCACCCACCAGGATCCCGGTTTCCTCGACCATGTCATCAACAAGAAGGCCGATATCGTGCGGGTTTACCTTCCGCCCGACGCCAATTGCTTGTTGTCGGTTTTCGATCACTGCCTGCGCAGCCGGAATTACGTCAATGTGGTGGTCGCAGGCAAGCACGCCCTCCCGCAATGGCTGACCATGGACGCGGCAGTCGTGCACTGCACGGAAGGAATTGGCATCTGGCAATGGGCCAGCAACGACCAAGACGCAGAGCCGGACGTCGTGATGGCCTGCTGCGGCGACACGCCCACGCTGGAGATTCTGGCTGCCGTTTCCATCCTTCGCCAGCATTTGCCCGATCTGAAAATCCGGGTGATTAATGTCGTTGACCTCATGAAGCTGCAGTCTTCGAGTGAGCACCCGCACGGATTGAGCGAGACGGATTACGATTCGCTGTTCACCAAAGATAAACACATCGTCTTTGGCTTCCATGGATACCCCTGGCTTATCCACCGCCTGACCTACCGCCGGACCAACCGCAACCTGCACGTGCGGGGCTACAAGGAAGAGGGCACCATCACGACGGCCTTTGACATGAGAGTGCAGAACGACCTGGACCGGTTCCACCTGGTGCAGGACGTGATCGATCGGCTGCCGCATTTGGGTTCCAAGGGGGCCTACCTGAAGCAGCAGATGCAGGACAAGCTTATCGAGCACAAGCACTACATCGACCAGAACGGCCAGGACATGCCGGAAATCCGGAACTGGAAGTGGAGTCAGAGCAGAACGCAAAAAGAAAACTGAATCGAATCCAAGTAGTTCAAGATGCCCATTCAAATGAATGAAGAAAACGGCGGTAAGGTGCTCGTCCTTCGCCTCAGCGGGAGGCTGGTAAAGGCCGATTATGAGCACTTTGTGCCCGAGTTCGAGCGACTCGTCCGGCAAAACGGAAAATTGCGCGTGCTGTTCGACATGGCCGATCTCCACGGTTGGGACGCCGGCGCAGCGTGGGAGGACATCAAGTTTGACATAAAACATTTCGCCGACATCGAACGGCTCGCGATGGTCGGGGATAAGAAGTGGCAGCACGGCATGGCGACGTTCTTCAAGCCGTTCACGAAAGCGACGACCCGATACTTCGATCACGCCGCGGCCACTGAGGCGCGGAAGTGGTTGGAAGAAGCGTAGCGGCCTGCGGGTCCGCATCGATGCCATGTTTCGCGGGGACAGAATCAACGTCACGGAAAGGCGGGCCGTCTTGCTTGTGGAATTGCAAAGGCAGAAAGGATACCCATTATGAAACCCAATGGCGATCACCCGGAGGCTCCCGAATCCAAGCCGGGTTCGAAGCCCAAGAGTCCTGAAGTTAAGTCTGGGTCCGAGCCCGGTTCGAAGGACGATCTGAAATCCCTGCCGATGCCGGAAGTGGAGAAAAAGCTGGGATCTTCTCCGAAAGGCCTGAGTCAAGCCGAGGCGCAGAAACGGCTGGCGCAATACGGGCCGAACGAAATCACGGAAAAGAAAACCAACGTATTCCTCAAGTTCCTCAGCTATTTCTGGGGCCCCATCCCGTGGATGATCGAAGCGGCGGTGATTCTGTCGGGCGTGGTCCGGCACTGGCTGGATTTCTTCATCATTCTCTTTCTGCTTTTTTCCAACGCTGTGATCGCATTTTGGGAGGAGCATCAGGCGGGCAACGAAATTGCCGCGTTGAAGGCTAAGCTGGCGACCAAGGCCCGGGTCCTGCGTGACGGAAAGTGGGTCACTCCGAAGGTATCTGAACTGGTGCCCGGGGATGTCATCCGTCTGCGACTGGGCGACATCGTGCCGGCGGATGCGCGCCTGTTGGCAGGCGATCCAGTGCAAGTAGACCAGTCCGCATTGACCGGCGAGTCTTTGCCCGCCACGCGCAAACCCGGCGAGGCGGTGTTTTCGGGCTCCATCATCAAGCGCGGCGAAACCGACGCGATGGTTTATGCCACCGGTACGCACACCTACTTCGGCAAGACGGCGCAACTGGTGCAGGAGGCTCATACCGTCAGCCATTTCCAGCGAGCCGTGCTGAAGATCGGCAACTACCTGATCATTCTTGCAGTGGCCCTGGTGGCGGTGATTGTTACGGTGGCGCTCTTTCGCCACGATCCGATCCTCAGCACTTTGGAGTTCGCCCTGGTACTTCTGGTGGCTGCCATCCCGGTAGCGATGCCCACGGTGCTGTCCGTGACCATGGCGGTCGGCGCGCGTCTGCTGGCAAAAAAACAAGCGATTGTGACCAAACTGTCGGCCATCGAGGAACTGGCTGGCGTGGATGTGCTGTGCTCGGACAAGACCGGCACCCTGACCCAGAACAAGCTGACGTTGGGGAATCCGTTCTGCGTGAACGATATCCCTCCCAACCAGGTCATTCTCTGGGCGGCGCTGGCTTCGCGTGCGGAAGACAAGGACACTATCGACCTCGCAGTGATCGACGGCGTGAAGGACGACAAGGCGCTGAAGGGCTATCAGATACTGCATTTCCAGCCGTTCGACCCCGTGCATAAGCGCACCGAAGCTACGGTTAAAGCCGCGGACGGAAAACAGTTCTTTGTGGCCAAGGGAGCGCCACAGGTCATTCTGCAGATGGCGACCAACGCCGGTGAGGTAAAGACCGCCGTCGAGAAGGCCGTCAACGACTTTGCCGGACGCGGCTTCCGTTCCTTGGGCGTGGCCCGGGCCGATCAGGAAGGCAAGTGGCAGTTTGCCGGCGTATTGCCAATGTTCGATCCGCCTCGCGAGCAGGCCAAGGCAACCATCGCCAGCGCTGAGCAGATGGGCGTGCAACTCAAAATGGTCACCGGCGACCAATTGGCCATCGCCAAGGAGATGTCTCTCAAGTTGGGCATGGGCACCAACATCCTCGATGCCACCGTATTACGCGATAAGCAAAAGAAGGCGGAGACGGCGGCATCCATCGAAAAAGCGGATGGCTTTGCCCAGGTATTCCCGGCCGACAAGTTCCACATTGTCGATGCCCTGCAAAAGGCAGGTCACATCGTCGGCATGACCGGCGACGGAGTGAACGATGCTCCCGCGCTGAAAAAAGCAGATTGTGGCATTGCCGTTTCCGGTGCGACCGATGCGGCTCGTGCGGCAGCCGACATTGTACTGCTGGCCTCCGGCCTGTCGGTGATCATCGATGCGATCAAAGAGAGCCGCCGAATCTTCCAGCGGATGAACAGCTACGCGATCTACCGCATCGCCGAAACGCTGCGGGTGCTGTTCTTCATGACGCTGGCGATCCTGGTGTTTAACTTCTATCCCGTGACCGCCGTGATGATCGTGATGATCGCCGTGCTCAACGACGGAGCCATCCTGTCCATCGCGTACGACAACGTACATTACAGCGACAAGCCCGAGAAGTGGAACATGCGCCTGGTGCTGGGAATTTCCACGGTGCTGGGCGTCATCGGGGTTGTGGCCGCGTTTGGGCTGTTCTATCTTGCTGAGCGTGTATTTCACTTCGACCACGCGCACGTCCAAACCCTGATGTACCTGAAACTTTCCGTGGCCGGACATCTGACGATTTTCCTGACCCGCACACGGGGCCCCTTCTGGTCCATACGCCCGGCGCGGATTCTATGGATAGCAGTGCTCGGCACACAAACTGTGGCAACCCTCATTGCGGTTTATGGTTTGTTTATGACGCCACTCGGCTGGGGTTGGGCCGCGTTTGTGTGGGGCTATGCTCTGGCTTGGTTCCTCATCAATGACCGCGTGAAACTGCTCGCGTATAAGATTTTTGATCCCGTTAGGGCCGAGTCTAAACCTGAAGTCAAAACCGACGAAGCGAAGCTTGAAACCAAAGCCCAGACTAAGTCCGGTGCCAAGGCGGAACCGAAGCCCGAACCAAAAGCTGACAACGCGAAGACTAACGCCAAAACAGAGCCGACGTCCGAAGCCGAGGCCGAGACTAAGCCTGAAGCCAAAGCTGAGCCGGAGTCTGAAGCGAAGCCCGAGCCGAAACCTGAAGCCAAAGGCCGGTCTAACTCCGAAGTCAAGACACCGTCCGATATGACGCCGCAGATTGCCAAGCGAGCCTATGAACTCTACGAGGAGCGCGCCGGCAAAGACGGTTCGTCTGTTCAGGACTGGAACACGGCGGAGCGGGAGGTTCGGAAGCTTGACAGGAAGGCCGAGCCTAAACCCGAAGCCAAAGCTGAGCCGCAGCCGGAACCCAAAGTTGAGGCCCGAGCCGACCAGCCGAAATCTGACCCTCAGGCGGAGTCTCAGCCTGAAGCCAAAGCCGAACCGAAGGCTGAATCCAAAGACCAGCCTAAGCCTCAAGCCGCGGCGGAAACTAAGCCGGCAACTAAGCCCGAAGTCAAAGACCAGCCCAAGCCGGAAGCCGAAGACTCGACACCGTCCGATGTGACGCCACAGCTTGTCAAGCGAGTCCACGAAGTCTACGAGGAGCTAGGTCGGGAGGACGTTCGGGAAGTTGAAGAATGGGAGAAGGCGAAGCGGGAGACTCCTAAAGATGAAGTCCATAAATAAGCAGAACAGAACCGCGCGGCTGACTTGGCCGAAGGGTGGAGACGAAAATCAACTCAAAGGATTTCCGTGTGCAGCCAATGGTCATTCCAGCCGAAGAGGAGGCCGAGGCGGTCGGGACAGGCCGCCAGTTACCGATCTTGAACCGAATACAAACACAGGAGCAGCACACCATGCAGATACAAATTAATACCGGCCATAACATCGAAGGCCATGAGGCGCTGAGCGCTCACGTCAGTGGCATAGTGGAACATTCCCTGGACCGAATCAGCGAACATATAACGCGAGTGGAAGTCCACCTCACCGACGAAAACGGCGATAAGAGTGGCCCGAACGACAAGCGCTGTGTCATGGAAGCCCGCCTTGAAGGACGGCAGCCGGTCGCGGTCGCTCACCAGGCAGCGACCGCGGACCAGGCTGTCGAAGGCGCTGTACATAAGTTAGCCCGGTTGATCGAGAGCACCCTCGGCCGGTTGCACGATCAGGCGAGTCGCAGGACTGACCCGCCCCTGCCTGAACTGAACAGTACGGACCCGTCATGAGCACATCAGTACTGGTCGCACAGCGACAAGTTCGACGCCATTTCCGGACTCTAAACGCTGAGCCGGAGCAATGGTGCAGCGCGTGACAGCGGAGGGAAGAAGATGAAGATTGATTCCAAGGATTTCCGGGTTGGGTCCGGAGAGAAAGTCACCCTCAGCGAGTGGCCAACGACGATAAAGCCCATTTGCAAGTCGAAGAAGCAGTATCACAAACTTCTGGAAGAACACGTCGAAGCGTTGAGCTCGCTGCAGCGGCTTCACCACGCCTCCAACCGCTATGCGCTGCTGCTGATTTTTCAGGGAATGGACGCTGCCGGTAAGGACGGGGCCATCCGGCACGTCATGTCCGGGGTCAATCCGCAGGGTTGCGAGGTTTTCAGTTTCAAACAGCCGAGCGCCGAAGAACTGGAACATGATTTTCTTTGGCGCACGACCTGCCGCCTTCCCGAACGCGGACGGATCGGTATCTTCAATCGTTCTTATTACGAGGAGGTACTGGTCGTTCGGGTGCATCCCGAGATCCTCCGCAACCAAGGTTTATCAGAAGAATTGCGCGACGAAAAAACCATCTGGGAGGAGCGCTATCGCTCCATGGTGGATCTTGAGGGACACCTCTACCGTAACGGGACCCGGACTATCAAAATATTTCTCCACCTTTCGCTGGAAGAACAGCGAAAGCGGTTTCTGGAACGCCTTGATGAGCCTGACAAGAACTGGAAATTCAGCCTCGCGGACATTCACGAGAGAAAATACTGGGATGATTATGTGAAGGCCTATGAGGCTTGCCTGAGCGCGACCAGCACCCATCACGCACCCTGGTACGTCGTTCCCGCTGACGACAAAGAGAGCGCCCGGCTGATCGTTTCCCGAATTGTCCTCGATGCGCTCAAGGATCTCAAGATGGCATATCCTAAGGCCACGGAGAAGCGCAAACTGGAACTGCAATCTATCCGTAAGCAGCTAGCAAAGTAGCGTCGAATTTATGACACCATTGCTGTCGTTCTGGTGTCTTGACGTAGAAAGAGATGGTAACAAACACGGCAATTAAGCCGACCCGGAAGCACCGATTATGCGCACGTTTCCAGTAAGGACGATCGCCGTGCCGCGAGGATCCGGGGTGACGCGGTTGTTCGGTGGATCTCAGGCGCGTCGGACGAGAACGGGACCCAGTTAGTGACCAGCACAAAGCATTCAGAATCCAAAGGAGCAAAAAGTATGTCAAAAGAAACACCACCACAAACCCCGGATCCTCAGGCGAAAACTAGGCTCGGTCCACCCCTATGCGGGCGGCAACCTGCTTTTGGAAGAGACCGAGATACCCAGGCGGCGCTTGCGAGTTGGTCGCTTTCGAGGTGTGCCATAAATGTGCCGTACGCTTCGGTCCCAGATGCGCTAAAGTGCTTCGTTTCAATACCAAGTCAAAACGCTTCCGTGCGGGCTTGGTTACGAGTAAGTTATTGATTTGTAATGGTGAAACCAAGAACTGACACCTGCCAGCTTTGCCTACTCTTAATCAGTAGGTTGCAGATTCGATTCCTTCCGCGCTCACCAATCCCTTACCCCAGGCGGCGCCCGAAAAGAGTCATCAGCAAACCTCAGGCGAAGGAACCATAGTGGGCTAGGGCAACCTGTTTGCCGGCTGCACGTCCCACGCGGAGCAATTCGTCCATGTGTTCGACCGAGTCCATTTGCTGAACATCCTCGGGGCGAATGTCGGCACAATCGAGAGCGTCAAGCCCCTCGCGCGACAAATCTGCGTTATAACGCGCGTACAGAAAATTGCGGCCCAGGTCCTGATCAAGCGGACGGTGCGCCGATTTGAGCCACTCGTCTCGTGCGGCTGAATCGGGGGCAACTCTGCACGTAAGATCGAGCAACTCGCGATCAATCATCGCCCCGTAGGTGCACCGGCCAACCGTGCGGCAGTTGACGTCCTGATCGACCTGGATGGCATACATCAAGTGTCCAGGAAGACCCATGACGTTGCTGGCCAGGTTCATGCTCGACTTAAAGGTCGGTGTCGCCGCTGCTCCGGTACCGACTGACACTAGGAGCAAGTTCTTCTCTCCCGTTTTCCAACCCAGGCGATATCGCGTGCTAGTGGCCATGCGATAAAGCAGGAATGCCGGATTGTTGTAAGGCGTAACGCCGCCGTCCACGAATACGAACGCCTTCGAATTGTCGTTTGGGTCCCATTGCAGAACCTCTGGAGGAAAGTAGACGGGCGCGGCGGTACTAGCCCGAACGAGCTGCCAGAGCGGGATGCGGAGATTGCAGTCTTTGCGGCTGGGATCGTTATAAACGGCTTCGGGATTGCTGCTGATCGGCCAGGGCGAGTCGGTCGTTATGTTATGCGTAACCACCAGCAGCAGGCATTTCAGGTGCTGTGGTTCCAGCGTCGTGTCGGCGCCAAACGCGTCCCGCAGTTTCTTGCGCAATGGGTCGGCCTGATAAAAGCTCACCAGACGCTTTAAGAGGTGGTTGCTCTCAAACATCGCGGTGCCATTGTCGCGGTAGAACTGAATCAGTTCCTTCACGCTCATGCCACGCGCCAAACCGGCGGCAATGATCGCACCTGTGCTGGTTCCCGCGATGTAGTCAAACCATTGGCACAGCCGAAAGGCTTGTTTGCCTCCGCTTGCTTCGGCCAGTAGAGTTTCGAGGCTCTCGAGAATACCTAACGAGATAAGCCCGCGAATACCGCCGCCGTCAAGCGCGAGCAGCCGATGTGGGCGCTGCGGATCTTCATACCGGGACTTTAGCGGTCCCCACAACTCAGGACGATTCACGGGCAACTCCTGTGGAAAGGCACTATATCGAGCCAGCCGCTTGCGCGCAATGGTGATTCTGGAGGCCTGAGAGCCAGGGCTGTCGACGGCTCAGCGCCCCCCCATCGACGGCGCAAAGCGGCCGGGAACCTGATGCTATCTCCGCACCCATTTCTTGTGCGCTGTCGGTTTCCTGCTTTCACTTCGTCCTCTGGCATGATCTGCCAGAAGCCCGGCGAGTAGCCCTCTGCTGTATCCTTTTCAGCAGTCACAATGAAAATCACAACCTTTGCTTTTCTTCTCCTATCTTCCCTTATGGTCCTAGCTGCCGATCAGTCCACTCCTGCACCTGCCAAGCCGACAACCATCGTTGGCGGCAATGGCGTCACCCTTCCGCCTCCCCCACCGACCGAAGCCAAGCCGGTGACCGAGACCATTCACGGCGTCACCATCACCGATCCCTATCGCTGGCTGGAAGACGGGCAGAGCCCGGAGACGCGCGCCTGGATCAACGCGCAGATGAAGTACACGGAAGACTATCTGTCGCAGGTGAAGATCCGGCCCGAAATCGTCAAGCAGCTGACGGCCCTGATTCGCGTGGAAACCTATGGCATCCCGGTCGAAGCGAGTGGCCGCTACTTCTTCACCAAGCGCCTGCCGGAGGAGAACCAGGCATCGATATACATGCGCAAGGGTCTGAAGGGTGCCGACCAGCGGCTGGTGGACGCGACCAAGTTGAGCGCCGACCAAAACACCTCTGTCAACATTGCCGACGTATCCAAAGATGGCTCACTGCTGCTCTATGGCGTGCGCGAGGGTGGCGCCGACGAGGAGAGCGTCCACGTCCTCAACGTGAACTCCGGCAAGGAAGCGCCCGACGTGCTGCCCAAGGCGCGATACATGGGCATCAGCCTGACGCCGGACAAGAAGGGCATCTACTACTCGAAACTTGAAGGCAAAGCATCACAGGTCTACCTGCACCGCATGGGAACGCCGGTCGCCAGCGACAAGCACATCTTCGGCGGCTCCTTCAACGGCGAAACCTTTGGGCCGATGGAGCTGATCAGTTGTAACGTCAGCGACAGTGGCCACTACCTCCTCATCGACGTGAATCACGGCGTTCCTCCCAAGCGGGTCGACATCTATGTGCAGGACTTGCGCAAGCCTGATGCGCCCATTCGCCCCATCGTTCACGGCATCGACAGCCGCTTCCTGCCGACCAACTACGGAGACGACCTCTTCGTCATGACTGACTATGAGGCGGAGAACTATCGCATAGTTCGCATACAGTTGAACGACCCGGCTCCCGAGCACTGGCAGACCATTGTTCCCGAAGGAAAAGACCCTATCGAGCAGTTTTCGCATCGTCGGCCGCAAGTTGTTTGTTACCGGCCTGCACGATGTCGTCACTGAAACCCGCATCTTCAATCTCGACGGTAAACAGGTTGGCAACATCAAATACCCCACTCTCGGCGCCGCCTCCACCGTCTTTGGCCGTCAGGATTCGAAGGAAGGTTTCTACAACTTCCAGTCGTTCAACATTCCGCCAACCATCTATCACTACGACGTCGCTTCGGGGAAAGCTGATGTGTTCGCTCGTCCTAAGGTGCCGTTCAATTCCGACGACTACGAGGTGAAGCAGGTCTTCTACAAGTCAAAAGACGGAACGCGGATTCCGATGTTCATCTCATCGAAGAAAGGCGTGAAGCGCGACGGCAACACGCCGACGCTGATGTTCGCTTACGGCGGATTCAACGTAAGTCTTACCCCTGCGTGGAACCCCGAGTACGCATGGTGGATGGAGCAGGGCGGCTTCTATGCGCAGCCCAACCTGCGCGGCGGCGGCGAGTATGGCGAGGCATGGCACAAGGCAGGCATGTTCGAGAAGAAGCAGAATGTCTTCGACGACTTCTTTGCCGCTGCGCGCTACCTCATCGACAACAAGTACACCTCGGCGGAGCACCTCGCCATCCGCGGGCGCTCCAATGGCGGGCTGTTAATGGGTGTAGCCATGACGCAGCATCCCGAACTCTTCGGCGCCATCTGGTGTGGCTATCCATTGCTCGACATGCTGCGCTTCCAGGACTTCCTCGTGGGGCGCTGGTGGACCGCCGAGTATGGCTCGGCCGAGAACGCGCAGCAGTTCCCTTATCTGCTCAAGTACTCGCCCTACCAGAACGTGAAGAAAGGTACCAAGTACCCTGCCATCATGTTCAACACAGGAGACTCCGATACTCGCGTCGCTCCGCTGCACGCGCGCAAGATGACCGCTCTGATGCAGGCTGATACAGGCGGCGACCGGCCTATCCTGCTGCATTACCAGACCAAGGCTGGGCATAGCGCAGGGGTATCGATTACGCAACTGGTGAACGATACCGCCGACGAGTTGGCCTTCCTGTGGAACGAGGTAAGCGGAAAATAGCTATCGCCTTGTCTTCAGGGTGGGAATAAGATGTGGCACGACAAGCCATGAGCCCGAAGAAAGCTATCGTTTCGAAGACCTCCGGCAAGAAAACCGCCCGGCGCAAGAAGCACGACTGCCACCGCAGCGCCAGGGGCTTCGGAGGCCTCCGTCACCCTGCATGTTCTTGGAGGCCCCAGCTACAAGATCACGCCCGGCGAAGATTTCCAGCGCACCGCGATGTACTGGGACTATGTGCTGCGCAACCGGATTCGCTGGTCGCGCGATCCAGGCACTTCCGCGTCGGTCACGCGCCGCGCCCTCGAAGCGCTGGACAAGCTTGGCATCGACGACGCAAAGCTCGCCGAGATCGCCAAGGCCGGCGTGGTGGAAATCGAAATCCCCTACACCAGCGCGCATGAAGAAATCGGCTGGGAGTTGCGGATTTTCCCCTGGGAATTCCTGCTGTTCACCGGCACCGCCGACAAGCGCACCTCGCCGATTATCGTAATCCGGCACGTCTGCTGCACCGATCGCGCCGACGCCGCTGCGCGCGTTCCCAAGAAGCTGATGGTAGTCGAGAGCGCGCCGGGCAAGGTTGCCGACATGTACTCCTTCAGCTCCGAGCGCAAGCTGGTGGAGTCGAACCTGGGGCTCAGCCAGGTACAGTGTCCACGCAACCCAACCGTCGACAAGCTGAAGGACCTGGTCACCAGTAGTCAGCCCGACATTGTTCACTTGGCTGGACTCGACTCGCACCAGGGAGAGCAGCTCTTACACAGTCAGAGTCCGACAACATGGGATGGATACCTGATTGCCGACGCCAACGGCAATCCCACCTATGCCACCGCGGAGCAATTGGCCGAAGCCCTGCGCGGCAGCAAAGGACACGCCCCAATACTGGTGTCATGTAATTTCTGGAACTCAGCCTCAAGACTGGCTGCCCTGATTGCCGCCGAAAGCGCGACCGCCGCCATTGGCTTCCAGGACGAGATCGACGACCAGGTCGCGGAGAGGCTTCTTCTCCAAGTTTTATTTCAACTACCGCGCCATGGGCTGGGACTTGCTTCGCGCCTATCGGCTGGCTGTGCGCGATATGCGCTTCGGCGGCGCCATCGCTGTGCTGTGGAGCTCGCGCTCGCTGCTGCCGCACCTGGAGGAAAAGCCGCTTCAGTCTGACGATGATCAACTTCGCGCCAAACGCCAGGAGTATCTGCGCAAGGAGGTCCCTGCCGACACCGAGCCATGGGAGGTTCTCGATGTCGTCCTCAAGCTGAAGGACACAGTCAACTATTCCCTGCTTCACAATGATCAGAGCCTGTTTGAAGAGTTCTCCCTGCGCAAACTGCAGGACGGACTGGTGCGCGGAGTTGGCATCGAGTTGGCTTTGTATGCCGGCGGAGAGCAGACCTTCCCCTACCGCAGCTACATTGACATGGCGGACTCGTATCTTTCGCTGGCCGATCGCATCCGCTTCCCGCTTACCTCGTACCTGATGCGTTCCATTCGCGAGAGCGTCAAGAGTGTCCTGTTTGTCGACATCACCTGGAACAACAGGATCGTCTACCGCGATACCCTGCCGGTGAAACTGCTGGCCATTGACGAGTGGGTCGACACACCCGAACTCGACGCGTACTTACCGTCTTTCGTTTTGTCGCGCGATAACGCGGTGGCTAAGATCATCGACAGTGCTCAGCGCTATGTACGGCTGTTTAACGAAGACAGCACTGCCGGCTTCGACGGTTACCAGGGCGTCGACAAAAAGGCCAAAGATCCCTACCTCACGGTCGATCTCCAGGTAAAGGCGATCTGGTCGACCCTCAGCTTCGACATGGCACTGGGCTATATCAATCCGCCGCCGACCTTTACCGAGTCGTCGCAACGCTTGCGCACCCCCTCCGACGTGATTAATGGCAAGCGCGGCACCTGCATCGATCTGGCGCTGATGCTGGCGGCGTGTCTGGAGTACATCGGCATCGATCCCGTCATCTTCCTCCTCTCCGGACACGCCTTCCCCGGTTACTGGCGCAGCGAAGATGCGCGTGATGCCTTCCTGCGCATGAGCAGCAAGAACCTCATGTCGCTGACGGGAGACCGCGGCTCGGCCTTAACCGATGCGCAGGCGCGCACTCCCAACAAGCCGTGGATGTTCACCAACTACGCCGAAGTCGAGCAGTTGGTGAAAGAAGGCTCGGTGGTTCCACTCGAGACCACATATATCACGCAACAATTGGGATTCACCGAGGCGATGAAAGGCGGCCGGGAAGATCTTCGCGAGCGCTCCCAATTCTGCTCCATGATCGACGTCCTGCGCGCACGTACCGACAAGAACCCGGTGACACCACTTCCCCTAATCGAAGACGGCAAGTAGTTCGCCTTCCGAGGCTGATACCTCAATCTTGCCGGCCCCCAGGCTGCCAAAACGGCGGCCCTTTCATGAGCTTGGGCACCGCCGTCACCGTCTCTCGTGACTGCAATCACTGCCGCCGGCGGCCAGTCGCGCGAGGGTAATAAAGGAAGCTCGATGAACCAACTTTTCGTCGGAGTCGGAATTGGGGTTTGCCTCTCGCTCCTCTTTCTTCTTTCGTTCCGTAATCACTTGGCCAAGCTTCGGCGCAGTCTGTCGGAGGCGAAAGAACTGGCCGCATTCCGGGAGCGGGAGCGTGATCTGGCGCAGCAGGAACTGGTGCAACGGCTGGAGCGGGAACGCAGGCTGGAGCAGGAAAAGTTGCAGTTCGACTCGCAGCTCTCGGATTTCGAGAAGTACGCATCACTCGCACAACTCGCCTTGGGCGCTGCGCATGAGATCAACAATCCGTTGCTGGGTATCATGTCGCATCTTGAGCTGGAGCTGCGAACTTCCAAAGGCGAGCAGAAAGAAGAGATCGAGCAGTGTCTCGAAGGCGTGCGCCGAATCTCATCGGCGATTCGCGGGCTCATGGATTATGCCCGGCCTGACCCGTTGACCTTGTCGCGCGTCCATCTGTATTCCCTCACTACACAGACCTTGGCCTTCCTGATGCATCAGCCCCTGTTTAACCATCTGGAACTGCGCAACTGCATCCCCTCGGACCTCCCCGAGATCGTCGCCGACCACAACCAGATATCGCAGGTGCTCACCAACCTGCTGCTGAATGCCGCTCAGGCCACGCCTCCCGGAGGAAGCATTACCGTCACCGCGGAGACCACCCGCTCAGGCTACGGCAGTTGAGTTGCGGGTGCGTGACACTGGGACCGGCGTGTCCCCTGACATTCTGCCGCACGTCTTCGAGCCCTTCTTCACTACCAAGCGCGGCACCGGAACCGGTCTGGGCCTGAGCATCACCCGCAATTATGTGTTGCGGCACGGTGGCGATATCCAGATGCAGAGCGTGCCCGGCGCCGGCACTACCGTGCGCGTGACTCTTCCTCTGCGCCATGCCTTGCAGCCCGCGCCCGAGTTGGAGGAGGTCGTCGCCTAGCCATGCAGAACTCTGTCCTTATCGTGGATGACGAGTCACTGACGCTGCGTACCCTGGGCCGCGCCCTCGACGGGGAAAATTTCGAAGTTCTGCTCGCCGCCACGGGCGAAGAGGCCGTCGCCTCGCTCGCCGAGCACAAGCCCGATGTCGCGCTGGTCGATGTGGTGCTACCGGGCATCAGCGGCATCGATGTATTGCGTGAGGCGCGCACCGCCTCGCCTAACACCATCGTCATCATGATGAGCGCCCACCACATGGTGGACCGCGCCGTCGAGGCCATGAAGCTGGGCGCCTATGACTATCTGATCAAGCCGTTCCACATCGCCGACATGGTGCATACCATACAGCGGGCCACCGAGACGCTTGCCCTGCGGGTGCGCGTGCAAGACACCGTGGAGAGTGCCAAAGGCCGCTACGACTTCGGGCGGGTGGTAACCCAAAGTCCCATCATGCAGCAAGTGCTGGAGATGGCGCGCCGTGCGGCGGACAGCGATCACACCACAGTTCTCATTCAGGGCGAGAGTGGCACCGGGAAAGAAGTGCTGGCCAGGGCCATCCACTACAACAGTGCCCGGGCCGAGCAGCCGCTCATCAGCATTAATTGCGCAGCCCTGCCCGACACGCTGCTGGAGAGCGAACTCTTCGGCTATGAGCCCGGCGCGTTCACCGACGCACGCCGCCGTAAAGAGGGGCTCATCGAGAAAGCCTCGCAAGGGACCTTGTTCCTCGACGAGATTGGCAACACCTCGCCCAGCCTTCAGGCCAAGCTGCTGCGCGTGCTCGAAGAAGGCAACTTCCTGCGCCTGGGCGGCACCAAGCCCATACACGTGAATGTGCGCATCATGGCCGCCACCAACACCATCCTGAAAGACGCGGTGGCCCGAGGCGAGTTCCGTGAAGACCTCTATTACCGGCTCAATGTGCTGCCCCTGTTCCTGCCCCCGCTGCGCGAACGGCGCGAAGACATCCTGCCACTGGCGCTCGACATGGTGGGTCACTTCAACAAGGAGCTGAAGAAGAACTTTGTGGGATTGACCTTGCCGGCCGCTCAGCTCTTGCAACACTACTCCTGGCCTGGCAACATTCGCGAACTGCGCAACGTCATCGAGCGCGCCATGATCCTCTCCCGCGACAACGAGATTGGCGTCGACAACCTGCCGGAAGAGGTGCGCGACTTCCAGCCTGAAGTTGAAGCAGACGATCGCTTTGCGTTTGATCCTTCGCCCACCGGCGACCAGTTAGTGAGCCTGCGTGAATTGGAAGAGCACTACATCCAGCAGGTGCTAAACGCCACCGGGCAAAACAAGACCCACGCCGCGAAGATCCTGGGAATCCATCCTACGTCGTTACTACGTCGGCTGAAGAAAACGGGCGCACTGGAAAAAGAAGATGAGCACGAAGAGCTCATCGATGTGACGCGCTGACTGCCTCTTCCTCCGCAACTACTGCACTTTGCAGCTCTGCTCCTGCAAAATGCAGTAGCACGAAATAAAAGCGTTTCTGAGCCTCCCTGGTAAGTCCTTCCGTTTCAATCAACTGCGCGGACACCGTTTTTGCCCTCAACGTGCACTACTCCAGATGTCGCAGGCTGCGACGAGCCAAGTTGGCTTTGCTCAGCCTGCCATCCAGCGGCCTCACGCCGCGAGGAGGAATGATGTCGATCTTATTCGTTCTACTTACTTTCCTGCTCATTCTCACGGTGATGTACTTCCGCCGGCCGCAAACAGCCGAAGATGCATTGCAGGTCGCCAACGCGAAGCTGGCTCCGGCGCCGATCATGATGCAGTTTGACGGATTCGAAATCCCCAAGGACTACGCTTTCCATCCCGGACATACCTGGCTCAGCGACGAGGGCCATCAGAACGCGCGCATTGGACTCGATGCGTTCGCCGCCAATCTCATTGGCAAGATCGATTCCATCGACTTCGCCGAGCTGAATCGTTGGGTGCGCCAAGGACAGAGGCTGTGCACCATCACCCACGGTGGCCGAAAAGTCGAACTGCTCTCCCCGGTTGAGGGCGTCCTGACCTCGATCAACCATGAGCTGCTCAAGAACCCTGACGTGGCTATCAACGACCCCTACAAAGACGGCTGGCTGTGCACCATCAAGGCTCCGGAACTGGCGTTCAACCGCAACAACCTGCTGCGCGGACCTATCGTCCCCGCCTGGATGCACAACAGCGCCGTCCGTGTGGGCGAGATGTTGTCGCAACTGACCCCGTCACTGGCACAGGATGGCGGCTTCCCCGTCAAGGGACTGCTGTTCCAGGTCAGCCCCGACGCGCAGAAGCAGCTGACAAAAGAATTCTTCCTGACATAAATCGCGCCCCATATGAGTGAAAGGGAGACAGCCATGCCAAACCAGAAAGCCATGTTGATCGACGTTAAACGCTGCATCGGATGCATGAGCTGCGAGACCGCCTGCAAGCAGCTTCACGGATTCGGCACCGACCCGGAGCCCACACTGTCAGAGACAGCGTTCACCGTGGTCGAAAGTCGCAGCGACAAATTCGTGCGCAAGCTCTGCATGCACTGCGAAGACCCGGCCTGCGCCTCCGCCTGCCCGGTGGGCGCCATCGCCAAGCTGCCGCTTGGCCCGGTGGTCTACAACGCGGACAAATGTATTGGTTGCCGCTATTGCATGATCGCCTGCCCGTATTCCGTGCCGCGCTATCAGTGGAGCAAGCTCGCCCCGTTCGTGAAGAAGTGCGACCTTTGCGCCGAGCGGGTGAAGAAGGGCGAACAGCCGGCGTGTGTGGAAGCCTGCCCCACCCAGGCCAGCGTCTTCGGCGATCGCGATGCCCTCATCAATGAAGCCTGGACGCGCATCCGCGGCGATTCGTCCTACGTGCCTCACATCTACGGCGTCGAAGAGGCGGGCGGTAGTTGCGTGCTGTTCATCTCCGACGTGCCCTTTGAGACGCTGGGCATGAAGCCCGCTCCCACCGGCAATCAGCCGATGCCCGTACTTACTGCCAGCGCGTTGGGCGATTCCCCCAAGGTCGTCATCATGGGCGGCACCATCCTCTCCGCCCTGTATTGGGTCACGCAGCGGCGGCGCGAAGTCGCCATCGCCGAAGCTCAGGAGAAAGCGGCTGCGAACCATACAAAAGAAGGAAGGAGCTAGCCATGCTTACCCGCATCAAGTCCGAGATCACGATGTGGCGAGTAATTCTCGCAATCATATTTGTCACCGGCATGTACGCCACCTACATACGTTTCTTCGAAGGCTTCCGCGCCAGCACCAACCTCAGCGACAAGATGCCCTGGGGCCTCTGGGTAGGCCTGGGAACGCTGTGCGGCATCGGGCTGTCCGCCGCCGGCTTCGGCATCAGCGCCGCCGTCTACCTGCTGGGCATGGAGCGCTACCGTCCAATTCTTCGGGCTTCTATTCTTATTTCATTTCTCGGCTATCTTACGGTCTGCGTGGGCTACCTTTATGAGATCGGACTGCCCTGGCGCTTCTGGCATCCCATCGTGATGTGGAACCACACCTCCGTCTTGTTTGACGTGTGCGTCTGCATCATGACCTACACCACAGTGCTGACCTTCGAGTTCGCGCCCTCGGTGATCGAAAAGCTGCCGTGGAAAGGCCTGCGCGACACCATATTGCACTTCCATCATAGGATCCTGGTTGGCGTCGTGATGGCCGGAGTGCTGCTGTCGTCGATGCACCAGTCATACCTTGGCGGACTGTATCTCATCGCGCCCGGCAAGGTGCATCCTCTGTGGTATTCGCAATATATGCACGCCCTGTTCTACCTCTCGGCGATTCCTGCCGGTCTTGCGCTCACGGTGTTTGCCATCTATCTCTGCATGCGCTCGCTGAACGTGCGCGTTGATTTCACCATCCTCAGCGATTGCGGACGCATGATTCAGTTGCTCCTGATTGTCTTCGCTTTCTTCAGGGTGCTCGACCTGGTAGCCAACCATGCGATTGGCTACGCCTTCCAGCGAACTCCCGAGGCGGGATACTTCTGGCTGGAGATGGCGCTGTTCGTCATCATCCCCATTGCGCTGCTCAGCCGGCAAAGCGTGCGCTCCAATCCGGAGAAACTCTACCTGGCCTGCGCGGTGGTGATCGCCGGCTTCATGGTGGGCCGGCTGAATGTGTCGATCAACGCATTACAGACAGCCATGGGGGCCCATTACGTGCCCAAGTGGACGGAGTTGGCATCGAGCGTGCTAGTGGTCGCAGCCGCTATCGTGGCCTTCCGCTACGCCGTGATGTATCTCGATATCTTGCCGAAGGTAAAGCCGCAAACCTTCACCCGCTGGCTGAACCCGGGCGCGCCCGCCAACGCCTGAGCCGATTCTGCAATCCCACAGGTGCCCCACTCGGCCTTCGGTCGGCCGGGTGGGGACGTTCATCATTTATGTCCACCCACAATGAAGGCCAGCAACGGGTCATTGAAATGCTTCTTAGCTAATGCCTTCGGCCATGGCGCCCGTTTAGAGATTTCCAAAGGCACCGGATCAATGAAGTCCAGTCCCTTCTCCTGAAGGGCCCGATGCCACTCCTTGCTGACCCACGTCGAGGCCTTCGCATGATGGCACCAGAACAGATAAAAGATATCGGCTTGGGCAATGCGCTTCATCAGTTCTGGTTCCCAGTAATCTCCCTGGCGGAGATTCACGATATCGACAAACACATCGACGCCCGCGGCCTGTATGCCCTGCACCCGCTTCAACACCTCGTCACGGTCTTCGCTGGCATACGACGCAAAAGCCTTACGGTGTCCGGTGGTTGTTGAGGGCAGCTCTTCCACCCGCTTCTCCGTGCGCCCTACACGCACCAGGAATGACATTTTCGCAATCTCACAATCGTTTAACCGTATGGAAGCGCTGCCAACGTACTTCCTTGCGGCCGTCCCCACCGGCACATCGATAACGAACGTGGTCTTGCCGATCTCTCCCGTCCAGGTAATCCATTTGTAGCTGTCGACCACTTTCAATCCGTCGATGGTCAACCGCACGCTCAGCCGGCTGCCCCGCTCCAGCGGATATGGCCCTTCCGAGTTCACCGACAGCTCCGGCTTCGTCAGCCCGAGCTCTTCCGCCGCACGTTCCAGCACGGCCGTGCGCTGTTCTTCAACATGCACCCAGAACAGCAGCTCCTGGGGCTGCCCGGGCTCAAGTGCTGCAGGGCCAGTCAGTGTGAACTGCACGTTGTCGAGGGCGAGAGATTCTGGTGCGGCGCCAGGCGCCGGTTGGGGCGCGGCCGCTGGCTTGGGAGGCGGAGGGGGCGCTTCGGCCTCCGGCATAGGAGGCGCTTTCGGAGGCTCGTAGTCGATGTAAGCGCGCGGCGGCCGACTCGGTTTCTTCTTGGTCGTCTTCTTGCCTGTCGCCCGCGCCGGACGTTCGGCTTCTGTGAAGTCCTGTTGCTGTTGCTGTTGCTGTTGCTGTTGCTGTTGCTGTTGCTGTTGCTGTTGCTGTTGCTGTTGCTGTTGCTGTTGCTGTTGCTGTTGCTGTTGCTGTTGCTGTTGCTGTTGCTGTTGCTGTTGCTGTTGCTGTTGCTGTTGCTGTTGCTGCTGCTGTTGCTGTTGCTGTTGCTGTTGCTGCTGCTGCTGTTGCTGTTGCTGTTGCTGTTGCCTACCACTGCGGCCATCAAGAACCCCGAGCACATCGTCTTCGCGCATGATCAGGAGCTCTTCGCCGTCGATCTTGATCTCGTTGCCGGAATACTTGCCGAACAGGACCCGGTCGCCCGGCTTTACATCCAAGCGGGAAGTGCCGCCCTCGTCGCTCTTACCTTCGTCAACGGAAATGACTTCGCCCTCTTGCGGCTTCTCGTTGGCGGCGTCCGGAGCAGTGGTGCCCCCGCTGACCGTTTCGGACTCTTCCACACGACGCACCAGAATGCGATCACGCAGGGGATCCGGCTTGGTGCCTTTCTTCGGTTGCTGTTGTTGAGCCGCCTCAGGTGCGGCCTCTTCCACTGCAGGTTCCTCGGCCAGCAGAGGCGTGCCAATAACATCCAGCAGCGACTCCAGCCCGGAGCGAAAGTCGCTTCGAAAATCGAATACCGCCTCGGCTTCGAATACGCCCTCCAGGTCGCAATCGCGAAACAGTATTCCCTCCACCCGCTTGCCCTGCTGCCTGGCCATCGCAAGCTCTTCCCTCACTCGCGCAGACTTCACCGCATCCGGCGACAGAATGATCAGCACGGCTGCCGAATCCCGCAATGCTTCTTCGGTGGATTTCGTCGATCGCAGATCGAGCCAATCGATCCACACAGGAACGCCAGCCGCACGCAAGCCATCCGCCAGCTTGAGCGCGAATTGCGCATCTTGCGAACTCTCGCGACTGTAGCTTATGAAGAGTTGATCCGGCTTTAGCATGGTGCAACCTCCTGCGTAGAGGCTCGCAGCGGCGGTAAGGACAGCGAGGCCTGCTGCGGTTCAACACATTCTAAGCCGAGCAGCTTCTCGAAATGTTGAGGGTGCCCCATCCTTTCTCCGATTTTGGGAAAGGTTAGGGTTTAGAGAAAATTCGGGTGCCCCACTCGGCCTTTGGTTGGCCGGGTGGGGATTTTCGAACCGGGGCGCACGACCTTTTACGCCACCTCTACCTCGATACTCTTCCCCTCCGCATCCAGTTTGCTAATGCGGAAGCTGCGCACCTGTCCTGCGCGCAGCGGCTCGGGCTTGCTGGCAGCGCTCGCCGCGCTCCCACCCTTCCATCGCGCCTGCAGCATTGCGCCCAGCGATGACAGATCGGCCTTTTCCAGTCGGCCTGCTCCATCGGAAGTCCCCGCGCCAGCACTGCCACCGCTTGCCGCACGGCACACCGCCTGAATCCCTTCGCCCAGCTCCACTCGCACGCCGCCTTCGGTATCCATCACGCGCCCTGTCACCACATCGCCAACTTTATGCTCGGCGATGTACTCGTCCAGGCTGGTCGGCACCAGTTGCTTCATGCTCAGCCGCATCGTCCGGCGCTCGGTATCGATCGACAGCACCTGCGCGCGCACCGCCTGTCCCACCTTCAGCACGTCCTGCGGATGATTGATGCGCTTCTCGGCGCTGATCTCGCTGACGTGGATCATGCCTTCCACGCCATCGGCCAACTGCACAAACGCGCCGAACTTGGTGATGTTGGTCACCGGACCTTCAATCACCGAACCCGCCGCGAAGCGCTTGCCGATGTCCGCCCAGGGATCGCCCAGCGCCTGCTTCAGTCCCAGCGAGATGCGCCGCTCCGGAACATTCACCGACAGCACCATCGCCTCCACCGTCTCACCCGGCTTCACGATGTCGCCTGGCTTCTGCACACGCTTCACCCACGACATTTCCGAGATGTGGATCAGCCCTTCAACGCCCGGCTCCAGCTCGACGAACGCGCCAAAGTCCATAATGCGCGAGATGGTCCCTCGCACCCGCTCTCCGGTCTTGTACTTGTCGCCGGCCGTCTCCCACGGTTCCGGCTGAAGCTGCTTCAATCCAAGTGAAACGCGCCCCTTCTCGCGATCGATTCGCAGCACCCGCGCTTCAATCTCCTGCCCCACCGAGAGCACCTCGGCCGGGCTCTTGACGCGGCTCAGCGAGATGTCGCTCACATGCAGCAGGCCATCGACGCCCCCGATGTCGACGAACGCACCGTAGTCCATCAGCGTGCGCACCGTGCCCTTGACCACATCGCCTTCCTGCAACTCGGCATAGCGGCGCTCCTTGCCCGCGCGCTCTTCTTCTTCCAGCACCGCGCGGCGATCGACCACCACATCCTCATCCGTGGTGTCGAGCTTGGTGATGCGGCAACGGATCTCCTGCCCGACCAGCTTCTCCATCTCGGCGGCATCGCGCGTGCCGCTGCGCGACGCAGGCAGAAACGCGCGCACCCCGACATCCACCGTGAGCCCGCCCTTCACCACCCCGGTGACCGTACCCATGATGGTCGACTTCTCGGCAAAGGCGCGCTCCAGCGCAGTCCAGTCCGTCGGTTGCGCAACCTTGAGACGCGACAACTCGTAGTAGCCTTCCTCGTTGCGGCCTTTCACCGTAACCGGAAGCTTGTCGCCCGGCCGGGGCGGCGTTTCGCCAAACGCGCTCACCGGCAGCACGCCCTCAACCTTGTACCCGATATCAAGAAACGCTGACTCGGGCGTCACCGAGATCACCGTGCCTTCGATCTGTCGCGTGCCATCGTCGGCCCGCCGCTTATGCGACTGTTCGTATTGCGAAAGGATGTCGGCGAACGACTCGTCCGCTTCCGTAGTGTTTGGGGTTGGTTGAACTTCAGGATCAGACATGTGCAGGGAACTGCCTCAGAGTGGGGTTAGCTAACCTTCAGGATATCATCGCGGAGGGGAGTGATAAGCTATCCCCAAAGACTGCGAAAGTGGCGGAATTGGCAGACGCACCAGACTTAGGATCTGGCGGGTAAAACCGTGGGGGTTCGAGTCCCCCCTTTCGCACCAAACCTTGCACCGGCTTCCCCATCTTGGAGGCCACAAAAACCATTTACACGAAAACTGTAACGCCGAGATGCGCCACTAGAAAGAATCACGAAGGCTGCGAAATTGCCTTATGGATTATCGCGATCGCTTCGTCAATCTCTTCAACCGTGATGGTTGCCGGAGGAGCGATCATGATGTGATCGCCGCGAGCGCCGTCCACGCATCCCTGCGTCGGATACACCAGCACCCCTGCTGCCATGCAGCTTTGAGCCACACGTGCGGCGAAGTTGTCACCCGCAGGGAATGGGGTCTTGGTGGAGCGGTCGGCGACCAATTCCACTCCCCACATCAATCCCATGCCGCGAACGTCGCCGACACGTGGCAGCTCGAGCAGCCGCTGAATGGCACCCTTCAGATGACGCCCCGCTCCGTTACCCGAATCATCTGCGGCCTCCACTAGCCGTCGCTCGCATATCAGCTTTAGTACTGCCCTGCCCGCCGCAACAGAGACGGGATGCGCGTTGTACGTAAAGCCGTGCACCAGCACGCCGGAGCCGGCGACGATGGCATCGACGATGTTCCGGCGAGCCACAACGGCTCCTAAGGGGGAGTATCCAGCCGCCAGTCCTTTTCCCAGCACAACAATATCGGGCGTCACACCCCAGTGATTGCAGGCGAGAGGCCGGCCGGTGCGCCCCATGCCCGTCATGACCTCGTCCGCGATGGTCAACACTCCGTGATCGGCGCAGATTCTGTGGATGCGCTCAAGGTATCCATCTGGCGGAACGGCTGCCCCCAGGGTCGCCCCACTCAGAGGCTCGAAGATGAAGGCGGCAACTTGCTCCCGATGTGCCGCCAGCGCCTGCTCCAGTTCCGCTGCGTACTTCTCGGCGCAGTCCTGGCAACCGTAAGGGCAGCGGTAACAGTAGGGTGTGCCGACATGCACGAACTCCCTCAGCATGGGACGATAGATCTCGCGCCGCTTGAGGTTGCCGGAAACTGCCATCGCACCAATGGTGGCTCCGTGGTACGACTGTTTGCGGCTGAATATCTGGGTGCGCGAGCTGTTTCCGGTCTCGACCTGGTACTGCCGCGCAAGCTTCATTGCTGTCTCGACGGCCTCTGAGCCGCCACTGGTGAAGAACACCGAGGCATCGCGGTAGGCTGGGCCAAGGAAATCCAGCAGCTCGCGTGCGAATTGCTCAGCCACCTCGGCAACGAATTGGCTGGAGTGTACGAACTCTAACTGTTTCGCCTGGGCGCCGATTGCGTGAGCTACTTCCGGCGCTCCGTGACCGATAAAGCTCACGACCGCGCTGGAGGAAAAATCAAGATAGCGATTGCCTTCACTGTCCCAGAGATAGACCCCTTCTCCACGCACGGCTCTGGGATAGTGCTTGCGATAGGACCTCAATAACAATGGCGAACTTTGCGTAACCCGCGGCTGAGCATCCTCCGTCATTGCGTCGCCTTAAGCTGTTTTGTTGCTTGCCGCAGCAACGCCGTGTTCTTCACCAGCGCGTTCTCCAGAAATGCGGCTTGCTCCCGAGCGGTTTTCCAATCCTGTTTCTCTACTGCCTCGGTGATACCCGGCAGCTCCAGATGGGCATAGGTGTAACGAGCCGCGTATAGGCTGTGTTTGAACCATGGCCGGCCAGGAATTCCGTCGGATATCAGCCAGTTCGACTCAATTTCCATAATGGCGCGGTTAATCGCCTGCGGTGCGATCGGCGCTGAGTGCACCGGCAGCCAGCGCCGTCTCGGTGGCCCGTTTGAGGTCATCTCCGGCAGAAGCGAATTCGTCAGCGCGTTGGAGCGCCAAAGTGAGGTCCAGATCTCCGGCAACACATCGCGCATTTGCAGCCTTGTTCGTTGCAGGCGCGCTCTTTGCCGGACAGAGCTCTTCGATAAACTTTCGGATATCACGCCCATAAAAGCCAAAGTCGAATGGCAAAACATCGGCGTTGGCCAGCCGCATGGCAATCACTCCCCACACTTCCGACGCCAGGGTGTGATAGCGGTAACCTGGGTCTCCAATGTGATTCATCCAGTAGAAGTCGTCATACGCGGAGTGGTAGACGCCATACGGTCCATCGAAATCGATGCCGATCACTGGCCGGCCGAGAAAGTTTAGAAAGACAGTGTGGTCGGAGCCGCTGCCAATGCGTGTATCCACCAGCGAATTATCGTCCACCGCGGCGGAGCGCTTTCCTCCACCAGTTCCCGGAAAACGCACCGTGTCGCTTGCGGTTGACTTCTTCCATGCGTCATAAAGCGGCACACCCGAAGGGTCGTTCAGCGTGTGGCTCACCTCTACCAGCAGTGGCGCGAGCGAACCCACGGCGCTGGCTTGAAAGTTTGGCCCGGCAACCGATGAATCCACATTGATATAGGCGACCAGCTTCTTCTTGAGTTCTGGCGGCGTATTCTTCGCCCCACTCGGTCGAGCCGGTGAGGCCAACCTCTTCGCCGTCCCAGCTGCAAGCGATGATGGTGCGACGCGGGCGCATTCCTTTCTTCGCCATCTCACCCAGCGCGCGCGTCAACTCCATCATGGAAGCCGTACCGCTGGAAGGATCCACGGCGCCGAAGACCCAGGCATCGTGATGGTTGCCGAGCAGCACCCATTCGTCCGGCAACTCAGCGCCCCGCAGTCGCGCCTCGACCACATAGTTCGGCTTGATGCTGTTGTCCATGTCGATCTTCAGGTGCACCTTTACGCGGCCACCGCCCAGGCGATACGTAATCGGCAACCCACCCTGCCAGTCCTTCGGTGCCTTGGGCCCATCCATCGCTGCCAGCAACGGTTTGGCATCGTGCCACGAAATGGCAACCGCCATAATCTTTGGCACCGACTGCGACTCTTCCGGCTTGATGCGTTTCGCGCCCTTGACCGACGCCCAACCCGGCGTCAGCGGATCGCCCGGCACGATGAAGTCGTAGGTGATGGCTCCGCGCTGAATGTGCGTCTCCGGGCCCCAAGGCCCGTCAGGAAAGACCTTGCCGCGCTTATACCCATCTTCCGCTGGGTCGGAATAGATGATGAGACCGGCCGCGCCCCGCTGCTGTGCCGTGAGCGCCTTGAAGCCGCGATAGCTGTACGGCTCGGAGTAGCGCACGATCACCAGCTTGCCGCGCACATCGATGCCATTCTTCGCCAGCAGATCGTAGTCCTCGGGATTGCCGCCGCGCGCATACACCAGCGGAGCCGTTACCTCGCCTGAGGCCGACATCGACAGGTACGCTCCACTCACCCGTGGATTCGCCGTGTCAGGATCAACATCGTAAGCCGCCTCGCGCAACCCGGCGACGTAACGCGTAGGCGCAACCATCTCAAGCTTCACCTCGCGGGGCGCGGAATTGTACACGTCATACTCATGCACGGTGACGTCTTCCCATCCCTGGCGCTTCCACTCCTCGGCAATATGGAGCGCGACCTTGTGGTTCTCTTCTGAACCGGCGGGATGCGGCTCCGCGGTGAAGTAGCGGTGGAAGGCCTTCTCATTCGCCGCCGTTGGGATGGACTTCAGCGTGGACTCCACCTTCTGCTGCGTGGCCGTGGACTGGTCTGTATAACCAGTGAAGCGTTGGGCAAAAAGTAGCGGTGCCAGAAACAAAAGTGTAGATAGCAGGAATAGTCGGCGCATTTGGCCTCCCGGGGAGAACGCACAAATATAAACCCTCGCACTCCATGAAGGACGAACACCCGGAAACAAGAAGTTGACTTGAACCACCGTCATCCCTATGCTTGTCGCCTACCAGTGGGGTGAAACATGAGGTTACGCATACTGCTTTTGCTGTCACTGCTATTGTGCTGCGGATGCCTTCTTGCTGATCAACCAGCGCAACCTCGACCTCCTGCCGCTGAAAAGTTGGGCACGGTGAACTTCCCCGTGTCCTGTGCGGCTTCTCAGCAGGCGGCATTCAATCGCGGCGTCGCTTTGCTGCACGACTTCTGGTACGACAGAGCCGAACAGCAGTTCCAGGCGATTGCCGCCGCCGATCCCACTTGTGCAATGGCCTATTGGGGCCAGGCAATGAGCCTCTGGCACCAGATCTGGGATCGTCCCAGCGAAGCGACGATGCATCGTGGATTGGCGCTGGTGCAGAAGGGCCAGAAGATCGGCGCCAAGACTCAGCGCGAACGCGACTATCTGAACGCCCTGGCACTCTTCTACGAGAACTCCGGCACATCCAGCTTTGAGATAAGGGTCAACGCTTACTCCAACGCGATGGAGAAATTGCACGACAAGTATCCGCAGGACCATAATGCGGCGGCCTTCTATGCACTTTCGCTGTTAGCGGCAGCCCCTCCGCAGGATCCGACATTCGCCAACCAAAAGAAGGCGCTTGCCATCCTGAACGAGCAGTTCGTCTTGGCGCCCGACAATCCCGGTGTGGCGCACTACATCATTCACAGTTGCGACAGCCCGCAGATGGCCGCCCAGGGACTGAAAGCAGCGGAGCGTTATGGGCAGATCGCGCCATCGGCGCCGCACGCGGCGCATATGCCGGGACACATCTTTGCGCGGCTTGGCATGTGGCAGCAGGACATTCAGGCGAATCTGGCGTCGGTGGCGGCAGCGGAACAGTCGAACGCTCTTGGACATGAGCTGCATGCCATGGACTTCCTCAACTACGCCTATCTGCAGGTGGGCGAGGACAGCAAAGCATACGCGATCGTGACCAAGGTCCAGACCATGGATCCCACGGCCGGGCATGACATGCACGATTACCTCGACATCGCACGCGCACGATTCCCTGCCACCTACGAGATCGAGATGCGGCATTGGAAACAGGCGGCAGCACTCGATCCGGCCGCCGCGAAGCAGCCTCAGAACGTGGCGGAGACCTATTGGGCGCGTGCAGTCGGCAGCGGACACCTTCACGACGCGGCAGCGGCCAGGAAAGACCTGGCAAAGTATGACGCCATGGTGAAAGAAGTAAAGAAGTCAGCCGATGCTTACATGGCTGAGTACATGGAGACGGGCCGTGATGAGATTCGCGCATGGATTGCCTTCGCCGAGGGTAAGAACGAGGAAGCCGCCAAAATCATGCGGAGTGTCGCCGACAAGCAGGATGCGCACGGCAAGGGAGAGGTTGAGATTCCCGCGCGCGAGATGCTAGCTGACCTTCTGCTGGAGTCGCATCAGCCGCAGCAAGCGCTGGTCGAGTACGAACAGTCGATGAAGATTGATCCCAACCGCTTCAATGGGCTGTATGGCGCGGCTCAAGCTGCGCAGACTCTGAAGCAATATGCGACAGCCCAGAAATACTATGCCCAGTTGGTGAAGAACTGCGAAGGCTCGCAGTCCGACCGCCCCGAACTAGCGCAGGCCCGTGCAGAGGTAGCTGGAAAAACAGTCGCGCGTGGGTATTGAAATGATGCAGGGCTACGCCCCGAGAACATCGATCTGACAGCGGCCTGGCAAGAGCTCGCCAGGGTGGGTCGCGGCGCGTGCCACCGTTTCGGCATCGCGGCCCGCAACACCCTCAAAGCGCCCTCCCCTCCCAGCAAGGCTTAGCCTCGTCTCAGATGCCGTAGAATCAGGTATGGCCCTTCGTCGATCCGGCGACACCGATTCCCGCAAGCCGACTCATCCCGCAGAAGACACACATCAGGAGGCTGCCTACCTGAAGGTGCTAGGGGAAAACCAGCGGCCAGTGCGCGTCAAGCTGTTGGACGGCGAAGTAGTTCGCGGCTGGATCGAATATTACGACCGGCGCATGATTCGACTGACTCGTGACGGCGCTCCCAACCTCTTTATCTATAAGCACGACATCGCCTACATCGCCGAAGAAGCCGCAAGCCGCTCCGCTGCCGGCGTCGCGCGCGCTACACGCACTTCCGGCGCACCTCCAACTACTCCCGATATCCCGGACACAGACGAATGATCCGCTATACGCCTGAGATTGAGCCCATCATTCGTGAGGCAGGTGCGCTGCTCATGAGCTACTTTCACCGCCGCATCGGCTACGAGTACAAAGGCGATGTCGACCTGGTCACCGAAGCGGACCGCGCCTCCGAGCGATTCATCGCCGAACGCCTGCGCGCTGGCTGGCCCGAGTTTGGCATACTCGGCGAAGAAGGCACTCGGTCGGACATGGAAGCGGAGTATCGCTGGCTGGTCGATCCTCTCGACGGCACCACCAACTTCGCGCATGGTTATCCCGTCTTCTGTATATCGATTGCCTTGGCCCGCGGCGAAGAACTGCTGGCTGGCTTTCTGTATGATCCCACGCGCGATGAGTTCTTCTCCGCCGAGCGTGGCGCCGGAGCCAAACTCAATGGCCAGGCGATGCACGTTTCAAAAACTTCAAGTCTCGCCGAGTCGCTGCTCGGCACCGGCTTCCCCAGCCACAAGCGCCATAAGAATCCAAACATCCACTTCTATCATCAGTTGACTTTGCGCTCACACGGCCTGCGCCGGGCCGGCTCGGCCGCGCTCGACTTGGCCTGCGTTGCCTCCGGTCGCTATGAAGGTTTCTGGGAATTCAAGCTCAATTCCTGGGACACCGCTGCCGGCGTCTTGCTTATCCAGGAAGCCGGGGGCCGGGTGACCCGCTTCGATGGTTCCCCGTTTCGCTTGTCCAGCGAGGAAGTGCTGGCGTCGAACGGCCTTATTCATGACGAACTCATGCAAAACTTCGCCGAGATCTTCGCCGGCCGCGGCCTGGAAGAGATTCCTTCGCCCGTCGAGTACGCCAGGAATCGCCAGCCCTGAAGACCATCGGCTGTTTTGTCGAGTATCCGTTCCAAGCTTGAAAAACCGCTTTTCGATACAGCTTCTGTATCTGGCACTGCTCGAATCCGCCCATCGCCGCGATTTGTATACTGGGTGGTCGTCATTGCGCACCTGTTCCTGTCACTCATGAAACTTCACGCCAAGCAAACGCGCCGATCGAGGCGTGCCGGGTGGACGCTGTGCGCCGCCCTTCTGCTCATTTTCTCGTTTGTCGCCTCAGCCCAGGTGCCTTCGCCATGGGTCGACACCGAACCTCTGCCCATCGATGAAGGTGTCACCGGACTCAAGCTCGTGCTCCGGCAGCTTCATACCACCGCGCGTCTCATGCACACCGTCGCCCATCCCGACGACGAAGACGGAGGCATGTTGACGCTGGAATCGCGCGGTCACGGTGTCACCGCATTACAGTTGACGCTGAATCGCGGAGCCGGCGGCCAGAACATTATTGGCAGCGAGCTCTTCGACGAGCTTGGCCTGGTGCGTACTCTGGAGCTGCTTTCCGCCGATCGCTACTACGGCGTGGAACAGCGTTTCACGAGTGTCGCCGACTTTGGCTTTTCCAAGACGGCGGAAGAGACCTTCGAGAAATGGGGAGGCCATGACATTGCGCTCGCCGACATGGTGCGCGTCATCCGCACCTTCCGCCCGGATGTAATCTGTACTCGCTTCCAGGGCAATGCGCGCGACGGTCACGGCAATCATCAGGCGTCGGGCATTCTCACCCGCGAAGCCTTCCGCGCCGCTGCCGATCCCACGCGCTTTCCGGAGCAGATTCGCGAAGGCCTTGAGCCTTGGCAGGCCAAGAAGCTGTACATGGACAACGTTCGCGCCGATGAAGATTGGAACGTCGAATTGGAAACCTCGCAGCAGGATACTCTACTGGGCGAGAGCTATATCCAGTTCGCCTTCAAGGGCCTGCAGCACCAGCTCTCACAGGGCGCCGGGCATTGGCATCTGACCGAAAGGCGTCGCACCAGCTACTACAAACTCATCGACTCGGCGTTGCCCAACGTGCCGGTCAGCAACGTCCATGAGAAGGATTTCTTCGATGGTATCGATACTTCTTTACCATCACTTGTGTCGCGGCTTGGTAAAGACCAGACGAAGGCCGCTTGGTTGAAGCTCGATCTCGACTGGATCCAGCGCACCATCGACGAAGCCACCACCGCGGTCGACAAATCGCCGCAGGCGGCTGCTACGCCGTTACTACGCGGCCTGGTCCTCACGCGCAACCTGATCACCAAAGTCGAAACCTCTCAGCTCAGCCCGATCGAAAAAGCTGACCTGCTGGTCGAACTGCGCACCAAGCAACAGCAGTTCGAGCACGCCGCCAACCTCGCGCTCGGCTTGGAATTTAGCGCCGGGCCGGGAACGCCCGACGGCCGCCCCATGGCCGAGGAATTTGCCACCTCTTCCAACGGGCCGGTGCTGGGCGCAGTGATCACCGCCGGCAAACCTTTTCTCTTGGTTGCGAAGTTTCGCAACGGAAGCGCTTCAACCCTCGCCATCAAGCAGCTGGCGCTCGATGTTCCGCCGGGATGGAAGTCCGAGCTGTTCATGGACAAGGTCCCCGCCTCGCTTCCTCCCGGCCAGGGCTGCTCCGTTATGTTTCGCGTCACCCCGCCCGCCGACGCCCAGATCACCAGGGAATACTTTCATCGCGACGATCCCGAGACCGACTCGGTCTACACCATCGACGAGCCGCAGTATGTCACCTTGCCGCTGCCTCCGCCGCCGGTCTACGCACGTGTGGTCTACGAATTCAACCAGCGCGAAGGTGTGATGCGCGTTCCCGCCCGCACTCCGCTTCACGATCAGCACGGCAACGCGTGGTCGATGCCCCTGGCGGTGGTGCCGCCGTTTTCCATTCACACTGTTCCTTCGACCCAGATCATCGCTGCCAAACCGAATCCGGTTGCCGATCTGAACGCCCAGGTTCGCTCCACCGCCGACCATGCCACCGGAGAGGTGCGCGTCGAAGCCCCCGCAGGATGGAAGGTGCAGCCGCATTCCGAGCCCATTGACCTGAAACAGCAGGGAGAGCACAACTCGCAGTTCAAAGTTCTTCCCGACGGCGCGAAAGAAGGCCGCTATCGTGTCTCCGCTCTGGTAAAAGCTGAGGGCCGCGATTTCCAGCAGGGCTACAATCTTGTCACCCGTCCTGACCTTGGTGGCTTTTTCTATTACCAGCCCGCCACTCAGCGCGCCAGCATCGTCAACGTCAAGGTGCCGCCGGGACTGAAGATCGGCTACATCATGGGTGCCGGCGACGACATCCCCAGCGTGCTTCGCCAGATTGGCCTCGACGTCACTCTGCTCACGCCGGAAGATGTCGCCAGTGGAAACTTGCAGCGTTTCGGAACTATCGTACTGGGCATCCGTGCCTACGATACCCGCGACGACGTTCGCAAGAACAACCAGCGTCTCCTCGACTATGTTCGCAATGGCGGCACCCTGCTGGTGCAATACAACACGCAGCCATCGGAATTCAATTCCGGGCACTACACGCCATATCCCGCCAGCCTCAGCCGCGAGCGCGTGACCGTCGAGCAGGCTCCTGTCACCTTGCTCCAGCCGGAGAACGAGGTCTTTCACTATCCCAACCAGATCACCCAGGCCGACTTCGCGGGATGGGTACAGGAGCGCGGCCTCTACTTCATGGACCAGTGGGATTCGCACTTCACGCCGCTGCTGGCGTCGAATGATCCCGGCGAGCAGCCGCAAAAGGGAGGCCTGCTTCTCGCACAGTATGGCAAGGGCTATTACATCTACACCGGCTACGCCTTTTTCCGCCAGTTGCCCTTTGGAGTCCCGGGCGCCATCCGCCTCTACGTCAACCTGCTGAGCGTGGGACATGCTCCCCGATGAAAGCCGTACCCAACCTGAGCTGATTCGTGGCGTCGGCCTCTTGCAGGCCACCACGCTGAACATGATCGACATGATCGGCGTGGGCCCGTTCATCACCATCCCACTGATCATCAGTGCTGCGGGCGGCCCGCAGGCCATGCTTGGTTGGATCTGCGGTGCGCTCTTCGCATTGTGCGACGGCCTGGTCTGGGCCGAGTTGGGCGCAGCCATGCCGCAAGCCGGCGGCTCGTATTTCTACCTCAAAGAAATCTACGGCCCTAAGAAGTGGGGACGCCTCCTGTCATTCCTCTTCATCTGGCAACTTTCCTTCAGCGCCCCACTCTCGATCGCCTCGGGATGCATCGGCCTCGGCGACTATGCCTCATTCCTTTGGCCCCCGCTAAACCGCACTCTGCTCGAACACACCTTCCACTTGAACACGCCTCTACTGGGTCCCTTGGAGGCGAGCATTCTCGTGAAGGCGAGCACCTTCGTCGCCATGAGCACCTGCGTACTGGTCGTGGTCTTGCTCTATCGGCGAATTACCGCCGTCGCCAAACTGGCCGAACTGCTATGGGTCGGCGTAGCTCTCTCTCTCATCTGGATCATCGCCGCCGGCATCACTCACTTCAGCGCGGCGCGCGCCTTCGACTTCCCCCCCGGCGCCTTTCACCTCTCCCGCGGCTTCATCACCGGCATGGGCTCAGCCATGCTCATCGCCACCTACGACTACTGGGGCTACTACAACGTCTGCTTTCTTGGAGGAGAAGTCCGCAACCCCGGCAGGACCATTCCGCGCGCCCTCATCATCTCCATCGTCGCCGTCGCGACCATTTACATCGTGATGAACATCAGCGTGCTCGGCGTCATGCCCTGGCGCGAACTGGCGCAATACAGCGAAGCCCGTGGCGGCTTCGTCATGTCGGTCTTCATGCAGCGGATTTACGGAACCTGGGCCGGCCGCGCCATCGCCCTGCTCATCATCTGGACCGCCTTCGCCTCCATCTTCTCTTTGCTGCTTGGCTATTCGCGTGTGCCCTACGCCGCCGCCCTGGATGGCAATTACTTTCGCTCTTTCGCAACTGTGCATCCTAAGCACCGCTTCCCCACGGTCTCCCTCATCGCTCTCGGACTGGTTGCCACGCTCTTCTGCCTGTTCCGTCTGGCCGATGTCATCGCCGCTCTGGTCGTCATCCGCATCTCATTGCAGTTCCTGATTCAGGCCATCGGCCTCATCGTCTTTCGCGTTCGCCGTCCCGACGTACCCCGCCCCTTCCGCATGTGGCTCTATCCCTTGCCTGCGCTGCTGGCCATCGCCGGATTCGTCTTCATCCTCTTCGCCCGCGTAAACTCCATGCGCGAGCTGCGCTATGCCATCGTCATCACCATCGTCGGAGTCGCCATCTATCTCGTCCGCTCGCAGCGCCGCCGCGAATGGCCGTTTGCGCCGCACGCTATTGGACACGGCCCGACGGTCCTTAGGCGACAACCGCGTCTTGCAACTGGATTACAATACCGGGCGAGGCCTCTCAGCAGTCCGTCTACATTCCTAGAGGAGGAACCATGAAGCGGTCATTTTTGTTTGCCGGCCTGGTGTTCGCGATGGCCACGGCATTGAGTAGCGCGGCCTTTGCCGCAACTCCGCAAGCGGAGAAGGAAAAGCCTACCTTCGCTTCCGTCTACGAGCACATTCTCAACGGCGTTGAGAAGGAAGTCGTGGGCGCCGCAGAGGCTATGCCTGCAGACAAATTCAACTTTGCGCCGACCAAGCCGGGCGAATTCACCGGCGTACGCACCTACGCCATGCAGATCAAGCACATTGCGGTCGCCAACTACATGTATGGTGCCGCGATCTTGCAGGAAAAGCCGCCCGTAGAGATGAACGGTGAAAACGGCCCCGCCAACGTCAGCTCGCGGGACGAAATCCTGAAGTTTCTGAAAGACTCCTTCGCCTACGCCCACAAGGCGCTGGCCAGCATCAACGAGAACAACGTTCTGGAGCCGATCAAGCCGCCCTACGGCAGTCACCCGACCACGCGCCTGACGCTTGCCACCGGCCTGCTGTCGCACCCCTTCGACCACTACGGACAGATGGTCGAATACCTGCGCATGAACGGCATCATCCCGCCTGCCAGCCGGAAAAAGTAGGACGACTAAAAAGCCTCACCAAGGAGACACAGAGGGTGAAGGGGCGCAGCTTCGGCTGCGCCATCTTTTTGGTTGTCATCACCAGCACCTTCGTTTGGCGCAAGCGATCTGCTCTTGCCGCGCCTCTGAAGCACTCCTGACCCCGCAACACCGCTACCATGCCCCCTGTCGTGAACTTTCAGCCCTGTCTTTCTCCGTGCCTCCGTGCCTCTGTGGTGAAGCTCTCTTCCCGCCCTGCCTGATTGCCCCTGAGCCGCCATAACGGTACACTGATTCGCAACCACGAGGTTTTTCATGCTGATCGTAATGAAGACCGCCGCCACCGAGGACCAGGTACGCACGGTCTGCCAAAAAGTTGAAGGGCTGGGACTGCGCGCGCATCCCATGCCCGGCGCCACCCGCACCGCTATCGGCATCACCGGCAACAAGTCCGACATCGAAACCTCCGTCTTCGACGAGATGCCGGGTGTTCAGGAAGTCATTCACGTCAGCAAGGCCTACAAGCTCGTGAGCCGCGAGGTGAAAGAGGACAAGACCGTCGTTCGCTTTCCCCGTGCCGATGCCAGTATCGGCGGTATCGAGGTCGCCGTCATCGCCGGTCCCTGCGCCATCGAGTCGCGAGAGCAAGCCTTTGCCGCTGCCGAGCGCGTCGCTCGCGCCGGCGCCAGGTTCTTCCGCGGTGGCGCTTACAAGCCGCGTACATCGCCTTATGCCTTTCAGGGCCTCGGCGAAGAAGGCCTGCGCATCATGGCCGAAATCCGCGATCAGTTCGGTTTGGCCATCGTGACCGAAGCCGTCGACAATGAATCGCTCGACCTGGTCGAGAAATACGCCGACGTCATCCAGATCGGCGCGCGCAACATGCAGAATTTCTCGCTTCTGAAACGTGCCGGGCGCAGCCGCAAGCCGGTCTTGCTCAAGCGCGGAATGTCGGCCACGCTCGACGAATTCCTCATGGCCGCCGAATACATCATGAGCGAGGGCAACTATCAGGTCGTCCTTTGCGAGCGCGGCGTGCGTACCTTTGCCGACCACACCCGCAATACTTTGGACCTTAGCGTCGTGCCCGCTGTCCAGCGCCTGAGCCACCTGCCGATCATCGTCGATCCCAGCCACGGCACCGGCAAGCGCAACAAGGTCACGCCACTCTCCCGTGCCGCCGTCGCAGTCGGCGCCGATGGCCTCATCGTCGAAGTCCATCCCAATCCTGAAAAGGCGCTAAGCGACGGCGCGCAATCGTTATTCCCGGACCAGTTCGATCAACTTATGCATGAGGTCAGGCAGATCGCCGCCGTTCTGGGTCGCTCGGTCGCGGAACCGGTCGAGCATCCTGCAGTCCCGGCTACCGCCGCTGCCGCCCGGTGATGGCGTCCGATAGCTTTGAAGCAACGCAGCTTCACCGGCTGCTGAAACACTGGTGTGTAGGCATGTTCCGCGTCAGGGCACGACCTTGGAGACCGCTGAAAAAGTCGCTTTCGCGCGATGTTCAGGTAGAGCGGGCCTTTAGGCCCGCGTCAAAGTCCTTTGTTTTTGTCATCCCGAGCGGGCTTCAGCCCGCGAGCGATCTATTTTTTCGACCGTTTCAGCGACCTCCTGGGTCGTGCCGAAAAGCACTTTCTTCTTGTGATGCGAGCGGGCTTCACGCAATTCATTCCGCGAGGCGCCTTCCGTTCCGAGTCCTGGGCTTGCTGCTTCTCGCCCTGCTTTCCTTCACCGCCTGCAATCGCCGCCAGCCGCTCGATCCCGGCTACCACGAGTACGCCTACGTCTCCAACGGCAAGAGCGATTCGGTCAGCGTCATCGATGTTCTATCGTTGCGAAACATAAAAACAATTCCGGTGGGCAAAAATCCCACCGGCCTGGCCACTAACTCGAAGAAGAACGAAATCTACGTCGCCAACGCCGAGTCGAATAACATCACCGTCATCGACGCTGAGCGCAATGAAGTCGTCTCCACCATTGGCGTTCATCGCGCCCCCTACTTCATCTCCGTGTCGTCCGACGGGAAGCGCGCCTATGTGGCCAATTCCGGCTCGTCCAACGTCTCCGTCATCGACCTCGATGCGCGCAAAGTCATCGCCACCATCCGCGTCGGCAACGCCCCCGGCCTGGCGAAGGTCTCTCCCGACGGGAGCATCGTCGTCGTCAGCAATCGCAGCGACGATACAGTCTCCATCATCGACACCGGCAAGCTGGCGGTGCGCGCCACCGTACCTGTCTGCCATCAGCCGCAGGACCTCGCCATCCTGCCCGACGCGTCCAAAGCCCTGGTCGCCTGCCCCGGCTCCAATCAGGTTGCCTCCATCGACCTCAAGGCCGACCGCGTACTCACCTTGCTCGAGGTTGGCAAGACGCCCATCCAGATGGCGCTCAAGCCCGACGGCGGCGAACTCTTCGTCAGCAACTTCGACTCCGACAACTTTTCGATTATCGAGACCTACTCCAACGAGGTCGGCGGCAGCTATCTCATTGGAAGCAATCCTGACTATGGCGTCGTCACCTCTGACAACTCGTTGCTCTACGTAAGCAACTTCGGCGCCGACACCGTCAGCGTCTACTCCATCGATGAAGGCCGCGTGATTGGCTCGGTGCATGTCGGAAGCCGTCCCGAAGCACTCGCCCTGACGCCCGAACGAAGAACATCTGCTGGTGGCCGACATCGGCTCCGGCGACGTTGCTGTCGTGCGCACCGTCAAGACCCGTGCCAACTCGAAGATCAGCGCCGACCGCGCTCTCGTCAACGTCATCCCTGTCGGCAATCAGCCCAACGACATCGTGATCAAGGCATTTGAGGTCAAGCCCGGCATGCAATGATTCGCGTAGCGGCCCATCAGCGCTTTGGCGTGTAGATCGTGCACCGCTCCTGACCGGGGACTCTGATCGCCTCCACTTCATTCAAATCCCCACGGTGCTCTCTCGCCGCCAACCACACCGCATCGCCCTGAAACGCGATGATGTAATCCGCCTTGTGCGCCGGATCAAGCAGCGCCCACTCCCAATCCGGATGGCTGACCTCGCTGATGACGTTCTTCAGCGGAATGCCCGCCCGCTGCAGCGCCCCGACATGCGACCCCTCATACATCAGTAGCGTAGCGTTCTTCGGCACGCGTACCAGGAAGTCAGCCAGCGCCTCTTCCATCGCAACCCGCGAGCGCGAATTCAGCCGCGCCTCGCGCAGCGTGATGGGCGCCTCGGCCCACGCCGAAACATAGCTGCCGACAACGCAAACCGTCAGTAGCGCCCATGCCGTCCACTCGCGTCTTCGCGCGTGCGCGAGCTCCGCGATCCCAGCCGCCAGCACCACCGGAAACACCGCGAACACCGGCAGCAGTTCCAGCCCATATCTGACGTTGTAGTACGAGAACGGCCACCACGCCGGAATGAAAATCGGCACGCTTCCGTACGCAATCGACAGCGCGTAAAAGATCAGCGGCAGCCACAGCAACAGCCAGACTTTGTATCGTTGAAAGCGCCAGACCGCGATCGCCGTTCCCAGAAGCGCCACTGTCAGCATCACTCGCCCCCACGGCGCGCTGCCCATGTTCAACTGCCCAGCCTTGAGGAAATACAGTGCGGCGACGATAGGATGGCTCTCTCCCGGATACGGCGCTGCCCCCTGCTGGGTCGTACGCGCAGCGATGGCCTTCGCCGAATAGGGCCCGTTCGCCCAATCCATCGCCCGGCCCGACACGCGATGGTTGTATGCCAGCCAGAAAACCGGCACCAGCGCGTTGATCAGCAGAAACTCGACCAGCGATTTCGCCAGCTTGCGATGCCGCGATGCCTCGTTCTCATTGCGCCACCATCGCACAACGACCACAATGACAATCGCGCCGATCACGGCGCCGGCAAACCATCCGTCGTAGCGCGTCCACGCTCCGCCCGCCAGGCAAATGCCGCAGCGCTCCAATGCCTGCTCGCGCGAAAGCCCCGGCTGATCCACTCTTCCCACCCGCAGCATGGCATCGAGATAAACGATTGCCCAGATGAAGAAAGCCAGGAAGATCGGCTCGTTCATCGCCGTCGTCTGCATGTACAGCAGGTTGGGATTGAGCGCGTAAATCGCCGTCGCCACTACAGCCGGCAGCACCATTACAGCGGGTGCCCCATCCTTTCCCTGCTTTCGGGAAGGGTTGTGGGCGGCAGCCTGACCCCACCCGCTCACCAGTCGGAAAATCCCCAGCCCCCCGAGCACATACGCGACCATGCTCGGAATCGACCCGGCAATCCCGCTTTGCCATAGCCCCTTGTTCCACACGAATGGCAGCATGGCCACGTGCTGCAAGGGCAACCAGACCGTGCCTAGCTGAAAAAACGACGACAGCCACGAACGATTGTCGAGCACCCGCCGCGCAATGTTGATGTGCGCAACCGCATCGCCATACAACAGTAGTTCGTTGTGGGTGTAGTACCAGAGCAGAGCACCGACACTCAGGATGGCAAGGACAATCCCAACCAGCGACTCCGCGGCCAGCGGCTCACCTGTTACGCCGCCCCTTCTGGGTTGGGAATGTTCCGCTACGGCCACTGCTGTGCGCCGTGAACAATATTGAGAATCACCACGTGCTCTGGAAAAACGCGATACATGATGATGTACGGTAGGTTCGGAATAACCAATTCGCGAATGCCCGCAATGCGCCCGGGACGGCCGCGGTTGGGTAGCTTCCCTAAACTCTGTGCGGCTTCGTAGATCGTGCGGGTGATACGGTTGGCACTAGCTAAGCTCGTCGCCGCTTCGATATATCTGGACAACTCCTCGAGGTCAGCCACGGCGTCTGGCGACCACGCTACCCTCATTCAGCGCGTTCCCTTGTTTCGATCCACGCGAGTACCTGCTCGTCCGGAATGAGTTCTCCGCGCTCCACCGCCGCCAAACTCTCCTTGACCTTACCTTCCAGCCAATCGTTATAAGCGAGCAAGCGTTCCAAGGCTTCCTCAACCACCTCATCCTTAGGACGGTGCATACGCTCGGCTAATTGCGTTAGCTTCTCTTCGGTCTCAGGTCTCAATGTCGTCGCCATAGCAGAAGTTTAACGCAAGATCGCCGAGAACCTCAGAGCCAGATCTCAACCCTCCGTGCCCTCGGTGCCTCCGTGGTGAGCCTTTCCTCTCAATCCAGATGCGTCAGCTCGCGAAACGTATTGAACCGCTCGTCGATCTCTTCCCGCGTCAGCGATTGCAGACGCTCGGTTCCAAAGCGCTCGACCGAGAACGATCCCATCACGCTGCCGTAGAACATGGCGTGCTTCAGGACGTTGCGGGTCACTTCGCCCTGCGATGCTATGTAGCCCATGAAGCCGCCGGCAAAGCTGTCGCCCGCTCCGGTAGGATCGCGCACCTCATCCAGCGGCAGCGCCGGAGCGCGAAACGGATGGTGCCCGCCGGCAAATTCGCCGTCGCGGAAGAAGATCGTCGCCCCATACTCGCCGTGCTTGATGACCAGCGCCTTCGGCCCCATCTCCAGCACCTTTTGCGCCGCGCGCGGCAGGCTGGTATCGTCGGCCAGCATCTTGGCCTCGCCGTCATTGATCAGCAATACATCCACCCGCTTCAGCATCTCGCCCAGGTTCTGGCGCTGGCTGCTGATCCAGAAGTTCATCGTGTCCCCGCCCACCAGCTTCACGCCCTTCATGCTGTCGCGCACCCGCACCTGCAACACCGGATCGATGTTCGCCAGGAACAGGTATTGGGAATCGCTGTACTCCGCCGGGACCTTCGGATCGAATTTTTCGAAAACGTTTAACTGTGTATCCAGTGTCTTGGCTTCATTCACGTTCTCGCCATATTCTCCCGCCCAGAAGAAGGTCTTGCCGTTCGCGTGCTGAATGCCGCGCGTGTCCACGCCTCGCCGCTTCATCACCGACTCTTCTTCCGAAGTGAAGTCCTCGCCGACAACGGCAACCACGCGAACATCCGTGAAGTAGCTGGCGGACAGCGAAAAGTGCGTGGCCGCGCCGCCCAGGATTTTGGCACGCGTACCATACGGAGTTTTAAGCGAATCGAATGCAACCGAACCAACCACGACGATAGACAAGGGCCTATGCTCCCACTTTCTTTTCAGATTCGAAGTACTTTCCCACCAGCAGCTTCAGGCGCTCCAGCGTGGCCGGCGGCACCGATTCCTTGTGCGTGATGATGGCGTGGCTCAGCGCCGCGCCGCACTTGCAACCGCGTTCCTTCGGCAGCAGGGCGACGGTTTCGCGCACCACATTGGCGGCGTTCTCCGCATTTTTGGTCAGCGCCCCGATGATCTGCTCGACCGTCACATGATCGTGCTCGGGATGCCAGCAGTCGTAGTCGGTCACCATCGCCACCGTCACATAGCAAAGCTCCGCCTCGCGCGCTAGCCTGGCCTCGGTCAGATTGGTCATGCCAATCACGTCCATGCCCCAACTGCGGTACAGGTTTGATTCGGCCAGTGTCGAGAACTGCGGACCCTCCATGTTGAGGTACGTCCCGCCCTGCTTCGCGTTCACGCCGGCGCGACGGCAGGCGTCCTCTACAAACTTTGCCGTCTCCGCACAGATAGGATGCCCGAAGCCGATGTGCGCCACCAGCCCATCGCCGAAGAACGTGTCCACCCGGTGCCGCGTGCGGTCGACGAACTGGTCGGGGATGACGAAGTCCATCGGCTTGTGCTCTTCCTTCAGCGATCCGACGGCCGACAGCGAAACGAGGCGCTCAACGCCAAGCTGCTTGAAGCCGTGCACATTGGCGCGATACGGCAACTCCGTTGGCATCAGCCGATGCCCGCGCCCATGGCGCGACAGAAACGCCACCTTGCGGCCGCTCAGCGTTCCCAGCACGTAGGCGTCCGACGGTTTGCCGAAGGGCGTCTCCAGCGTGACCTCGCGAACATCCGTCAGGCCCGGCATGGAGTACAGACCGCTGCCGCCGACGATTCCAATCTCTGCCTGTTGCAAACAGATTTCTCCTGCAATGGGAATGGCAAACCTCTGATTATACAGAGGCAGGATTGCTGCCCTATTTGCAGCTGTCATCCTGAGCGAGGAGCGCAGCGACGAGTCGAAGGACCCCTATGCGCTATTGTCTGTACGCTTGTTACGTCTGCAAAAAACGGGAGCCGCATCCATGCTGCACCACGGACGCGCTCCCCATCGGCGCTCGTCCCCGCAAGCTTTTTCTATTCAGTTGTCAAAGAGTCGTCCGGCGCGGGCATTGTGCCAGCCGGTTTTGCGTTCCGGAAACGCAAAAAGAGCCAGACGGCGGAATTCGCCCTTCTGGCTCTACTGACTTCACTATAGCAAATTTCAGGGGGAAATCTTCACCAGTTGCGCAACTTATATTTTCTTAGCTGTGATGCACTTGCGCGGATTTGTGGCACGTTCGGGCCATTGACAACCTATTTCCCAAGTCGGGAATTGCTGACCATCACCGACTCGGAAAGCCACTAGTCCCAGCTCTGCCGTTCTTTCTCCAGGTACCCCGCCGGATAGAGCCCCCGGCCCAATCCACACAATGCTGTGCTATAGGATTCGGGCTCTCGCAGCAAGATTAAGTGTCCCCTTCGCACGACAATCAGGATGCGGTCACCCGGCCTAAGACCAAGAGCCTGCCGCGCCTCGCGAGGAATAGTGATCTGGTTCTTACTTGATAACGTGGCCACTTTCATGTTCTCTCCTCGTTCACTTCCCCGGCCACGCCTTCAGTGCCGTCTCCGCCACGCTCTCCAGCGCTGCCCGGCTGGCGCCGCCGGCGGCCTGCACCGACATGCCGTGCAGAATGGCCATGTAAAAGCGCGACAGGTCGGCCGGGTTCACCGACGCGGGAAGCTCGCCCTCATCTTTCGCCCGCTTCATCCGTTTACGCAAGGCCACTTCACCCGCGGCACGGCGCGTCGCCAGCTCTTCCCGCATGGCATTCGACTCTTCCCCGCACGCCAGCGCTCCCTGCACTAGCAGGCAGCCATGGGGAGCATGTGGGCGGGTCAACGCGGCGATGGTGCCCTTCAGCATCAGTTCCACCGCCCGGCGCGCGGTAGGCTCCTGCAACGCCTCCGCCATATACGCCATCGGGCCGTGCTCGTAGCGCTCCAGCACCTTGCGAAAAAGCGCTTCCTTATCGCCGAAAGCGGCGTACAGGCTGGGCCGATTAATGCCCATGGCCTCGGTCAGGTCGCTCAGCGAGGCCCCGTCATAGCCTTTCTCCCAAAAGACTTCGAGCGCCGCCTCCAGTGCCCGGTCCTTGTCGAACGACCGCGGCCTTCCCCTTCCGCCGGTTTTGGCCATTTTCATCACTCTTTCATATTAGACGACACATATTTGTACCGGTCAGTAAATATTCGTGAAACTTTCCCGTCCCTCGGTATATCTGTATCGCAAGGTACAGAACTCGTACCGCCGATTTTGCAGTGAAAGGAAGCAAGCACATGGGCAAGCTGGAAGGGAAAGTCGCAATCGTAACCGGAGCGTCCAAGGGCATCGGCGCGGGTATCGCCAGGCAGTTCGCAGCCGAAGGGGCCACCGTGGTCGTCAACTATGCGTCCAGCAAAGACGCGGCGGAAAAGGTCGTCAAGGACATCACCGCCAAGGGCGGCAAGGCCATCGCTGTCCAGGGCAACATCGCCAAGCAGGCCGACATCGAGCGCGTCTTCGCCGAGACCAAAAAGCAGTTCGGCAAACTCGACATCCTGGTCAACAACGCCGGCGTGTACGAGTTCTCCCCCATCGACGGCATCACCGGGGAGCACTTCCACAAGCAGTTCGATCTCAACGTGCTCGGGCTAATCCTGGCGTCGAAAGAAGCCGCCAAGTACATCGACGGCAATGGCGGCAGCATCGTCAACATCAGCTCCTTCGCCAGCACGGCTGCCCCGGCAACCGCAACCGTCTACAGCGCCACCAAAGGCGCCGTCGATACGGTGACCAAATCCTTGGCCAAGGAACTGGGACCGCGCAATATTCGCGTCAACGCCATCAATCCTGGCATGGTCCTTACCGAAGGCGTGCAGACCGCGGGACTCGATCAAAGCGACTTCCGCAAGGATGTGGAATCGCGTACTCCTCTCGGCCGCATTGGCAAGGTGGAAGACATCGCCCCCGCCGCCGTCTTCTTCGCTTCCAACGACTCCTCCTGGATCACCGGCGAGGCCCTGGTCATCGCCGGCGGCCTGAGCTAAATTCGTCTCGCCTTTGGCTCTTCGCTCTTGGCTTTTGGCTGTCGCTTTTTCGATCAGCTTCGAGCCCGGGTGGAGCGAGCGAGATCACCTCAACCGGTATCGCAAGCTGCGAAGCAGCGACTTCGATTTGAGCCCCGGGCGCAAGCCCGGGGTTAGCCATTTCAGAATGACGTGCGGCCGCGTAGCGGCCCGCTACTGACTACTCCGCAGTGCTAATCTAGACAGCACTAATTCGGAGATCGCCATGAAGCCCTCTATCCGTACTCTCCTGATCGCCGCCTGCCTTGCGCTGATCGCCACTTCCGCCGTTGCTGCCGACACGCAGCCGCCCTCCAACTGGCAAAGCAGCCTGCTGGCCTGGCGTGCTCAGCGGGCCAAGCACTTGCAGGCCCCCTATGGCTGGCTGTCGCTCGTCGGACTGGACTGGCTGAAATCGGGCGACAATTCGGTCGGCTCAGCCTCCGGCAATGCGATCGTGCTCAAGTCGCCCGCCCCGCCAAACCTGGGCATCGTGCAGCTTGGCAGCAACTCGATCGAGCTTCTGCCTCCCAAAGGCGGCTACCCCAAAGGCCTGGAGACCGACGGCAAGGCTCCCGCCAATCCGCAACCGCTGGCGGCCGATGACAGCAACAAGCCGACGCGAATCACTTTCGCAACTCTGCAAATTACCGTGATCCATCGCGGCCAGCAGTATGGCCTGCGCCTTCGCAACTCGCAATCGCCCATCCGCACCGGATTTCACGGTCTGAAATGGTATCCGCCCAATCCAGCCCTGCGCGTGAAGGGGGAATGGACGCCTTACAATCCTCCGCTTAAGCGCAAGGTTCCGACCGTTCTTGGAACGGAGATCGAGGCCGACGTCCCCGGCAAAGTGACCTTCACGCTCGATGGTCAGACGCTTAGCCTCGAACCGATTCTGGAGGAGCCGGGCGACACCGAACTCTTCTTCATCATCCGGGACACCACCAGCAAGAACAAAACCTACGGCGCCGGGCGATTTCTTTACACCCCATTTCCCGATCACGGGCTGACCAAGCCGGGAGTGATGTGGCTCGACTTCAACCGCTTGGAGAACCCGCCGTGCGCCTACACGCCGTACGCGACCTGTCCGCTGCCGCCTCCGCAAAACCGCTTGCAGGTTGCCTTACCTGCGGGCGAACAGCGCTATCACGACTGACGTGCGGGCCGCGACCATGATCCTCGACGCCCTGCATAAAGTCGCCAACCATCGCTCTGCGCTCACCCGCGACGAGGCCCGCGCGGTGATGGCGGAGATCCTGGGTGGCGCTGCGACCGACGCGCAGATCGCTGCTCTGCTGGTCGCGCTGCACATGAAGGGCGAGACCGTCGAAGAGATCGTCGGCTTTGCTCAGGCCATTCGTGCGGCCGCCACGCAGGCTAGAGACTGACGAGGGCCACGCCCTCGACCTGAGTGGTACCGAGCGCGATGCCCTGGTCGACACCTGCGGCACCGGAGGCGACACCAGCGGCACCTTCAACATTTCCACCGCAACGGCGCTGGTGGCCGCGGGAGCCGGTGTTAAAGTTGCGAAACATGGCAACCGTAGCGTGACCTCCAGGTGCGGTTCGGCTGACGTGATGGAAGCCTTGGGCGTGAAGATCGACCTGCCCGCTGCGCGTGTCGCCGCCTGCCTGGAACAGACTGGCATCGCCTTCCTCTATGCTCCGGCACTGCACTCGGCGATGAAGTACGTGCAGCCCGCGCGCCGCGAGTTACGACTGAGGACGGTCTTCAATCTGCTGGGGCCGCTCACCAATCCCGCGCACGCTTCGGCGCAGGTGGTCGGCGTCTACTCGGCGGAATTGGTCGAGACGCTGGCCGAAGCGCTGAGCGAGCTTGGACTGCGCCGCGCGCTGGTCGTTCACGGACGCGACGGGCTCGACGAGATCACAATTACCGGCCCGACCAAAGTTGCGGAAGTCCGCAACGGTCAAGTTCGTTCCTATGAAGTTACGCCGGAAGAGTTCGGATTGCAGTCCGCGCCGCTCAGCGAAATTGCCGGCGGCGACGCCGGGCAGAATGCCGGCATCATTCGCCGCATTCTCGAAGGCGAGCGCTCACCCCGGCGCGATGTTGTGCTGTTGAATGCTGCCGCGGCCCTGGTTGCCGCCGGCCACGCCGATAACATTCAGGAAGCGCTGCCGGTTGCAGCCTATGCCATCGACTCCGGCCACGCCAGACAGAGGCTGCAATTGCTGGTGGAGTTTACGAATAGCAACAAGTAACCAGCTCGGCTAGCCGCTGATGCAATCCTACTTCCCCACCGGCTTCGGACCGGCGTTCTTGATCGCCGGCGGAGCGTCGAACTGCTCGAAGTTCTTGGCGAAGCGCGCTGACAGATCAGCCGCCGTCTTGTCGTATGCCGCCTTGTCCTTCCAGGAATCCCGCGGACGCAGCACTTCAGAAGGCACGCCCGGCACCGACTTGGGAATGCTCAGCCCGAAGGCCGGCTCGATCTCAAACTCCACGTTCGCCAGCTTGCCCTCGACCACCGCATCAACCATGGAGCGGGTATACGGAAGGCTCATGCGCTTGCCGACGCCATACCCTCCGCCCTGCCATCCGGTATTGACCAGCCAGCATTGTGCACCGTGCTGGCGCAGGCGGTTGCCCAGCATCTCGGCATAGACCTTGGGTGCCAGCGGCATGAACGGCGCTCCGAAGCAGGTAGAGAATGTCGCCTGCGGCTCGGTCACGCCGGCTTCCGTGCCGGCCACCTTCGCGGTATAGCCCGACATGAAGTGGAACATCGCCTGCTCGGGCGTCAGCTTCGAAACCGGAGGTAGCACGCCGAAAGCGTCCGCGGTCAGGAAGACGACATTCTTGGGATGCCCGCCAAATCCGGGGATTACCGCGTTGTCGATGTACTCAACCGGATACGCGGCACGGGTGTTCTCCGTCTTACTGTCATCGTCGAAGTCGGGATAGCGCGTCACCGGATCGAGCACCACGTTCTCCAGCACCGTGCCGAAGCGCAGCGCGTTCCAGATCTGCGGCTCGTTCTGTTCCGACAGGCGAATGCACTTCGCATAGCAGCCGCCTTCGAAGTTGAAGACGCCATCAACACTCCAACCGTGCTCGTCGTCGCCAATCAGGTTGCGCGTCGGATCCGCCGAGAGCGTCGTCTTGCCCGTGCCCGACAGTCCGAAGAACAGCGCAGTGACGCCATCGGCGCCGATATTGGCCGAGCAGTGCATAGGAAAGACATCGCGCTGCGGCAGCAGGAAGTTCATGATGCCGAAGATCGATTTCTTCATTTCGCCCGCGTACTGGGTCCCGCCGATCAGCACGATCTTGCGCGTGAAGTTAACGATGACGAAGACTTCCGAGTTCGTGCCGTCGCGCTTGGGATCGGCCAGAAACAGCGGCGCGGCGACGATGGTGAACTCGGGCTTATGGCTGGCCAGCTCTTCGGCAGTCGGCCGGATGAAGAGCTGATGCACGAACAGGTTCTGCCATGCCAGCTCATTGATAACTCGAATCGGCAGCCGATAGCGAGGATCGGCGCCGCAGAACAGGTCCTGCACGAACAGCTCTTTGCCGTGCATATAGTCCATGACCCGTTCATACAGTGCATCGAACTTGTCCGCCGGAAATGGCTGGTTAACCGAGCCCCACGCCACCTTGTCGGCGGTAATCGCATCCTTCACCATGAACTTGTCTTTAGGAGAGCGCCCGGTACGCTTGCCGGTAGACGAAACCAGACAGCCGCGTGCCGACAGTTCGCCTTCATTACGACGCATGGCGGCTTCCACCAGAAGTGCGGGCGACAGGTTGCGATGAACATTGGGCTGGTCGAGTAATTCGGAAAGGGCAGGGGCCTGAACGGCAATAGACATAAGAGAGCTCCTTAAGAAATTTAAGATGGCGCTGGCCTGTCCGGCATCCCGCCGAAACTGGAGGGTCTGGCCGGGGCGCGAAAAAAAGCCCGATACTGGGCCTATCGGGCGACTGCTTCCTGATTTGCTTCCTGCATGATCTGATTCAGGTGATCGAGCATCTCTTCGACCGTGAGCGTGTACATCTCACGTCCGCTGTCTTCCCCCGATTCGATGGCCCACTTCAGGTAGTGGCCTGCGATCTGTACCGCCATAGCGTCAGAGATGACCTTGCCCGTCTGCCGGTTGTACTCCACCCATGCCGGGTGGGGAAGCGCGATCCAGACCGGCCGCTCGTCGACCAGGAACTTGATATCAACCGCATCGGCGTGGCGGGTCGCGATGGCAACAATCAATGCCTGGTATTGGCAATGGACCCGCTGGCCGCTCCAACGGTCAACCGCCCGAAAATCGTCATACATTCTTAAAAGTCTAACCGAGAGAAGAGCTTGGGAGCAATTGGAAACCAACAGGGAAGCTTCTCTTGACAGGCGCAAAAGGCCGGAACATTGAGGTTCCGGCCTCATGGCTCGGGGCCTCTCGCGAGATCGTGGGGAAGTATGGACTTAATTCCAGGAAACACGAGGATGATCGGCAATAGCCCCAGCTCCGACATCAATCCGGCGATAGAGGCCGGACTGCACGCCGTCTTCGTTCCCTACCACAATACCTGGGAACTGGAGCGCGGAGAGATCCTTCCGGTTAACGGCGACTGCAAGCTGCTGCACGTCGAAAGCTTCGGTCGGTTGCGCGACATCTTCTAGTATTGGCCCTTCTACAAGCAACTTTCGCCTATAGCCCGGTGTTAGTGTGATTACCCTTTCGTAAAGGGTGAGTATGAAGGCTTTGTCTAAGATCATCGCCGTATCGCTTGCGATCAGCTTCTTCTCGGTAGCATTAATCGCTGCCAAAAAGAAAGCCGGCACCAATGACCCAGCCGATGAGCAGAAGCGCGCCTTGCACGCGCTTGACCGTCTGACGTTCGGCCCGCGTCCCGGTGATGTGGAAGCTGTCAGCGCAATGGGCGTCGACCAGTGGGTCGAGCTGCAGTTGCATCCCGATAAGATCGACAACTCAGCGCTCGACGCCAGGCTGGCGCAGTACCGCACGTTGCGCATGAGCCCGCGTGAGATGGCGATGGACTTTCCGCCTCCGCAAGTGCTGAGGGCGGTAGAGGAGGGCAAGCTACCTATGCCCAGCGATCCCTATCGCCATGCGGTGTATTCGGCAAACCTGGCGCGAATGGAAGAGCAAAAAGAAGCCAAGCAAGCAGGGCTCACCCGGGTTGCAGCCAACAACATGGCCATGGCGAGCCGGGTTGAGGTGACGGAAGAGGAATCACGGCGCCAGCGCGTCCAGACGGCCGAGCAACTGACGCTGCTTGATCCTGCGACTCGCATGCAGCGGATACTGGCCCTGCCTGCCGATCAACAGGGCGACTTGATGAAGGGCGTGCCTGAGCCCATGCGGCAATCGTTACTGAACGGCCTCTCGCCCGAGCAGCGGGAAACGGTCCTCGCGCTGACAAACCCGGTCGCGGTCGTGAATGACGAGCTGCAATCGGGAAAAATCCTGCGCGCCCTCTACAGCGATCGGCAGCTTGAGGAAGTGCTCACCGACTTCTGGTTCAATCACTTCAACGTCTTCATCGGCAAAGGTCCCGACCGTTATCTGATCACGCCATACGAGCGTGACGTGATTCGCCCGCACGTGCTGGGGAAGTTCAAGGACCTGCTGGTAGCCACCGCCCAGAGCCAGGCGATGCTGTTCTATCTCGACAACTGGCAGAGCGTGGGCCCGCACTCGGAGCAGGAGTTAGGCGGCGGCGCGCCACAGAACCAGAATCGGAAGCGCGATGGGGTCAACGAGAACTATGCCCGGGAGCTGATGGAGTTGCAGACGCTCGGCGTGAACGGCGGCTACACGCAGCGGGATGTGACGGAGGTCGCGCGCGTCTTTACCGGTTGGACGCTAGAGGACCCGCGTGAGGGTGGCGGCTTTGTCTTCAAGCCGCGCCTGCATGAGCCCGGCGACAAGATTGTGCTGGGGCACAAGATCAAGCAGGGCGGCGAAAACGAAGGGATGGAAGTACTTGACATCCTGGCGCATTCGCCGGCAACCGCCCGGTTCATCTCCACCAAACTGGCTGAGCGTTTCGTCTCCGACAATCCACCACCATCGCTGGTCGAAGCGATGAGCAAAACGTTCCTGAAGACCGACGGCGACTTGCGCGAAGTAATGGGCACCATGTTCCGATCTCCGGAATTCTGGGCGCCCGCGAGCTACAAGGCAAAGGTCAAGACGCCGCTGGAGTTTGCCATCTCGTCGCTGCGTGCGACAGAGGCCGAAGTAACCGATCCGCGGCCGTTGATGTTCGTGCTCGGCCAGATGGGAATGCCGCTCTATGGCATGCAGCCGCCCACGGGCTATTCGACAAAGGCGGACGAGTGGGTGAGTTCCTCTGCATTGCTGGCGCGCATGAACTTTGCCCTCGGACTCACCGGGAACAAGATTTACGGCATCACCTTTGACCTTGCGAAGCTCACTCACTCAACGCCAGGCGTGCCCGGCGGCTACGATTGCTATCAGACGCAAGTCAAACTGGAGCAGGCGCTACTCGACGGCGCGGTATCGGCACAAACCCACAAGACAATCGAAGACAAGATCTCGACTCCCTGCGATCTGGCCGGCGCCGCCCAGCCAAACAGCGTGAACGCTATCGCCGCGCTGCTGCTCGGCTCGCCCGAATTTCAGCGGCACTAAACCAAGGTCAGACAGTATGAGCATAACGCGAAGAGCATTTTTACAAGGCGGGGCGATGGCGGTCATCGGCACCGCTGCGGTCCCCTCGTTTCTCACCCGCGCCGCTCTCGGCGCAGTGTCGCCGTCGGGCCGTAACAAGCGGCTGGTCGTCATCTTCCAGCGCGGCGCGGCCGACGGCCTAAACATCGTCATCCCGCACGCCGAGCCGTCCTATTACAACCTGCGGCCTAGCATCGCGATCCAGCAAAATCAGGTGATCGACCTCGATGGCTTCTTCGGACTGCACCCCTCGCTGGCGAGCTTTAAGCCGCTGTGGGACCAGGGTCACCTCGCCATTGTGCACGCCGCGGGCTCGCCCGATACGACACGCTCGCACTTCGACGCTCAGGATTACATGGAATCAGGCACGCCAGGAGTGAAGAGCACCACCGATGGCTGGCTGAATCGCGTGCTGCAAAGCGAGAGGCAAACGAAGGAGAGTCCGTTCTCAGCGGTTGCGCTCGGCTCTTCCCTGCCGCGTATTCTCTCGGGAAGGGCGCAGGCGGTCGCGATCAGCAATCTAAATTCGTTCGGCATCGCCGGCGGAAATCCGGCCGCAGCGCCGCTGGGCAACACCTTCGAGGCGATGTACGACCAGTCGGTCGACGCGGTGCTGCATGGTACCGGTCAGGAAACCTTCGAAGCGGTAAAGATGCTGAAGTCCGCTGATCCCAAGCGCTACCAGCCGGCGCCGGGCGCGGACTATCCGCGAGGCAGCTTTGGCGACGCGCTTCGCCAGACGGCTCAGCTCATCAAGTCCAACGTCGGTGTGCAGATCGCCTTCACCGACATCGTCGGATGGGACCACCATGTCAACGAAGGCGCTGCGGAGGGACAACTCGCCAACGTGCTGCGAGAATTCGGCCAATCGATCTCGGCATTCTGGATTGATCTCGGGCCGCTCGCCGAAGACACGGTAATTGTCACTATGTCGGAGTTCGGGCGAACCGCACACGAGAATGGAGATCGCGGCACGGACCATGGCCATGCCAACGTGATGTTCGTGCTCGGCGGCACGGTTCGTGGGGGCCGCGTCTATGGCCGCTGGCCTGGACTCGATCCGGCGCAACTCAACGAAGGCCGCGACCTGGCGCTGACCACCGATTTCCGTCGCGTGCTCAGCGAGGCAGTGTCCCGCCATCTAGGAAATCCCAATCTGAATGCTGTGTTTCCGGGATACGACAACTCTCCGACGGGATTCTTGCGGTATTTGGGCTGAACCTTACTACTCAGCTTGCCCCATACTTCCAGATCCAGTTCAAACTCTTCGATTCCAGCACCCCGCCACGATTCCCTGGCTTGAGTTGTTCATTGCGGCGGTGGCACCTGTCCGCCGGGGCCGGGTGGAGGCGGTACCGGCGTGGGCTGGGGGCCGCTGCCGGGCACACCGGTGCCGTCCTGCGGGCTCGGCACGCGCTGATCCGCGGGGATGGGTGTGCTGTAGTCGGGTTGCTCGCCGGGACGCATCAACGTGGGAGCATTGGCGGGCTTGGCCTTCGGCTTGTTGTCGGCCACCTCGGATTGGTCCGGCTTGAGGTCGACTTCCTTCTCGGTGCGGACGATCTTCTTGCCGTCAACGGACATGATCTCCAGCCGAGCAACCTGGCCGCCCTCGAAGCGCACGAACTCGACTTGCTCGGGCGGAGTACCGTAGATCCATTCCTCGTAATCGCGGCCCTGTTCGTCCTTTTCTCGGATCTTCTGTGGAGGCCGGCCCTTGGCATACTCGACCATATCCTTGTTCATGCCGACGAGGACCTGATGGTTGTTGATAGCCTCCTGCACCTTGGGAGGCAGGGTCTTGACGTAAGCCTCCTCAGTGGTAAGGGCATGGAAGTCGAAGACGGGAGCGAGCATGGCGCGCACCTGGTCGCCTGTCATCTCGGGAACGTACTTGTCGAACTGAAGCTTCACCACCGAGCCGTGCGCATCCAGGCTCTGCGGAGCTCCAGTCGCGGGTATTGACGAGGTGCCGCCGAGCCCGCCAACTTGGATGCGCTGATACCACTTCGGCCCCTTTCTTGGGCCTCCGTTGATCTCGAAGATGATCTCCTTGTCACGCACCTCAACATTGGTAATGACGCAACGATCGCCGGGCTTGGCAGCAGGGCCATTTTCGGCGACCATCTGCGCAACGCCCTGTTGGCTGGGGGTGACGACGCCGTCCTTGATCTTCAATCCCGCTTTACCCTGGGGGAAGAGGACCTTGGCAAACACGCGCTCCGATTGCAGGCTGCGTATGATCTCCAAGCGGGTTTGTGAGGTGAGCTTGGGCGCGTTGGGACTAACAATGGAGGGTGAGGCGGAAGCTGGGTTCTTCTGGGTTTTGGTGTCGCTCGCGGCAAGCGGCTCGGCGCAAATGTACAGCCAAAGCAGGAGTGCTGTCGAGCCTACCACAGTGAAACGACGGCGAGACATGGGAAACCCCGTTGCCACAAATTATATGCCCATCAGAAGAATCACGAACCGGTATTCCCTTTAGACACCGGGAAGCTGGTCGAAGTTATCGGAGTCTGGTCGCGAGATTGAAAAAGGTTCCTCCAGACGCTGCACCGGCCATTTCCAGACCACAAGCAGGCCGAGGATGATGGCCAGCACGCCGGGAGCGCTGGCCTCGATGCCATAGCTGCCACCGGTGAGCCAGCGCGGCCCGCTGGCCGAGGCCCGGACCACCACATTGAAGATGCGCAGGCCGCTCACCGGCAGGCCGAAGAGCAGCCCGAGCGTTGCGTTCCAGCCAAAGTGCAGGCCCAACGGCAGCCATAGGGCCCGCGTGCGCAGGTAGGCAACTGCCAGGACAATTCCGATGAGGACGGTGTTCAGCAGGCCCAGAGCGCTGGCCCCGGGATTCGTAAGGTGTACCGCGCCGAAGAGGACGGAGAAAACGGCAATTGCGCCGAGCGGGCCAACGGCTTCTTCCAGGCGCTGGAAGGGATATCCGCGAAACATCAGCTCTTCCGCAAGCGCGCCGGAGATGAGCACAACCAGTATCAGGGGGACCAGCGCCAGAGTATGCGAATTCAAGTGCACATCAACAATGGTGTCGGCCCACTTAGCCACCGGGATCAAAGCGATGATGGGCAGCACGAACCCGAGAAGGCATCCGGCGCAAAATTGCCTGCGCCAGCCGTTGACGATGGGAAATCCCATAATTGCGGTGCGATTCTCTTCCACGTGATCGGCGATGGTAAGCAGCCACACGTAGAGACCGAGGAGAACGACCGCCAGCAATGGCCGGAAGATCACTTCAAAGCGGAGGGTATGGTCGCCACTGAGCGCGCCTGCGACAAACGTACAGACCACGAACGCGGCGGCTGAAAATGCCACCGAGAGCAAGAAGCTCCAGATTGGCCGCACGCGTCCACTGGCAGTGGTGAACATGGCTACGACTTATGGTGGCCGCTTTTCACGGCTTTGTTCGGCTGGCTCTCGGCGCTTGGGTGAAAACGCAGACCCTCGCGCACGACGTGAAAGTCGAGAGGCTGGCCGCCATTCCGACGTAACGCGTCCTGTACCCGCTCGCGTCTACCCTCTTCCACCAGGAAGATGACGCAGCCTCCTCCTCCCGCGCCGCAAACCTTGGCTGCACGCGCTCCATGCTTGCGGGCGACAGCGATAAGCGAATCGATCAGCGGCGTAGTAATGCCGGGAGCGTTGCTGCGGCGCAGCTTCCACTCCTCGCGCAGCAGGCGCGCAACATCGTCCCAGGCGGCTGACTTCAGCGCGCGATGCATCTGCTGGGCGATTTGCGAGATCTGTTCGAAGTTGCGGATCACCTTCTTGTCGCCGTTGATGTGCTGCTTGAAGACCTCCCAGTTATTGATGCCCGACTGCCGCGGCGCTCCGGTGTAGCAGAGTACAAAGCGGCGCGTCACCTCGTCGGCGGAGATCGCGATTGGCTCGCATCGCACTCCGGCCGGCGAGAGGTGAATGGCGTTTACCCCGCCGTACATCGCGGGGTAGTAATCCTGGCAACCTGTGGGAACCTTGATGAGCTGCGCCTCGACGTTCTGGGCGATGACCCGAATCTGCTCGATGTCGAGGAGTTGCCCGGTGAAGCGTGATAACACCGCAGTCGTCGCGATCATCAGCGCGGAAGAGCCGGAGATGCCAGCGCCCGCGGGGGACTCGGAGTTCGTCTCCAGGATGAATCCGCCTTTCGGTTGGAAGAAGCGAATCAGGTAGGCCGCCAAGGCGTGTTGGTAAATCTTGGCGCGCATCAGGTCATCGAGCGAGGCGAAGCGTTCCGCGCGGCCGGTGTCATGCGACTTTAGAAAAATCTCGCGGCCGGGTTGCGGTGTGAGCTTGCAGGTGGTGAGGATGGACAATGCCATGTTGACGGTGACGGCCCCGGGATGGAACAGGTACAGCGGCCAGATGTCGTAGGTGCCGCCGGCAAGATCGGCGCGGCAGGGTGCCTGGGAGATTAGGGGACCAGGGGCGAGGGCAGAGTGAGTGCTGGGTTTCGTCATTTATCGTTCTGCGGGCTTTTTGATCCAGGCCCACGCAGTCAGAATGCAGTAGAAAGCGAAGGAATACATTACGAAGTTAAATACCGTGAGCTGAATGCGAGGGTGAGGGATACTGACGGACAAAATCGATGGGAACAAACTGTGTAGTGCATCGAGGAATAACATGAGCGACCAGATCCCGGGAGCATTCAATCGCAAGCTCAGATTGAAGAATAGTGAATTGTCCGGAATTGTAAAGAGGAGTAGTTCCAGCAGAGCAGTGTACAAAATGGCGGCGCCAACAGCAGTCGTCCACCTCCGATATCGTGATGCTAAAAGCATGCTGTCTCAGGTTGCAGCGTGAATGAGTTCTCTCCCCACCGCCATCACCTCATTCACTACCTCGTCAAGGTCGGCGCGTTTGGAACGATGATTCACCAGGCAAATCCTAAGCGCGAAGCGACCGTTGATGGTTGCGTTGGAGAGATACACGCGTCCCCGACGCACGACCTTGGGGAGAATCTGGCGGTTCAGATCATCAATCTCGTCATCCGATAGTGCCTTGGTTGCGGGAACGTAGCGAAAGCAGACAGCGCTTAACGGCACAGGTGCAAGGCGCTGCAACTCCGGCTCTGCATCTACCCGGCTGGCGAAGTATGCAGCGAGCTCGAGATCGTTGCGGATGGCCTCGCGAAAATTCGTCAATCCGTGATAGCGCAGCGACAGCCAGAGCTTCAAGGCGCGAAAGCGGCGCGAGAGTTCAACGGTCTCGTCGAAGAACATGAAGTTCTCGATGGGATCATCGAAGTAGGACTTGGTGTAATCGCCGGAATGCGAAAACGTCTTCCTGGCCTGGGCTGAATCGCGATACAGCACGCAACTGCAATCGATGGGCTGGTACAGCCACTTGTGGGGATCGAGGGATATGGAATCGGCGCCGTCGATTCCGGGAAATAGCTCCGGCTTCGCAATGGCTGCGAGCGCTCCGTAAGCGCCATCGATGTGAAACCACGTGCCGTGCTCCTTTGCAATGCGCGAAAGCTCGGCGAGGGGATCGACGCTGCCCGTGTTCACGGTTCCAGCCGAGCCGACAATGGCAACTGGCTTGATGCCGGCATCGATGTCACGCCGAATCGCAGCGCTGAGCAGATCGGTGCGGATACGAAATTTGTCATCGCAGGGAATGAGCCTCAGATGATCGCGGCCAATGCCCAGGAGCGCGATGGCTTTGCCGATGGACATGTGAACTTCCGTCGAGGCATAAACTGCGCCCGGCTTGGTGACACCGGATTCATTGGCAGGGAGTGTTGCCTCGCGGGCCATCGCCAGGCCCATCAAGTTCGCCGACGATCCGCCGCCACACAGGCTGCCGCTGAATCCCGGGCAGCCGATCATCGTCGCCAGCCAGCGGACGACGGTGCGTTCGATCGTCGCGGCCGATGGTGACGACCGCCAAGCGGTGACGTTCTGATTGAGCACGCTGGCCAGCAGATCAGCCGCAGCGGCGACAGGCTCGCCCGAGCCGTGAACGTATCCGAAGAAACGCGGGCTGCCGGGGCGCACGCCGTCGATGACATTCTGAAGATTGTCGAGTGCCGCCATGCCAAGCCCCTGTTCGGGAAGGGAGCCGGAGAACATTGCTTCGGTCTGCTGCCCAGTCAGCTTCGGATAGCTCGGGCGGTCCTTCACCGAACGCAGGTAATCGAGCCCGGTCCGGGTGATGCGCTCGTAGATCTGTTGGTACTGTTCGTCAGAGAGTAAAAGTGGATTCATGCGCGAACCCCGCAAAATCAAAGCGGAATCGACATTGTAGCCGGTCTAGAGGTCGCTATAGGTGATCAACTCGACGCCACGGCGATCGAGGGCTTCCTTCGCTTCGGGCGAGGTGAGGACGTGTAACTCCCGTTGACGCGAGGCGCGCAACCGGGTGCGAAGCTGGTCGAGATCTGAGTCGCTGTATCCCGGGTGACAAACGAATTCCCATGTGCCTTCCGGAATGTTGGAAGCGATGGAGATGAACATCTCGAGGTCGAGCACTCCTGTCTCCAGCACGCCGAGAGAGCCGTCCGTTGTACGCAGCCCGTGGCGCGCCACTTCGCGGCGAAAGCCGGGGGCGAAGCTGCGCAACACGCTCATCTGGGCAAAACGCGTACTGAGCTTGAAGTCGCTGAAAACGCGGGCGAGCCGTACTGACAAGCTGGGCGCAAACGGATTACGCACGGCGCGAACGCCACAGGATGTCGCCGCGCGCAGCAGCGGCCGCAGTACCGTCGGAAACATGTGGGCATGCTTGTGCGTGTCGAGGTGCGACAAGAGAACATTCGCCTGCTGGATGCGCGCGAGCTGGGCGGTCGCTTCGGCTTCGATTTCCTGTTCGCAGATCTTGCCGGTGAGTGCGGCCAGGGCAAAGTTCTTTAGGCTATCGCGAAATTTTGCAGCTTCATCGCTTCGCAGCAGTAGTGAAGGAATGCGTTCAGGCTGCAAGAGCGGTACGCCGTCAACCAGCACCACGTGGCAGCCCACACTGAAATGGCGGCCATTCGCGGCGAGCAAGCCTGCCTGTTGGACAGCATCATCGAAGGCACGCCCGCCGGCCATCATGGTGGCCGAGGTGACAATGCCCTGCTGACTGGCTTCGACGATGGCGCGGTTGACTCCCAGGGTTACGCCAAAGTCGTCGGCATTTACGATGAGCCTGCGCACGAGGCCAGTCTAACTCCACATTTCCTTTTGAAGCTGGCATGAACCATCGTTTGATCGGGCCAACGCCAGTATCCATTCGATTTTGACGATGCAAAGGGCACTTCGGAGGCTCGTCCTCAGCGGGCGAACAACGAAACCCTGCCTTTCAGCTCTCCTTCGCCCCACCTTAAAAGGTCGATTTCCAGGGACGAGAATGGGAGCAGACCGGACCCTGTCCCGAGCCTTGGTCCAGTCAAAGAAAATATTCATGCGCTGGGGTTCCCAAAGGTGTATAGAGTGTGGGGGTGTTGAGGCCTAACACGGAAATACCGGTTTAAGGCTCCGAGTTGTACCTGCCGCATCTTAGGCGGCGGAAAATGGTGAGTAATGGCTGCATTCAGGCGTCCAGGGTATCAATGCGCATATCGCGACCCAGTGAACCTTAACGATGGGACGTTGTGCCGGGCAGAGTCTTTTTACCCGGGGGCAACCTGCGTTCATGAGTTGACCACTGTTCGCCGCAACACAGGGACAGACCGTGAGGGCTCGAAGGACAAGATTAAGCGACTACGCAAGGAGGCCTTGGCAACGCCGCTAGCAGGACAGTTCCGAAAGCAGTTGGGGATTGGGAATGTGCCGCCGGTCGTCTGGGGCATACCTGTTAAGGGGCACAAAGCAAAGTGGGATGGCGAAAAGATCGTTCTGGACAGGCAGCAAATGAATACCCTGTCGGACTGCGAGTGGGAGCAGGTGATCGTGATGGAATTGGGAAATGCTGCCAACGATACCAAGGTCGAAGAAATCTACGATAATGCGAGTAAGGGCCTAGTTGAACGGGATGAGTTCGCCGACTTATTGCAAGGCCTCGAAATGGCTGTCCGGAACCAAGTGATCAAAGCCTATACGGAAGGTCAGTTTGGTGACGGTCCTTCGATTTTTTTGGGAGGCGTTCTAACCCTTGAGGAGTACCGAACTACAAAAGGGAATAAAGACTTGGAGGATTATAGACAGATTTGGGACAAACAGTTCAAGAAAGTCTACGAACGAGTAAAAGCGAAGAACGCGAGAAAGGAACAAGCCAAGTAGACCAAGGGAGTGCAGCCCAGCCCGATCAGGACGCACCCGACCTGACCGCGATTGTTTTCCTCCAAACGTACATTTACGGGCGGCGTCGTTCTCTTTTCCAATCCGAAGATGCAGCGCCACCGCAAGGACAGATAGCTCAGATTTGCACCTGGACAACTCACCGACGACATCGATTTTTCGGCCTCGAGGTTTGCACTTGGCTGGGTTATGAATCACGCGCCGCACCCAAGACACCCTGTTTTGAACGCGAACAGCCGGGTTATCATCAGGGTGAAAGCGTCTTTGCAGTTTGATCTATAGCAGCGCCCGCGCTCTCAGGAGGATGCTGTGCCCTCTTCGCAAACTGCATCTGGGAAGGAGCAAATCAACCGCGCGCTGGAGGCCGCTATTCACATTGGCCTCGCGTTCCTTCTGGCCACGGCTTGTTACCTGATCCTGCGCCCTTTCATTCCGATGGTGGCGTGGGGCACGATCATCGCCGTCGCCGCCTATCCTGGCTTCCGCAAGCTGCAGAAACTGCTGAAGGGACGAGGAGTCATCGCCGCGGCCCTGCTTTCCGCAGTTCTGCTGGCGATTGTGATTATTCCGGCCATTTTGCTGGGGAGCAGTCTACTGTCGGGTGTTCAAGCGATAAGCGAACAGATCAAAGCGGGCAAGGCGCTCGTTCCACCGCCGCCGTCCGGGGTTCGGGACTGGCCGCTCATAGGCGCGCCGTTGAATGATCTCTGGAGCAACGCCTCGCAGAATCTATCGGGCTTGTTCCGGCAATTCCTCCCGCAGTTGAAGTCCATGGTCCCCGGAGTGGTTTCGGCTTCGGCTGGGGTTGGCCTGACGGTGCTGCAACTGCTAATCTCGATCGTTATTGCCGGGGCCATGCTGGCCAAGTCCGCGGCTTGCTACAAAGCGACAAGCGCATTGTTCACCCGCCTGTTTGACGCGCAGGGGCTGGAATTCCAGAAACTGGTCGGCACCACCATACGTAGCGTCACGCTCGGTATTGTTGGAGTCGCGGTGATCCAAGCAGTCCTGGCCGCAATCGGCTTTCTGGTGGAAGGACTGCCCGGGGCGGGTTTGTGGTCGGTGATGTTCCTAATCGCAGCCGTACTTCAGGTGGGAGTCATCGTTCTCATTCCCGCGGTAATTTATGTCTTTGCAACCGCGAGCACCACCAAGGCTGTGATCTTTCTCATCTGGTGCCTGGTAGTAGGGTTCAGCGACAACGTGCTAAAGCCAGTGCTGCTGGGACGGGGTGCCGCGGTTCCTATCCTGGTTGTGTTTCTGGGAGCGATTGGCGGATTCGCAGCCATGGGCATTATTGGTCTGTTCATCGGAGCCATCGTCTTGTCCGTAGGTTACAAGCTGTTTCTTGCCTGGGTCGGAGGCAGCCCAGACACGCCGCTGCTGGAAGAATGAAACGTGCTGGATCGTCAAAAGCGCTTCCGCAGTTATCGCGACCTGTAGTGAACCTATCGCGGTCATTGTGATCGTGATTGGCACGGTGTGGGATTTCCCCAGTTACTCCCTGGGCCATGACCTGCGTCACCCTCCGGAACCCGAGTCGCAGCTTTCGGCTCACCACCTACCACTCCGGCGGGATATGGAACTGGCTCATCGCGTATTAACATGACAGCGAATAAGTAACTGGCTAAGAAATCTCTCGGAAGCCGAAAGGTGATCTATGGCAAAGAAGTCGAACAAGCAAAAGCACAAGAATAAAGCCGGTTCCGGCGAGGCCAGCCGAGGCCAGGCAGTGAGTGATGCAGGGCAGCAGAAGCTCGACAAGAAGGAATATGAGGCCGAGCTGTTCAAGCTACAGGTGGAGTTGGTGAAGCTCCAGGAGTGGGTGAAGAAGACCGGCGCGCGCATCGTGATCGTCTTCGAGGGCCGCGACGCTGCCGGCAAGGGCGGCATCATCAAGCGCATCATGGAACGCGTCAGTCCTCGCGTGTTTCGTCTGGTCGCGCTGCCGGCTCCGACAGAGCGCCAGAAGACGCAACTTTACGCCCAACGCTACTTTGAACAGCTTCCCGCGGGAGGAGAGATCGTCATCTTCGATCGCAGCTGGTATAACCGCGCCGGGGTCGAGCATGTCATGGGATTCTGCTCCGATGAGGAATACCGGAAGTTCCTCAAGGGGTGTCCGGCGTTCGAAGCGGTGCTGATCAACAACGGCATCATCCTGCTGAAATATTGGCTCGACGTCTCCGAAAAGGAGCAGCACAAGCGTTTTCTCGGTCGCATCGAGGACCCGTCGAAACGCTGGAAGCTCAGCCCCATGGATTTGGAATCGCACCGGCGCTGGTATGACTACTCGCGTGCGCGCGATGCTATGTTGAGTGCGACCGATGTTCCTTTTGCGCCGTGGTATCTCGTGCCTTCCGATGACAAGAAGCGAGCCCGGCTCAACTGCATCGCCGATATTCTCAGCCGCATTCCTTATGAGGAGGTCCCCTATACTCCTCCCGAGCTGCCGCCGAGGCAAAAGCCGAAAGGATACAAAGAGCCGACCCTGAAGCATCAGGTCGTCGCGCAACGATGGTAGCCGGGCACTTGTGCCGCGCGGCAGCGGGCATGAAGCCTTTTCCCATTGTGGGAATTTGTGCCCGGCCTGGCTAACTTTTTTAAGTCGTTATCTGGCAATACTGCTAGTTCCCCGTAGGCTGGATGGGGGTACCCTGCAGGCAAGTCCATTGCCGGTTTGGGAATGTCATGCTGCGGGTGCGGCACCATCGCGCCCGCAAGAGAGGACTTATGAACTCACATATGAAGAAATTTCGCAAGCCTGCCGTGATGATGGTGGCGGCATTGACAGCGCAGATTGCGGGGGCGCAGCAGCCCGCCTGTCCGATCGGTTCGCCTTGCGCGACCACAACCATTGACGGCAAACAACTGCCGCCACCGGCGCCGACGTTTGGAGGCGTGATTAAGGACGACGCACTCCACTCCACGCCATGGTGGCCGCCGCGCATTGTGCCTCCCAAGGGCGCTCCCAATGTTCTGCTCATCATGACGGACGACGCCGGCTTTGGCGTACCGAGCACCTTCGGTGGCGTCATCCCGACGCCGAGCATGGACCGCATCGCGGCCATGGGACTACGCTACAACCGGGTGTTCTCAACGTCGCTGTGCTCTCCGACGCGGGCTGCACTGATCACCGGGCGCAATCATCATTCGGTCGGCTTTGGCGTAATTTCCGAGCAGGCCACCGGCTACCCCGGTTACGACAGCGTTATCCCCTTGAACAGTGCGACGATCGGCCGCATCCTGCGCGACAACGGCTACGCGACGAGTTGGTTCGGCAAGGACCACAACACGCCGGCGTACCAGGCAAGCCAGGTCGGGCCGTTCACGCAGTGGCCCACCGGCATGGGCTTCGACTACTTCTACGGTTTCGTCGGCGGCGACGCGAACCAGTGGGGGCCGAACCTCTTCCGCAACACGACCCAGATCTATCCCTGGATTGGTCACGAGGGCACCCTGAAGATGGACCGCTCGGATCCAAAGGCGGTGACATGGCCAGTCACCGGCAAGGAACCTTCCTGGAACCTGGTCACGGCGATGGCCGACGACGCCATCGACTGGATGTACCGAATTCACCAGACCGACCCGGAGCAGCCGATCTTTATCTATTACGTGCCCGGCGCCTCGCACGCACCGCACCACCCGACTAAGGAGTGGGTGGACAAGATCCACGCGATGCATTTGTTCGACGACGGCTACGAGAAGCTGCGCGAGCGCATCTTCGAAAACCAGCAGAAACTCGGGGTGATCCCCAAGGGTATGAAGCTGACACCGTGGCCCGCCGACATGCTCACGCCGTGGGACAAGCTCACGCCCGAGGCGAAGAAGCTCTTCATCCGCCAGGCTGAAGTATTCGCCGCCTACGTAGCCTACAACGACTACGAAATTGGGCGAGTCATTCAGGCGTTCGAGGACATGGGTAAGCTTGACAACACCCTGATCATCTACCAGAACGGCGACAACGGCACCAGCGCCGAAGGCGGACCGCAAGGCACGTATAGCGAGGTCGCGTTTTTCAATGGCTTCCAGCCGCCGGTAGACGTGCAGATGAAGTTCTACGACGCATGGGGCACCGAATTCGCCTACAACCACATGTCGGCCGGCTGGTCGTGGGCGTTTGATACCCCCTTCGACTGGTTCAAGCAGAACGCCTCCCGCTTCGGCGGCACCAACCAGAACATGGTCGTCTCGTGGCCGGCTCGCATCAAGGACAAGGGTGGCCTGCGCCAGCAGTTCATCCACGACATCGACGTGGTGCCGACGCTGCTCGAAGCCACGGGCATTCCCGCGCCGGAATACGTAGACGGCATCAAGCAGAAGCCGATCGAAGGCACCAGTTTCACCTACACCTTCGACCCCGCCAACGCCAAGGTGCCGTCCCGGCACAAAGTCCAATACTTCGAGATGATGGGTCAATGGGCACTCTATGACGACGGGTGGCTGTTGAGCACCAAGCCCAACCGCGCGCCGTGGGACGCGTTCAGTCCTGCCAACCCGGACCCGCTTAACAACCAGGTGTTCCAGCTCTATGACCTGAGTAAGAGCTGGAACCAGTACGACGATATCGCCGCACAGCATCCGGAGAAGGTCACAGAGATGCGGAAGCTGTTCGTCGAGGAGGCCAAGAAGTTTCAGGTCTTTCCGCTGGACGCGTCGGTAGGAGCCAGAGTCGCGTCCCCAAAGCCGAGCCTCACCGCCGGCCTCAGTGAGTTGGTTTACACGCATCCCATGATCGGCACTCCGCAGGGCGATGCGCCCTACCTGCTCGACACTTCCTACAGCCTCACGGCTGATATCACGGTGCCGGAAGGCGGCGCCGAGGGGATGATTGCAACCTCCGGCGGACGTTTTGCAGGCTGGGGTTTCTACCTGCTCAAGGACAAGCCGGTGTTTTGCTGGAACATGCTTGATCTGGAGTGGATCAAGTGGGAGGCCCCCGAGGCGCTCGCGCCTGGCCGGCACACCGTCGAGTTCGACTTCAAGTATGACGGCCTGGGCGTCGGCACCATGGCGTATAACAACTTCTCCGGCATTGGCAAGGGCGGCACCGGCACGCTAAAGGTCGACGGCAAGGTGGTTGACACCAAGCGAATGGAGAAAACGATCCCCATCATCCTGCAGTGGGACGAGAGCTTCGACATCGGCCAGGACACCATCACCGGTGTGAACGATGCCGACTATCTGCCACCGTTCCCGCTGACGGCGAAGTTCAACAAGCTGACGATCAAAATCGACCGTCCGCAGTTGTCGCCTACGGAAATAAAGAAGCTGCAAGAGGGCATGCAGAAAGCCGCCTTGGGGATTCAGTAACGTCACTTCGCTAATGAACCTGCGGGTCGTGCGGAACATGTTCGGCACGGCCCGCGACTTCAACCGGAAAATCCACGGATCGGCAGTTCGCAAGTGCGGACTATCCTAAATCTGCTTGCAAACCCGGAGGTTTCAATGAAATCTGTTCATTCTCTCTCAGCACTCATAGCGGCATTGGTGCTTGCTGCGGCGGCGGCTACGTCCGTCGCTGCGCAGCAATACAAAATGACCACGCCTATCGCGCCGGGTGTTGCGACGCCTGACAAGCTCGATACTTCCATTGGCACGCTGCACCTGACCGATGGCAACCCCGACCCCTCTACCGCCGAGAAGATCTACGACAACCTGGATCGGTCGCGTGCTCTTCAGGCGTACCTTTTGGCCATTCCGATTGTGAATCAGGCCAGCATGCGCGACTCACTACGTAAGTATGGACCGGACAACCAGACCGACGTCATTTGGGAAAACCTCGTCGATTCGAAGACTGTGGAGCTGACGGCGAACGATAACACGGTCTACAGCTTCATCTGGATCGACACCCATAAAGGTCCGGTGGTGATGGAGATTCCGCCCAAGGTCTTGGGGGGCATCGACGACTTCTACTACCGCTGGGTCGCCGACGTCGGCATCACCGGCGCCGACAAGGGGAAGGGCGGCAAGTATCTCATTCTGCCGCCAGGATACAAAGGGCAGGTGCCGGAGCGCTATTTCGTCGTGCGGCCAGCCACCTACGGAAACTGGGTGCCCTTCCGGAGCTTCCTGGTGAATGGGTCTCCTGCCCCTGGGGTCGAGTCAGTCAAGAAGAACCTGAAGATCTATCCGCTGGCGGATGCTGCCAATCCTCCGACGACGAAGTTCGTCAATCTTTCCGGGATTCCGTCAAACTTTGTAGCGCCGAGCGATTACTCATTCTGGGAACTGCTGAACGAAGTGATCCAGGAGGAGCCGCCCGCACCGAATGATCCGACCATGATGGGCCTGTTTGCGTCGATCGGCATCGAAAAGGGCAAGCCGTTCAATCCCGACGCGCGGATGAAGAAGATCCTGGAAGACGCCGCCAATATCGGGGCGGTGACCGCGCGGACCCTTGCTTTCCACATGCGCGACAAGAACGCATATTTCTATCCGGATAGTTCGTGGCGCCTTCCCTATTTTGGCGGTTACCAGTTCCTGGTTTCCCCGGGTGTCAGCAACCTCGACGGATACATTTTCTTCTACTATTTCGCGACCGGCGTCACGCCCGCGATGCAAGTGAAGATGGTCGGCCAGGGGTCGCAGTATCCGTGGTCCGCCACCGACGCAAACGGCAACGCGTTCAACGGCGGCAAGACCTACAAAATGCACCTGCCGCCGCACATCCCGGTGAAGGACTTCTGGTCGGTTATCGTGTACGACAACCAGACTCGCTCCATGCTCCAGACCGATCAGCAGTACCCCAGCGTCAGCAGCCAAAACAAAGGACTGAAGGTGAATGCGGACGGGTCAGTGGATGTGTACTTTGCTCCGAAAGCTCCCGCGGGAGAAGAGAACAACTGGGTGCAGACCATCCCCAAGAAGGGCTGGTTCATGATCCTGCGCCTGTACGGTCCGCTCGAACCTTGGTTCGACAAGACTTGGCGGCCGGGGGAGATCGAACTGGTGAAGTAATAGTTAACGGGGCAGCTCGCGAGGGCCGCCCCGCTCTTACTGAACATGACTTGGATCGAAAGAGGAATAAGAGGAGCGGATCCAGGGAGTAGTAAGCTCATCATTCATTCAAGGAGAATATCGATGAATTTAGGCTTGCGAACGATCATTCCCCTAGTTCGTCTTTCTCGCCCCAGGACTGCCAAATACCGGTTCGTTCTGCTGGCAACCTGTCTGTTGGCGATTGCAGCATGCGCCCAGGACGCGCTGCCGTCGTGGAATGATGGCCCTGCCAAGCAAGCAATTGTCAACTTCGTAAAGACCACCACAGATTCCTCGAGTCCGAACTTCGTGCCGCCAGCGCAGCGTGTTGCTACCTTCGACCAGGACGGCACCACTTGGGTTGAGCATCCCATGTACACGCAGGTGGTTTTCGCTCTCGACCGAGTCGTGGCGTTGGCGCCTGAGCATCCTGCATGGAAGACGACCCAGCCTTTTGCCGCCGTGCTCGCCAATGACAAGGCGGCGATGGCGAAATTCACGATGAAGGACCTGGAGACGATCATCGCGGCAACCCACACCGGCATGACGACCGAGCAGTTCAGCGCCATCGTCAAAGATTGGATCGCGAAGGCAAAAGACCCGCGGTGGCATCGGCCCTATACGGAGCTCGTCTATCAGCCGATGCTGGAGCTCATGCAGTATCTTCGGGCCAACGGATACAAGACCTACATTGTTACCGGCGGAGGCCAGGACTTCGTTCGCGCCTACGCCGAACAGGTATATGGCATTCCTCCGGAGCAGATCATCGGCTCGGCCTTCGACACCCAGTACGAATACAACAAGCAGGGTGAGGGCATCCTGATGCGAGCACCGAAGCTGCTGCTCAACAACAATTTCTCCGGCAAGGCGGAAGATATCTACCTGTTTACCGGAAAGCACTCCAAGGCAGCGTTTGGCAATTCCACCGGCGACCGGCAAATGCTGGAGTACACCATGGCAGGTGGCGGCGCTCCCCTGATGATGCTGGTGCTGCATGACGATGCCGAGCGTGAATACGCCTACGGCCCGGCCCAGAAACTACCCGCCACGCAGGTCGGGACCTTTACCCAGGCACTCTATGACGAAGCCAAGTCAAAAGGCTGGACTGTGATCAGCATGAAGAACGACTGGAAGCGGATTTTTGCTTGGCAGAAGTGAGCCCGGCATCGGATGGCAGCAGCCGCATCGGCGGCGCATCCACAGGCATTCGCATCGGTTGTCTGCGCTGCGTAGTGTCTCGCTCTCCTTCGACCACAGACAAGGTAAGAAGAGCTAAGACTTGGTAGCAGCTTTTCGCCAAGCGGTTTGCTATCATTAGGGGTCTTCTCCCAGGAGCTTCTGGCAGGCTCAGACAAATTCCGGACCATACCAATTGAATCACCCGTGTCGTCCGCTTCGGTGGCTGGTCACTGGAATCAGTTTGTCGTTACGCAGTTAAAGGAGAAGCAGCATGGACTTAGGAGCAAGTTTTCGTAGAGCAAGCCTAGGAGCTTTGGCCCTGTCCAGCGTCCTGCTGGCCGGCAGGAGCCTAGTCGCACAGACGCCGTCCACAAATTCGGAACGACCCAACATCGTCATGCTGATGACTGACGATACCGGATGGAATGACTTCGGCGCCTATTCGGGGGGAGGCGCAACCCTCGGCCATCCAACCCCCAACATCGACAAGATGGCCAAAGAGGGTGCCCTCTTTACCAGTTGGTATGGACAGGCAAGTTGCACGGCCGGTCGTGCTTCGTTCATGACTGGGCGCATACCTATACGCACAGCGCTGTCGATCGTGGTCGCGCCGGGTGACGAGAACTACCTGCGGCCCGAGACACCAACCATCGCGGAATTCTTCAAGAAGAATGGTTACTCAACCTACTTCTCCGGCAAGTGGCACCTGGGGGACAAGCCGGCGGCCTATCCGATTGAGCATGGCTTCGATGAGATGAAAGAGTTCGCCGCCTACTACGCCGGTGTCTACTCCTACCCCGACACGTCGAAGTGGTTTCACCCCTGGTTCCCCTCATACAACCCGGAATTCGAGAAAGCTTTTGACTCGATCGTGAACTTGTACGAGTGGGAAGGCGTGGCTGGCCAGCCTGCCACGCAGGTCGCCAAGATCACTTATGACTACATGGCCACCATGGACGAACGGCAGGCCGACTACGCCGTTGAATACATCAAAGCCCACGCCAAAAGTGGCAAGCCGTTTTTCATGGACGTGAATTGGATTAAGATGCACAACCCGACCAATGCGGCACCCGATTTCAGGGGCAAGTCGCACCTCGGCGACTACTCGGATTCGCTCATGGAGATGGACGCTGACATCGGTAAGGTGATGGACGCCATACGCGAGAATGCGCCCAACACTATCGTCATCCTGACCGCCGACAACGGCGCGTGGCTCGACGCCTATCCTGATGCCGGAACTACCCCGTTCCGCGGCGAGAAAGGCTCGGCTTTTGAAGGTGGCTGGCGCGTTCCGGCCATTATGTGGTGGCCCGGACACATCCCGGCGGGTGTGACCTACGGCGAGATGATGTCGCATATCGATTGCTGGTCTACCTTGGCAGCGATGACAGGCATTACGCCACCGCCGCACGGCGCGTGGAAGGACAACAACGGCAAACCCATCTACTTCGACAGCATCGACAACAGCGCCTACATCCTGGGCAAGGCGCAGCACTCTGCGCGCAAGTCGTGGATTTACGTCAACGGCGAGTATCTGAACGCGATCCGCGCCGACATCGGTGGGGATCCTAACGAGCCGTGGGTGAATATTGCATGGAAGTTCATGTGGACGGCGAAGTCGGAATGGCTAGGCCCCTCGCAAAATCTGGGTTCTATCCCCGCCGTGTATAACCTCACCATGGATCCCTACGAGAGGTACGACATGGTCTTCAACGGCGCGGCGCCAACTCGCGGAATGACCACGTCGCCGGGAAGGTACTCAGGACAGGACAACGGCTGGACTGCGGCGCTGTTCTCACAGGCATTGCGCGAGTTCGACGAGTCGATCATCAAGTATCCCAGCATCGAGCGGTTCCCAGGCGGAGCGTCAAACGACCTGATCCCCGACCTCCAGCATCCAAAGAATCCGTTACCTTTGCTGGATCCCAACAATATGCCAAAGGCTTCGCCGATGAGCGACTAATCTGCCGGTCGATGTTGTTGATGGACGGGGTGTGTGTAACGCACACCCCGTTATAAACTGGAACCTGGCTATGGCTATCATGAACCAGCTCGTGCAGATCGGTGACCTTTCGCCCTTCCCTCGACAGCAAGGGGCGACGCGCGCCTATCATGCGATGATCAAGCCGGTCGGGGCGATCTGCAATATCGACTGCACTTACTGCTACTACTTGCACAAAGAGGAACTGCTGGGCAGCAACAGCAAGTTCCAGATCACCGACGAAATTCTCGAAGCCCACATCCGGCAGTACATCGAAGGACAGGACCGCGACGAGGTGGTTTTTTCCTGGCAAGGCGGCGAACCGACGCTGCTTGGGCTGGAGTTCTTTGAGAGGGCGGTCGAGCTGGAACAGAAGTACAAGAAGCCCGGCCAGCGCATCGAAAACGATTTGCAGACGAACGGCACGCTGCTCAACGACGATTGGGGAGCCTTCCTCAAACGCAACAAGTTTCTGGTCGGCCTGAGCATCGACGGTCCGGAAGAACTCCACGACCACTATCGCATCACCAAAGACGGCAAGCCTACCTTCAAAAAGGTCTTTGCTGCGTCGCAGATGCTGCACCGGCACGGCGTGCCATTCAACTCGCTCAGCGTTATTAACCGCGTCAACGCAAGGAAGCCATTGGACGTGTACCGCTTCTTGCGCAACGAAGTTCGCCCGCGCGAGATGCAGTTCATTCCCTGCGTCGAGCCGAACGTCTTTCGCAATGTCGCTCCCCAGATGTGGGACGAAGCCACGTTGCCGATCTATGATTCACCCGCGGCGCATCCTGGCGGTCCTGATTCGGTGGTCACCGACTGGTCGATTGATCCTGACGACTGGGGCTACTTTCTGTGCAAGACGTGGGACGAGTGGTATCGCCGCGACATGGGCAAGGTCTTCGTCAACCTGTTCGAGACCGCCGTGGCGCAGTGGATGGGCCAGCCTTCCCAGCTCTGCATCTACCACGAGTTTTGCGGCAAGGGCGTCGCCCTGGAGCACGATGGCAGCTTGTATTCCTGCGATCACTATGTGTATCCCGAATACAAACTGGGTAACATCCTGGAGACCTCCAGCTCGCGCATGGTCTTCTCGGAGCGGCAAAAGCAATTTGGCTTCGACAAGTTCAACACCCTGCCCAAGCGTTGCCGCGAGTGCAAGTATCTGTTCGCCTGCAATGGCGAGTGTCCCAAGAACCGGCTGGTCCGCACGCCTGAAGGCGAGGTGGGACTGAACTACCTGTGCAGTGGCCTGCTAAGGTTCTGGAATCATATCGACCAGGACGCGCAAGACATCTGTCGCCGGATTGCGAAAGCTGAGCCGCTCAAGCCGCGTTAAACGGAATCTTCTGCGCATTTCGGCCCTGCGAATTCTTCTCTGCTTGACTAGCAAGGATGCTAGTTTCGTTCGGCTTTCTGTAGGATTAAGGTGGGGCAGCTTTCTTACCCCGGTTTTGCGGAGGCGTGCGCTTGTGTCCGCAGGACAACTCAGCACCGCGCGAGAGGAATCATGAAAACAAAGTTCGCAGTTGCGTTATTAGCACTCTTATTCATGCTGGGCAGCACAGCCTGCAACAAACAGGAACAAAGCCCGGCGGGCGAGGCCGTCTCGCACAAAGACGACTACAAGGAAGCCTACATCTACGGCTTCCCGATGATCGCGGCTTATAAGGCCATGTACGAGTTCACGATTGATAAGACGAACTCGCAATACAAAGCGCCATTCAATCAAATCTGGAGTGATTCCAGTACCTCTACTCCCAAAGATACCGCCGTGGTCACTCCGAATGCCGACACGCCATACTCGCTGCTGGAGATGGACCTGCGCGCCGAGCCCGTGGTCATCTGCGTGCCGAAGATCGAAAAGCGCCGGTACTATGCGGTCCAGCTTTCAGACCTGTATTCCTACAACGTGGGATATATCGGCAGCCGGACAACGGGAAACGACGGGGGCTGCTACCTGGTGGCCGGGCCAAGCTGGAAGGGAGAGGCGCCCCAGGGCATTAAGAAGGTCTTTCCTGTTGAGACGCAGTTTGCCATTGCCATCTTCCGCACCCAGCTCTTCAACGCGGCTGACATGCCTAACGTCCTCAAGGTGCAGAAGGGCTACTCCGCGCAGCCGCTATCGGCGTACTTGAAGCAGCCGGCTCCGGTGGCCGCTCCGGCGATCGAGTGGCCGGCAATGACCGAGGCCGCGTTCAAGCTGGACTTCCCCAAGTACCTGAACTTCCTTATGCAGTTCTGCCCCGAGGTGGACCAGGACAAGGCGATCCGCTCCAGGATGGCCACGATAGGCATTGCGCCAGGGCAGCCGTGGGATGAGAGCAAGCTCTCCGAGGCGCAAAAAGCTGAGCTCGCAGTGGGAGTGAAAGAGGGCTTCGACACCATCAACAAGCGCGCGGCGAATCTTGGGAGGGACATCAATGGTTGGCAGGTCGGCGCGGCGCAAGGCGACCGATCTTTTTACAAGGGCGACTATCTGCTGCTGGCCGCCGCTGCCAAGGCGGGAATCTACGGCAACGATCCGCAAGAGGCGATGTATCCGCTGACGAAGAAAGACGGGAGTGGCGCAGAGCTTGACGGTAGCAAACACAATTACACTCTGACGTTCGCGAAAGGCGAACTGCCACCGGTCAACGCGTTCTGGTCAGTCACTATGTACGACGGCAAAACGCAGTTGCTGATTGAGAACCCCATCAATCGCTATCTCATCAACTCGCCGATGTTGCCGGGTATGAAGAAGAACCCGGACGGGTCGCTGACGATTTACATCCAGAAGGACGCGCCCGCAGCCGGCAAGAAAGCCAACTGGCTGCCCGCTCCCAACGGGCCCATCTATCTGGTCATGCGGCTCTATTGGCCGAAGGAGCCACCCGGGCCGTCGATCCTGCCTCCAGGGGATGGAACCTGGAAGCCGCCGGCGGTGACGGTGGCGCAATAGTTCGGAACCACCTCTGGTTCAGTAAGGTAGTACATTGGGATGTGCTTGAACGCAAATCAAGGAGAAATTATGAGATTTAAGCATCTGACGATTGCTGTGCTGGCTCTGAGCGCAGCGCTTAGCGTGGCTCAGAACCCGCAGATGGAAGAGAAGCTGATGTCCATCCGGCAGCATATGGTCGCGAATAAGCAGAAGCTGGCACAGTACATGTGGACGGAGACTGAGACCATCGCCATCAAGGGCGAAGTCAAAGACACTAAGACATACCAGGTGAGGATGATGAATGGCCAGCAGCAGAAGACGCTGGTCAACAATCAGCAGGCGCAATCGGGCGGCGGACGTGAAGGCCGGCTGAAAGAGCGCATTGTCGACAAGAAGAAGGCCGAGTACCAGGAATATGGACAGGCGATTGGCGCGCTGGCCAAGCAGTACACCACGCCCAATCCGGACCGCCTTATGCAGGCCAAGCAGCAGGGCAATCTGTCGATTCAACCGGGCAATGGCACGGTGAGCCTGGTCATCAAGAGCTTCGTCAAGCCCAACGACCAGGTAACCCTGACAATCAGCGAGCAGACTAAAGCTCCGGTCAGCATTCAGGTGAACTCCTATCTAAACGATCCCAAAAATGTAGTGACCATCAGTGCTCAGTTTGCGCAACTTCCGGATGGCACGAACCACGTGACAACCTCGACGATCAATGGTGAGCAGAAGCACCTGACAGTGACCGACCAGAATTCAAACTACCAGAAGGTAATGTAAGCTGGCGTTCTCCTGGCAAGACTGCACTGGGCTTCCGGGGGATGGAGTCGCCGGCTTCATCTCCTTCGCTCTCTCACCTTATTGAGACGAGAAAGCGTAGCTGTAACGGTTCAATTTGGATTGAGACGCGACCAGCTTTGGGGTAATGGCTGAATCTGCGGCTTTCCCCTCGCTGAGATTCAGCTGCGATCAGCTTTTGCCCACGCAAGCGCGCGGAGCGAAATATCTGTTACAATCACATACGTTCGGCTGGGAATTGCCGCGTACGCCGCTTTGCCCTCCGAGGGTTTCCGCTAACCCATTACAAACAAAAGCGGGGTCGTAGTTCAGTTGGTTAGAACGCTGCCCTGTCACGGCAGAGGCCGCGGGTTCGAGTCCCGTCGACCCCGCCATTTCCTTGTTCGATCCACAGGAAATGGCCAGAACGCTCAGATTTCCATTCTCAGATTTCCCTTCGGTGTTGCGACCACTTCTTCCCTCCATTCGTCCAAGACTTCGCTTAGTCGCTTGGCCATCTGTGTCCAAATCGGCTTCTGCGGAGAATCGATTCAGTTTATAGTTGCGATTGTTTTCATTTCGGCCGATGGAATTCTTGCGGGGGGCGTAGGTGAGGCTGGTGAAGCTTGGCATAAAGCGCTTGTTCCAGGGAGTAGCGCTGGTCATCGTCTTGCCGGCGGCTGTCCTGGCTGTGTTTGGGCGCCTGAAGCCCGTGTACACCTTCTTTGCGCAGTTCTTTGCCCTGGGTCCGGGAATGCCGGGCAGCTATCTGCGGGCTGCGTATTACAAGCTGACGCTGCGCGACTGCTCAATCGACGTCACGCTTTCGTTCGGCACCTACTTCGTTGAGCCCGACACATTGGTTGGACCGTTGGTCTCGATTGGCAGCTATGGCGTGATCGGCCGCTCCGCCATCGGGCGTGGTTGCCAGATCGCCTCGCACGTACTGATTCCCAGCGGACGCCGCCAGCATGTGCGAAATCCGGATGGGAGCTTGAGCAACCTCGTCAAGGATCGAATCGTGATCGGGTCCGATTGCTGGATCGGGGACGCAGCCGTCGTTATGTCCGATCTCGGGGACGGCGCTACTGTAGGAGCAGGGTCCGTCGTCACCAAGCCGGTACCGCCGCGCACGCTGGTGGTGGGCAATCCCGCACGCCCACTCGCAACAGCTCCGACCCAGGATAATGGCGCGCTTGAGGCGGTCACACGCAAGCGGTCGTGATGCCGGTCCGCCGCGACCTCAGCCTCAACTGCAAGTTGCATCTCTGAGCGCCAGAGGCCGGTAGCTCCTTAGCAACAACATTGCCAATCGTCTACACTGTTGCCAGTCCCTGTAAATTCTGTAACAAAAAACCCACGAGGAGCCGATGGGCTATCACATGACGAAGTATGCGCTGCTGGTTGTCGCCGGCGCACCTTTTGTCTATTACGTCCTCGCTCTGTTCAGTTCATGGCGTTACTTCCTTTCTGACGAAAACGCTGTAAACGAGCACTCGGATTACACGCCGCCGGTAAGCGTGATCAAGCCGGTGCGCGGGCTCGATCCTGACGCCTACGAAAACTTTGCCAGCTTCTGCCGCCAGGATTATCCCGACTACGAAATCCTGTTTTGCGTGGGCGATGCTTCGGACCCTGTCGTTCCTGTGATCGAAAAGCTGAAGGCCGACTTCCCTGCCCGCAACATACGCCTTTTGTACGGTTCCGGACGCGACGCGACCAACGACAAAGTTGCCAAGCTGGCGCGACTGACGCACGAAGCACGGCACGACGTGCTGGTCATCAACGACAGCGATGTACGCGCCGAAGCCAGCTACTTGCGCAAGGTTGTCGCTCCGCTGGCCAATGCCAAGGTGGGCGCCGTTACATGCTTTTATGTGCCGACGCATGAGACCTCAGTGGTGCAGCGGCTTCAGTCAGTCGGAATGCTGTCCGATTTCTATCCGGGAATCCTGGTCGCATGGCTGCTGGACGGCGTGAAGTTCGCGCTGGGCCCCACCATCGTCACCACGCGTGCGCGCCTGGAAGGTTTTGGTGGCTTTGAAGCGATTGAGAATCGCCCCGGAGACGACCTGTTAGTCGGGCGCCTCATCGCCGATCAGGGATACGAAGTGAAGCTGCTTCGCTACTCGGTGAGCACGGTGGCTGACTTCCACTCCATGCGCGACCTGCTGCTGAAGCGCCTGCGCTGGATGGTCGTGATGCGCCACATGCGCCCCTGGGGACACGTCGGGCTGCTGTTCACCTTCGGCTTGCCCTGGGCGCTCATCGCCGCCCTGGTCAGCCGGTCGCAGGCGATTGGAATTGCCTATCTTGGCGGCTATCTCGCATTCAGGCTGGCGATGACCTGGCTCATCGGGAGCTGGGGTCTAAAGCAGCCGTTCCACCTTCGTTACTTCCTGCTGATCCCGCTTTGGGACGCGCTCGCGGTAGGTATCTGGTTGAGGAGTTTCACCCGCAACACCATTAGCTGGCGCAATCACGAATACTACATACGCAACGGTGAGTTGGTTCCGGTGGGGACAGCAGAGTAGCGCAGGTAGTGCGGACCTTCAGGTCCGCAGCAAGACTCTCCTAACAAAATCAGGGGATACGGTCCGCCGCCAAACGGACCATATCCCCCATTAATGAACGTGAATCCTCACACGCCGCCGGAGCGCCGCACATTACACCAGCGTCTTATCCAGCGCTGGAGCCGCGTCCGCCTTCGTCGCCTTGCGCTGGTTGCGCGTCTTGCGCCAGTTCACTCGCGGCTGGAACAACCCGGTATCAATGCGATGGCGATACCTCATCGCGATATGAATCATTGAGTCCAGCAAGGTGTCGGACAGATTGTGCGGCTTCAGTCCGAGATCGACCAGACGCGAGTGCTTAGCGTTGTAATAATGTTCTTCCGCTTCCACTCGCGGGTCGGGCAGGTGATCGATCTCCACCTTCAGACCGATTTCGGCGCCGGCTTTCTGCACCATCTGCGCCAGCTCCAGCACGCTGAACTGCTCGGTGAACTGGTTGAAGACCCGGAACTCGCCGGGCTTGGCCGGGTTCTGGCAGGCGATCTCCAGGCAACGCACCGTGTCCTGAATGTCGAGGAAGCCGCGCGTCTGTCCGCCCTTGCCATAGACCGTTAGCGGATAACCGAGTGCCGCCTGCGAACAGAAGCGATTCAACACCGTACCGAAGACTTCGTCGTAGTCAAAGCGGTTGACCAGCGCCTCATCCATCACGGTTTCGGGGGTCTCTGTCCCGTAGACCACGCCCTGGTTGAGATCGGTGGCGCGCACGCCCCAGATCTTGCAGGCGAAGGCAATGTTGTGGCTGTCGTGCACCTTCGACAGGTGATAGAACGAGCCGGGCTGCTTGGGGAACGGCAGCACATCACTGCGTCCGTTGTGCTCGATCTTGATGTAGCCCTCTTCGATGTCGATGTTCGGCGTGCCGTATTCGCCCATGGTGCCCAGCTTCACCAGGTGGCAGTCGGGCACGTGTTCGTGAATTGCATAAAGGAGATTGAGGGTGCCTTCGACATTGTTGAGCTGGGTGAACACCGCGTGCTGGCGGTCGATCATCGAGTACGGCGCAGAGCGCTGCTCGGCGAAGTGAATGATGGCGTCCGGCTCATAGGTGCGAACGAATTCGCTTAGGAATTCATAATCGCAAATGTCGCCGACGAATGAGTCGATGGCCTTGCCGGTGAGCTGCTGCCACACGCTCAAGCGCTCCGCCAGCGGACGAATCGGGGTCAGCGTTTGCGCTCCGAGTTCGTGGTCCCACTGCCGTCGAATGAAGTTATCGACAATGGCCACCGAGTTTCCCCGGGCGGAAAGGTACAGCGCTGTTGCCCAACCACAATAGCCGTCACCACCCAGTACGGCAATTCTCATGTTCTCTCCTCAGAACTTATTGGTGTCGCAAACTTATGATTTTACTTTGCCGCCGAAGCCGGTTCCGAAATGTGCGTCGCGGGCTTGCTTGCCGGCTTGTTTCCCTGCGCTCCGTTGCCCTGCTTCCGGCTCCCCGTAAGCTGGCTCAGCTCAAAGAAGGCGCTGGAAACTCCGTGCTTCATGGCCAGCGACGACTCGACGCCGCAGGTACACCCGGGACACTCGCGCCGCACCATGGCCTCGGCCTGGCGAACATAGGCTTCCGACGTCAGAACTGTGGCCAGCTTCTCGCGCAGTATGTTTCCTACCGGCGGCAGGGGATAGCAGCCCGTCAGCACGTCGCCATTCGACATCACGAATACCTGCAAATACCCGAGAACGCATGGCGGCTCCGCGAGCTCTTCGCGATTGTAATAGCGCGTGATGTAGTCGACCTCGTACTGCGGGCGGCGGCCCTGCAGGAATGTTCCAATCTGATGAACGTCGCTGCGCTCCGGCCACATCGAGTCGAGATCAGCGTCCTTGAGAAAGAACAGGCTCTGGCTCAGGATGTTGAACTCCAGGTGGGCGCCGACCTCGGCGGCCCGTTCGGCCAACTCGTCCAACTCGCCCGCCGCCATCTTGTTCAAGGTGACGGAAATCGCCAGCCGCTTGCCCCGGAGCATCGCGAGGCCTTCCATCCCAAGATCAAAGTAACCGCGAATCCCGCGAATAAGGTCGTTGGACTGCTTTCAGTCCGTCGATGGAAACTGCAACGTCGGTGATTGGCGAGGCGTTAACTTCCTTATGCAGCTTTTTTAGCGCCAGACCGTTGGTCTGAAGAATGATGCGATGGAGGCGCGAAGCGTTCGACTTGCCCAGCACCTCGAACAGGTCTTTGCGCAGCAGCGGCTCGCCGCCGGTAAGGCGCAGCGAACGGATGCCGCAGGCATCGATCTCGTTGATCAGTTCAATTGCCCGCTCCGTGCTGATCCCGTCCTGCCAGCGCGTCTTCCAGTAATCGCAACTGATGCACTTGGCCTGGCAGTTCTCGGTCAGCTTGAGGTGCGCCGAGAGCGGGCGAATTCTCGACGGCAGCAGCTTGGTCGAGACATTCGTACCCATCCAGACGCTCGGCAGGTAGGTTACAGGCATTCTTACTCGCTCTCCTCAGAAACAGATCTGCGCATTCACAAGCCTGCCGGCGCAAACCTCAGCGGCCACCCGGCAGACTCTGGTTTGTGACCAGCAGCTTTCCCCCACTATTAGAAAGGATAACGATATTCTGCGAATCCACCAACCCCCGCAGATGGGGCAGTTCCTCTTCCGGCAGGAACAGATACTGCCGCCCCGCGCCACGCCACAAACCGGCAAGTTGCGCGTCATCGAGAAACACATCTGGCGCACCCGGCGCGTAAGAGCCATAGATGAGGTTCATGCGCCGGCCATGCCACAGCAATCCAGGGCGGTCCGTGTAAAAGAAGACCGATGAGAAAGGATAGTAATGGCCGTAGGCGATCAGTTGCCCGTCCGGTGAATGCTCCAGCACGTTGGCCAATGGGTATGACGAGAGATAGGGATCGAACTGCACCATCGCCAGCCGCGCCGCCTGGTAGAACAGAATCATCATCACCACTGCGGACAGGAACGCACGCTGCCGGTGCCATAACAGCATTCCAATCGCGCCAACGATGAAGGCCGCCGCCGCCAGCATCAGGGGCAGCCGCAGATAGGCAAACGAATCCAGGGTGAGGTCCTCGATGTGCCCCAGCGACAGCCGGTAGTTCGCCTGGTGAGTAACGGCTTGCGAGATGTCGCCGATCACGGGCACATTGCGCACAGCAATCAGGATCCCAATACATGCTGCCGCAGCGGCCGCACAGATCGCTCCCAGCACGCGCGTCCCACGCTCCACCCATCGCCCGCCCATCGCCATGGCCGAGCCCAGCAGTAACGCCATGGCCGGGTAGGCGGGCATCGAGTAATACTCCTGCGTGGTGGAGAAGGTGAAGAAGACCAGAATGAATCCAGCCCAGCAAAGCGCCAGCAGGCGGGTGCGACCGGCGCGATCCACCGGCCGGTATGACAGCTTAAACACCGCCGGAAAATACACGCTGAAGGGAAACAGCCACACCAGGTGAAACAGCCAGAAATACAGCCGTGGGACGGTGCTGTAGTCGCGCGGGTAGCGCAGGTTCAGAAAGCGCAGTAGCTGTTCGTTGATGAAATAAAACCACAGGAAGCCGTGATACTCACCCGGTCCGCTGTGCAAAGTGAAGGCGAAGTACGGTGGATTGCGCAGGGTCGCCAGCACATGCCAAGGCGCAGCAATGGCTAGGGCAATCAGCGCTCCGGTGAACGGATGCAGGCGCTTCCAGGTCCGCGCTGAGAACAACTGCCGGGTCAGCGCCAGATACACCAAAGCCGCTCCAACCGGAAACACTACGGCAATCAGGCTCTTCAGCAGCAGGCCTACACCCAGGCTGGCGGCGAGCACGTATGCCCACGCTCGGGGATGAGGTTCCTCCTCGTCGAGCACTCGCAAGAATGCCCACATCGCCAGCGCAATGGTGAACGTCAGCATCACATCCGGGATCAGCACCCGGGTAAAGAGAAACAGGCCGACACAGATCGCAATCGTAAGCCCGGCGTAGAGTCCTGCTTTGCGGCCGAACGCCCACACCCCAAACGCCGCGGTCAGCCAGCACAGTGCAATGCACGACAGCGCAATCGGAATTCTTGCTGCCCAGTCATGTACGCCGAAGACTTTGTAGGAGCCGGCGATCAGCCAATAGATAAGTGGAGATTTCTCCAGGTACGGAATCCCGTCCAGCCGCGCGGTGACGTAATCGCCGGAGGTGAGCATGTTGCGCGCGATCTGCGCCTGGACGGCATCAACGTCGTCCTGCAGATGGGGTGGAGAAATTATGCACGCGAGGTAAATGAGGGCCGAACAAAGAATGACGATCAGGTAGAGATCGCGATTCCTTCGGGTTGCAGTTGTTGCCGGGTCGACGACGGAGTCGACTGTATGCGCCATTTCTTCATCCATTGGAACAGGATCATCAACCCCCAGAGGTGGTACCCGACGTTGATTCGCCGCTCCAGATGCTCCCGCAGGAGCCGGTTGACTTCATCTGTCCGAAACAGGCTGGGGTGTTCTGCTAGGCCTGCGTTCAGTGTATCAACAAGCATGGGCTGCAGTATTCCGCGCAGCCACTCGTGCGCGGGGATGTCGAACCCGACCTTCTTGCGGGTCAGCACCGCCTGGGGCAGCTTGTCGCGCATCGCTTCCTTCAACAGGAATTTCTGCCGCGAGCCGCGAATCTTCAGCTCCGGCGGCAAGGTCGCTGCAAACTCGATGATGCGATGGTCGAGGAACGGCGGCCGCACCTCCACCGAGTGCGCCATGCTCATGCGATCGGATTTCACCAGAATGTCGTCGGGCAGGTAGTACCGCTGATCCAACCGCAGGTAGGAGCCCAGTCCATTGCCGAAGCCGTTGCCGGCGCCGTTGAGCAGATCGTTCAATGCGCGCGGGAACTCGCCCGCCAGCAGACGCTCTTTGCCGGCCTCGGAGAAAGTTCCGTTCCAGTAGACATGCGCCCGCGCCGGCGTCATGAGCGAGCCTTCCAGCAGCCGCTTGAGCTTGTACTCCAGCCCGATCTTTTCGTCCGACACCGGCCAGTGCCGCAGTGCCGAAAGCGCAGCCTGCACTGTGGGCCGAGGGAACTTGCGTAACAGCTTGGCAAAGTTGTTCGCCCGGTATGTCAGGTAGCCGCCCATCAACTCGTCGGCCCCTTCGCCGCTCAGGGCAACGGTGGTGCGCGTCTTGCAGAGCTTCGACAGGAACCACACCGGCAACGCGCCGGCATCGGCGCTGGGCTCGTCGGAGTAGTAGGCGAATTCTTCGATGGCTCCTTCCAGGTCCTGACCGGGATTGAGGTCAAGCTGCTCATGCTCGGTGCCGTACGCCGAAACAACTTCCTGGATGTAACGAGTCTCGTCGAAGCTGCGTCCGGCAAAGGAGATCGAAAATGTCTTCAGCCGCGAAGATGAAGCGCTCGCCGCATAATGCAGAATGGTCGAAGAATCGACGCCACCGCTCAGCCAGATTCCCAGCGGCACATCCGAAACCAAATGTTCGCTGATCGACTGCCGCATCAGCGCGTCGAACTCTTCTTTGGCGGTTTCCAGTGTCCACGGTCCATAGCGCTGAGCGGGAAGCGTCCAGTACGCTTCGCGTTGCACGCGTCCGTTGCGCCACTCCACCCACTGCCCCGGCAGGACCTTTTCAATCCCCTCGACCAGTGTCCACGGTGCCGGCACATAATTGAGCGAGAGATAGCAGTCCAACCCGTCCATGCTCAGGTTGCGCTCAATCTCGGGATGAATCAGGATCGCCTTCAGCTCCGAGCCAAAGAAGAGATCACCGCGCCGTTCCGCGATATACAGCGGCTTGATGCCTATGCGATCGCGGGCCAGAACCAGCCGGCGCTCAGAATCCGTCCACAAGGCAACGGCAAACATGCCGCGCAGCCTGCTGAAGCAATCGGTATCCCATTGCAGAAACGCGTGCAGCACCGTCTCGGTGTCGCAGTGACTTACAAAGGTATGCCCCAGCGCCTCCAGCTCGCGGCGGAGTTCCAGGTGGTTGTAGATCTCACCGTTGAAAACAATGGTAGTGTCGCCGTCGAGGCTTTGGATCGGCTGGTCTCCGCCTTCCAGATCGATGATCTTGAGCCGCGTGGCTCCCAGCGAGCATAGGGAGGAGCGGAAACAACCCTGCTGATCGGGGCCGCGATGAGTGAGGGTGGCGGTAGCGGATTGGATTCGGTCAGGAGCCGGCGACCAATTCTTATGAGTAAATCCGGCAATGCCGCACAATTTTTCGATACCCCTGCGGTGACGTTCTCTGACGCTCAGACTTGCCTGAAGCTGACGACCGCACAAGCCAATCTGTTACAGATAGATTACCGGATTATAGAGGTTGCCGTCCGCGGAAACCACTTCGGGAGTCCGGCTGGTTACCTTGTATGTTGATGCGGCGCTCCTGCCGAACGCGTCGCAAAAACTTGCAATTCCACGGTTTAGGATTATGATTTTTGTCGCCTGCGCTCCACGCAGGAGCGTGCCTACGGGGATCCATGAAACTTCCTTTCCAGCGATCGAGTTCGAGCAGTACAGCACCTGTCCCGAGCTGCGCCGAATTTCCGCCGGTCGATGGAGCGGAAATCTCCGCCATGGTGCACGGGGTGCGTCTAGGCGGCGACTTTTACCACTTCATGCGCACCACTCCCCACCGCGTCGTCTTCGGCTTGCTGGATGTCGCCGGACAGCGCTCCGAGAACCGGTCCATCATCGCAGCCACAAGGGACGAGTTTCAAAGAGCGGCCTGCGCCAGATTCAGTGATGAGGACATCAACGAAGCCGACGCGATGATGGAGTTCTGCATGGATTTGAACGCCGCCATTCGGCGCAGTGCTTCTGCGGTCTGTGTCTGCGCCGCCTTCGTCGGCTGCTATAGCGAGGACTTCGGCACCATCTGCTACGTGAATGCCGGACACACCCCCGGGCTCTTGCGCTACGGCGATCAGATCGCCGAGCTGCGAGCTACTGGGCTGCCGTTGGGCTTATTTGCCGCTTCCACCTACGAGGCTCCAACCGCCCATCTCGCTCCTGGAAATGCCCTGCTGCTGGTTTCGCGCGGAGTGGTTGAGTCGGTTCGCAGAAAAGAGGAATTCGGACTGCACGGCGTCAAGCGGCACTTGCTGAGCACTCCGCTCGATCATGCCAACGTGGTTGCCGCAGGCGTGCTGGATGCTGTTCGCCAGCATCTCGGACCTGCGCCTCCGACCAATGACCTCACCACCCTTGCGCTGGTGCGCCAATCGAAGTAGCAGAAGCCAGGAAGCCTGCGCGTCCATCCTCCGGCCTGTCCTCCACGACGGACTTTCGGGAACCTTAAGCGACATGCAAGAATGCCAACAGGAGCTGATTCTGCCGTAGCCGCAAATGCCTGGGTTGAACGCAGGTTGAACGCAGGTCGAGCGGCTCGCAATGCTCTCATTTCACGCCACGTCCTTCGGGCGGCGGGCGCAAGCCCGGGCTGACCTGAGCAGAACGTATGCCCACATTCGCTGCCGTCGATATCGGATCCAATTCCGTCCGGCTCAAGATCGCCGAGGCCACACGCGATCGCCTGAAGACGGTCTACGAAGACCGCGAGGTCACGCGGCTTGGCGCCAGTGTGTTTGCCAATGGTTCGCTCGAACCGCAGGCGATGGCCTACACCATCCAGGTGCTGCAACGCTTTCTGCGCGCCACCCAGAGTTATGCTGCCGACCGGGTTCGCGTTGTTGCCACCAGCGCGTTGCGGGACGCCCGCAACAGCCGCGCATTCGTTGACTGGGTCCGCACTGCGACCGGATGGAGGGCCGAAATCATCACCGGCCTCGAAGAAGGGCGCCTGATCCACCTGGGCATTCTGTCGAACCTCCGCATGGGCAAGACGCGGGTTCTTCTCATCGATCTGGGCGGCGGCAGTTGCGAGCTCACACTCTCCGACCGGGGCCACATCGCGGATATGGTCAGCTTGCCGATCGGCGCGGTCCGCCTCACCCAGACGTTTGTACATTCTGACCCGCCGCGACGAAACGAACTGGAGCAGATGCGCAGCTTGATCCAGCGTGAAGTCTTGCGGGTGCAGCCGCGCATCATTGACGCCAAGGTCCAGGCTGTACTGGCAACCTCAGGCACCGCCGCGGCGCTCTCCGGCTTATATAACGAGCGAGGCCAGGGAGCCAGCGGATCGAAGGCGCTTGCCGTTCCACGGCAAGCCCTCACGAAAATTGCCAAGGAGCTCAGCCGGCGCAATCTGGTGCAACGCCAGGGATTGCCGGGCATCGGCCCCAAACGCGCGGAGATCATCGTCGCCGGCGCCATGGTGTACTCCGAGTTGCTGGAGATATGCGAGCTGCGCAACTTCCGCTATCTGCCACTGGGCCTGCGCGATGGCCTGCTGGCGCAGATGATGGCCGACTACAATGCCAAGTCGGCGATGCGCGAGCGCGTGGAGTCGGAACGTCGGGACGCGCTGGTTGCTTCCGCCATGCACTATGAGGTTGATCTCATCTTTGCCCGCCGGATTCGCGACCTCGCCATTCAGCTCTTTCGCCGCTTACAGACCGTGCATCAGTTGCCGGCTCCATACGCCGACTGGCTGGAGGCCGCGGCCATGCTGCATGAGGTCGGCTCCTACATCAACCGCTCCGGACGCCGCCGCCATACCTACTACGTGATCGCGAACTCGGAGATCTTCGGATACACCCCCGTACAGCGGCGCATCATTGCGGCCATCTCCCGCTACGTCGGAAAATCACTGCCCAGTCCCAGCGACCGTAACATCCGCATTCTTCCCTCCTCTGACCAGGGCCACATTCCGAAGGCAGTCGCCCTGCTGCGGCTGGCCCGTGCGCTCGATCAAAGCCGTCGCGGCGCAGTCCGCGATCTGCAAGTCAAGATCGGGGCGGATGGCCGCGTCACCTTCCGTCTCCCTGCAAGCACTCCGGAAGGCGTGGAATTGGAGTTATGGGCGGTGAAGCGGGAGAAGGATTACTTCCGCGAGGTCTTCGGGCGGGAGCTCTTCGCCGACGCCGTCTGAAGCGCGCGCGCCATCTTTGGCGTCAGCATCCAGTTCAAGACCGCATGGCTTTCCTCGACTGTGACTTTGGCGACCGCGCCCTTCTTGAACTCAATCCAGGTGCTGTGATCGTGGCCGGTTAGCAGACGCACCAGGAACTCGGTGATGCTGGGGTTGTGGCCAACCACCATGATGGCTCTGCTCTTACTGTGCTTCGCCAGCAGATCCTGGAACTGATCGTAGCTTGCCTCGGGGCGCATCGCCTCGTCGATGACGATCTTGTCCTTGCCGCCAAGTTCCTTCGCCGCCAGCTCCGCTGTCTGCCGCGCCCGCGTCAAGGGGCTGGAAACCACCGCGTCGATTTCCACCTTAAGCGCCGCTAGTACGCGCCCCATCTCTCGCGACTGCCGCTCGCCGATTTTGTCGATGGGCCGCTTCTCGTCCTGCTTAGGATTGAACCCCGGATTACCCGCGCTGGCGTGACGAAGAAAATAGATGATCATAGCTTCATTGTGCCCTAAGAGTTGTGCAGCCGGGGTTGACTGCCTTGGTTTTTTATATCGGTTGACACAAATTCATCTGGCTTTTACATTTCCTCCACCGTGAAAAGGAGATGTGGAATGAACATGCATAAGACCCTCGTATCGATATTTGCCCTTGCCCTGCTGCTGTCTGGGATACAGCTTTGGGCGGAAGACCATCAGGCGGTAGAGAACGATCTGAAGGCCAAGGAGCAGGCCGGTTGGCAAGCCTGGAAGGACCATGACACGAAAACCTTCGATGCCATGCTTCCCGACGATGCCGTCAATATCGCCGGCGGTATGGTCGAACACAACAAGCAGCAAATCATGAAAGACATGGCGGCCAACCCGTGTACCGTCGGCAACTTTTCCTTGTCCGACTTCTCTTTCCTCTGGATCGACAAAGACGCCGTGATGATCACCTACAACGCCACTCAGGAGGTCACCTGTGACGGCAAGAAGCAGCCGGACAAGGTCATTGCCAGCTCGCTGTGGGTGAAGAAGGGCGGCAAGTGGCTATCGCCCTTCCATCAGGAGACCCCCGCCGAAGGCATGTAGCTCACGAGCGTCCAGCTTGGCCTGTACCTTGGACTCGCCGGGCGCTCTTTCATCTCATAAGAAATCGACCAGCGCTTTGATCGTCTGCTGGGGCTGCTCTTCCATTAGCCAGTGACCGGTATCCTTCAGTACAACTGTTGTTATGCTGTCAGCGACTAGCTTCATCTGCTGGCCCAGCAAATCTCCCATCGACTTGTCTCCGCCTATCGCCAACACCGGCATCGTCAGCTTGGTCTGGGCCATCTGCGCGAAGTCCTTCGCCGTCTGCGGCCAGGCAGCGAAGTACTCCCATCCTGCCCGCATGCGTCCGGGACGCGAGTATGCCGCGACATAGGCCCCGCGGTCCGCTTCCCCCACCGACTTCGTCTTGTCTGCCGCAAAGTCGTTCCAGAAGTAGTCGAGATAGATCTTTTCGCGCCCCGCCACGAGTGCTTCCGGAGTCGGTCCGTGAAAGCGGAAGTGCCAATAGTTCGGGCTGTCGAACGCCAGTTCCCACCCCTCGACGCCCGGCAGGAAAGCGTCCAGCACCGCGAGCTTCTCTGTTTCCTGCGGGAATTGCGCTGCGTACGCATACGCCACCATCAATCCGATGTCGTGGCCTACCACTCGCGCTTTGGTCACTCCCAGAGACTTTGCCAGCGCGTGAATGCGAATCGCGGCTGTCTTCATGTCCAGCCCATCGGTCGGAATCGCCGAGTCGCCGATCCCCGGAAGGTCCGGCGCAATCACCGAGAATCTCTCGGTCAAGACAGGAATGATCGGCCTCCACATCCGCGAGGTCTGCGTATAGCCGTGGAGTAGAATCACGGTCGGCCCGCTTCCCGCCGTCAAACAATGAAACGGCAATCCATCCACGTTTACGTCATGTACGCCGATCGTTTGCCCGTTCGCGCTCATTCACACTCCCTTCCCCGGCTTTGTTCTCCGCTCCTCGGACCAGGTCGTCATCCCCAGCCGGGGCCAATCATCTTAGTACTTTCGAAGCTCGCGAACCAGCAGCGCATTCAGCGACCGGCTTCTCAAACAGACCCAGGGTTTCCGGGAACGAATCGAGCTACGCGAGCGTACCTCGCCGCATGAAAAAGGTCTTCTTCAACTCGCGCGGCTTGCGCGCCGGCTGGCGGCTGCTCATCTTTGTCGCCATCTTCATGGGCCTTAGCCTGGTCCTGGACCGCGTCGTTCCAGTCGTCTTCCACCTCCAGCACCGGCCGTTCCTCGATCCCGTCTCCCTGATCGCTGCCGAGATCTCGTCGCTCGTGCAAGCTCTCATTGCCACCTGGATCATGGCACGCATCGAGCGCCGCCGTTTCCAGCAGTACGGCATTCCCCCGCTGCGCCGGGCCTTTGCGCGCGATTTCTGGGTGGGGGCCGCGTGGGGCATAGGCTCAACCTCCTTGCTCATAGGGTTGATCGCTGCCTTTGGCGGCTATCGCGTCCTCGGCCTCGCCATTCACGGCGCGGAGCTGTGGTACTTCACCGCGCTCTGGGCTATTGCTAGTCTTTTGATCGGCTTCGCTGAGGAGCTTCAATTCCGCGCCTACCTGCTGGCTACCACCGCCGACGGCATCGGGTTCTGGGCCGCCGCGATTCTGCTCTCCATCGGCTTCGGCGCATTGCACTTCTTCCTCAAGCCGCACGAGCGCTGGGAGGACTTCGCCTCCACCGGCCTGCTTGGCCTGTTCATGTGCTTTACCCTGCGGCGCACCGGATCGCTTACCTTCGCCATCGGCTTCCACGCTGCGTTCGACTTCGCCAACCTCTTTGTCTGGTCGGGCCAGAACGCCGGCAGATACGCTCCCGGACACCTGCTGCAAACCAGTTGGAACGGGCCGCAATGGGTCACCGGCGGGCTGCTCGGACCGGAGGCCAGTCGCCTCGTCTTTCCCGTGATTGCGGTGATGTTTGTGCTCTTCGACCGGCTCTACCGGCGGGCGAAGTTTCCCATCGAGGAGAATCGCAGGTAATGCCGGCAGCTACCACCTGAAACCATAGGGCGGCCGGTCGCCGCAGTGGGTGGCTTTTTGCCCATACTTGGGCGAAGGCGCCCGCCATCTCGCGCAGCATCATGAACTGGTCTTCGGGCCCGAGCTTGCAGGTGTCGATGATGCCCGGCACGGTATGGCAACCGACGGCGCTACGCCGGTGACCGACGAGCGCGCGACGGGTACCGCACCCGGCTTCGCCTTGGGCGGCGGGAAGACTTCTTCGGGATGGACGTTGAGGTCGGTGTCGGGCGGCAGCCCGTACTCAGCCGCCAGATCGGGGTAGCCGGCCACGCTCTCGTGCCATTCATCAACCTCGAATCGGCTGTGGTCGCCCCAGGCGCGCGCATTCTTGAAATTGTTGGCGGCAAGGCGCAGCGCAGTGAGCAAGGCGCGGGCGCGCTTGAGTTCGATCATGTCGCGGTGACGGGAGTTGCGACTAGCTTGCGCTGTGTTTTTTGTGGGGGGATTTGCTTATGGCTTGCGACTGTCCATTTGGAAGTAAAGATCCGGCCCCCGATGTGGGGTTTGAGAAAAAACGCTCACCATAATCTGTCGAAAAAGGAGACTCCCTTATGAATCGATGTCTAGTTTTGCGTACTCTGACGGTGACCCTTGCCGCGGCTTTATCATTGTGCGCCACAGCGAATGCTCAGCACCTTCAGGTGACGATCACCAACCTCACAAGCGGTCAGACATTTACCCCCATTATGGTGGCAACCCACAAGGCAAACGTCACGCTTTTCAGCCTGGGACAGCCCGCCAGCGTGGATTTGGAACACATGGCCGAGGCAGGCGACCTCTCCGAACTGGAAGCCAGTCTCAAGGCCAACCCGGACGTAGACCAGGTCACAGATTCGGGTGCCCCACTTCCTCCGGGACAATCCGTTACGGTGATGGTCGAAGACCGTGGGCCGTTCCATTACCTCAGCGTGACTGGAATGCTGGTTCCAACCAATGACGGTTTCTTCGCCCTGAATGATGTGGTGGCACCGACGGCATCGGCGGTGGCAAGCAGCCTTACCTACTACTCCCCTGCCTATGATGCCGGAACTGAGGCGGATGACGAGTCGTGCGCCCATATTCCCGGCCCGCCCAACGTATGCATGGGAGAGGGCTTCAATCCCAGCCGCGAAGGTGCCGGCAATTACGTCCGCATTCACGCAGGGATACACGGCATCGGCGACATCTCGGCTGCCACCTACGACTGGCGTAACCCGGTGGCCAGGATCGTAGTAGCACGCATGCCCTAAAACCTGGTCACGTAGTGTGTAGCCAGACGGTTTGCCGCAACCAACGTCTGCGGCGAGTGGCCCAGGTTCGGCCATCGGTTGGCCTAACCTGGGCGTCACTGACATCGCGACAGGGCATGGTGCAGGTTGCAGTTCATGCCACGAGGTCTGCGACGGTATCACCAATCCGGCCACTCCCATTTCGCCACTTTCAGTTGTTATTGACGGCAACCCAACTTCAGCAGCGGTGAAGTCTACGACCTCACGTTAACGGGGCCAGGTTAGCTCAACCGATGGGCGAACCTCGGGCACCCGGCCCCATCCAAGGTTGTCATCCCCAGCGAAGTCGAGCGGCCTGTTCTTTCTTCTGGTGTCATCCCCAGCGAAGCCGTGCCGAGGGAGTTGTTCTTTCTTCTAGTGTCATCCCGAGCGAAGTCGAGGGAGCTGTAGTTCCGTGGCGTGAATCAAGGCGTCAGGGTTCAGGCGTCAGGTGGGTGGTCCGCATTTCCCTTCAGTTAGGAAATGTGGGCGCTACGATACTTCCGTGTCGCATGATCAGGTGGCGATTAAATGGAGCGACGCTGGCCACCCGTCCGCCTTGAGTGCACCCGGAGACCAACTCCTCGAGCTCCTTCTTTGCCTCGTACTCAGCCGCCACATGAGTAAGTGCATGACCCCACGAAATCAACAAGTCGGGGTTTCTTGTTGAACAAATAATCCAGTGATGGCGCTTTTTCTTGTTTCTCAAGGACTGTTCTTCAAACGACAGGACAAATGAATCCACATCTGGCTTCTTCAAATACTTCCTGCTCTCTGACTTTGTGATCGTGGGTGAAAGGTCGCTTCCGGCAGGCATCCTTGAGCGTTCCCGCACAAGTCGGTCTGCAGCACATTGCCGCTACCTTCATCATACGCTCGATGACCCTCAAGTACGTCATCAAAGCTGGCGCGCACCTTTCCATACACCTTCAGGCTGGGCCCGGGTACTCCACACATTTCATCACTTGGAATTTGTGGGACTCACACAGCAGGCACTACAACGTCACCGGCCTGAGGAAGGAAGTTGGATCGTGTGTCGGACTAAAGTCAGCAACTCGGGCTACGCTGCTACGGAAAACGCCGCGTCGCCGATCAGCGTCCGTCGATCCCGCTCATTCCAACCGATGGAATGAGTCGGGCACCCGGCCGCTGAAAAAGTCGTCTTCGCGAGATGTTCGGGTCGAGACGTTCGGGTAGAGCGGGCCTCTATAACTGCCCTGAGCGTAGCCGAAGGGCCCGCGTCCGAGTCCTTTGTTTTTGTCATCCCGAGGAGGCCTTCAGGCCGACGAGGGATCTGTTCTTGACCTTTTTCAGCGGCCTGTAAAGCTGATGAAGGGGAGTGACCCTTCGAGATAGTAGCGCCTGAGACCTGCCGTCACACCATGAGAATAAGCAGAGACCTGACTTAATGTCTGCGATTTCGCAGGGTCGACCGTGGGATCTCCCACTTATTCCTAACGATGGGTAAGTGGGCACCCACCCACCTACAAATTCTCGCTAGATGCTGGAACATGAGGTGGGCCGCCCGGGTTTTGTTGGGCTGCCTCCTGGGGGAAGAGCTCTTGTTCTAGTTTGCTAGCAAACTCCAAAAATCCTTGTCGAAGAATGGTCGCGTCGGGATCAACACCCTTGAGAATCGGTACCTCAGAGCTGGACAGTGAAGTGAGCATACGGCGGTTGTTGGCGTGGTAGCTTTCGAGAATATCCGATAACCGAAAGCGCCGCAGATATCCGAGAAGATTTTCGACATCTGTAACGTTCAAGGTGAAGAAGGTGGTGACCGTGTGGCGAAACTCCTTGCGCGGGAATACCGCCTTGAACTGCTCTTTGAAATAGGCAGCCATGTACGGAACTGAAACTGCATTGTCGAGACAGACCATGCATGGGTAAATTTTATGAACATCCTTGGGCACGAGAGCTCCAATTGGTTCGCCCCGTAGGAAGCGGACTATACTCCTATTTAGCTGAGCTATTCCCTTGGCGCCATCTTCATTGCCCTCCACAAACTTCAGATTAAGATCCTTCTTCAGCTTCTCAACATTTCCCCCATATTTTGCATCCGCTCTAAGAGTGCTGCTCTTATGTTCGAACACAATGAGATTCCCCTGCTCGAGAATGTAGCCGTCAAAAGCCTCGTCTCCATTTGGAAACTTTGGGGCGGGGACAAACGTTCCGCCGGCCTCGTAGCTTTGAGCGAATAGCTCGTTCACATATTCTTCGAAAACCGCGCCCCAGAACGAGCCGAGCTTCGCTTTTTCGTCGTTATCCAGCGCTGAGAACAGAGTCCAATAAAGGCTTCGCCCTGCCTTGTCAACAAGAAAGCCTGGATCGAAGCACGTGTAGAGATCGGGGGCAAGCAGTAAAAGCGGGAAACCCTGAAGAGTAGTGAAATCATCCCCCGGCCGACTGGCTGAGGCCTTGACCTCCTGCGCCAGATCAGTCTCCGATATTGCGAAGGTCCCGAAGAATTGTCTTGCTTTTTCAAGGGGAACGGTCGATTTCTGAAAAAAGGCCTCTTTCAGCACCAGAGCATTGGGCGACTGCAAATCGCTCACCTTTATGTTTAGGAATTTGGTCGCGCATCCAAAAATTAGCTGACAGAAGGTCGGATAGTGTAGCCCAAACAGCTCTTCAAAACGCCGACTGATGTCGACAAAGTCGGTCCTCCCTCGGAGTGAGGCCAGTTGCGAGACGAGTCCAAACATTTTTCGGCCACGCGCGATCTCGGTGACGTACCCGTCGGTCGACATATAATCAGCGAATGGAAACAGATTTGTGAGCTTCTCTAAGGTGCCGTCCTGATTGGAGGGGACAAAGGGCAGCATTAAGTCATTCGCCATAAGAGCGGCTAGTCCAATGTCCGCGACAGCTTCATCAGTATTCACAAGCATTCCATGCTCATCCGACGAAGTGCAGGCTTGCTTAATTAGGTATAGGAGAGTCATTCGGGAAAAGACGATTCGATCTGGCCCTTGGCGCTTGACTTCCGCAAGTTGACTGACAAAGCTCTTGAGAAATACGGAGCTGACCTCATGGTCCAACTCGAAATTGGGCTCATTCTTCCACGTGCCCAGAACTGCGTTGAGCTTTGACAGCAGGAAAACAACTTCCTGTCTTCGGTATTTCGCAAGAAGTGACTGCAATTCAGAAAGTTGCGGTTCGCGACCGACGATGTCCCTATAAGTGGCTAGAACGGCAAATTGGGCCAATGAACCTTCTCCAACGCGGCACGGCTCACACGTACTATTTCCTCATCCGAGGGTGCGTTTGAGCCGCGCAGTAGTCCACGTTTCCCTCCATTGAGAAATGTGCGAACTAAGATCTTCCCGTGAATGGCGTTCTGATGCGGCTATCTCACCGAACCCACATTTGCCAACCGAGGCAAGTGTGGCCTACCTACTACCCTGAAACGCTTTCCCTAGTCAGAATGCTTGGCCGGGCCACCCGCGGAGGTGGGTTGCGGCTGCGGATACGAATCAGGTCAGCCGTTTATATCGTCCTCCTCTTTCCCGCCGAGCCAAATCCAGACCATAGTGCTCAGGAGCAACAGTAATAGCACCGGAAGCGACAGTTCAATTAGACATCTGTAGGGATGTTCGCGCGCTGATAAAGCGGCGAAGTCTCTCAGCATACCCACTGAGAGGAACATGAACCAAATCCCAACGATGATCAACTTTCCGAAGTGCCATTTCCGAATTCTCGCACGCACTCAGCTGCCTCACTTTTTGCATGGATCATAGTCTGCTTGAAGGGGGCCGCTGTTGATTTTGACACTCCAAGCGCAAATGTTGCTTTGCACCACACGTTGGGCGGCTACCAAAAGACGTACAAACAGGCTGTCGCTTGGTTCGTTGACCCTTCCTTGCTGCAGTTGATCGGTAATCTTGGCTAGAGTCTCTGCGATCTCGTTTGAATCCAACTTGCCAAGATCATACTCTGCGAACTCGCCAGTCGGCGTGCCCAAATCAGGATAGGCCGTTGTAACCAATACTGCTGGAGTAGAGCTTGGCTTGATCCCGTAAGCCTTGCAGAACTTGGCGCCGCGTTCGACGTCGACTTTTTCGCCTAGGTGCGGATCAATATCGGAGGTTGTCGATTTCCAAAACCATATTGCTTCGTTGTCGTCACCTATGGCGCGACCGAACTCCTTGAAGTTGGCATATAGCCTATAGAGAGCATCATTCCGTTCCGCGGAAAGCCATTCGGGATTGCAGATAAGAAACAATGACCAGCTTTTGAAGTTGTCACGCGGAATTGTGCCCGTCGGGCCGAGTACGTCCGACCAAGCTTGAGCCTCTCCCAACCTACCAAAGAGAAGAAACTGTAATGACGAAAACGATAGTCACACTTTTCAGTACGAATTGCTTCACTTGGGGTCTCCGATACCAGTGGCAAAATCAACCCCACTGCAGTTCAAGAGTAATCTAACCGCACTTCAGTCGGCGAGAGTGTTTGAAGAGTGATGGCACCTTCATGCCGGAAGCCCCACAGATTAGCGGTTCACGAGTCAGTGGAATGGAAGATTTGTATCATTCCAACGAGGCTCAGTTCCTTTGGTACCGCCTGGTGCCCCGAGTTCGCCCCTCTCTTGGAGCTAACCTGGGCGGCGCTCAGCCCTGTTTCTCATGAAACTTGCGGGCGGCCGCAAGACAGCGGTTCAGGGCCCCGTCGCTGGAGAGGACCTCCCAGCTTCGGCGCAGGGCCACGGCGCAGATCAGCCTATCGACCGTGCCGGCCTCGCATCCCCGGCTCCGGCATTCGTTATACAGACGGGCGGCGTACTCATAATCGGCGGTCTCGATCGGCTCGTCGAGAAAAGCATCCAGAGCAGCCTTGACCTTCTTGTATTGCGCCTCTTCTTTGATGCCGGACAGAAGTTCCTGCCGGATCATCCCGATCATCGCGACGCGTCCCTCCTGAATGGCCTGGGCCAGTTCTGACCGGAGCCTCTGCTCCTCCGGGCTGAGGCCGGCTGTGTCTTTGCGACGCAGCGCGAGCGACCAGACGGAGGTATCGACCAGCAGCTTCACCGGTCGCTTCCTGTGCGGTCGCGGCGGCGGTTGGCCTTGTAGTCGTAGTCCTGGCGGTACTCAACCGTGCCGAACAGATCCAGGATGCGGAGCTGCTTGCGGCGGCGAATGTACTCGTCTAAAGCTGCGGTCACAGCTTCCTTCTTGGTTGCGTGATGGCCAATCCGGCGAGCTTCCTCGATCAGGCGATCGTCAAGGGCGAGGTTCGTGGGCATGACACACTCCAGTATGTGTATTGTGCCACACGTTTAGATGTGTAGAGTGGTCTCTCGCAATTCATCCTTCGCCAGACCGGAGCAAAACGCCAAAAGCGAAGAGCGAAGAGCGGCTCTCGTTACCTTCGTAACTTGCGCTCGCTTCTCTTCTCTGCTACGTTCGCCGTGTGAGGCACAGTAGTTGTGTGCCCATGCGTGCCGGGGCTTTCCGGGCGCGGCTCTTTAGGACGTTTTGGTCATGCCGCAAGGCTGGCTTCAGGTTAACCGTTTCGTTACTCCTAAAAATTCAATGTGCACCGTGCCTGGTGCAATCAATCGACCTAAGTCCAATTTCCGCAATATTTTGCCTGTAACTCCCACGCACTCAAGATTTTGCGCGGAAACTTTTCTGCTCGCCCCATGGAATCAAGATTTTAGCCATGCCCGGGGGGAGGGGGGTATCCCAGTTGTCGATTGCCAGTGGTCGGTTGTCAGAAAGGCAGAGGACTGTTGGCAAGTAGTTATTACGACGATGTGGCGCGAAACCAGCCGGCTAAGCCCGCAGGGCGTGTCAGGACAGCCCAGGCCGCAGGTCGCGTCGACCGGAGTCCTGGGTGCTCGCCACGAATAAACATTCGAGTCCCCCGGGGACGGCATATCTCTCCTCGTGCCCGGGGCACTCGCGCCGAAGTTTGCCAGTCTACCCAGCCTTCCGCTTCGCTTCAGGCTGGGCTGTTATCGCACGCCCTGCGGGCTTGGAAAACATTTCAAGGTTTTCAAGAGGGGTGCTCGGACGGCGCGGCTGAAGCCGCGCCCCTTCGGAGCCAAGAGCGAACAGCGCCTTCCGGCCAACAGCCAACAGCCAAGAGCCGCCTCATCGCCCGCCGTTTGACCCCACTTTCAACCGATGCTACCGTCAAGCTGCTCCCCGTGCGCTCCACGATCGTCAATCGATTGCAATATGCACCGCTGGCCGTGCTGGTCCGGTTTGTCGGCGTATTGCCGCGTTCGGTGGCGCGCGGCTTCGGAATTCTGCTGGGGCATCTCGTGTACTACGTCCACCCGCGGCTGCGGCGGGTGGGCCGGCGCAACCTGGAGCTCGCCTTTCCCGAAAAATCAGCGGCCGAGCGCCGCAAGATCCTGAAGGGCGTCTACACCTCGCTGGGGCGGCTGCTGGCCGAGTTCTGCCTTTTTCCTTACTACACGGTGCGCAATTCGTCGGAGGTCGCCGTCTATCAGGGCTTCGAGAATTTCGAGGCCGCCGAGCGCCGCGGGCTGGGCGTGCTGCTGCTCACCGCGCACTTCGGCGGATGGGAGGTCGGCTCGTTCTTCCACTCGCTGCAGGGGCACTCGATCAGGATTGTGGTGCGGCCGCTGGACAATCCTTACGTCGACGACCTGGTCACGAACTATCGCACGCTGCACGGCAATACTACGGTGGGCAAGCGGGACTTCGCGCGCGGGCTGCTGACGGCGATGCGCGGCAACGAGACGGTGGGCATCCTGATGGATACCAACATGACTCCGCCGCAGGGCGTGTTTGTGCCGTTCTTCGGGATTCCCGCGTGCACCGCCAGCGGCGTCGCACGGGTAGCGCTGCATACCGGAGCGGCGGTGGTGCCCGCGTTCACCATCTGGGACGCGAAGCTGCGCAAGTATCGGGTGCAGTTCGATCCGGAGCTGGAGCTGGTCAACACCGGCGACAGCGATGCCGATGCCATCACCAACACCGCGCTGTTCAATCGCGTGATCGAGGGCTACGTGCGCAAGTATCCCGACCAGTGGCTGTGGGTACATCGGCGATGGAAGACGCGGCCTCCGGGTGAGGGGCCGATTTATTAGTCGGAATCTTTGCGGCGCTTGCCGGGGAGGCTGGCGGGGTTCTCGTGGGTGCGCTCGCGGAAGCGGGCCTTCATTCCCGCCGCGAGCGAGACCGCGTTCTCGCCAAATTTTTCGCGCAGGCGATCGGCGGCCGACAGCGCCTGGTTCCATTTGTCATGCGAGCTCGCGCCTGACAGGCCTAGCTGATCGCTCTCGGTGTCGAAGTGTGACGCGTGAACGCCGAGCAGGCGCACGGCTTCGCCGTTCCAGTTCTCGCGAAAGAGCTCGCGGATGACGGCGAAGACCTCCGAGTCGACCGCCGTCGGCTGAGGAACACTGCGCGCCCGCGTAATGGTGTGAAAGTCCGATGTGCGCAGCTTGAGTTGCAGCGTGCGCGCGGGCAGCTGCTGTTCGCGCAGGCGGCGGCAAACCATCTCCGACAAGCGCGCCAGCATCGACTCGAACACCTGCTGATCGCTGGTATCGCGCGAGAAGGTGTGCTCGTGGCTGACTGATTTCGGGCCTTCGTCGGCGCCGATGTCGGCGTCGAACCATCCGCCGGCGTCTTCGCCGCGCGCCTTGCCGGCAAGCGCCAGGCCGAGTGCACCGAAGTTCTGCTTGAGCCACAGTTCGTCGCGCGATGCCAGATCGCGGACCTTGCGGATTCCCTGCTCTTCCAGGCGCTTCTCCAGCACCTTGCCGACACCGGGAATCTTGCGCACCTCCAGCGGCGCGAGGAAGCTGGCTTCGCAGCCGGGCTGAATCCAGAGCACGCCGTTGGGCTTGGCCTGGTCGGAGCAAACCTTGGCAATGAGGCGCGAGGTTCCGACGCCGATGGAGCAGTTCAACAGCGTGTCGTGCTTGATGGCCGTATGCAGCAGATGGGCGGCCCGCATCGGCGGCCCGTAAAGACGCTCGGTGCCCGACATGTCGACGTAAGCCTCGTCGATGGAGACCATCTCCAGCTTGGGCGAGAAACGATTAAGAACTCCGTAAACCTTGTCGGAGCATTCGCGGTAGCGCCCGGGATGTCCGGGGACGAAGATGGCGTGGGGACAGAGTTTGGCCGCGGTGCGCAGCGGCATGGCGGAATGCACTCCGAACTTGCGCGCCTCGTAGGAGGCGGCGGCGACCACCCCGCGCTCGTTAGCCGCGCCGCCGACCACCACCGCCTGTTCTTCAGCGAGGGATCGTAGAGCTCTTCCACGGAGACGAAGAAGGCGTCCATATCGACGTGGAAGATGGTGCGCGGCGAGTTCATGTTGCGGAGATTCTATCGGCGTGAGTTAACATTCTGCCACTTTCCTACCAGAGGTGAGGACACCATGATCCGACCCGGCATCACCCTCCTGGGCCTTTTCTTGTGGACTGCGTCGCTGATGGCACAGCAGGCGACTCACAGCGTCCGCCGACATGCAAAAGTTACAACAAGAGGTCGAACAGCTAACCTCTTCCCTGCAGGCCATGCGCTCTGAGGTGCAGCAATGCCGCGACGAGATCCACAGCTTGCGGGCGGAGTTGGAAAGCGCCAAGGCCGCCGTGCAGCAGGGCGGCCCCGGCACGAATGAACAGGTGGAGCACGCCTTGGCCGACCTGCGCGAAGACGAAAGCGTGACGGATTCGCGCGTGGCAACGCTCTACCAGACCAAGGTGGAGAGCGGATCGAAGTATCGTGTGCGGCTGTCGGGGCTGGCCCTGTTCAACACCTTTGTGAATCGAGGGACGGTCAATACGATCAGCGTTCCCAACCTGGCGCTGCCGACGCCAGAGGGGAAGCCGGGAGGCAATGCGGGCGCAACCTTCCGCCAAACGTTGTTTACGTTGCAGGCATTCGGGCCGGAGGTGTGGGGAGCGCACACCAGCGCGTCCGTGACCTTCGACTTCTACGGCGGCTTCACGCGCACGCTGGACGGCTACGTCATGGGTCTGGCCCACCTGCGGACCGCGGACATCTCGTTCGACTGGGACAAATGGTCGCTGCGCTTCGCCCAGGACAAGCCTTTTATCTCGCCGCTCTCGCCGACAACGCTGGCTGCGATTGGCACGCCGGAGTTTGCCTATTCCGGCGACCTGTGGACGTGGACGCCCCAGATTGTTGCCGAGCGGACATGGGAGCTGTCGGAGAAGGTGAAGCCGCACTTGCAGTTTGGAATGCTCGATCCCTTCGATGGAGAGCCGCCGACTTCGTTCTATTTGCGTGCGCCTGAGGCGGGCGAGTTGTCGCGTACGCCCGGCATCGCCGCCCGGCAGAGTTGGGACTTCCCCATCCTCGGGCAAATCGCCACGGTGGGTTACGGAGGCTATTTTGCCCGCCAGAACTACGGCTACAATCGCGTGCTCGACGCCTGGGCCGCCACGCTTGACTGGAACCTGCCGTTCGGAGAACGCTGGGCGCTGTCCGGAGAACTACACCGGGGCCTCGGGCTGGGAGGAATGTGGGGCGCCATCGGCACAAGTGTTGTTTACACCGGCTCCGAGAATAGCGGTTATGCTAGCGTGGTGGGCGTGAACACCGTGGGAGGATGGACGCAGCTCAAGTTCAAGCCGGCGTCGAAGTGGGAGCTGAATGGCGCCTTCGGCGAAGAGAGCCCGTTCGCCGCCGACCTGCTGCAGAACGGCGATTCGACATACCAGCCGGTGCTGCGCAACTGGACGACCATGGTCAACGTGATCGACCACCCGCGATCTAATCTGCTGCTATCGCTCGAGTATCGTCACTTGAATACCGTGCTCTTCGGCGGGCAAACGCGCACTGCGGAGCACATTAACCTGGGCGTGGGAGTCGCCTTCTGATGAAGCGGTGGTGGTGGTTGTTGTTCTTGCTGTTGAGTTGCGCTGGGTGGGCGCAGGACACTGTTTCCGGCAAAGTTGTGATCCAGCGCAACGGAAAGCCGTTGAAGAACGCTTCGGCGGCCGTCGTCTGGCTCACGCCGACAAAGGGCGAAGCTCCCAAGCCAGCTGCCGATAAGGTTTACACGCTCATTCAGAAAAACAAGCACTTCGAGCCGCACTTGCTGGTGGTGCCGATCGGGTCTGCGGTGCTCTTCCCAAACAAGGACCCGTTCTTTCACAACGTGTTTTCGGTGTACGAAGGAACGCGCTTCGACCTGGGCCTGTATGAGAGCGGCTCGTCACGCGAGGTACACTTCACGCGTCCGGGACCGTCGTACATCTTCTGCAACATTCATCCCGAGATGAGTGCAGTCATCATGGTGATGACGACACCGTACTACGCGACCACCAACGAGGCGGGAGAGTACTCGATCCAAAACGTACCGCCCGGTGAGTATGAGCTTTCGGCTTGGTATGAGCGCGCCGATCCTGATCGGTTGAAACAACTGCAACGTCAGGTGACGGTTGCCTCGACCAGCGCACGGCTGGATCCAGTGACCATACCAGCCGCGCCCAGCCTGGCCGTAAACCACAAAAACAAATACGGGCTGGACTACGAGAAACAGCCACCCTACCCCATCAAGTAGGACTCCGGTTATGAAGGCGCTCGGGTCAAGTCGTGTACCCAGGACTCCGCTACGCTGCGTCCTGGGCTATCGTCGCACGCCCTCCGGGCTTTGATCGGTTTCCGCGCGCTACTCGCGGACGACGCGGAAGCTTTTTGCGCCTCTGCGGCATGAGCAACGATGAGGAGACTCGCTTCGCTGTGCGTCTTAGAGGGCTCGGGCTGACGCCCTCGCTGAAGAGTCTCGCCGGTTGAAACCGGCTCCGGGATCTTAAACTAAGCCTACCCAGGGTTCCGCTTCGCTCCACCCTGGGCTAACTTCTAAGCCGACGCTACGCGTCTCTGGTATTACGCCGGGCGAAAGCCTTCGTGCTGTAACGGTGTTGGCGCGTACAAGCGGCAGGTCGTTCGCTGCCCTGACGCGGAGCCTATCTTCACATGAGTTTTTCAGCGGCCTGTTTAGCTGACCATCTCCAATTCGCCGGCGTCGACTTCGACCGAGAAGCTCTTCATGATGGCTTCGACCGTAAGGACCACGCGAAGGTCGGTCAGTTCCTTGACCAGGATGCCGGTCTTGCCGGCAAACGCTCCGGAAGTGATGCGGGCCTTTTGTCCGATGGCCAGGAAGGGATGGGGGCGGCTGTTGCGCTCGATCAATCCGGCGCGCAGCGATTCGATCTCGCCATCTTCGAGCACTGCTGGCTTTCGGCCCGGACCGACAACGGACAGCACTCCCGGGACACTCAACACCTGGAAGTAGAGCTTGGGCTCCAGCCGGGCGAAGACATAGCCGGGAAAGAGCGGCTGCTCGACCTGGGCGCGCACGCCGTTTCGCCAGCGCCGGGAGTGGCGAACCAGAGGCAGGAAGTAATCCACGCTGCGACATTCGAAGTGCTTGGCGACCGCTTTCTCGTGCCGAGGAGTGGTGTAATACGCCAGCCAGCGAATGTCGGCAGGCTGCAAATTGGTATTGCCGCCAGAAACGCCCGCAACATCGTGGTCAAATCGCGTTTGCGCCGGCATGAATAGCCTCCATAGGCAACGGGCCACAGATAGTCGCCCGCACGCTACCTCGTGTGATCGGGGCACAGCTATTTCCCTGGCCAAAGCACGGGAAGATACCACAGCTCCAAAGCAAGTGGCTGCTTACACTGAGTACACAGCTTTGTTTTCTGGGAGGACCGACCTGCACAGCAGAGTAAGGCCCGCTTAAGCGCCAAGTCAAGTCAATTACGGCACCATTGCCGAGTTCTAGTTTCGAAAACGAAAACTTGTGCCACGGGCTCCGGAGCAATCAAGCACTTGCTTGGCCTAGTGGCATCGACGGGCTCCTGACAAAAGGAAAGCCGGCACGAAGCCGGCTTTTCCAACCCAGAACTGAAGGTGACTACTTGAGGCTCTTTACATAGGTGGCAACAGCGTTCGCCTGCTCGGGAGTGAGGCCGGACATGGCTTTGGCATGCGGGGCCTTCTTGCCCGCCTCTCCCTTGGTCAGAAGACCGGCGATCTGCGCCTCGCTCATGGAAATGCCTTTGACGGCGGGACCCACCTTGCCGGCTCCGTCAGGACCATGGCAGACAGCACACTTCGACTTATAGATAGCTGCGCCGTCGTCAGCGGCCCAGCCGAGGCAGGACATAGAGAGAATGGCAATGACGGTCACCGCGATGATGCTACGCTTCATGAATATTGGCTCCTTGTAACGCAATTACCAACCCCGAAATCGAAGCTGGTTAACACCATTCGAACTTCCGACGGAAGTTCCGAAATCCCGACGCCGTGGAGCAGACTTCCAGCGGTCCAACATGCGTCTGCAGCTTGCTGCAACGTTTCATGGTTTCGTTTTTGGCAACGATACGTCTGTGATGCTGGTCATAGGCACCAGTGATTATGCTCCCCGTCGGGTCATGCGGCCAGGGGCCCCCATCGCGCGCGATTCTCCAACTTTTCAAGGAACAATGCGCAATCCTGCTCTGGGAGACCGTCCGCCGAAGTGTAGAATCCTGCCTTGTCAACTGAGCGGCACCTGGCCGCAACTGAAAGGAAGCTATGTCAGAGCACACTCCATCTCACGCTCCTGGAATGTTCACCTGGATCGAGCTGGCGACCAGCGATCAGGCGGGCGCAAAGTCGTTTTACACCTCGCTGTTCGGATGGAGTGCGGACGACAATCCCATGGGCCCGGGCGGGTTTTACACCGTGTTCCGGCTGCACGGCAAGGATATCGGCGGCGGCTACACGCTGATGCCGGACCAGGTGGCGATGCACGTTCCGCCAAATTGGCTGGTGTACGTCGCGGTGGAGAGTGCCGATGCGGCGATGGCTAAGACAAAACAACTGGGCGGCAAGGTACTGGCCGGACCGATCGATGTGGCCGAACTGGGCCGTATGGCAATCCTGAGCGATCCGACCGGTGCGGTGTTCGCGGTGTGGCAAGCCAAGCAGCAGGGCGGCATGGGAGTCACCGGTATCGACGGCACCTTCTCCTGGGCCGACCTCAACACCACCGATCCCAAGCGGGCGGGCGAATTCTATTCGGCGCTATTCGGGTGGCGCCTGGAGAAAGGCGAGGACGACCCGGAAGGCGGATATCTGCACATCAAGAACGGCGAGCACTACATCGGAGGGGTTCCTCCGGCGCAGGCGCTCCAGCCGGGGGTGCCGCCCCACTGGCTGATTTACTTCCACGCTTCCGACTGCGACACGCTCACCAACAAGGCAAAGTCGCTGGGCGCTAATGTCTGCTTCGGACCGATGACCATGGAAAACGTCGGCCGGTTCTCAATTGTGGCCGATCCGCAAGGCGCATATTTCTCGCTGTTTCAGTCCATGCGGAAGGGATAGGGGCTGAAGCTACCCGGTGGGTGGAGCAGGCGTGGCTGCGCCACCCATTCAGTCGTCGATGAGGTTCGCACCCAGGCGCTTTTCATGCGGTGGAACGTTTTGCATGCGGGGTGCCGATATATGGAAACTCCTTCAGGATGTCGGTGTGGGGCTTGAGTCCCGAGGGCGGACACTCATTTTTCGTCAGGAAGGCGAGGCGGTAGTTGATCACGTCTTCGATGAAGGTCCGGCCGTTGGGGTACATCGCCGGCTTTGACGGATCGAAAGTCAGCACGTCGGGGAGCGTACCTTCTTTAGCGATCGCGGCAATCGCTTCCTCGCGAGTGTAATTGCCGGTGTGCCCCATCAGGTGGATGAATTGCTCCAGCCACCGCTGGCGATCGTTGACGGGCTCGCTCGCGTTGTATTCCAACTTGGTGTCATCGGTGTTGAAGAAGCTGCTCACGCTGGGATGGCCCGCACGATCGGCGTGAACCAACTGGCCGTTCTGTCTTACACTGCATCGGCCCCAGATGTGGATCTTGGGTCTGGGATCGAGTTCGCTTGTGGGCAGTTCGATCACGGTGGAGAATACGTTCGCTTCCGTATTGGAATCCACCCCGGTCCATGGTGACTTACCGCCGAGATGGGGCTCGGTAAAGTTCCTCTTGCCCCTGGTGTCGAACAGGTTCTTGATTCCGTCGAAGTCGAAGAAGAAGGCGTCGCTTCGGCTGCCGGCAAAAAAAGTGTACGGACCGGACTTGATGATGTTGGGCTTGGGGCCGAAGGAAACCTCGGCGTCGGCGATGATCTTCTCCCCCACCGCTTCGACCGAGCGCGATTCCGCGCCCTTCGCCACGAATACGCTCACCGTTTGTCTGCCGTCCTGCGGCTTGGAGAAGACATAGCTGAAGGCGATGTCGGTAAGGTAATCGCCGTCATTGTCGATGTTGAGGCGATAGATGGCGTCGGGATGAAGCGCGTCCGCATTGGGATTGGCGTTGAGGATGATGACGGTTCTGTTGTTGTCGGCGGGAGACTGGAAGGCGTAGAGGTCGCAGAGGTCGAGGCGTTGATCGCCCAGAGGCGGGCCGAGACTAAGGCCAGTGAAATGGTTTGACATGGGTCTCTCCTTGGAGTGGAAATTTACCGGCTGGTCTCCCAGGGGCGAGCGATTATACATCGGCGGTTCGCGGCCGATGGTTACAGTTGCGAGAGAGGCGGCCCAACGAGATGGCCCATGTCGTGCGTAAGGATCACACGATCTTGTGAGGTCAATCACAGCCGGTTGGTGCGCTGAAGGCCCACAATCAAGTTATCAAAGTGGATGGCATTGATTGGGAAACGGAGGTCACCCATGTCGGAGGATAAGCGCGATGTTCTGGAAGTCCTGAGGTATGAGCTCAACTTCCTGGAGCAGGGCGGGTATGGCAACTGGTACAGCACGCCGTGGGGGCCGGCGTCGATATTTCAGGACTCACTGAGCTGCCTCAACCACGGTGACCCGACGCGGCCTCATGCCTGCCGCGAATGTCTGCTCTACGACTTCGTCCCCGAGCAGTATCGGACCGAAGACGTGCCCTGCCACCACATTCCCCTGAACCGGGAAGGGGTGACGGTGGCCACTCCGCAGCCGGAAGAAGAGCTGCGCGAGAACCTGAAGCATTGGCTGAAGCGGACGATCGCGCGCATAGAAGCCGAGCGGGCGAAGGGAACCCAGCAGAAGACCGCAAAGGTCGGTTAGCTTCCGTACTATCTCAGCGGCTCACACCTTCCGGAAACGACTTGAACTCGACGGTACGTTCGCGGACCTTGTCGTTGCCTTTGGCGTCTTCGGCATGCTCCTTCAGCGTACCTTTCAGAATGCGATAGCCCTCTTCCCCAGGTTGTTTACCGGGCTGGATTTGAACGGTGCCGTCGAATTCATACCAGATGGCGTGCACCATCTTGGTCGCGAAGGTCACGTGGTCGCCTTGGAGAGAGCCCTTGCTGAAGAACTGATCGATGAACTGCCCGCGGTCGCTGTCACTGTCGCCGAAGCGGGAGATAAAGCCGGAGAGCTCTCCATCTTCCATCGTGAGCTGCACGTACTCGCCTTCCTTTAGAAACGAATACATGCCGGAGGGATCGTTGGCTTTGTCATTGGAGGCGGCAGTTTGGTCCGTCTGCTGCGCCAGCAAGCTGACAGCAGCCAAAACCAGAAAGAGCACGACCAGGATGTGCTTACACATTTCGATGGGCTCCTTATTCGCCCATCATTGCACGAATCGGGGCAGGGAGGGAAACAAGCAGGAGGCTAGAGCAGGCGGGGGATGATCGCTCCGGTGGTCCGGCGATATTCTTCGTACTGGCTGCCAAAGGTCTGCACCATGAAGCGCTCTTCCAGGCGGCTCTTCATCGAAAACCCCAGCCAAACCAGAGCCACACCGGCAAATCCCCAGAGGTTGCGGCGGCAGAGTACTGTTCCGATGAGCGCCAGAATTATGCCGGAGTAGATGGGATGGCGAACGAAGTGGTAGGGGCCGGTGCGGATCAACTGATGGTCGTGCTTCACGGTGACCAGGCCGCTCCAGTTCTGGCCAAGGTAAAGCCGGGCCCAGATGGCGAACAGCAACCCAGCGGCGGTGAGCCCGACGCCGAGGCCCATCAACCAAGGCACAGGGGCAATGCCGGGCCGCCAGAGACCCATCAGGCGCAGCACCTTTGCATCGGAGAACGCAAGGTAGACGCCGATCGCGGTTGGAACCATGTAGGGCAAGGCTTCGGCAAATTTCAGCCGCTGCCGGGCCTGCTTGGTCCTCAGGGCCCATATCATCCACACCACCATCCACGCCAGCCATATCAGCCTGCAGAGGTAGATCGCGGTGATCGGGCGGCCTGCTAACTCCATGTCCACACCTATGTATACGCCCGGACGGGCAGGATGGGTTCAGGTTTCATGACTTCAGAAGTTCTTTGCAATTGCCGATTTTTCCTGCAACGGATGGGAGAGAGATACCATCTAAAACCTTGACAATGATTCACTCAAGTTCTATAGTCGGTCTGCTATAAATACGGGGCTGTAACGACATGTTGCTTTTTAGAATCAGTGGCTTACGAACTTATTACCCGCGAGGAAGGTGGCTCAAATGAGCAAGATTATCGGCATTGACCTGGGGACCACGAACTCCGTGGTTGCCGTCATGGAAGGCGGCGAGCCCAAGGTCATTCCCAATGAAGAAGGCGGCCGGACGACGCCGTCTATAGTCGGCTTTACCAAGAACGGCGAGCGGTTGGTGGGACAGGTCGCCAAGCGCCAGGCCATCACCAATCCTGAGAACACCATTTATTCGATCAAGCGGTTCATGGGCCGTCGCTTCGACGAAGTGAACGAAGAGATGAAGATGGTGCCCTACAAGGTGGTGCAGTCGGGCGACCACGTGGCAGTGATTGCGCAGGGCAAGGAATACACGCCGCCGCAGGTCTCAGCCATGATCCTGCAGAAGCTGAAGAAAGCGGCTGAGGATTACCTGGGCGAAACGGTGACGGAGGCGGTCATCACCGTGCCTGCATATTTCAACGACGCGCAGCGCCAGGCGACGAAAGATGCCGGCCAGATCGCGGGCCTGACGGTGAAGCGCATCATCAACGAGCCGACGGCGGCTGCGCTGGCTTACGGGCTCGACAAGAAGAAAGACGAGACCATCGCCGTGTATGACTTCGGTGGCGGCACCTTCGACATTTCGATCCTCGAAGTGGGCGAAGGCGTGATCGAGGTGAAGTCGACCAACGGCGACACGCACCTGGGCGGTGACAACATCGACCAGCGCATCGTCGATTGGCTGATTGCGGAGTTCCAGAAAGACGAGGGCCTCGACCTGCGGGCCAAGGGCAATGAGATGGCGTTGCAGCGTCTGCGTGACGCAGCCGAGCGCGCCAAGATCGAGCTCTCCACCACCATGGAGACCGAGGTCAACCTGCCGTTCATCACGGCGGACGCCTCCGGTCCCAAGCATCTGGTGAAGAAGCTTACCCGCGGCAAGCTGGAAGAGATGGTGCGCGACATCATCGATCGCTCGAAACGGCCCTGCGAGCAGGCGCTGAAGGACGCGGGCATTGATGCCAGCAAGATCGACGAGGTCGTGCTGGTCGGCGGGCAGACGCGCATGCCGGCGATCCAGGCGCTGGTGAAGCAGATCTTCGGCAAGGAGCCCCACAAGGGCGTGAATCCTGACGAAGTGGTGGCAGTTGGCGCGGCCATCCAGGGCGGCGTGCTGGGCGGCGAGGTGAAAGACCTGCTGCTGCTCGACGTGACTCCGCTGACGCTGTCGATCGAAACCATGGGCGGCGTGGCGACGCAGATGATTCCGCGCAACACCACCATCCCGACCAAGAAGTCGGAGATGTTCTCAACCGCAGCGGACAACCAGACCTCGGTCGAGGTACACGTGATGCAGGGCGAACGCCCGATGGCGCGCGATAACCGCACGCTGGGCAAGTTCCACCTGACCGGCCTGCCTCCGGCGCCGCGTGGCATACCGCAGATCGAAGTGACATTCGACATCGATGCCAACGGCATCCTGAATGTCCTGGCGAAGGACATGGCTACCGGCAAGGACCAGAAGATCACGATCACGTCGTCTTCCGGTCTGAGCAAGGAAGAGGTCGAGCGCATGGCCAAGGATGCCGACGCTCATGCTGCCGAAGACAAGGCCAAGCGCGAGGAAGTGGAAGCGCGCAACCAGCTTGACGGCATGGTGTACAGCATCGAGAAGATGCTGCGCGAGCATGGCGACAAGATCTCCGGCCAGGAGCGCGGCGACGTGGAGAACGCGCTCGCCGATGCGAAGAAGGCGCTGGAAGGCACCGACGCGAGCGCGATGAACTCGGCCCGCGACCGCCTGCAGGCGGCTTCGCACAAGCTGGCCGAAGCCATGTACAAGGCGCAGTCGGCGCAGACGCCGCCTAGTGGCGGTCCGGCGCCGGGTGGCGACGGAGATGCGGGTGCTCAGCAGAAGAAGGACGAAGGCGTCATCGATGCTGAGTACGTGGATGTGGATGAGAAGAAGTAACTAGCAACTAGCAATTAGCCACTAGTTGTCGAGGAGTGCGGGGCGCGTAAGCGCCCCTGCTCACAAGGTGGTAGAGCGGGCCTTCAGACCCGCGTCGAAGGCAAGAATCTGGAATTGGGGCTTTAGCCCCGGCAAAACAGGAAGTAGGGAAACCAAGTGGGATTTGATGTAAACGGCCAGTCTTATGTATTGAGCTTCAACTCCGGCGAGGGGCGCTGGTATCTGCTTACGCCCAATTCGGATGGAAGTGTGAAGGCGATTTCCGTGCTCGACGATGCGGCGGGCTTCATCCCCAACATTGTCGTGCCGATGGGGGATGAGGGACAGGCAGTGGTGAATTAAGCGGCCAGTTGTCAGAAAGAAGTTGGCGGCGGCCATTGGCAGAAGCGATCGTTCTCAAGTGGGTAGTGGATGGAGAAACAGCTCACCTAAACCTTGTAGCGTACGGTTTAGAACCTTTGCTTTGCGACTCTGCTGAGTGAGATTCAACCCAGTCCCGCTGAGCGGGACGGTAGGTGAAAGCCCAGCGCTTCAGCGCTGGGTAGGCTGTAAAAATTGAGTCCGAGCAGATGAAAACCATGTGTCGCCGCTACGCGGCTCCAGACGATTTGAATGAATGCCTACCGTGGGCTTACGCCCACGGCTAAAACCAATGGCGCCGCTATCGCGGCTCCGGACGTACCTGGTAACAGATGCCAACCACCACCCAACGCGATTATTACGCCGATCTCGGAGTGAAGAAGACGGCCACGGCGGAGGAGATCCGCAAGGCCTTCCGCAAGCTGGCGCGCAAGTATCATCCGGACGTCAATCCCGGCGACAAGTCGGCAGAGGAGAAGTTCAAGAAGCTCTCCGAAGCCAACGACGTGCTGAGCGATCCCAAGAAGCGCAAGATTTACGACCAGCTCGGCTTCTACTCCGACAACATCGATCCGGCGGCGGCCGAGGCTTACGCCAAGGGCGGCGGTTTTGGCGCGGGTGGATTCGGAGGCGCTCCGCGCGGTGGCGGCGCCGGCACGCACACCTATACGCAAGAGGTTCCGTTCGATTTCGGCGGATTCGACTTCACCGACTTCGCCGAAGGCGCGGGAGCGGCGGGCCGGAGATCGGCAGGCACGGGCGGATTTCGCGATATCTTTTCCAGCATCTTTCGTGGAGGACGCGAAGAAGCGGCGCAGCGTCCTGAGCCGGGGACCGATCTCGAATACCAGGTGAACGTCGGCTTCTGGCAGGCGATTCGTGGAACCACGATGAAGCTGAGCGTTCCACACCTGGTAACGTGCTCGCACTGCCACGGCAATGGATACCTGGAGAGCCCGGGCGCGTGCCCCGAGTGCAACGGCAAGGGCACCGTCACGCAGAAGAGCGGCAACATGAAGTTCAACGTGGCTTGCCCGCGCTGCGGCGGCAGCGGCAAAAACCGCACGTTGTGCAGCGTCTGCCATGGGGAAGGACGGGTGCAGCGGTCTGAGTCGCTGGAGGTGCGCATCAAGCCGGGCACGCGCGACGGGCAGCGCATTCGTCTTGCCGGGCGTGGCAACGCCGGCGTGATGGGTGGCGCGGCGGGCGACCTGTACATCGTCATCAAAGTGGGCGAGCATTCACTGTTCCGGCGTGAAAGCGACGACATCTACCTGACGGTTCCGGTGTCGATTACCGAAGCCGCGCTGGGCTCGAAGGTGGAGGTGCCGACCATTGATGGCCGCGCATTGCTGAAGATTCCGCCGGGCACCGCCAGCGGGCAAAAGCTGCGCCTGCGCGAGAAGGGTGTGCCCTCGGCGGTGACGGAGGGCAAGCGCGGCGACGAGATTGTGGAGATCAAGATTGTGGCTTCGGCGCCGCATGACGAGCGCTCGAAAGAGATTCTGCGCGAGTATGCCAAGCTGAACGCGGAGGATCCGCGGCAGGAGTTGTGGAAGGAAATGGGAGCAACTAGCAACTAGCGATTAGTACTTAGCGTTTGGCCTATGGGGTGGATGGCCAAATGCTAACGGCTAATGGCTAGCAGCCAGTAGGTTGGTTATTGATTGAGCCGCTTCGGCGGCGACATAAAGCCAGATCCCTCGGCGACTAAAGTCGCCTCGGGATGACAAACAAGAAAGAAGCCGAGTCGGCACGACTAAAGTCGTGCCCTGACGCGAATTTTGCTAGTTGCTAATTGCTAGTTGCTAGTTGCTAATTACTAGTTGCTAATTGCTAATTGCTAGTTGCTCGCGGAGCGAGAAATGGCGAAACGTAAGAAACAAGGCGCGTACATGATCAGCTCGGTGGCCGAGATGTACGGCATCCATCCGCAGACCTTGCGCCTGTATGAGCGCGAGGGACTGCTGAAGCCGTCACGCACCGAGGGCAACACGCGGCTCTACACTGACGAAGATCTGGAGCGGCTGGAACTCATCCTGTCGCTGGCGCGCGACCTGGGGGTGAACATCTCGGGCATCGCCATCATTCTGCAAATGCGCGAGCGCATGGAGGAGATGCAGCGCCAGATGGCGGACTTCGTCAGCTACGTACGTAGTGAGGTCATGACGCGAGCCCAGCAGGCCGGCGGCGATGCCGATCGAGGCGCCATTGTGCCGGTGCGCCAACCCATTCTCATACGGCAGGAGCGCAAGAACGACAAGAAGTAAGAAGGCCGCTTTTGGCTCTCCGCTTTTGGCTTTTGGCCAGAGATCAGGCTGAACTGAATGGAGTGCTACCGCGGAAGTGTCGTCCCGCGTTTTGCTCTCCGCGCATCACTGCTCAGAACCATCTGGATAACTATCGCGAAAGCCATGGCCAGCAACGTGGTACAGATCAGGGGATGAGCGGGCCATATCTTCGCGGCAACTCCGAAATTCCAGAGCTCAATCGACGCGACGATGGAGACAGCCAAGACGATCAGGAATCTAATCATGCCCCGCCTCTCTTACGAAGCGTAGCACCGAAAGCTCCACCGGGTACCGCCGGACGACTGGCCGATTAGTTGCCCAGTCGGTCTCGGTCCCTAGCGCCTCTCCGCGGGTAAGGCGCTGGCGATGGACTCCCGCACCGCAGCCATCAACATATCGCGATCGGAAAATTCCTTTGGGTCGATTACGGGATGATAGACGACCGTGATCGTCCCGGCCTTCAGCGCAAAGCGGTGTTTCGGCCACGCCTCGTAGGTCCCCAGTATCGTCATCGGGATGATTGGCACACCCGACTCCATTGCCAGATGAAAGGGCCCTTTTTTTAAGGGCAGCAGCTTGCCGTCGGCTGAGCGCGTGCCCTCGGGATAGATCATCATGTTCAATCCCGTCTGCAGGACCTCTACACCTTCGCGCACGCTTTCGATGGCAGCTTCTCGATTGCTGCGATCCACCGGAACCAGGCGCGCGATCCGCATACCCGTGCCTAAGATCGGAATGCGAAACAGTTCCTTCTTGACCAGCACGGAGCAGCGCCCACGAATGCGGGGGATCTCGATTGGCGGGTCGAGGTTCGAGACATGGTTCGACATGAAGATGTAGTTCCGGTCCGGCTTCGACGTTCTCCTTGCCGACTTCCCGAATCTTTACCCCAACCAGCCGGACCCCGGTGATCGCAAGAAATGTAGAGGTGTGATAGAGCGGCCCAATGTTTTTTGTCACGTAGGCATAAAGCAGCAGCCAAGGCCCTACGAGCAGGATCAAGAGCCCCCAGAAGGCGAGCATGACGATGGCACGTATCAATGGCTACCGCCAGGTTCGTCGTTACCGTGGGTCCAAGCGGTACGGTGAGCGCGCTGCTCAGGCGTCACATTCGCTACATCCGCGAGCACGAGCTGTTGCTCGCGGCGTTCGCCGACTTTGACCTTCACCGTCTGCTCCTTGCCGGCGCGTGCGACCCGCAGCTTGAGGGTATCGTTGGGAATCATGCGGGCGAGTATGCGGTCGAGACGATATGGCGCCGGTTGCCCGTTCACCTCCAGAACATGGTCTCCCATCTTCAGGCCGACGCGGGCCGCATCGCTGCCGGGTATGACCGCGGTGACCTCCGACTGACCGTCGATGTTGGAGGTCGAGCGGAACCCCGGATCGGCAACAACTACGGTTTCTGAGACGAGCTGCAGTCCCACGTAGCGAAAGAATTGGCCGTAAGGAATTGGCTTTACACCTGCAACATAGTCGCGAAAGAAGTCGGCAAAACTCTGGCCGGTAATAGCCTCGGCCACCTCCTGCACCCCGGCAGAGTCTGGAAAATAGCGGTGCTGTCTGGCGTAATGCTCGTTCATCCACTGAAACAGGTCGCGCAATGACTTGCTATCCTGTGTCAACTGGCGGATTCGCAGATCGAGCAGCACGCCGAGGATTTCACCTTTGTTGTAGTAGCTGATGCTGCGTTGCGGCGTGCGATAGAAGGCATCGCCCTCCAGCCAGGCGTTCAGGCTTGAGTTCTCAGCGGACTGCCACGCATGGGCCGGGCGGCTGTCCAGTTCGCTGATCTGGGCCGCCAGATCGTTGAGGAAGCGCCGTTCGTCAATCACTCCGGCGCGCACGCGCATGAGTTCACTGACCGTGCTGGTGACTCCCTCGCTAAACCACAAGGCCCGCGAGTCTTGCTGGTGCTGGTAATCGATAGGTTCAAGCGACTGCGGCCGAATGCGCTTGACGTTCCAGAGATGAAAGAACTCGTGCGCGCTGAGTCCGGCCAGCGCACCCTGATCGACCTTCCCGGAAGCGGCCGTGGCTGAAATCGCGGTGCCGTAAGCATGCTCCATGCCACCGCCTCCGGGCCCCTGGGGAAAATCGTAGAGGAAGGTGTACTTGTCATAGGGGCGGTCCTGCATCCAGTCCACGGTAGCGTGAGTAATGCGCTTCAGGTCGTTTTGCAGACCCGCACTATCGTAGGCAGCCGGATTACCATGTACCACAATGTAGTAGGTGGCCCCACCCTCCTGGAAATCATAGGTCTGCAAGCCGCCGAGCATGGCCGGACTGTCGGCCAGTGTGTCGTAGTTTGGAGCGATCCCGGTTTCCTCCGTAACCTTACCGGCCTCGACCCCGCCAAATATATGGGTGTCATGCAAACTCCAGGTTGCCGGCACATCGAGGAAACGAATGCTCGAAGGCTCCGAACGCAGTTCGGGAGAGTACATCAGGACCATTGCCCAGTTGAAGAAGCCATAGTCCGAGCTCAGAGTGCTGCCAAACGGACCGGGCTTGCTGAGATGGATGTCATAACCGACCACCACGCAACCGGGCGGGCCGCTGATATCCCACGTACTGGTACTTGATTGTCGGATGCCGATCGGCTCGCCTGTTGGCCCCGCCGCGCGAACATCCATCACATGAGCCGTGAAGTCTCGCACCTGATAGAGAGCATTCCAGGCTGGCATATTCAGTGTTGCCGAGCCGCTGAAATTCGGCAGCCGGATGCTGACGTGGGCCAGGTGATTTGAGGCGTCGGCGAGGGAGACGAAGTACTCGGTAGGCTGGCTTTGAGGAGCGACGGGCGCACTGCACGTGACCGGCGTCGCGGCGTGAGCGGTGAGCGCTGCGAACAGGGCCGCGACTGCGATCGTGCACCGCATCGCCAGATTGCGATGGATGCTCACGTTCTAGCGGGGACCTCATGGAGTTGTTTGAGCCGGGCGGGCAACTTCTCATAGATGCCGCCAAAGCCGCCGTTTGAGAGGATAGCAACCACGTCGTCTTCGCGCAATTCGGGAGCGATCACGTCGACAATTTCGTCGGCGCTTTGCAGCAGGCGGGCGGGCTTGCCAGCCTGCTGGAGGTCGCCAACCACCATCTCAGGATGGAGACGCTCGTCCTCCGGAATGGCCTCTGACCTAAAGATGCCGGCGATAACGACCTGGTCGGCGAGACCCAGGCTCTGCGCCAGTTCGTGCTGGAAGACGCGCCGCCGCAAGGTGTTGGAGCGCGGCTCGAGAATCGCCCACAGGCGGCGGCCGGCGTAACGGGTGCGCAGAGCTTTGAGCGTCTGGGCGATCGCCGTTGGATGGTGAGCGAAATCTTCGACGATGGTGATGCCGTATGCCTCGGAGCGCACTTCCAGCCGGCGCTTCACAGAACGGAAGCTGCGCAAGGCGGCGGCGATTGTGTCAACACCAATGCCATAGTGCGCTGCCATCGCCGCGGCGGCGGTGGCGTTCAAAACGTTGTACTCGCCCGCCAGCGGAAAGTCGAATGCGCCCCAGCGTCGCCCGTTGCGATGGACACTCCACCGCGTCCCGTCCGACCGATATTCGACATCTGCAACGCGCCAAGTGGATTGCTCGCCGAAGCCGTAACGCGCAACCTTGCACCGGGCGTGGCTGATGCACTCATCCACGTTGGGGTGTCCATCCCAGGCGATCAACCGGCCGCGCTGAGGAATCAAGTTCACCAGTCGTTTGAAGGCGGTCTTCACCTCGTCGAGGTTGCGATAGATGTCGGCGTGGTCGAACTCGATTGAGGTGAGGATGAGCCCGTCAGGAAAATAGTGCAGGAACTTCGGGCCCTTATCGAAGAAGGCGGAGTCATATTCGTCGCCTTCGAGGATGAACTCGGGGCCGGTGTCGAGGCGAAACGAGCTGCCAAAGTTTTCCGGGATTCCGCCGATAAGAAAACTGGCGGCACGCTGGCCTTCAAAGAACAGCCAGGCCAATAGGGAGGACGTGGTTGTTTTGCCATGCGTGCCTGCCACCACCAGACGCTCGTGTCCGGCGAGGAACTCGTCGTAGAGGAGCTGAGGCAGAGACTTCAGGAAAATGCGCTGGTCGAGGGCGAACTCCAACTCAACGTTGCCCCGGGAGATGGCGTTGCCCACGACGACAAAATCGGGCCGGAGCGCAAGATTACGTTCGCTGAAGGGCTGCGCAATGGTAATTCCCAGCGAGGCCAGGAAGTCTGACATTGGGGGATATGACGCAGCGTCAGACCCAGTCACATGATAGCCGCGTTGCTTCAGCATCCCGGCAAGCGAGGCCATAGCGGTACCGCAAATGCCAATCAAGTGGGCATGCATCTGTTTCATCATCTGGATATTGGAACTTGTGCGGATGGCGTACGTACGCCGGCGGTATGCTGTAAAACCACCCTGGCGCCGGCGTCTAGAACGGCTGCGACGCCGAGCGGGAGTGTGATATTGCGGCGCGTCACATGCCCCGACGTCAGACCATAGGCCACCGGCACGCCTAAGTCGCCCACCACCCGCCGTACGACATCCTGCAAGCTGTAGCCTTCGGCTCCCCGCGCGCAGTCGAGCATTTCGCCAAAAATGATTCCGCGCACGCCTTCCAGCTTCCCTGCCAGCTTCAGCTGCATCAGCATGCGATCAATACGAAAGGCCGGCTCGCCAATGTCCTCCAGGAAAAGAATGGTGCCGGAGGTTTGGATCTCATAGGGCGTTCCCAGAGAAGCACACAACAACGACAGGCAGCCACCGTACAGGATGCCCTCCGCGCGGCCAGGCACCAGGGTTTGAACTTGATCTCCAAAGTCGTGCGCGTAAGGCTTACCCAAGGCGGCGGCAAGCCAGGATTCCTCGTCCACGCCCTCCGGCTGGGCGTCCCGCTGCAGCATCGGTCCGTGAAAGACGACCATTCCTGCCGTGTCGCAGAAATAAGTTAGCAGCGTGGTCACGTCGCTGCAGCCGCAGAAAAACTTGGGGTGGCTGCGAATCAGGTTCAAGTCGAGATGCGGCAGCAGGTAATTGCAGCCATAGCCACCGCGAAAGCAAACGATGCCCTTCACCTCGGGATCGGCGAACATCTGATGCAATTCATCGAGACGGCGCTTGACCGGCCCGGCAAAGTACAAGTCGCGCTCGCGAATCGAATGCAGGTGAACCGGCTTGTAACCGCGGCGTTCGAGCGCGGCCAGGCCGTTCGTGAGAGCTTCCGGTGAAATCGGACCGGCAGGCGCGATCACGCCTACCGTGTCCCCGGCCCGCAAGGGCGGCGGGTAAATGCGTTCCGTCTGTTTAGACAAAGGCATCAGGAAAGGTTCATCTTAACTGAAAAAGTCGCCCCGGCAGAGTAACGTCGCAGGCCCTGTCAGATAGACTTCGCCGTTCCATTCCACAGTCTGCGTGCCTCCCAGGGTGACCACGCGCACTGGCGATTTTGCTCTGCGGGTGTAGATGGCGGCCACCGCCGACGCACTTGATCCGGTGCCCGAGGACAGGGTCTGTCCCACGCCACGCTCCCAGATGCGCACGTCGACCTCGTGCTCGCTCAAAACGCGCACCAGTTCGACATTCGTCCCCTGAGGAAATTCGCGATGGGTTGCAACCTCCGCCGCCAGCTCCTGCCACTGCGGCCCGAACTCGTCGACAAACATGACGAAGTGCGGATTGCCCATCGAGACGGGAATGCCCTTCGCTTCGTCATAGCTTAAGCCGACCGCCAATTCGCCGTCGACCTCCGGCTCGCCCATGGTGGTGCGAAACTGGAAGGTGTTGCTGTGGCGGGAAATCAACTCGCACGTCTTGAGACCGGCGTCGGTTTCGATCCTGACTACGTCGCCCGGATGTTGCGAGCAATACCACGCCGCCACGCAGCGGGTCCCATTGCCGGAAATCTCGGCATCAGAGCCGTCGGCATTCACCAGCCGGATGCGCAGATCGGCGTCTTGCGACGGCAGGAGCCACTCTACACCGTCAGCGCCGACGCCATGGCGACGATCGCAAATCGTGCGGGTAAGGGCGTGGATATCGCCGGACCAACTCGACGAGTCAATGATGAGAAAGTCGTTGCCGCAGGCGGTCGCCTTGATGAAAGTCACGTCGGGCATATCAGTCGCACTCGCTTGAAACTGCGCGGATTCCAGCAAAAGGCAGGATACCCGAACATTGACTGTGTTTGTGCCCAGGGCTCAGATTCCGCGAGCAAGGCTATATTGATTGCTAAGCCATGCTACTTATGCAAAACGTTCCGCTGGCGCCGATGACCACGCTTGGCGTGGGCGGGCCAGCCGACTACTTCTGCCAGGCGCAGAGCGAGGCGGAGATTCGCGAGGCAATAATTTTCGCGCGCGAGCGCGACCTGCCTATCCTGGTCATGGGTGGAGGCAGCAACCTGGTGGTCTCCGACGGCGGGTTCCGAGGGCTGGTGCTGAAGATCGCTGTACCTGGAATCAGTGAGCGCAACCTGGGGAGCGGGCGGGTAGGTTTCAGCGTGGGCGCGGGTGAGGATTGGGACGCGTTCGTCGCCAGAACCGTGCAATCGCGCTTGGCGGGGCTGGAGTGTCTCAGCGGCATACCGGGAACAGTCGGTGGAACGCCGGTGCAGAACGTGGGCGCTTACGGGCAGGAGGTGTCGGAGACGATCACCGAAGTACGGACAGTGCATCTGGGATCGCTGGAGGCGGTGACTTTCTCAAACGTCGACTGCCGCTTCGCCTATCGCAGCAGCCGCTTCAACTCTAACGATCGCGGCGAGTATGTCATCACCAGCGTTAGCTTCAGCCTGCAGCAGGATGGCAAGGCCATGGTTCGCTATGCCGAGCTGGAGAGGTACTTGGCGGAGAATTCGTCTGAACCGACGCTGGCCGAGACGCGCGAGGCCGTGCTGGCCATTCGGCGCAAGAAAGCCATGGTTCTCGCGCCGGGCCAGGAGGACTCTCGCAGCGCCGGATCGTTCTTCAAGAATCCAGTCGTCCCAGAGAAGAAATACTACGAACTTGCCGACCGGTTGACGATCCGGGGATTGCAGTTGCCGAGCTATCCCGCCGGGGACGGATTTAGAAAGCTTCCGGCTGCCTGGCTGGTCGAGCACGCCGGGTTCTGCAAGGGTTTCACCAAAGGCGCCGCCGCCATATCGCGCCATCACGCGCTGGCGATTGTGAATCGAGGTGGCGCCACGGCAGCCGAGATCGTTGCTCTCAAGGACGAGATACAGGCCGGGGTGCGCGACGCGTTTGGGATCGAGCTGCAGCCTGAGCCGGTCCTGGTTGGGTTCTAAAGCTGTGGCGGAAGAAGATTGAGAAGGGGCAGCGGGGGGGCCGACCGATAATAGATAGAGACTTCGCCGGGCAGTTGGGAGACGGCCCTCAACCGCCGCTGGCGCGGTCTCAGAGGTGACTATACGACCTGGTGGTTAGCGCGGAACTGCTGTTCCAGACTTTCCATTCGGTCTTTCAGGGAGAGCTTCAGCTTCTTTAAGCGCACTTCTTCGAGTTTCTCTTCTTCGGACAAATATCTTTTGTGGATGAGGGACTCGAGCTGTTGTGCGTACTGCGAATGTTCGCTCGCCAGCCGACGAAACTCTTCGTTGCTGGCGATCAGCTGATCACGTACCTGTGCTGCCATTCAGCGGACCTCCGAATGTGTGCAAATTTGAAGCTAGCATACGGCCTGAGCGGGCTTCAAGCGGATTTGTAACCTGCCCGTAACCTATTGTATTTACGGGGTTAATATTGGGCAAACTGGAGGGGTTGGCTGTCCCGTCGTGGCAGTGGCTTTTCGCCATTCGCTCTTCGTTATTCGTGGTATCGGCTCGCGCGGATGATTCTTAGAACCAGCGGAACGGGACCGTCGCACGGGAAAACCTATCCGCTGCGGAAAAAGGCGAAAGGCCAAACGCCGCCCTACCTGCCGTGGCGGCTTCGGTACAGAGCCCAGGCCGCCAGGGTCTGTGCGTCGTCAATGACGTTGCTGCGGATTTTCTCCTGGAACTCAGTCAGGCTGATGCGATGGAGGACCAGGTCGTGTTCTTCCCGATCAGGACAGCCTTGCCCCGGCGTAAGCCCCGTGGCCAGGAAAGCGTATTGGCGCTGATTCGAGTAGCCGATGGCGACGATGAAGGAGCCAAGCAATTCCATGGTAGCTGCAACGATGCCGGTTTCCTGTAGCAGTTCCTGGCGCGCAATCGTCTCGGGATCGAGGCCATTGGCTTCAAGGCTGCCCTGAGGGAGTTCCAGCGAGCGGCGGCCTATGGGATAGCGAAACTGCTCGACCAGGTAGATGGAATCGCCGTCAAGCGGGAGAATGATGGCGCTGTCGTACTTCTCAACCACGCCGTAAATTCCGCGCTGCCCGTTGTTGCGCTCGACTTCGTCTTCACGAACCGTCATCCACGGATTGCGATACATCACGCGCGAGCTGAGTTGGCGAATTGACACGTGGGACAGTGTCTCATGTCCTGCCGCCCGCACGAAAAAGTAGAGCGCCCGTTACTTGACAGTCTGCGTGGCCGGTTGCGCCTCGGTCACCAGCAGCAGTCCGGAGCCACCCCGTACCAGGACGCGCTTGGGATCAAGCAGAGTGATCTGGCCGTCCTTGCCGGCGGCGGGCTGCCGCGAGATCTGCAGATTGTCATCGCCATACACGCCACAGGCGTTCGTCGAGAACAACCAGAAGGCTTGGACGTCATTGCTATCGGGAGCATTGCAGCCGGCGTCAGGATTCGGGCGCGGGATACCGATCACTGCTCCCGGCTCAGGCGACATGCCGACACTGCCATCTCCGGAGCGAACATCGTTGCGACCATAAACAACGTCCCCACCCACTTGCCGGGTGTTGTAGTCCCAAAGCGAGCTTCCGTCGAGGGCAACCGGGTTAATGGGTTCGCGCGCCTCGGCGATGGCCATCATCGAGGCCAGCGCCCGCAGCCTGGTGGCGATGGGAAGGTCCTTACCATTCATGCGGATGCGATCCACCACGAACACGACCCTGGCAGGCGAGCCATCTCCGCCGCGCTTGACGGCCACGATGTGGCCTTTCAACTCGGTGCCTGATTTGATGACGCCGCGGTCGGGCAAAGGTACATCCTGCCTGAGCTTGGCGGAGATCTTCTGACCAGGCTTGCTCTTGCTGGAATCAAGCGTGCTGTTGAGCATCACCGGCAGAAAGGTTCCCAGGGGAAGCGTCTGCACCGGCTCGGCGGCATAGAGCTGCAAGACGGCGAGCAGAACTGCGGCGATTGAGATCGGTTTCAGTCTCAGGGGATTCTTCATGGGTCTTTATCGAGGGCTTCACTTACGATGCTACCCGACGCTCCAGCCTCGTGACTATCGGCACTCGTCGAACCGGCAACTACGCTGCTGGAGACCACCATCAGGAGCCAGCCGCTGCCAGCACGAATCTCCACCTTGCGTGGGGCCTCAAGCGCAATTTCACCAATGGGCTCCGACCGTCCTGCACGTGCCAGCGTCAGGGCGGCGAAGCCGTAGACACCGCAGGCATCGGTGGAAAACACCCAGAACGACTGGGTAGTATTGCTGGCGCGATCGGCGGCACAGGGCGACCACGGCCATGTCTTGGGCGGGCCGAATACTTCTCCGACGGTGGTTGCTTTGGCCACCGCATTCTGACCCTCCATGACCACGCCATCTCCCCGATAGACGAGCTGTCCGCCGACCTGAGTGGTATTCCAGTCGCGAATGCTCGATCCGTAGTCGTCGACCAGATTCGTAGGGAGCTGTGCGTCATAGACCGCCTGCATCGACGCCAGCGCGCGCAGGCTGGTCATGATAGGAAGGTCGCGACCCTGTATCCGGATGCGGTCGAAAACAAGCACTACGCGAGCCGGCGAAGTCGCCGAAGCGGCGGCAGATTGCAGGACCTTCCCGCTCACCTCTGTCCCACGAGGCAGGCGCATCCCGTTTACTTCGACGTGCTGCGCCAGTTTGCCGGAGAGGCGGTCGCCGGGCTTGATCTTCCCCGCCCGGAGGGTGGTACCCAAGGCAACCGGGAGCATTGTGGCGACCGGTAACTCCTCGGCAGCAGCGAAGATGGCCAACAGAAATAAGAGTACAACTGAAGAAATTCCACGCTTCACAGCGTTGTTAATCCCTCCCGGTAATCTGCGGGATGCAGGCAATGGCCGAGGTTTTTGGAACCTTTGCGACCGCCTGCCTGAACTTATCATCGGAAGGCAGGCAGGTGCGATGACAATTCGGTAAAGCCAGGCCGGGCCTCGGAAAACACAATCAGGAGAAGCAGGCAAATGAAGACAAAGTGGATAGTTTCAATCACGATTCTGGCGCTCATGTTTTGCGGAGGCACGGCGCTGAGCTACGCGCAGGGTCCGGGTCCCGACGGCCCGGGATGGGGCATGCATGGGCATGGGCCCATGGGCCACATGCTGCGTGACCTCGATCTTACCGATGCCCAAATGCAGCAGGTGAAGGCGATCATGGACGCCAACAAAGCCAACATGCACACCTTGATGCAGCAGATGGAGCAAAACCGGCTGGCCATGCTGCAGGCAACCTCCAATGGCGCCTACAACCAGGCGGCCATCCAGACCCTGGCCAACCAGCAGGCGGCGCTGATGGCGCAGATGACGATGCAGCACGAAGCACTGCAGCACCAGATCTACACCCAGGTGCTCACCGCCGATCAGCAGGCGAAGTTCAACCAGCGCCGCGCGGATGAGATCAAACGCATCACCACGCGCCTGCACAGAATGCAGTCTGGAGCCACGCCGGCTCCAACCGAATAACCAAGGTCAGTCCAGCCTTTGGAGGCGGAGGGTTGCGCTGCGGAGCTACAAAACTTTACCGCAGCGCAATCACTCTTTACCGTCATAGTTGCCCGAGGCGCGTTTGTAGTACTGACAGCCAAAAAATTCTGTCAGAAGGAGTAGAAGAGAAATGAAAACAAGATTCTGGATGGTCGCCGCGGCTTTGCTGGCGCTGGTTTTGGCAGGCACTGCCATGATGAGCTATGCCCAGGAAGGCGCGACCTCCTCACAAAAAGTTTGGCGCGGCCGTCATGCCCGCATGGGTTATGTGATGCGTGAATTGAACCTCACCGACGCGCAGAAGACCCAGATCAAAGACATCTTCCAGGCCAACAAGCAGACCGGCCTTCCGCTGCTGCAGCAGATGGCAGCCAATAAGAAGGCCATGCTGGAAGCCACGGCGAACGGCAACTATGACCAGGCAAAGATCCAGGCCCTGGCCCTGCAGCGAGCGCAGATCATGTCACAGCTGATTGTGCAGAAACAGGCGATCCGGCACCAGATCTATACCCAGGTGCTGACGGCCGACCAGCAGGCCAAAGCTGAGCAGTTGCGTGCGCAGAAGATCGCCCGCATCAACAAGCGGCTGGAAAAGTGGTCGCAAGCCGGGACCGCAGGCTCTACCCCGCAGTAAGACCCCCATTGTCGTTTGCGCAACTGGGCAGGACGCAGGTCCTGCCCTTTTTTCTTAGTGCAGCATCACTCCACCCTTATGAGTGGGCTTTCGCAGCAGCAGAAGAAACGGAAACATCGCCACAAAGACGAACGCCATGAAGAGGAACGTATCGTTGTACGACAGCATGGCCGCTTGCTGCAGCAGGCTACCCCATAGCGCCTCGTATGCCTGATGAGTCGCGGTTGCCGCGCTCGAACCCTGCTGCATGAAGTATGCCTTCATGCTCTGAAGGAACTGTTCCGCGGTGACGCTGGAAGGATAGACATGGGCGCCGAGGTAGTGGATGTGTACTTGTTCCTTGCGGAACTGATAGGTCTGCACGATGGCGATTCCGATGCTGGCGCCGATGTTACGCATGAGATTAAACAGGCTGGCGGCATTGCCCATGCGCTCGTTGGGAATAGGGTCATTGGTGACGGTGGTCAGCGGCACGAAAATGAAGCCGAGTGCAGCCCCCTGGATGGTCAGAGGCCACCAGAAATTCCAGAAGCCCACGTTCAAGCTCAGTCTTGAGAGTTCCCACATGGCATAGGCCGAGGCACCCATGCCGATGGCCAGCAGCTTGCGCGAATCCACCTTGTCGGTGAGCCTGCCCACGATGGGCATGATCAGAAACGACGCCAGCCCGCGCGGCAGGTTGGTCACACCGGCGTGGGTTGCGGTATATCCCAGCAACACCTGCATCAGCAGGGGCAGCAGCACCGTGCTGCCATAGAGCACAAAGCCGATCAGCGTCATCAGCATAGTGCCGATGGCATAAGAACGGTATTTGAAGACCGTAAGGTCAATGACCGGATGTTCGGCCTTGAGCTCGCGGATGATCAGGGCGGTAATTCCACCAACCGCAAGCACCGCCAGCGTGACGATGAAGTGCGAGCCGAACCAGTCGTCTTCCTGACCCTTGTCGAGCATGATCTGAAGGCTGCCAATGCCGACTGCGAGCAATCCGATGCCCCAATAGTCAATGCCGGTCTTGGGACGCCGCAGGTAGGGCGGATCGAAGATGAAGAGTTGCGTCAGAATCAGCGCCAGAATTCCGATAGGGATGTTGATGTAGAAGACCCAGCGCCAACTGTAGTTGTCGGTGAGCCATCCTCCTGCCACGGGTCCGAGCATCGGCGCGACCACAATGCCCAGCGCCCAGAAGGCCATCGCCTGCCCGCGTTTCTCGGGGGGAAACGACTCCAGCAGGATGGCCTGCGAGAGAGGTTGCAGCCCGCCGCCGCACGCGCCCTGAATGATGCGGAAGAAGATCAGGAACGGGAGAGAGGGCGCCAGTCCGCACATGAACGAGGCCATGGTGAAACCGGTGACAGAAGTCATCAGCAGGCGCTTGCGTCCGAAGCGGCCCGCCAGCCATCCGGTCAGCGGCAGCACGATGGCGTTGGCCACCAGATACGAGGTCAAGGTCCAGGTGGCTTCGTCGTTGCTCGCCGATAGACTACCCGCAATGTGCGGCAGCGACACATTGACCACCGTCGTATCGAGCACCTCCATGAACGTGCTCGACATGACCGCGACGGCGATGAGCCACGGATTAATGGAAGGAAAAGCTGGATTCGGACTGTCGGCCATCGGTTAGGGCAGCACTCCAAGTGTGAGGAACGATTGTAAGAGTTCTGTCATTTCCATCCCACTGCCGCTGACATCACTGAAATTACCGCCCACCAATCTCTAGCCTGATGGCATGATCACGCAAGCAGCTGAAGTCGTCTGTCCTCATCCTAAGGGCAATCACGCCCGCGTTCTTCTCAGCTCCGTCTTCGGTCCCTATGCCCAGGATGATCCATTCGGGAGCCGGGCGATCAATCCCATGGAGCTGTATCACAACCAGGTTACGCGCGCGCAAGGCAGTTTCTCCCTGCGTATGTTTCATCGCTCCTGGGGACTGATGATGATCCAGCGCAACCTATCGGTCCCAAGTACCTTGCTCGACTTTCCGACCCTCGAACGCTTCCAGCAGGAGCTGACGTCGACCAGCTACGACGTTGTCGGCATCTCCGGCATCATTCCCAACTTCGGTAAGGTCCGTGAGATGTGCCGTCAGGTGCGCAGGCTCTCGCCGCACTCTGTCATTGTCGTGGGCGGACATGTAGCTGCCATACCGGGCATCGACAAACTCATTGATGCAGATTATGTAGTTCGCGGCGAAGGTGTCGCATGGATGCGCCGCTACCTTGGCGATGACCCCGCGGCGCCTATCGAACATCCGGAAATCTTCTCCGGCTTTGGGATGCGAGTGCTGGGCATGCGCCTGCCCGACAATTCGCGGGACACGGCGGCCACCATCATTCCCTCAGTGGGGTGCCCGATGGGATGCAATTTCTGCACCACCTCCGCCTTCTTCGGCGGCAAAGGCAAGACGGTTAACTTTTTCGACAGCGGCGACGAGCTCTTCGAGGTGATGGAACACATGGAGCGCGCGATGAAGGTGCGCTCGTTTTTCATCATGGACGAAAACTTCCTGCTTCAACGGCCGCGCGCCCTGCGGCTGCTGGAGAGAATGCAGCAGGCGGGCAAGAGCTGGTCGCTGTACGTTTTCTCCTCGGTCAATGCCATTCGCAAATATTCCATGGAGGAGCTGGTGCAGTTGGGCGTGTCCTGGATCTGGTTGGGGCTGGAGTCGCCGAACTCGACCTATTCCAAGCTGCGTGAAGCTGACACCAAGGCGCTGGCCGCCGAGCTGCGCCGGCATGGCATCAAGTTGTTGGGCTCGACCATCGTGGGCCTGGAACACCATACGCCGGAAAACATCGGTCTGGAAATCGAACACGCCGTCGAGCACTGCACCGACTTCCACCAGTTCATGCTGTACACTCCCGTGCCCGGAACGCCGCTCTACCAACAGATCAGCAACGAAGGACGCATGCTGGGAGATGTCGATCTCGCGGATATTCACGGCCAATACAAGTTCAACTTCCGCCACGCGGCAATCACCCGTGACCAGTCCAAGCAGTTTCTCGACTGGGCTTTCCAGTTCGACTTTGAGCGCAACGGGCCCAGTCTGTTTCGCATCTGCGACACCATCTTCCAGGGCTGGAAGCGCTACCGCAATTCCCAGGACGAACGCGTGCGCGAGCGAATGAAGCTCGAGGCCTTGAAGCTGCGGACCACCTACGACGCCGCGCTGTGGGCGATGGAGAAGCGCCTGAAGAAGACGAACACCGCGGTGTCGGAGAGGATCCGCAGTCTGCGCCTGGACATCGAGCGCGAATTCGGGCTGGCCACGCGCGCCGTGCGAATGTTGGCCGGGCCGCTCCTGCTCTGGACCTCCCGACGCGAAGACCGGCAATTGGCCGCGGGCAAAACCTATGAGCCGCAGACCTTTGTGGAGAGAAGGAACTGGGCGGAAGCTTGAGCGCCGAAGGTGTTGCTATCAGGCTGGCGCTTGCACTACGATGTAGTGCATGGCCAAGACGGAGGTATATAGCTGGAGGCTGACGCCGGAGAAGAAGGCCGCTTTGGAGGCGGAAGCGCGCGCGGAAGGCAAGACTGTGGCCCAGGTGCTCGACTCCCTGGCGGAAGACTGGCTGGCTTCAAGACGCAACGAAGATGATGAGGCCGAGCAGCGCCGGCTGCATGCGACAGTGGCAAGGTTTGTTGGTGCGATTTCCGGTGACGATCCTCATCGCTCGGAAAATGTGAGTACCTTGGTGCGGCAAGCCCTGCGTCGGAAACATGGCCGGTAACGTCGCGGTGCACGCGATTGGTAATGTCCTAGCCGATACCGGCGCGCTTCTCGCAGTTCTCGATCGAAAAGACCGATGGCATCCTGCCTGCGAGGCCACGCTGTCACACCTTCGGCTGCCCCTTCTCACATCCGAGGCTGTGCTGACGGAGTTGTTTCACTTGGTGGGTCCCGACTTGCACCAGCAACGAACAGCCTGGAGATTTGTCCTCTCCGGTACGCTGAACCTTTGTGCAATCACTGATCGTGATTTGCCAGAAATCGTTTCTCTCATGGAGCGCTATGCCGATCGCCCCATGGACTTCGCAGACGCGACGCTGGTGTACCTGGCACATCGCGAGCGCATCAGCACCGTCTTCACCATCGATTTCGCAGACTTTCAGACCTATCGTATTGCGGGCCGGCGGCCTTTTCGAATACTTCCTGACGCCGGCCTGCGTCCATAGAAAAAACTCGACTTCGGGCTGCACTAATTCGATAGTGCACCCCGAATGATGGTTCTCTCACTTCGCCGGCTTGCCGAAGGTAAATCCAAGGCCTGCGGTAAACAGCACATCGTTCTTCTTGTTGCCCAGCACGGGAGCGCTGTTATAGCGATCGTTGAAGTTCAGGTTGCTGGTCAGCCAGCCGTTGAGCTTGGTCGACAGTCCGAAATTCCCATTAAAGGTGTAGATGCTGGTGTCGTTCAGCGCGGGGAGGTAGTAAAGGTTCTGAACGATGGTGGTGGACTTGAACCACTTGTAGGCGAACTCATCGCCCAAGGTCGCGGTGAACAGATTGTTAGCCAGCCCCGTCGAGTACGACTCGCGCGTATAGCCGAAACCACCCAACAGGTCGAGCGTGGTGCGATCCGTGGCGATAGCGTGGAAGCCAAGGCCGCCTCCGGGCATGATGCGATAGTCCAAGTTCTGTAATTCGTCATAGGTACCGGCAAACGCCCCATAGGCGAAGAGCCGCTTGGTGAGATTGTGATCGTAGCGAATCAAACCCTGAAACGAGTTGGCGGTGGTCGCGTCCAGCTTCGCGTCGGTCGAGTAAATCGAAGCTGCGTCCACCGTCCAGCTGTCCGTCGTCGTCTTGCGTTTGGCGTCGAAAGCCAGCGCCAGGTTGGTTGTCTGGCTGTTGCCGCGCGCCAGGGCAAAGCCAAAGCTGCCGGCGCCTGCCCAGCCTTCCAGCATCCCCGGATGCAACGACTTCTCGTACGCCGCCTGATCGGCCGGCGAGCGCATGGCAGTGACGTCGGTCAGTGGCAGGGTCTGCGGCCCTTGAGCAGTCGTGATGACCACGTCCTGCCCTTGTGTGCTGACGGTCCCGGACAGGAGTTGGTTGTCGGTACGCGTGACGACCAGAGGGTTGCCGGACGAGAAATCGCTTACCTCGCTCCAGTCGATGGAGACGTCGCCGGCATAGCTGGTGTTGATGACCAGCTTCTTGCCATCCATGCTCACGATGGACCCGGTCAGGTGATCTCCATTCTTGAGGGTAACTTGCTCGGCGCCGGCCAGAACGCTGCAACCCACAAGGCACAATACAAGCATCAGTTTCTTGGACATAAAAACCCCATTGTTAAAGGAAATTTGTTTGTCGCAGACTCTAGGGGGTAGTCCTGCTTACACATCTCTACGAACAAAACCAGGGACGGTAGACCTTTGGGAAGCCCGTGGAGAGCCTCCAGGCCATCGCTTCACTTGCGATTTTTCGATTGTCTCACACCGAATCTTGCTTGAACACCCCGAAGCCGCAGAATCCGTCGAATACCTTCGTGCGAGCAAGGCGGTTCAACCATTCCCTCCGGACAGGCTAGAATTGCCGAAGGACTCTGCCACAAACACTATGGCCACTACTCCCCTTCGCTACAACCCGCGCATCGGCTATGGCTGGGACTCGCATGAGTTCAAGCCCGGCATTCCACTTAAGATTGGCGGCGTAACTTTGCCCCATCACAGCGGCCTGGCCGGCCACTCCGATGGCGATGTACTCTTGCACGCTCTTACCGACGCTCTACTGGGAGCGGTCGCCGCGGGAGACATCGGCACGTATTTTCCACCCAGCGATCCGAAGTGGAAGGGAGCCGATTCGGCTGTGTTCCTGCAGGAGGCGATGCGGCAAGTCGCCGAGGCCGGGTACATGGTCGGCAATGTGGACAGTACGCTGATCCTGGCCGAGCCGAAAATCGTGCCTCATGCAGCAACGATCCGCACAAACATTGCCCGATTGCTCGGCATCGAAACTTCCCAGGTCAGCGTGAAGGCGAAGACGCCCGAGGGCATGGGCACCGACAACGCCGCTATCGCACACGTCGCCGTCCTGCTCATCGAGATCAACTGGCCGTAGGGACGGCATGCGGAACATACGTCCTGTTCCCTGGGGCCCGGGACATGTGAGCGCCGGACAGAGAACAATCCTTCGCCAACCCTTACAATAGAAGGCACTCGTGGGAAGGCATGCGTGCCCATGGGTTTTAAGGATTGCTGCATTCATGAGCACTGTTCATCACGAGATTGAGGCCGACGTTCCCGCCGATTCCGGTGCGCGGGCCTCCAATTTCGTTCGCGACATCATCATCAACGACCTCAAGACCAACAAGTTCAGCGGCCGCGTGCAGACCCGCTTTCCTCCCGAGCCCAATGGATACCTTCACATCGGACATGCCAAGTCCACGTATTTGAACTTCGGACTCGCGGCGGAGTTCGGCGGCAAGACCAACTTGCGCTTCGACGACACCAATCCCGAAAAGGAAGAGCAGGAGTACGTCGACTCGATCATCAAAGACGTACGCTGGCTGGGTTGGGAATGGGATGGCCTCTACTACGCCTCGGACTACTTCGACCAGCTCTATGCCTGGGCGGTGCAGCTCATCAAGTCGGGCAAGGCCTATGTCTGCGACCTGAGCGCGGAAGAGATTCGCCAATATCGCGGCACGTTGACCGAGCCGGGCAAAGACAGCCCCTATCGCAATCGCTCGGCGGAGGAGAACCTCGACCTCTTCGACCGTATGCGGCGGGGCGAGTTCCCTGACGGCTCGCATACACTGCGCGCCAGGATCGACATGGCATCGCCAAACCTGAACCTGCGCGATCCCATCATGTACCGGATCCTTCATGCCTCGCATCACCGCACGGGCGACAAGTGGTGCATCTACCCGATGTACGATTTCGCGCACGGCCAGTCGGATTCCATCGAGCGGATCACGCATTCGATTTGCACTCTGGAATTCGAAGATCACCGGCCGCTGTACAACTGGTTCATCGAGCAGCTTGGCATCTTCCCTTCGCAGCAGATCGAGTTCGACCGGCTGAACCTTACCTATACGCTGCTCAGCAAGCGCAAGCTGCTGCAACTGGTACAGGAAGGCCAGGTGCGCGGGTGGGACGATCCGCGTATGCCCACGATCTCCGGCATACGCCGGCGCGGCTACACGCCCGAGTCGCTGCGCAACTTCTGCGCCGCCATCGGAGCATCGAAGACCAACGGCAGCATCGAACTGGCGATGCTGGAGCACTTTGTGCGCGAGGACTTGAATCGGCGTGCCCTGCGCGTGATGGGCGTGCTGCGGCCTCTGAAGGTCGTCATCGACAACTATCCCGGAAGTCAGCTCGAAGAGCTGGACGTCGTCAACAATCCCGAAGATCCCAGCTGCCGGTACGCGCAAGGTTCCTTTCTCGCGGGTGCTTTACATCGAGCAGGACGACTTCCGCGAAGATCCGCCGAAGAAGTTCTTCCGCCTGTCACCGGGCACCGAAGTACGGTTGCGCGGCGGTTATTTCATCAAGTGCACCAACGTAGTGAAAGACAATGCAGGAAACATTGTTGAAGTGCACTGCACTTACGATCCCGAAACCCGCAGTGGCAATGCTCCCGACAACCGCAAGGTGAAGGCCACGATCCATTGGGTATCGGCCCAGCACGCTCTCGATTGCGAAGTGCGGCTCTACGAGAACCTGTTCACCAAAGAGGACCCGAACAACGTTCCAGCAGGCCAGGACTTCCACGCCAACCTGAATCCCAACTCGCTGGAGGTGATCGAGCACGCCAAGCTTGAGCCTTCCGTAAAGGGCGCCACGCCGGAGACACGCTACCAGTTCGAGCGGCTGGGATACTTCTGCGTCGATCCGGATTCGAAATCTGACCGGCTGGTGTTCAATCGCACGGTGGCGCTGCGCGACACCTGGGCGAAAATTGAGAAGCGCGAGAAGGGTTCATAGCGGAGCATCAGCGCTTTGCGGCCGGAGAAGCGCTTCCGCGGTGCCTTCGTGCACAGCTGACAAAAGCCTCGTCTGCGAAGACTCGCGTCAGGGCACGACTTCCAGTCGTGCCGACAAAACCGCATTTGAATCATCCGAGTCCCTTCAGGGATGGCACAACAGCAGGTCCCTCAACGGCTGAAGCCGTCTCGGGATGACAAGCAAGTTGAAGGAGCGTTGGCACCACTGGAAGTTGTGCCCTGACGCAAATGCACACCGTCGCGGCCTCCCGAAACTTCGCAATCTCACTGCCGCCCCGATGTATTCTTATGTGCACGTAACCTGGAATTGGAATGCCGCTTAAACCCGGACAAAACATCGGCGATTACGAGATCATCAGCCCGCTGGGGAAAGGCGGCGTGGGCGAGGTCTACAAGGTCCGCCACGTCATCTCGCAGCGGGTGGAAGCGCTGAAGCTTTTGCGCTCTGACCGTAATCGCGCCGACCTTTCTGAGCGCTTTGTGCGTGAGATTCGCCTGCTCGCTGGCCTATCGCATCCCCACATTGCGCGCCTGAACACGGCCTTTGAGCACGAAGACCAGATCGCCATGGTCATGGAGTTCATCGAGGGCGAAGACCTCTTCAGCAAGCTGCACTCTCCCTGGCCGCGGCGAGCGCTGGACGGCATCACCTACACCCGGCAGGTGCTGTCGGCGCTGGATTACGCGCATGCGCGCGGCGTGATTCATCGCGACATCAAGCCCTCGAACATCATGATCACCCTTGAAGGCGAGGCCAAGCTGCTGGACTTCGGCATGGCGTTTCAGTCGGCGGAGATGAGCCACACCCGGCCGGGATTCGTGCTGGGCTCGCTGCACTACATGTCTCCGGAGCAGGTGCGCGGCGAGCGGGTGGACGCGCGCTCTGATTTGTACTCCACCGGCGTGACGCTCTATGAGATTCTCACTGGCCGCCGCCCGTTCGATGGCAAGACCGAATACGAAGTCATGACCGGGCATTTGCGCGAGGAGCCCAAGCGGCCAGTGGAGCTGAACCCCAGCATTCCCGACAAGGTCTCGCAAACGATTCTGCGGGCGATGGCGAAGGATGCGTCGCGGCGCTTTCAGACTGCGGCCGAATTTCTTGCCGCTCTGGAGGGAATTTCCTTCAACGAGGCGCTCACCCTGGAAACGCTCGCGATTGAAGAGCCACCGTCCAGTCTCGGCACTTCGCAGGCTCCGAGCAAAGGCTCCGGCGCACCGCGGCCGTCGGGCAGCAGCTTTGAGCCGAAGACCCTCGACTCGGTCAGCCGCGAGCTGGCTGCGTTCATCGGGCCAATTGCCAAAGTTGTGGTGAAGCGCGCGGCCGATCGCTGCTCCTCGATCGAAGAGCTCTATGCCTGTGTGGCCGCCGAAATCGACTCTGAGCACGAGCGCTCGCAGTTTCTGGCCAAGAAAAGAGCGCAGTAGGTTCAGAATTTCTTTGGCGTGATCCGCTCCGCTCCCACATACTTGCGCAGCGCTTCCGGAATAATCACGCTGCCGTCGGCCTGCTGATAGTTCTCAACAATCGCAACCCAGGTGCGTCCGATGGCCAGCCCGCTGCCGTTCAGGGTGTGTACCAATTCGGTCTTCTTGCCACCTTCAGGACGGTATCGGATGTTGGCCCGCCGCGCCTGAAAGGCCTCGAAATTCGAGCAGGAAGAGATTTCACGGAACAGGCCCTGGCCCGGCAGCCAGACCTCGATGTCGTAGGTCTTCGCCGAAGAAAAGCCCATGTCGCCGGTGCACAGCGCCATGACGCGATAGTGCAGCCCGAGCTTCTGTAACACCTCTTCGGCGTCTCGGGTGAGCTTCTCGTGCTCATCGTTGGACTGCTCCGGCCGGGTGAACTTGACCAGCTCAACTTTCTGGAACTGGTGCTGGCGAATGATGCCGCGCACGTCTTTGCCGTAGGATCCTGCCTCGCTACGGAAGCAAGGAGTATAAGCCGTGAGCGAGATCGGCAGGCGCGCGCCGTCCAACGTCTCGTTGCGGTAAAGGTTCGTGACCGGCACCTCGGCCGTGGGAATCAGATAGAAGTCTTCTGATATAGCAGCGCGTTTCGAGAAACCCGTTCTTCCGGTCCAGATCCCTTCGCCAATTGAATGCCTATCCATCCATCGCTAGATACATTCACGATTTTGAAGGGTCCGTCTTGATGCCCTTCTGCTAATACCACCTCGCCAACCGTTGGAACGTGATAGCGGTCTTTCTCGAATGCATCCGTTGGCACCTTGAACAAGTCGGCTTCAAACTTGGGAAGCTGTCCCGTCCCGTACATGGAATCGGCATTCACCATGAACGGCGGCAGCACCTCGGTATAGCCATGCTCGCCGGTGTGCAGGTCGAGCATGAAGTTCATCAGCGCGCGTTCGAGCCTCGCACCCAGGTCCCAGTAGACGGCGAAGCGGGCGCCGGTGAGCTTGGCTGCTCGCTCCAGGTCGAGCACGCCCAAGGATTCACCCAGCTCCCAATGCGGCTTGGGCGTGAAGTCGAACTCGGGCGGAGCTCCCCAGCGGCGAACTTCGACGTTGTCGTCTTCCGACCTGCCGACGGGAACGCTATCCTGCGGCAAGTTGGGAATGCCGGTAAGGATGTCGCGAAGCCGCTTGTCTGCCTCTTCGGCGAGCTTTTCGGCTTCCGAGATCTTTTCCCTGAGCGCCTTGGTCTCCTCGATGAGAGCGGCAGCATCCTGCTTCTGCTTCTTGAGAGCTGCTACCTCTTCGGACAACTGATTGCGCCGCGCCTTCAGCTCTTCGGACTTGCGGATGGCGGTGCGGCGTTCCGCGTCGATGACGTCGAAGTCACCCAGAACGGTGGCAGGGTCCATACCGCGCTGACGCAGCTTTTCTTCAACCAGAGGGAGATGATCACGTACGAAGGCAAGATCGAGCATAAGAAACCAGAGTAACCGATGAGGACTGTCTTGGCACAAGGCGTTCCTTCGGCATGACCCGCGAACTGTGGAACGCTGCCAAATTGGGAAATTATTCGCGGATCGACTCGAAGTCTCCCTGGCGATTGGCGAGCTTCGCGTTCCAGGCGGCCGCAGCCTGCACGAAAGCCGCGAAGATGGCCTGCGACGAGGCCGCCTCTTCGAAGTCGCGCTCCGGATGCCATTGCACCCCAAGAACGAAGTGATTGGGCGCTGTGCCTTCGACCGCTTCCTTCACGTTGTCATCGGGACACCAGGCGACGAGCCGCAACCCGTCGCCCACAACTTCGGGCGCCTGGTGGTGGCTTGAGTTGACGGGCAGAATCAGGTCCTCGCCCTCCGGCAATGCTCCGGCACGGCGCAGGATCGCCGCCAGCTTCGAGTGGGCGTCAATCTGAACCCGATGCGCCTGCGCCACCGCGCGGCCGGCACGATGGTTCACACCTTCGGGCAGCTCCTGGTCGAGCGTGCCAGTGCGCCACACGTTGAGCGATTGCAATCCATAGCAAATGCCCAGCACAGGCTTGTGCATGTTGTAGGCATCCTGCAGCAAAAGCTCGTCGGTGTTGTCGCGAAATGGGTCCGGCGGCGCCGTCTTCTCATGCTTTTCAGCGCCGTACTTCTCCGGATCGACATCCGCCGGGCTCCCCGGAAGCAGCACCGCATCGCAGTACTTGATGGCCTGGGCGATCTCGGTTGGCGTGGCATTCACCTGTATGACGACAGGCTCGCCTCCCGCTTTGCGCACCGCATGTTCGTACTGCGGCAGCGCCCGCGCAGCATAGTCGGGCCGCGACGAGTTGGGTACCGGAATCGCGATGCGGGGATTCTGGCTCACGGGGCCACCTGCTCGGAATTGAGCGGCTCGGCTGAGTTCAAGCTGCGTGCCGAGATCGTCTGTTCCATCACCTGCCGCACCATTGCAGAAAGTTTATCCATGTCGCGAGGGGTCATGCCGTCGGTCGAAACCGGATCGCAGAACACAACGTCCACTTCACCCGGCAGCGAGTGAAAGCTGTTCATCGGCAGCAGCTCGCGCACGCCGAGGATCACGATGGGCACTACCGGCACCTGCGCCTTCAGTGCCGCATAGAACGCGCCGCCCATGAACTCCTGTAGCTGGCCGCTGCGTGACCGCCCACCCTCGGGAAAGACCACCATGGGCATGCCCTCCCGAAGAGTCTGGCTGGCGAGGTTCAGGCTGCGCAGCGATGCACGCGCGTCGCCGACCGTCACCGGAATCTGTCCCGAGCGCCGCAGGTGCCATCCGAGGAAAGGATAGGCGAACAGCTCTATTTTGGCCATGATGCGGAAGGGGAATGGCAGATAGGCGTACAGCAATGGAATGTCGAGCGCTGAAAGATGATTGGCCGCATACACCGCTGGGCGACCGACATCGATGCCTTCCAGCCCGGTGACGCGCGCCCGCACCATCAGGATCTTCAGGACCGTCTTCGCCCAGTGCTGCGCGAACCAGTGCTGCATGCGTCCGTCGCGATCGAACAGCGACGACAGCAGCGACAGCATGCCCATCACACCGGTGCAAACATAGGCCAGCGGAATGAAGACGAAATACGACCGCAGTCGGGTCAGCCACGTTCCACGGCCGCGTTCCTCTGCACTTTTCGGATGCTCGCCGTACGACATCGTTATGCTTTCAGCCCCAGGACCTGCATCGCTTCCCCGATCAGGAAGATCGAGCCTGTGATCACAATCACGCCGCTGGCCTTCGCCACTTTCCTCGCTTTCGCCAGCGCTGCCATGACCGATTGCTCGGCATAGATTTCCGTGCCGGTGCGCGAGGCCGCTTGCACCAGTTCGTCGATCGTGGCGGCGCGTGGATTGTTGACTTGGGTCACTACAACATTGTCAGCGGTGGGGAAAAGAATCTCCGCCATCTCCTCGATCGCCTTATCGCGCATTGCGCCGAAGACAAACGTCAGGTTCCGATCGGGAAAATTCTCCGATAGCGCCGAGCGCAATGCCCATGCTCCTGCAGGATTATGCGCCACATCGAGTACGAGCTCGTGATTACCTGTGGCGGCGGAAGCTGCCACCACCTGGAAGCGTCCCTGCCAGTGGGTCTCGCGGATTCCCTTCTCGATCTGCTTCGGCGTCGCGGGAAACCCGAACGGCGCAAGCTCCTCGGCGGCGGCAATGGCCAGTGCGATGTTACGAAATTGGTGCCGCCCAGGTAGCGGCGAGTCCACCATGATCTCCTCGCCCATCACCGTCAGCGGATAGCGATTGCGGCCAAGGGACGGGGTCACCCGCCCCGCCAGGTACTCCGGCGCTCCCGGCGAAAACGGCGGAACATATTTCACCGCGCTCACGCCGCGCGCGTTCTTCTCCAGGATGGCATTGCCGATCACGTCATTGGCCTCGGGATGCTGCGGCAAGGTGACCACTACTCCGTTGGCGCGAATGATGCCGGCCTTCTCGCGCGCGATCTCGGCGATGGTGTTGCCCAGATACTTCTGATGATCGAGCGCAATATCAGCAACCACCGAGATCAGCGGATCGACAACGTTGGTGGCATCGAGTCGTCCGCCCATCCCGACCTCGAGCACAGCGATGTCGACTGCAACGCTGGCAAAGTACTCGAACGCCATCGCGGTCAGCATTTCAAAGAAACTTGGATGCCAGGGCAGCTTTTGCCGGCGCAACAGGTCCTGTGCAGCCCCTTCAACCCGGGTGTGGATCTCGCTGAATTCCACATCGGCGATGGCTTCGCCGTTGACGCGAATACGCTCGTTAATACTGACCAGATGGGGCGAGGAATAGAACCCCGTCCTGTAGCCGGCAGCCCGCAAGATTGCGGCCAAGGTTGCCGCCGTCGAGCCTTTGCCGTTGGTGCCGGCAATCAGCACACTGGGAAAGCGACGTTGGGGATTGCCCAGCGCCGTCAGCAATTCGCGCACATAGGTCAGGTCGAACTTGTGGGATGGCGTCGCGGCAAGCTCGTGCCCGAGGGCATAGAGCTGCTGGACCGTGGTTTCATACGTCATGCCTTAGGTTTCAGATTACAACAGCGCGGGCGACGCTTCGGTTAAGGGCTGGTGACCACCAGCACGGTGAGGACAGAGCAACCCAACAGGACTACGGGGAACGCGAGGAGATCAAGTGTTTCGCCCTACTGCCCCGAGATCTTCCCTCTTAGCTCTTCCGGGATCCTCTGCTTGATCTCCTCCGGCAGTTTATCGTGAATGCGGCGTGCGCCCAGCAACGCTGCGTCTTTGACGACCAGTGGCGCAGGCGTGGCCACGGCGACGAGCAGCCATAGCAGCATGGAAAGCAGGAAGCCGCCAAGCGCGCCGATCTCCAGCAGGAAGGCGTGCGGCGGGTCGAAATGGCGGATGACGCCCCAGGCCAGCAGAAAGACTCCCATCGAAACCGAAGCCAGCACCATCAGGCCGATGTCGATGAAGCGATGTAACCGCTGTCGGGAATGGCAGAAGGCACACGTCGCCAGGTGGGCTTCATAGTCGCCGGACATTTCCGGGGCCAGGCCGGAGATGTCGTAGCGCCAACCAGCCAATATCTTCCCGATGACGGGGTCAGTGCATTGCGTCATGAATCATCAGTCCGGTATTACCTTGCCGGCGTTCTGCCGGCCCCGGAATATTAGAGCCGAACCGCAGGAAGAGGCTCCTGCTGGGCCGCCAACAGGAGATGGTTCCGCAGAAAATTGCGCTGCCCGCCGAGGGCACGTTCGGCCGTCATGCGTGCAATTTCTGGATGATTATTCTTCTCCGAAAGATGCGCCAGAATGAGGAACTCGGCTTCCCCATCATAGTCGTTCGCCAGGAAATCCGCGAGCGCCTCATTGGACAGGTGGCCGACGCGGCTCATCACCCGCTGCTTCACCGACCAGGGATACGGGCCGCCGCGCAGCAGTTCCAGATCGTGGTTCGATTCGATCATCAGCATGTGGCAGCCGCGCAGGTGATCACGCACGCTGGCGGGCATGTAACCCAAGTCGGTACAGACACCGACCTTGATTCCTTCGCTGACGAACGTGAACCCGACAGGATCGATCGCATCGTGCGGTATGGTAAATGGCGTCACCGTGACATCGCCTACCTGAAACGCCCGCCCCGAGGAAAAACACTCCACGCGCGCCAGCCGGACCTTGTTGCCCGCACTGTCGCGTGCCCAGCGCCGGTAGCCTTCGTGCGTGGCGCCGGTGATGTAGACAGGAACTTTCAGCTTCTTCGCCAACACATGCAATCCGGCAACATGGTCGCGGTGCTCGTGCGTGATGAGGATGGCGTCGATGCTGCGTGGATCTTCACCGCACAGCTTCATGCGGCGCATGACTTCGCGGCAGGACAATCCTGCGTCGATGAGCAGGCGGGTGGCTGAAGTGGAGACCAGAGTGCAGTTACCGTTGCTCCCGCTCGCCAGCACCGTAATGGAAACCGCCATAGCCGCGAGCATAAACGCAAGCTTCCCGCTGCGGTAGTAACAAAGTGATTAACTGCCTGCGTGAAAAGGCCGCTCTCCAAGGAGCGCAGGCTCCTCTTGCCCCGATTTTGCACAGTGCTGCACAAGAAATCACCGCTATACACACGAATTGCACAGGCTCAGCGGCTTTCACGCTTGTCAGCCTCATTGGTCATCAGGCAGACTGCCATGCATTCAGGGCACAGGCTATAAAAACTTCTGCGGCCGATGGGTCCAGCCCGGAGAAAGGCGCGGCAAGACAGGCTGAAAGTAAGCACCCTGCTATTGCCACCCGCTCTAAAGGGGAGCGGTTCACTGGCGCGGCTTGCTGGGTTGCGGCGGCAGAAGGCGATTGAGCGAAGTGCGGGTCAAAGTGCAAGCGCTGGCTGCGGCGTCCTTATGCCGCAGAACGGTTCCTCCCCGAGCGCAGCACCGCCTGGACAGGCACCCGCGCCGAACGCTGATCGGCAATGAACTCGCGGCGTGGCAAAACGCCGCGCCAACGTTTGGGCAACGAACGTTGAGCCTGTAACTGAGTAGGTGCGACCCGCCAGGTGGCTGGCCTCGCGGGTCGCACATAGAAGAGCCGCTTTTGGCTCTTGGCTCTTGGCTTTTGGCTTTTCGACTTTGGCTCTTCGCTCTTCGCTCTTCGCTCTTCGCTAACAGGCATCGGCTGTCAACCGCCTCGAGTCGCGCCCTTGGGCGCAGCACAAGAAAGCCCACCCCTTCAGGGGTGGGGAAGCGTACTTGAAAACCACGAGTGCCCCGGGCACGGCATAAGGGCCCCGCCGAACACAAAACGCTAACGTATGCTTATGCCGTCCCCGGCGGGACTCAAAGATTTTTGTTCCCATTTCCCACCGCTGAAAGCGGTGGGCTTTCTTATGCTGCGCCCGAGGCGCGGATCTCGTTTTCTGTTGCACCTTCTCTTGATGGCAAGACCTGCATTCTGCGCCCACGTCCTTGCCGAAGCGTTTGCCCACGCGCACCGGCTCTGCATCGTCCCTGATTCCCACAGCCTCTCACACCTTTATCACCGAAATCCTGTGCCGGGCATCTGCTTCATCATTGCCACGCTGCCCCGCCACTCGCTAACGTAATTGAATCCTCCGATGGCCACTCTGGACATCAATCTCGAGCGCGGACTTCCCGCGAGCATTGAAGCGGAGCGCTCGATCCTCGGCTCCATCCTGCTCGACAACGGCCTCTACGATCAGGCCGCGCAGCTAAAGGCGGACGACTTCTCGCTCGACGCCCACCGCCGCATCTTCGCGCGCATGACCGATTTGCAGGCCATGGGCCGTCCCGTCGACATGATTACCCTGGCCGAAGAACTCGACCGGCGCAAGGAAGTCGAGGCTGTCGGCGGAGTCGCCTATCTCTCGTCACTCATCGACGGCGTACCCGACCGGCCGTCGATCGAGCACTACGTCCGCATCGTCCGCAACAAGGCGCTGCTGCGCGGGCTGATCAACATCGCACAAAATGCAATTGCCGAGTCCATCGAGCACAGCGACGAAGCCGAGGAGGTCATCAACCGGGCCGAGCAGTCGATTTTCATGCTCTCGGAGAATCGCATCGGGCAGGGGCTGGAAGATCTGCCGTCCATCGTCCGTGGCTCGTTCGGATCGCTCGATGCCCTCTACGCCCGCGGCCAGGAGGTCACGGGCCTCCGCACGCATTACACCCAGCTCGACAAGGTGACGAGCGGGTTTCAGCCCTCGGACCTGATCATCATTGCGGCGCGGCCTTCCATGGGCAAAACTTCCTTCGCCATGAACATCGCGGAAAACTCCGCGATCAGGGACGGCAAGGTGGTCGGAGTCTTCTCGCTGGAAATGTCGAAAGAGGCGCTGCTCATGCGTATGCTGGCCTCGTGCTCTCAGGTGGATTCTCACCGGCTGCGCACCGGCTCGCTTTACAAGGAGGACATGGAAAAGTTGACTCGTGGCATGGAGCAACTCATGCAGGCGCCCATCTTCATCGACGACACGCCCGGCATCTCGGTGACGGAAATGCGCTCCAAGGCGCGAAGGCTGAAGCAGCAGCAGGGGCGGCTCGACCTGATCCTGGTGGATTATCTACAGCTTATGTCTGCCGTACCCATTGGCGGCAAGCGCTTTGAAAACCGCACCCAGGAAGTTTCGGCAATCTCGCGCGGACTAAAAGCAGTGGCCAAGGAGCTGAAGGTCCCGCTGGTGGCGCTGTCGCAGTTAAGCCGCGCACCCGAAAGCCGCACTGGCGATCGCAGGCCGCAACTCTCGGACCTTCGGGAGTCGGGCTCGATCGAGCAGGATGCCGACGTCGTTGCGTTCATCTTCCGCGAAGAGATGTACAAGAAGAAGGAAGACATTACCCCGGAGATCGAAGGCATCGCCGAGATCATCATTGCGAAACAACGCAACGGACCGGTCGATACCCTCAAGCTCGCGTTCATCAAGAACTCTACCCGCTTTGAGAATCTCGCCGACGATTACGACACCAGTGGCTTCACTCCCGGCGACGAGTAACCACCGGCATCAAGAAAAAGGGCGGCCAAAAACTGGCCGCCTTCTTTAGTTGACCAAAAGAGCTTACCACTGCCGTCCAGGCTTCTTCTCCTTGATCTGCTCGGGCGTCAACGGAGCTTCCTTCCCGGGTTGCTGGTCTTTGCTCAGCGCCGGAGGCACGGTCACGTTTTTCTTCCAGTTCAGGGTCGTACCGTCGATGTGGTCGAACGGGACGGTGCGGTTGAACGTCGGCAGGTTGTGTTTGCGAACCTGCGTGACCGCTTCGAACCCGGATGCCAGCTTAATCAGTTCCGGCTCACTGAAGGCCGTGCCGAAGAAGCTGATACCCAGCGGCGCGCCGTAAACCATCCCAGCCGGCACCTGGATGACCGGGTAGCCTCCCGGGGCAGCCAGACCCGATGTGCCGAACAAGAAGTGGTCACCATAAATCAGGTCGGTGGCCCAGGGCGGGTTATCGGTTGCGGTCATCACAGCGTCGAGGTTGAACTGAGCTAGCGCCGCGTCGATGCCATTCACGGTCGCGTCCTCATCGTCATTCAGCGCCTGGTTATACGTCATGCCGCCAAAGGCCGGCTGGGGAGTGTCGTCCCCTTCCAGCAGTGAGTTGCAGAGGTCAAAGATGTCCTGCGTAAAGTAGGGCATCTCCACATCAGCGTGAGCGATGTTGAACGCGATGGCGTCGGCCAGGGTTCCGCCCGCCACTGGAACTCCGACCCGCGTGGCGAAGTAATTGGCTACGTCGTGCTTGAAGTCGTAGCACAACACCAGCAACTCGCCGTCGGCCGACGGAAACACGAAGTTGTTCGCATCCAAATCGATGATCGTTGCGCCGGCGTCTTTCATCGCCTGCACCGCCGCATCGAACTCGGCGAAGACGAGAGGTGGCGTCGGGAAATTAGGATCGAAGCTATTCAGGGCCGCGCGCGTAACTCCGATCCGCGCGCCCTGCAGCCCGTGTTTATTGAGGAACTGCGTGTAGTCGGTAGGGATGTTCGGCGGCCGCTGAAAACGTCCCCGCCAGCCAAGGGGAACGCCGCCGGTCGCCGGATCGCGGCCGTCATAGGTGCGGCTCTGCACTACTCCCAGAGCTACCGCTGCGTCCGCCACGTAGCGTCCGTGAATACCAAAGGTGTCCTGCGTGTGGGAAATGGGAACGATCCCTGCACGGCTGGTGAGGCCCACTGTCGGCTTCAGGCCTACCACACCATTGGCATTCGCCGGACACACGATGCTGCCATCGGTTTCGGTCCCGAAGGAGACAGTCGCGAAGTTCGCCGAGGCGGCGGCGGCTGAGCCCGCACTGGAACCGCAAGGGTTGCGTGCGATGCCGTAAGGATTGTTTGTCTGGCCGCCGCGGCCTGACCAGCCGCTGATCGATTCAAACGAGCGGAAGTTCGCCCACTCCGACAGGTTCGTCTTGCCGAGAATGACGGCTCCTCCGGCGCGCAACTTGGCCGCAACTGTGGAATCCAGAAGCGGCGCTTTCCCCACGAGGGCGTACGACCCGGCCGAGGTCTGCATCTTGTCGTGGGTGTCTACGTTGTCTTTCAACAGCACGGGAATTCCCTGCATCGGCCCAAGGATGATGTGCTGCTTGAACAGCTTGTCAGCATAGCGGGCCTGGTCCAAAGCATCGGGATTCAACTCAATGACCGCGTTCACATTGGGCCCGTTCTGGTCCAGGTCCAAGATACGCTGGATGTAGGCTTTGGTGAGTTTCTCAGATGTGACTTTGCCCTGCTGCATCATTGCGGCTTCCAACTGCGCCACAGTTGCCTCAAGGTAGTCAAAGTGGTCATCGTCTTTTTTTGGGTTGGCCGGCGCGGCATAGGTGGTCATTGCCAGAGCCGAAACCAGCACAAAGGTGAGTAGGCATTTGTACGAAACGTTGAGCTTCATTTGCCCCTCCTTTGGATTCGAGGCCTCGTACCAGTTCCTCGAATGCGCAGAAGTATACTCCGCCGGAGCAGGGCGCGAGTGGCGCTCAGTACGTGAGAAGAGCAACCCAGGAAACTGGTGCTCGAAGGTGGACGGGCTATGTCAGCCAACGCGCCTGGACGGATGCCGGATCGGCTTCTACTTTTCCGTCGCGTACACTCGAAACTTGAAACTCGAAACCGAACTCTGTGCTGTCGAATGGTACAAAAAGAACGCCATTCTGCGCCTGGTTTCGGAAGATGGCACCAACCGCCTCAGCATCGCGCGCGTGCGCGCCCTGACCGAAGCGGTCGAGCAGTTGGCGAGTGATTCTCCTGCCAAACTCGTCCTTACCGGCAACACGCACTTCTTTTCCGCCGGGGCCGACCTGCACGAGATTGCGGCAATCGCCGGATCTGAGGCCGTTCGCTTCGCACTCATGGGACAGACGCTGATGAACGCCGTCGCCGGCTTTCCTGCACCGACTATCGCTGCCATTCACGGCTACTGCATGGGCGGCGGCCTCGACCTGGCGCTTGCCTGTCAACGCCGCATTGCCGGCCCTCATGCCATCTTTGGCCATCGCGGCGCCGCGTTTGGGCTGATGACCGGCTGGGGCGGCACGCAGCGCCTGCCGCGCATTGTCGGCAAAGCCTGCGCGCTGGAGATGTTCATCGCCGCCGAAAAGCTCAACGCCCGCCGTGCCTTGGCCTTCGGGCTGGTCGAGGCCGTGGTGGATGACCCTCTCGCCAGGGCCCTCGCTGTCTAGAGATTTGATGAGCACCAGGTAGAGCCGGGCTTCAGTGTCTGCGTGAATACCTATCTGAGCAGATACAAAGCGCCGGGTTTTGCTGGCGGAACAACGTCGGCGAAGGCGGGCGCTGTTCCGAGGTTCAGCTGGTGCAGTCGCGTCAGGTTGAAGGCCAGGGCCGCCAGCGTGAACTCCACCGCCACCTTGGCCAAGCCTCTCGTCCTGAACTGCCGCATCCCGCGTTGTTCTTTCAGTACTCCGAAAACCGGTTCCACCACCGCCTTGCGTCGAGCGTAAACTTCGCGCCCCGCCGGACTACGCAGCTTGCGGCGCATGCAACGTATTTCCCGACGGCGAACCGCCCGGTTGCCCACTCCTTGGGCGCGCCGGCCGGTGTTCAGTTCGCGCGCCAAATTCGAATCCGGCACATAACCATCAATGCCACGCTCTTCCAACTGCTGCAGGTTCTCCAGCGAAAAATACCCGCTGTCGGCCACCACCTGTTGCGGCGGCGAACCGCATTGCTGCTCCACCGCGGCGATCATCGGCAGCAGCGAATCATTGTCATTGCCCTGCTGCGTTATCCGCTGCGCCACGATGAAATGATCGTCCGTAACCGCCACTTCTGCCGTGTAGCCAAGGCTGAAACGTCCACCCCGTTCACGCAGAAAGCGCGCCTCTTCGTCACTGCGCGACAGCTTCGCCTGCCCACTCTTGCGCAGCTTCTCCAGTCGCCGCGGCAGCTGCGCCAGCCGTTTCTCGGCCTGCTTGAGCTCCATCTGCAGCCCGCCCGGTTCCGTGTCGTCGCCATCGCAGGCTTTCTGCCACCGCCGCACCTGCCGCCGCAACCTGGCTCGCTCGGTGCGCAGCGTCTGCTCCCTGTCGATGCGGTCGCGGCAGGCGTTCGCCTTGATCCGCGTCGAGTCGATCGCCACCCGCCCCAGCTTGCCGTACCCCAAGTCCCGCAGCATCTCCAGCAGCTGCGTGAACCCATCATTCATTGCACGCGCATGCCGCCGCCGAAACGCCGATAGCGCCCAGTTGTCCACCCGCGCCCCCGCCGCCAAATAGCGAAATGCCAGGTCTTCCACCAATCGCTGCTCCAAGCGCCGCGCGCTCGTCATCCCCGTGGCGTAGGCGTACAGCCACACGCTCAGCATCAGTTCCGGCGCGTACAGCCTGCCACCTTCGGCGCTGTACTCCTGCTCGAAGCAGCTCAGATCCAGCCGCTGCACCACCCGCCGGATGAAAAAGCACAGATGATTCACACCGAGCTCCTTCTCCACCTCGCGCGGTAACAACTCGCCCTGCTCGGGACTGTACGACAGAAAACGTGACATACCTCTTTCTGCCTCATCTCACCAGTGGAAAACAAGTGAGTTCTCACGCACCCACTTCAGCCCGGCGTTCCGGCGCGCTATCTGGATCATGAGCCGACTTCAGCCGGCGACACAAAGCGCTCGGAGGACCCACGCCCCGCTCTAGGCTTCCTCCTCCGCGCTCCCCTGCAGCACCAGGCACGAGTATGTCTTGATTACCAGCCACACGCGCGAGCCTTCCGCGAGCGGCAATGATCGCACTGCTCCCGGCGTGAGATGCACCTCAAACATTGCGCCGCAATCGACGCGGGCGATGACCATGACGTCGCGCTGCTCCAGAGAAGTGATCGTTCCTTCAATCACGTTGCGGGCGCTCAGCCCTTGCGGCGGCAAGATCGAAACCAGGATGTCTCCGGCGCGAATGCCGACGCGCAATGGCTGATCTGGATTCATGCGTGTCAGCGGCACCTCAAGCTCCACCTGGGAACCTGCGATGCGGCACGCCATCGTGCCCTGCTCCTGATGGCGCTCGACCACCGCACAGTCGAAGACGTTCTCGAACCCAGCGAGTTGGGCTACACTCTCCATCTCCGGCCGGTGTAATACGTCTTGCGGCTGCCCTTGGGCGATGATTCGCCCCTGGTTCAGCACCAGCATTTGCTCGGCGAGGGCGAATACTTCAGACCGGTCGTGCGTGACATAAAGAATGGGGATGTGGAAGCGCTGGTTCCACGCGCGCAGGTCCTCGACGATTCGCGCCTTGGTCACCGTGTCCAGCGCCGAAAGTGGCTCATCGAGCAGCAACACGCGCGGGCGCGTCACCAGCGTTCTTGCCAGTGCAACCCGCTGACGTTCCCCACCCGAAATCTCGCCCGGCCGGCGGCGCGCCAGATCCGCGATGTGAAACGAGTTCAGAACCTCGCTGACTCTGCCTTCGCGTTCGTCGGCGCTCAGCGTAGCGAGGCCATAATGCACATTCTGTTCCACCGACATGTGCGGGAAGAGCGCCAGCGTCTGGAACAGGTATCCAACCCGTCGGCGATTTGGCGGCAGATCAATGCCGGTGCGGGAGTCGAAAAGGCGGGCAGCACCAATGCCGATGCTGCCTTCGTTCGGGTTCTGCAATCCAGCGATGCAATGCAGGATTGTGGTCTTACCCGCGCCCGATGCGCCAAAGAGGATCGTGATTCCGGGAGGGGCCTCGAATTCGACGTCGGCCTGAAATGATGCCGGTTCTCCGCTACCGAACTGCTTGCGGATACGCGTGTGTAGAGCGGCTGCGCCCGCGACCTCGTTCCTGTCGCTCAACGCCACTCCCACAAGGACCAGTGGTTGTGCCGGCGCAGGGCATAGAGCAGCGTCAGCAGCACCAGGCACAGCACCAGCAGCAGCAGAGCGGTTGCGTTGGCCACGCTGTAGTTCAACGCCTGTACCTGGTCGTAAATAAGGATCGAAACTGTCTGCGTCGCTCCCGGAATATTCCCGCCGATCATCAGCACTACGCCGAACTCACCCAGCGTGTGCGCGAAGCTCAGCACAAAGCCGGTAACCACGCCGGGAAAGCTCAGCGGCAGAATGATGCGCCAGAATGTCCGCCAGCGCGAGGCTCCAAGGATCGCCGACGCGTCCAGCAGCTGGCGATCCACCGCAGCAAACGCCGTGGTCATCGGTTGCACCGAGAAGGGCAGGCTGTAAATGATTGACCCGATCACCAGCCCGCTAAACGTGAAGGCCAGCCCGCTCCCGGTGAGCGCGTGATACCAGCGGCCGACGGGGCTCGCCGGCCCCAGCGCGACCAGCAGGTAGAAGCCCAGCACCGTGGGCGGCAGCACGATGGGCAACGACACCACGGCTTCCGCCAGAAACTTTCCCTTCCAGCGCGAAAACGCCAACCAGTATGCCAGCGGCAGGCTGATGATCAGCAATACCAGCGACACCACCACGGCCAGCCGCAGCGTAAGAAAGAGTGCCTGAACGATCATGGTTGCGAAGTACGGAATCCGTACTGCTGGAGGATACCTCGCGCCTTCGGCGAGGTCACGTAATCCAGAAACGCCTGCGCTGTCACCTTGTGTTTCGACGCGCTAATAATCGCGGCGACCTGCTTCAGTTCGGGATAAGCATCCGCCGGAAGCTCCCAGTACCTCCCGCTGTCCTTCATGGTCGGCGAGAGCGCCAGCGAAAGCGCAATCAACCCCGCCTGGGCGTTGCCCGACTGCACAAACTGCGCCGCTTGGCTGATGTTCTCGCCCATCACCAGCTTCGATGCGACCTTGTCCTTCAAGCCGAAGTGCTCCAGCGCCGCCATTGCTGCGCGGCCATAGGGCGCGTGCTGAGGATTGGCGATCGCGATCCGCCTCACCTCAGGCTTGGTCAGCAAGTCCATCTTCAGCGCCTGCGGATCGAACGGCGACGATTTCGGCACCCACAACACAAGATGGCCGATCGCGTAAGTACGCAGCGACTTGCTATCCACTAATCCTGCGTCGGCCAGCTTCTTCGGATAATCGGCATCGGCTGAGAAGAACACGTCAAAGGGAGCGCCATTCTGAATCTGGGAAAACAGGTTTCCCGAGGCGCCGAACGAGAGCTTAACTTCAGTTCCCGTCGATTCTGTGAACCGTGCAGCCAGGTCCTTCAGCGCAAAGCTGAGGTCCGCTGCTGCCGCGACGGTGATCTCTTCCGCGCCAACCTGTGCCGGAACAGCTAGAGCACAGACCAGAACCAGAAAAATGCTTATCCATTTCGTTCTCATCAGCTAACTCGGGCCCCTAAAAAACATTCATAATGACCGGAGTGCAATACACGGTATGAAACCCGCAACTCGTCACGCCACCCGAGGGATCTAGCACTTTTTTGCCATAGCGCTGCGCACGATAGCATCACTAGTCCCTTGACCCTCAGGAGCTTTCGTGTGACAGTAGGGTGCGATGGCAACTCAGAGCGGAGCATCCCGGGCCGAACTGAGCGCGTTTCCTGCTGCACACCCTGATTGCAACGCACCCATGATACGCATTGAGGTCACGCTCAACGCCGATCCTACCGCCATTAGCCCGGTGGTGGAAGGCATTATGGAAATGGCGCGCCGCATGGAATGCGCCGTCGGCAAAGAGTTCGAGATCGAGACCGCCATCCGGGAAGCGCTAGCCAACGCCATCGTACACGGTTGCAAGTGTGACCCCGCACAAAAGGTCCAATGCTGCGTCGCTTGTGATGATGAGCGTGGAATGCTGATCGTCGTCCGCGATCCCGGCCCCGGATTCGACCCCTTCGCGGTTCCCGATCCTCTGAATGGCGAAAACATCTACTCCAACCACGGCCGCGGAATCTACCTCATCAACCAGCTCATGGATGAGGTGCGCTTCGAACGCAACGGCACCGAAATCCACATGCGGAAGTATTAGCGGCGGGCCGTGGGAACCAGCACTTCGCATTTAGCCTTTAGCTAAAGCGTCCATTAGCCACTGGGCCCTATCCCTACTGCTCGGCGGTACCCCTCCCATTTTTCCATTTCATGCCTTCGCTTCTCGACAATGCCATAATGGTTAAATGGCAAGTGCTTTCCCTGTTGAGCGGTGGCTTCCTAAGTCGGTTCTTTGTTTTCGTGACTACAGTCTTGGCAAGTTCTCGCATGACGCGATCGCCGGCGTAACTGTCGGGCTGGTCGCTTTGCCCCTGGCGATGGCGTTTTCCATCGCCTCCGGCCTGACGCCGCAGGCGGGTATCTACTGTGCCGTCGTAACGGGCTTTCTCATCTCGCTACTCGGCGGTTCCCGCTGCCAGATTGGGGGCCCCACCGGAGCCTTTGTGGTTGTGGTCGCGGGAATCGTCGCCGCTCATGGCGTGGACGGTCTCTTCATGTGCACCGTCATGGCCGGGGTCCTGCTGCTCATCATGGGTGCTACCGGCATGGGCTCGGCGGTCAAGTTCATTCCCCGGCCCATCGTCATCGGCTTCACCAACGGAATCGCCATCCTTATCGCCAGCACACAGGTAAAAGACTTCTTCGGATTACAGATCGACAAGGTGCCGGGTGTGTTCTCCATGCGCATGGCAGCACTCGCGCAGCACTTCGGGACCCTGAACTACACGGCCACCGGGCTCGCCGTCGCGACGGTCGCGATCCTCATCGTCTGCCGCACAATCTCCATCCGCATTCCCGGGCCGATCCTGGTTCTGGTTGCGGGAACGGCTGCCGTCGCGGTCCTCAAGCTTCCGGTGGAGACCATTGGCACTCGTTTTGGCGGCATCCCCAGCGGACTGCCGCGTCTTCATATCCCGACGTTTCGCCCGGAGTTGATTCATGGGCTCCTGGGGCCGGCAGTAACCGTGGCTATGCTGGGCGCGATCGAGTCGCTCATGTCGGCGGTGGTTGCCGACCGGATGAGCGGTGACCGCCACAATCCCAATATGGAATTGATCGGCCAGGGCGTCGCCAATATCGCCTCTCCCATGTTCGGCGGACTGCCTGCCACCGGCGCCATCGCCCGCACTGCAACCAACATTCGCGCCGGCGCACAGTCCCCGGTCGCCGGCATGATTCACTCCCTGACCCTGCTCTGCGTCTTGTTGTTTGCCGCGCCGCTGGTGAGCTTCGTGCCTATGGCAGTGTTGGCCGGCATCCTCATGGTGGTCTCCTACAACATGGGCGAGTGGCGCGAGATTCCCCAGCTGCTCAAACTCACCAAGACCGACATCAGCGTGTGGCTGGTGACCTTTGCCCTCACCGTCTTTGCCGATCTCACGGTGGCAGTCGAGGCAGGAATGATCCTCGCGGCCCTGCTGTTCATCAGCCGCGTCGCCAGCACGACATCGGTCTCCCAAGTCACCGACGGCTATGTCGAGGATGGGCGCGTCCACATTCTTCAGGACAAAGACATCCCCTATTACGCCACCATCTTCCGCATTCACGGGCCCTTTCTGTTTGGTGCAACCGAGAAGCTCTCCACCGTCACGGAGAAGGTCCATCAATTGCCGCCCATCGTGATCATCCGCCTGCGCAACATGACGGCGCTGGACGCCACCGGCATGTTCGCCCTCGAAGAGGTCGCCCGCGAGCTTCACGCCTCGGGCAGGGTGCTGATTCTCTGCGGCGCGCGAGAACAGCCTGCAAAACTCATCAGCGGCTCAGAGCTGGAGCACCTGGTCGGCCGCGAAAATATCTGTCAGAACGTGGAAAACGCCTTGGCCCGCGCAGAAGACGTCTTCGAAGAAATCGAAGCCAGCGCGGCAATCCGCGGGATTTGATCTATGGACCTCCCGGCGATCACCTCACCTCGGTTGTCACCGGTTAGTTTTCGGGATAATATCTCCCGCTGTGAAAACTGCGCTCGGCGCAATCATCGCCATCCGGCACCGAGTGAGAACCTTTGGGAGGAAACAATGCGGAAGATGATGTTGCTGGGGGTGGTTTGTTTTGCAGCCACGGTTCTCACGGCGGGTGACAACGTTCAACCGCTGAACATCAAGACGGGCCTTTGGCAGGTGACCATGACCGACACCATTCTAGGCATGGGGGCCCCACAGACGCACTCCAACACCTACAAGTCCTGCGTCACCAGGGAAAACCTGAACGAGTACCCGTTCGCCGACCGTGAAAACCATTGCACGTATAACGTCCGCAGCTCGACGGGCAGCCACATGGATGTGAGCGGAAGCTGCCTGCCCGAGGACGGCGGCACGGCCGATTTCAAGATTCAGTTGGACGCGGTCGACTCCGAGAATGTTACGGGTACGGGACAACTGACTCTTGCCGGCCCCCAGGGTACGCTGCACGGAGACTATGTCGGCAAGAGCAAGTGGCTCAGCGCAACCTGCCCGCCCGACGTGCATTAAAGTTCGCCAGCCTGAGCATGTTGTTTGCGCAGCTTGAAGTGTGCAGCTTGAATCGCCCGCGAGCCGCGTTATACTCCGGTGCGCGAGTGGGGGTCTGCAGAATTTCCGTCCTACATCCAGCGCGACAGTTTGGCCAATTTCGGTATGGGACATAAAGCAATACCCTACGTTGCAACTTTCTGTATCTGCCTGATTTCGTTCAGCACATTTGCGAAATTGGTGCCAGTCAAAGATCCCGCGAACGGCGTCTTAGATGCGGACCTGGTGGTGATCGTGCAATATTCGGCCATCGGCCCGCCCGGTACATTCGTGATCAGAGAAGTCTTGCTCGGCAATGCAAAGCAGGGTGACTCCATTTGCCTGGGCGACTTCAAACTGTCGGTACTTCAGGAGGAGGGTCCCACCGTAGTTGTGCCGATCACTCCTGAGACACGGATCCTTGTGTTCTTGCAGCGGCAAAAATGTGCGCCAGGATTGTGGCAGCCCACCTATTTCAAGAGTTCCTACTTCTGGGTGCAACGCCCCGAAGACACTCCGCTCTTGAAAAGAGCGGGAGAACGTGTCGTTCATCTGCGGAAACAATGGGAGGCGGCGCGTGATCTACCCGATCCCAAACAGCGGGTGGCGGCACTCTGGCCCTTTCTCTCCCTATCGAGCTATGGTGTGAGCTTTGTTGAACATACGAAAGCAGAAATGACGAAGCTGAAGCCCGTCAGCGGCGAGTACTTTGCACAGCAGTTTGACGCTATGTCACATGACGAGCGGATGCTGCTGCTGCCTGATGCCGGTGCCTATGGCAGCCAACAACTCCACGCTAGGCTAATCGCCGATCTGAAGCTAAATATGCACTACTACGAGGCTTTCGCGGAAAAGTCCTCGGCGCTTCCGAAGACCCTTGACTGGAGCACCATGCCGGAAAGGGTCAAAGACGCCTTAGGAGAGATTTATTACGGTACTAGTGGACTCGTGAAGTTTCATGACCGAACCGACTTGCCGTTTATTCGTGAGGTCGCGGTATGGTCGGCCAAATATCACGAAGAACAAGTCGCAGAGGCGGCCATTGATGGCTTCCGAGAGATGCCTGACAAAGCCAACCTGCCTGTCCTAGAGGTCGTTCTTCGTGAGTTTCTGCCGAAAGGAGAAGGCGATATTCAGGTTCAGGTGGAGAGAGCCCTGTGCCAGCATCGATATCCAGACACAGTTCCTTTGCTCGCTCCGTTTCTTCGCGATGACTTTTTGGCAAGCGAAACCGAACCCTGCCTTTCGCACATCGTTGGGCACGACCTGGGCACGAATCCAAAAGCATGGACTGATTGGTATGCCAACAATCACTAGTCTAGGGCATTCGCAGGACGGAGCCGGAGGCGCAGTCCTGGGTACGATTTCATTCGAATCTCCGAGTCCCCCGGGGACGGCAAAACTCCTTCCGAACGCCAGTGACGAAGGTCTATGCTGCAAGAAGAAGAAGATGCAGAAATTCCTGCTTATCGCGGTGGCTGTTCTGTTCGTGGCGACGCAGCCTGTATTTGCAACCCCGCCCACATGGGCCAAGAAGGCAATTGCGTTCCCCGAGAAATGCCTGCCAGGTAAAACCGAGGCATGCAAGCCGCTTCGCATTCCGGCGCCTGACGGCAAGAGCATTGTGGACGTTCGTTATCGTAAAGATTCCGTCTCGGACTCGGAATGGGCGGTGGAAGCATATCTCCGTGTGACTAGCCCCGGCAAGGGCACCCGAGAAGCGGCGTTACCGGAAGGTTTCCAGAACACTGATCTGCTCTGGTCTCCAGACTCTCGTGCTTTTTTCGTGAACGGGGGTAATGGTGGAGCATATTGGGGTTTCTGGGTCTATGTGTATCTCTTAAAGGAGCCCAAGCTGGAGCCCATCGACGTTACCCAGAAGGCCCAGCGCGACATGCTGAAGGAGTTTCCGCCATGCAAAGCAGCTTTCCCCAACGGAGGCGATGCAAGAGGCTGCGATAAGACCAGCCGGAACATCGATCTAGAAAAGTGCATGAAGGAAGAAGCCGATCCGAACTACAACCCGGAATACAACATGACCGGAATCGATTGGGTTAATGCATCGACCATTCTGGTTATGGCCGAGGTTCCGTGCAGTAGCTCTTACGGCGGCATTATGTGTCAGGTGATGGGATATGAGCTAGAGGTTCCCAGCGGCCACATCCTGAAGCGAATCGAGGCCAAAGAGCTGAAGCTGAACTGGCAGAAGAGCATGGAGTGGAAGTTCCGAATGCCTGATCCTCCGCAATACTGCGAATGAGTTAGGCGCCTTAGAAAGAGTCCGAAGGGACGGCACCGCTTTCCCCTTAGGCGGAGTCGAAGGGCGGTCGGCGCGTGGGCGAGGGCGGCTCAGAAGTTGGCCCACCGTGGGCCGGGGCCCCATCAATCGTCGGTTTTACGGTTGATGGGGTGGATGCGGCGAAGCGGAACGGTGGGCTAGGCGTCTCAGATTCCCTGGTGACGACTCCGCCAGATCGACTCATATGTCCACTACCGGTAATCATCGCCACAAGCTACTTTGGCTTGATGATCTCGCTCAGCATATCCGGCTTCTCTTCATCTCGCACTAGGTGCGGATACTTCTCTCCTCCGTGGTAGTCGAGCTTGTAGATGTGGAATTGATCGGTGTTTTCAATCAGCAATTCCATGGGCGCAGAGCCAGTCTTTGCTTCTGTCAGCGCATCGCGTAACGCATGGCTTGAGAACCCGCGCTCGTTGATGGCAATGACCTTCATCCCCGGCCCGATTCCGGCTTTCGCGGCAGGCATACCTACGATCGCGTCTCGGATCGTACCATCCTTGGCAAGCAGCAGCCCGAGGGAATAAGCGGCGCTGGTACCGTCGCGTTCCTCTTCGGCCTTTTCCAGCTCCGAACGCTTTTCGTCGTAGACCAATTTCCAGCCACTCGCTTCAATGCCCGCCAGGGGAGCGCCGGGGCCGTGATTCGTGAGTCGTTCTGTCCAGAACCCGCGCCAGTCGTAGCGAGCCACTTCGTTCAAGGCGCTAATCACATCATTGAAGGTATAGGTCTTCACCTCGGGAGGTCCGCTCGGGCCACCCTCGAACAGGCGACAAAAATCGTCCAGAGACTTAGCGCCATGCGTCTGCTGGCGGATGATCATATCGGCCCAAAGCCAGTTCAGGACATCTTCGTCGTAGTAATCCACGGTTCGCCGCCAAGAGCGCCACTGCGGCGGCCCGCCCTGCATCGCCGGCACGGCGTCGGCCGTGTCTTGCAGGTTACGCCAAGTGCGGCCGGGAGTGTGGTCGAGCCGCGCTGCGATGCGCGCCAGATTATCCCGGAACTGCTCTGGCGTTCTGATGCCGCTGCGTGCACTCAGCACATCGCCCAAGTAGGATGTGAGCCCTTCATATACCCATAGCAGGTCGTCCTGCATTGGCTGTTGGTAGTCGGGCGTGGCCAAGTCCGCAGGACGGCGGTATTTCCCGTTCCACGAATGAACGTACTCATGCGGTAGCAGGCCGGCTGTCAACGACCGCGGTTCCGGATCCACCAAGGCCCGCTCGACGCTTCGGCTGTCATTCGATTCGTGATGCTCAAGACCGCCATGAGAGACGTAATCGCTGAGGGCGTAAAGGAAGTGGTAATCGCGAAAGTGGTGCGCGCCGAACAGTACTTCGGCCTGTACCACGAGCTTCTTGTAGTGATCCAGCACATCCTGCGGAGCGTCGAGAGCCTCGGCGCTGTCGGCTGCAATGTCCATTTCCTGTGTGGGATTTTGACTTAGCGGAACAACCCGGTAGTACTCGCCCGAGATCACCGGCGAATCGACGAGCATAGTCAGCGAAATTGGTTGAAACTTGATTTCCTGGCCATTCTGCGCTGCCACCGGTAACGATGTCCCATACTTCCATCCGGCAGGCAAACTCAGGCTCGCAACATACGTCAACTGGCCGCTTGTCCATCCCGCGGGATACAGCAGCACGGTATTCCAGTTAATGACAGCTAATTTGTCGGTTGCAGACGGACGACCGGTATGCAGGCCACCGCTGCTTTCCTCGGAGACGAAATCCAGTGAAGCCTCCACACTCGAAACACCGGCGGGCACCTCGACATGAAAGGTCCACCCATCGAGCAGATCGCGCCGCCACTTCAGAGTTTGGCCATTGGCCCTGAAAGTCAGGCCGGTTAGGTTCTGGATAGGTCCGGTCGGCCCGTGCTCACCCGGAATCCACTTGGGGTAGTACACGGTCAATATTCCAGGTTTTGCGGGAATCGTGAGCCGCGCATGGAATATTCTTCGCTGGGCCTCCGTCGCATCCACCCGCAGAGTGATCCGAGGGGGAGCTGTCTCTGCGGCGACGTCTTTTTGCGGTTTCTGCGACTTCTGCGCCAGTGCAGGTAGCGCGCAGTTCGACAGCAATAGGCAGAAGCCAACCACCCGTACAAGTCTCATCTGGCACCTTCTCACCAGGTATTTCTATTCGACATCGAAAACGAGACTATTTTACGCGCGCGGTTCCATGCTATGACTAACTGATTTGTCTGCCAGAGCGGATGCGCTTGGCAGTCGGGGGCCCCGCCCGGGAGCGATGAGTTGTACGCGCAGAATGTTGTCGAGGTACTCAGACATCAGCAGAACCAGCTGCATGCGGGTTGCCGTCGAGCGACGAGCATATCGGAAGCTATGCACTGACTGTCGGAAAATACCACCTGAGTCAGCGCGTCCCCCTACCCGCCCGGCCGCGACGCCACATACGTGAACCGCTGCTTCAGGTGCAGGAACGGTGTCTCCAGCCAGCGATACGAAATCGCTGCCATGGCCATGGTGAGGCCCAGCCCGAGTACGTTTCGTACGCCGTAACGCATCAGGGTCGACTTCTCGTCCGGCACAATGTAATCCGCCGTCAGCAACCCGAGTGCATGAAAGACATACAGCCCATACGAAATTCGCCCCAGGTACACCAGCGCTTTGCTCGGCGCGGCGTCGTCAGATAACACTGCCAGCAGCAACAACACTCCGCCCAGCGCGATCGTTGGATATCCCAGCATGATTCGCGGCGTGGTCAGCGGATCTCGCTTCACCGCAAAATACACTGCCGCGAGACCGAAGCAGGCCGCTCCGGCAGAGATCATTGCCGCGCGTGCCAGCTTCGAGAGCTGTGGCACCGCTCCCCGCAACAGAATGGCAATCAGAATTCCTGCCGCGATGGGATCAAGCTGTACCAGCGTGTTGCACCAGATCATGCTGTCCCAGCGATGATGCTCGCCCAGATAGAAGCGCGTGACGTTGGCGACCGCCAGCAGGCCCACGGCAAAGGCCGCCATGCCCCACTGCGAGACGCGGCGCACGATCAGCGGCCACGTCAGGTAGAACTGCTCTTCGATGGAAACGCTCCACAGCGGGAAGATCACCGACGACGGAAAGCCGGCGAACACGATGTACCAATTGCCCGCCAGGAAGGTAAAGGACAGGCCGGCGCGCCAGCCGACGTGCTCGCCGGGAACGAACCACTGCATCGCCACCGCCAGCGCCAGAAAGAAGAAATACAGCGGCCAGATGCGAAGAATGCGCCGTATGTAAAACGACTTCACATCCAGCGTGCCCACCAGTTCTTTTTCCCGCAGCAACAGTTCCGTGATCAGGTACGCGCTTAGAACAAAGAACAGGCTTACCCCGAAGGCGCCGCTGGCCCCGATGCCCGAGAGCACCACTGCAAGGTCGGAAGGGACTCCCAGCCTCGTCCAAAACTCCACCTTGTGCGGCAGCGCGTGATGCACGAAGACCATCAGGAAGGCAAAGAAGCGCAGCGCATCCAGTTCGGGATGATAGAAGCGTGAGGTTGCCGTGCGCGCAGTTGCGGTTACGCTCGCCGTGATCTCAGCGGGAGTTGTGGTGAGGGAGGCCAATGGAAAATTGTAAACGAGGCCGCTTTTGGCCTTTCGCTGATCGCCGTTCGCTCTTTGCCTTTCGCGATTCGCTCTTCGAGTTATGAAGGGGACGAAGTTCAGCGCCTCCGGGTTGCCACGCCGCCCAGACAGACTTCCGTTTGACACTAGAGCAGCATCGTCGGTTCGGCACACGATTTCGCCGCGCCTTGAAAGATGGGAGTCCCCGCATTCATGCACAGGTGGGAGCCCCCGTATTTATGCGGGGGAGAGAATGGGCCTCTATGGATACAGAAGGGCTTCAGCCCTCGGTCTGCCATGACAGACAACGAGTGTTGAAGCACCTGGCGACTATGAGCTGCGAACGACGAGCGAAACACGAGCTGCGAAGCAGCGATTCCGCCGTCAGATCCGGGCGCAAGCCCGGGGTAAGCGTGCTTGTGAACCGACGTGGCCGCGGAGCGGCCCGCACAGGTTCCGCCCAAACAAAAACCCGCCGCCTCGTCCTGCGAGACGGCGGGGTTGCATCACTCTAGCCTAGTTGACCCCTGCTTTCGCCCGCCGCAAGTCGTAGCGGTCATTGTTCATCACCTTGCCCCACGCCGCTGCGAAGTCCTTCACAAACGCCTCCTTCGAGTCGCTCTGCGCATAGACTTCTGCCAGCGCACGAAGCTGCGAGTGCGAGCCAAAGATCAGGTCGACGCGGGTGCCGGTCCACTTGACCTTTCCCGTCTTACGGTCCACCCCCTCGTACACGCCTTCTTTGGACGAGGGCTGCCACTTGGTGTTCATGTCCAGCAGGTTGACGAAGAAATCATTCGTCAGCGTCCCCGGCCGGTTGGTGAGGACGCCGTGCTTGGTCTGCCCGTAGTTGGCATCCAGCGCGCGCAACCCGCCGATGAGCACCGCCATCTCCGGCGCTGTCAGCTTCAGCAACTGCGCCTTGTCCACCAGATACTCCTCGGGTGAGGTCCCATTGCTGGTCCGGAGATAGTTGCGGAACCCGTCCGCTTTCGGCTCCATCACGGCGAACGAGTGCACATCGGTCTGCTCCTGCGAAGCGTCCGTGCGCCCCGGCGAGAAGGGAACCTTCACGCTCTGCCCGGCCTTCTTGGCGGCTTCTTCGACCGCGGCAGTGCCACCCAGAACGATCAGGTCAGCCAGCGAGACCTTCTTCTTGCCCTTCTGCGAGCTGTTGAATTCCTTCTGGATCGCCTCCAGCTTCGGCAGCACCTTCGCCAGCTCTGCCGGCTGGTTGACTTCCCAGTTCTTCTGCGGCTCCAGACGAATGCGCGCCCCGTTCGCTCCGCCACGTTTGTCGGAGCCGCGGAACGATGCCGCCGAAGCCCAGGCCGTCCGAACCAGTTCCGGAATCGACAACCCGGAGGCGAGGATCTTGGCCTTCAGCGCAGCAATGTCCTTCTCGTCAATCAGTTCATGATCCACAGCGGGAACCGGGTCTTGCCACAGCTGGGGCTCCTTGGGAACCAGCGGGCCCAGGTAGCGCGAGATCGGCCCCATGTCGCGGTGCGTCAGCTTGAACCATGCCTTGGCAAACGCATCGGCCAGCTCTTCCGGATGCTCATAGAAGCGCCGCGAGATTTTCTCGTACGCAGGATCGAAGCGCAGCGAGAGGTCCGTGGTCAGCATGGTCGGAGCATGGCGCTTGGAAGGATCGTGAGCATCCGGCACCGTGCCGGCGCCCGCGCCATTCTTCGCCACCCACTGGTTCGCACCCGCCGGGCTCTTGGTAAGCTCCCATTCGTAGCCGAAGAGGGTCTCGAAGAAGTTATTGCTCCACTTGGTCGGCGTCGTGGTCCAGGTCACTTCCAGACCGCTGCCGATGGTATCGTCGCCGTTGCCGCTGCCGAACGTATTGTTCCAGCCCAGGCCTTGCTGCTCCATGGGGGCAGCCTCCGGCTCCGGCCCAACATACTTATTGGGATCGGCAGCGCCATGGGTTTTGCCGAAGGTGTGGCCGCCGGCAATCAGGGCAACCGTCTCCTCGTCATTCATCGCCATACGGGCAAAGGTTTCGCGGATGTCCCGTGCCGCAGCGAGCGGGTCAGGCTTTCCGTTGGGGCCCTCCGGATTCACATAGATCAGCCCCATTTGCACCGCTGCCAGAGGATTCGCCAGGTCACGGTCGCCGCTGTAGCGCTCGTCTGCCAGCCATTTGCCTTCCGGTCCCCAGTAAATGTCCTCGCTGGGCTCCCACACGTCCTCGCGTCCGCCACCGAAGCCAAAGGTCTTGAAGCCCATCGACTCCAGCGCAACATTGCCGGCAAGAATTATCAGGTCGGCCCACGAAATCTTGTTACCGTACTTCTGCTTGATCGGCCAAAGCAAGCGGCGCGCCTTGTCCAGGTTCACGTTGTCGGGCCAGCTATTGAGCGGCGCAAAACGCTGTTCGCCCGATCCGGCTCCGCCGCGGCCATCGCCGATGCGGTAGGTGCCGGCGCTGTGCCACGCCATACGAATGAACAATCCGCCGTAGTGTCCGAAGTCCGCCGGCCACCACTCCTGCGAGTCCGTCATCAGGGCATTCAGGTCCTTGACCACCGCGTTCAGATCGAGGCTGCTGAATTCCTTGGCGTAGTTGAACTCCTTGCCCATGGGATCGGACAGGGGGGAGTGGTGGTGCAGGATGTTTACATTGAGCTGATTCGGCCACCAGTTTTCATTCAATTGAGGTTTGGGTCTGCCATTTCCGTGCGCCACCGGGCAGCCGGATGCGCTTGCCGAGGGTTGCTGCTGAGGTTCAGGGACCATCGCCCCCGTTGTCGTGCTGACTTCTTTCGCCATGTTCCTCTTCCTTTTGAATTAGTGAATAATGTGCCGAAATACGTGGCTGCCGGCTCGCCATCGCTCCGCCATTCGTATGCCCACACCACTTCGTGCGGAGCAGGCCGCTGAGAGAGCGCCGGAAAATGAGTCCCTTCGCGACAAATCCGCTTGCCGTAGGGCTCGAGACAGGACTGGACACGTCGTCCTATGAATAAGACTACGCGCTTCGGCAGGCAGAGGTAAAATATATGTTTCCTATGCTTGCCATAGGAAACGCATCTCGCGCCACGGAGTAAGAGTTTTCCGCCATGGAAGTTCACCAGCTGCGTTATTTCTGCGCCGTCGCCCGGCACGGCACCTTTACCCGCGCTTCCGAGGTCGAACATGTAGCCCAGCCCTCGCTCTCCCAGCAGATTCGCAAGCTGGAAGGCGAGTTGGGCTCGCGCTTGTTCGACCGCCTGCCGCGTTCCGCCAAGCTCACCGTCTTCGGCCGCGCCTTCCTGCCCAAAGCAGAGCGCATCCTGCGCGAGCTGGAAGCTGCCAAGACCGAGCTGCTGGAGATGGCGGGGGACGAAAAGGGCGCTGTCGACCTGGGCATCATTCCCACCATTAGCGCTTATTTATTGCCCAAGCTGTTGAAGGGTTTCTCGGCCCGCCACCCGCAGGTCGGCGTCAACATCGTGGAAGACATTACCCCCGTGCTATTGGAGCGCCTGCACCAGGGCACCATCGACATGGCCGTCGTCGCTCTGCCGATCGCAGGCAGCGACCTCACCACCGTCGAGCTTTTCGAAGAAAGGTTTTATGCCGTGCTGCCCGAACGCCATCCCAAGGCGGTGCGCAAGAGCATTAGCCTGGCCGAACTGAATCGCGAGCCCTTCCTCCTGCTTAAGGAAGGCCATTGCTTTCGCGATAGCCTGATCGCCGCCTGCCATCAGTCGCGCATGTCGCCCAAGGTCGCCTTCGAGAGTGGCCAGTTCGCCACCATTCTCGCCATGGTTTCGGCGGGCATGGGCGTTTCGGCGGTCCCGGCGATGGCGGTGCAGCCGCATCCGGGCTGCAAGTTCGTTCCTATCTCCGGGCGGCACAGCATGCGCAAGGTCGGGGTCATCACCTTGCGACACCATTACGAGACCCGCGCCCAGCGGCTGCTGCTGAAGCAGATCGTCGACGCCTGCCGCGCCAAGTAAGCGGAGTTGCAGACAATTCGCAAAGCTCATGGCCCGCCACCTTGACAGGCTACCCTGCGCCGAACATACTTGCGCCGATCCAACTGCTTCGCTCACGGCGGTCCCTATGAAGAAAGCAGCAAAAAAGAAGAAAGCCAGCGCAGTTAAGAAAAGCACACGCCCAAAGAAGAGCACGCCGTCTGCGAAGCGTGTCACCGCAAAGCCCACGCGCACCGCGGCGAAGAAATCTCCTGTCGCCAGCAAGAAGGCAATCAAGCCTGCACCTCAGAAGACATCACCGGATACCTCCGGCCAGCTCAGCTTCAATCACGCCATGATCTATCTGAAAGACGTGGGCGGCGGGATCGACTTCTATCGCCGCTGGCTTGGGTTCAAGCTCATCGAAGATTTTCGTCACGAAGGCAGGTCGGTCTATGCGCGCTTGCGGGCTCCCGGTGGCGACGGAACCATCGCCTTGCATCAAGCCGGGCCGGGCGCGTCGGTCGCCAGCGATGGCGTGCGTCTCTACTTCGAAGTTCGCGATCTCGACGACTTCTGCCAGAACCTCCGCAAGCGGGGCTTCTACTTCACGCAGTCGCCGCAGATGATGCCGTGGGGCTGGCGTCACGCCTACCTGAACGATCCTGAGGGCCACGAGATCAGCCTGTACTGGGCCGGCGAGCAACGCATGGCGAAAAGCGTGATGAAGGCGGCAAAGCAGGCGGAACCCAAATAGATCGATGTGAGTCGCCGAAAGCCGGGCTTGTTCCGCCGGACATTGCACTACCGCTCCTCCCAGCACTACCATCATTGGTTATGCCAGTCGCAACTGAGCCCACCAACGCTATCTATACCCCGATCAAAGCTCCTCACGGCAACCAACTCTCCTGCAAAGGCTGGGGACAGGAAGCTGCCATGCGCATGCTGATGAACAACCTCGACGAAGACGTCGGCGAGCGCCCCCGCGACCTCGTCGTCTACGGAGGCACCGGCCGCGCTGCACGCAGTTGGGACTGCTATCACGCCATCGTCAACTCGCTGCGCTCGCTCGACAACGACGAAACGCTGCTCGTGCAGTCAGGCAAGCCCGTCGGCATCTTTCGTACTCACGAATATGCACCGCGCGTGCTGATCTGCAACTCCAATCTCGTCGGCCACTGGTCGAACTGGGAGAAGTTCAACGAATTGGAGAAGCTCGGCCTGATCATGTACGGCCAGATGACGGCGGGCTCGTGGATTTACATTGGCTCGCAAGGCATCATTCAGGGCACCTACGAGACGTTCTCCGCCGCGGGTGAAAAGCACTTCGCGGGCGACCTCGCGGGCAAGCTCATCGTCTCCGGCGGGATGGGCGGCATGGGCGGAGCGCAGCCGCTCGCGGCCACCATGACCGGCGCCTGCTTCCTCGGCATCGACGTTGATCCCGAGCGCATCAAGAAGCGCCTGCGCAACGGCTACTGCGACTTTATGGTCAACTCGCTCGACGAAGCGCTGCGCATCCTGAAGAACGCCGTCCGCAAGAAGGAGAACATCTCCGTCGGCCTCATCGGCAACTGCGGCGACATCATTCCCGAGCTGGCCGAGCGTGGCGTGGTCCCCGACATCCTCACCGACCAGACCTCGGCGCACGATCCCCTGAACGGCTACATTCCCAGCGGCATGACGTTGGAAGCCGCGCTGGAGTTGCGCAAGAACGATCCCAAAGCCTATCTGGAGCGCTCGCTCGATACCATGTCGCGCCACGTCGAAGGCATGCTCAAGTTGCAGAAGATGGGAGCGGTCACCTTCGATTACGGCAACAACATCCGCACTTTCGCCTTCGAGCACGGCGTGAAGAACGCCTATGATTTTCCCGGATTCGTGCCCGCCTACATTCGTCCGCTGTTCTGCGAAGGACGCGGACCGTTCCGCTGGGCGGCGCTCTCCGGCGATCCCGCTGACATTCACACCACCGATGAACTCGTGCTGGAGATGTTCCCCGAGAACCGCATCCTGAGCCGCTGGATCGATCTGGCGCGCAGGCGGATCAAGTTCCAGGGACTGCCGTCGCGCATCTGCTGGCTCGGCTATGGCGAGCGCGCGCAGTTCGGCCTGGCCTTGAACGACATGGTCAAGAGCGGCAAGCTGAAGGCGCCCATCGTGATGGGACGCGATCACCTCGACTGCGGCTCGGTCGCATCACCTTTCCGTGAGACGGAATCGATGAAGGACGGCAGCGACGCCATCGCCGACTGGCCATTGCTGAATGCACTGCTCAACACCGCCAGCGGCGCGTCGTGGGTCTCAATCCACAACGGCGGAGGCGTTGGCATCGGGTACGCACAGCACGCCGGACAAGTCACCGTTGCCGACGGAACCGACGCGATGGCCAAACGTATCGAGCGCGTGCTGACCAACGATCCGGGAATCGGCGTCGCGCGCCATGCTGATGCAGGCTACGACGAGGCGAAGCAGTTCGCCAAAGACAAGGGCATCAAGGTGCCCATGATGAAAGAAGGGCTTTGAAAGGGTACGGGGCGTGCCGTAAGGGAGAGTGAACCGCGGGCTTTATAGGCCCTGAAGGTCTTCGATGATCGGACTTAATCAGACTTTCCCTAGGCGTCGCTCCAAGCCTCACCCGCCTGCCCGCGATCCTAGGTTACTGCGGTGACTCCTCCTCGCCGGGTAGGCGGTTATGACCCAGTCAAGCGATTCTGCTAATTTCCACTCCCATTCGCAGGCCGTTCCTTCGTTCGTCCGTTCTTATGCTCTCGTTCTACGGCGCCCACGGCCGTACAGCGATCGCGAGGTGCGTCAGCAGAAAGAGCGGCACTAGGAACGCCGGAATGAGCACCCAGGGCAAAGTCCCCATGGCAACAGTCCCAGGCGCCTCTTTGCGGGGACCCGGCAAAGAATTGTCCAGTGGTGCGAAGGTTTTCACTTGCGTGTGTGCGCCTGGCACAATGCAGGGCATCGACGCTAGAGGATTCCTTCCAGCCGTTGATAGCTCGCCTCCATGCCGTGCTCCATACCCGTCGCAAGCATCATCTTCCGCGTCTGCGCATCCGGCAGGGTCATGCGCATCGTCATCAGCGTTCCCGAGCCTTCGGCATCGAACCTGGTTTCAACGTGATTGTCGGGCGTGGGATCAGGCAGGTGCATCCGCTCGACATGCACGATCCTGTTGTAGGGCTCGAGTTCGACGTACTCTCCTGTGAGATAGAACCCCTCGCCCTTTCCATTGCTCCACTCGTAACGAATCTTTCCGCCGGGTTTCGCCTCGCTGATGCAGACAGGCATCGTCCAGCCTTCGGGACCAAGCATCCACTTCTGAATCAGGCTGGGCTCGGTGTGCGCGCGGTACAGGGCCTCGGGAGTCGCGGCGAAGCGTCGGGTTACAACGAGGTGGGTATCGCCTTCGGTCGTCAGCGTCATTTTGCTCATTGCAGTCTTCCTTTCTTGTGTCTTTCTATCCCGGCCAGAACGTTGTCCAGCCGGTCGTAATTCTTTTCCAGAGCCTGGCGTAGCATCGCCAGCCACTGGTCCATCGCCTCAATACCCGCTTTGGCCAGCCTGCGCGGGCGGCGGGTGCCGTCGATGCGACGAACGATCAGTCCCGCCTCTTCGAGCACCTTCAGGTGTTGCGAGATCGCCGGCTGGGTCATCTCGAAGGGCTCGGCCAGTTCCATCACCGTGGCTTCACCCTGGGCAAGACGAGCGAGAATCGCGCGTCGCGTCGGGTCGGCCAGCGCCGAGAAGGTGGCGTCGAGGCTGAGAGCTTCATTCATTAGTGCTAACTTATATAAGTATTATCTTATTGTCAAGGGGGAAATTCTTGCCCCAGTCTGGCAGTGATTTCGAGTGCAACGGCCTCTGCTGGATTGAACTTCGCACTGCGAGGATTCGGAGCCGAGCAGAAGCAAGTGGGGAGAGAGGAGGCGGATTCTACGGAATCAGTACAGCCGAAAGTTGACTTCTACGTTGATCTGCACCGGGACGGCGCGGCCATTGAGTTTGGCGGGCTCGAACTTCCACTGACGGACGGCTTCGATGGCCTTCTCGTCCAGCCCCATGCCCAGCGCGCGCTGCACGCGGATCTGCTGGGGCCGGCCATCGGCTCCCACCACCATCCAGAGCACGACCGTGCCCTGATACTTGGCCTTGCGGGCTTCTTCGGAGTACTCCGGATCCGGAGCATACAGCGCCTTGGGAGCGCTCACACCGCCGCCCACGCGATAAGCTCCACCACCGTATCCGCCACCGTGGCCGGGACCGACGCCCGGGCCAGTGCCGGAACCTACGCCGCCTCCACTGCCGCTACCAATGCCACCGCCGGAGCCGGTGCCGTTGGAGGGCGGGCCGATCACCTTGGAGAGCGGATCGCCCAGCGCGCCCATGGTCGGCAGTTTGATCTCCGGCGGCACAACCACGCTAGGAGTGACTGCCAGCTTGGGATCGGGATTGCGGATCACGATCGCCGGAGGCACGATCTGGTCTTTGGAAAGTTTGGGCAGCGCGCCCTTGGGAGCCGCCAGTTTGTCGCGATCGCCGCCGCCGCCACCGCCACCGGCGCGCGTCTTCGACACCGGCATCGGAAGATACGGGCTGACATCGGCAACCAGTCCCACCACCTGCTGCTTGATCTCTTCGCTGTGGCTCACCATCCAGTGGCCCGAGTAAATCAGCAGCCCCACGGCAATCACATGCACTACAAAGGAGTAGACAAAGGTGTCCTTGCGCGTGGCGTACAGTCCCTTGCCCTCACCAAACAGCGTTGGCAGCACATCATGCTGCTGGGGCGCCGGCTCGGGGACGGGATCGGGCGGCTTAGACACTACAGGGGTGGACATTTCTTGCCTTAAGTATAGCCCCGGTTTCATCGGCAAACGTGCACAAAAAGTGGTACGCACCAGGCGTCAAATCGGTTCGTTTGCGGCGGCTCAGGTGATCACTCGCAGCCCGTTTGTCTTGACTCCGATTTCCACCGGCGTCGAGCAAACCGGCTCGCCGTCGGCGAAGACTTCGCTCACCGGATCGGTCACGATGCGCACCCGCGTGGCCTTAGCGTAGGTGACTTCCTGCATTCCGATATGTCCGCCGCGAAAGACGACGTGAAACAAGCGCAGCAGCCGCAGCTTGCTGAGATCCCTCACAAAGCAAAGGTCGAGCAGGCCATCGCGCATGTCAGCCTGATGGGTGAGCCTCATGCCATTGCCGTATTGCGGCCCGTTTTCGGCGGCGATCAACATGCCCGGTTCGTTCGCGATGGTCCGCCACTGGCCATCGATCTCCGCCGAGATGTTCATCAGCGGCGGCCGGAATCGCGGCAGCACTTGCAGGAGAGCGGCAACATATCCGCCATGAGCGCGCAGCCAGCGCGGTTGGGCCAGCGTCCGCCGATTGACCGCGGCGTCAAGACCCGTGCCCGCGAGGCACGCGAAGAGCATCTCGCTCGCCACCTCGCGCTCCGCCTCTGCCGCGTGCCGCAACTGTGATTGCATAATGCGCGGGCCCATCTGCGGCAAGTCGCGCCGCGGACCGGCAGGAACAAAGTGCAGGTTCTCCAGTGATTCGCCCGACCAGGGCTCTGCTGGCGTGTCCGCGGTCGAGCCCGGCTCAACCCGCCGAATCGTTCCGAGATCGATCGAGCTCACGTTGTCGCCCAACGTGCAGAACTGCTTCCAGGCGTCGATCGCTCGGGTGGTGGTCCCGATCCCAATCGACTGCGCAAAGTCGTTGGCGCTGCCCAGGGGCACGATCAGCGTTGGAATCTGCTTGCGCGAGAGGACTGGAAGATGGCGATGCAGCGTGCCATCGCCACCAAGAACCAGCGCGGCAGCAGGATCGTCCGTGGGATCAAGCTCGTTGCCGGAGAAAATGCCGACGCCCGGCAGCTCAAAGCGGCGGACGTGTTCTTCATTCGCGATGGGTCCCAGCAGAGCAACGGCGCGCACGGCGGCTAGGTTCGCACACTCGCGATAAAAAGCAAAGGCCGGCAGAGACGTGCAGAAAAGGCTTCAGCAGCCGCGGACCACCCTTACTCGCAGAAGATCCGCACATGCTTGCCGTTGCTGTTGTCGATTTCAACGTCAAGCGCGTTCAGTGCCTCATTCAACTTGTCACCCCGTAAGTGTGAAAGAGCATCGAGATCGATTCCCCGCTCGCTAAGCTTTTGCACAACATCTACGGGTAAAACGCCGATCAGTCCGACACCGGTGCGTACGAAGTTGAGTGGCACACGCATGTTGACATCCTTGCCGGCGCCGGTGACCAGAACTCGCAAGTACTTCCGCGAAGGCGTTGGGCCCGTGCTCTCGTGATTCTCTGGCGCGTTGTTGGACGGCAATTCCGTCACCGCGTTAAGTTTGTCCAGCAATCGCTCCGCGTCTTCCGCGCTGATCTTGCCGGCAGCCAACATCTCAAGCACTTTCCTGGTTTCTACTGACACTTCATTTCCTCCTGGGGTCCTAGCCCAATTTCTCCAGCGCCTCGTCCACGCTGATCTCTCCGCGAGAAAGCTGCTCCAGCACGTACTCGCGCGGTGATGGAGCCTGCAGGCTCTTGTCGAGCCGGGCAGCGATGGCGTTCAAACGGTTCTTCACCGTGGGATAGCTGATGCCGAAAAGCTCTTCCATCTTCTTGATCGAGCCGTGGTGGCGAACGAAGGCCATCACAAAGGCCTGGTCCGCAGGCTCAAGCTGGTCCAGCGGCGACAGCTCGATCTGGCCTTCCATCGCCAGATTGCACGTCGGACAGGCCAAGCGGGTGATCCTGAAGGGCTGATTGCATTGCGGGCAAGTTGTTCTGGAGATTGCCATGGGATTGATTAACTTGAGTAAGTATGGCAATACAACTTAACTATGTCAAGTCCAAAATCAAAATAATTAATATAAATATTGACTTTATGATAGGCGATAGCGACCCGCGCCTCAGTTCGTACGGACGGGTAGGAAAGTACCTAAGGCCAAAAAACCCAAGCAGCTTAGGTTATAATGAGGCGTGGCATCGCGGCGGCTAGGAGGTGTTCTCTTCGTTGCTTATCCGCAGGATCACATACCTCGTCATGTTCACGGCTTTCGGGGCGAAGTGGAAGTCATTATCCAACTTGCTGAAGATGGTAGTGTGGCCATCGCAAGGCGTCGTGATGCCATCCGCCCAGCAGATGCGAAGCGCTCAGACATCCGGCGAATCTTGATTGCGGCGGCCGAACATTTCAACTCCTTGGTCGAACTGTGGGAGAAAATGCATGAATAACGCTCGTCCAATCCGTACCATCGATGCCGAACTTGACGTCGCGCTGGCTCGCGCTCGCGAGTTCGAGCCGCACGATTTGCGCGCCACCAAAGCCGAGTACAAGCGGAAGGACGATCTCATCACGCTGTACCTCACCGATGGCATCCGCGTCTCCATCCCTCGAAAGAAGCTCCAGGGATTGCAGGATGCAAAGCCGTCCCAGTTGGCGAAGATTGAATTGCTGGGGCACGGCACTGGCCTCCATTGGCCTGAACTCGATGTCGACCACTACGTGCCTGGATTGCTCAATCATGTTTTCGGCACGGCCCGCTGGATGGCAGAGCTCGGACGCATTGGCGGCTCGGCAAAAAGCCGTGCGAAAACCCGCGCTGCCCGCGCCAACGGTCAGCGGGGTGGCCGCCCCAAGAGTCGCCCCGAGCGCACGATGGCCTGCGACTGATTACCGCACTTGACATCCGCTCGGCGTTCCCTGTACGTTACCAAACAATGTTTCACGCCACCTACAGCGCGAACGTGACCAGCACAATGGCCATGGCCATGTGTCTCTGTTGCACAGTGCCTGTGGGTTGTTGTGAGGAGCGGCGTATCGACTAATCAGCCGTACAGTTTCCGAAACAGCCCACGGTCCCGCGATCGTGGGCTTTTCGCTTTTATGTCAAAAGTTCGTCGCGCGGGAATCCGGGGCCATCCCAATCTCATCAGGAGCAGGAACCATGAGCCAGTCCGATTCGAAACCGAACTTTCACTTCGACACGCTTGCCATTCACGGCGGGCAGTCGGCCGATCCCACGACCAAATCGCGCGCCGTCCCCATCTATCAGACAACGTCGTACGTCTTCGACGACGCCGACCATGCTGCCCGGCTCTTTGCCTTGCAGGAGTTCGGCAACATCTACACCCGTATCATGAACCCCACGACCGACGTCTTCGAGAAGCGCATTGCCGCGCTCGAAGGCGGCGCCGCCGGATTGGCGCTGGCGTCCGGGCAAGCTGCCGAGACGCTGGCCATCACCACGCTGGCGTCGGCGGGCGACGACATCGTCTCCACCACCTCGCTCTACGGCGGAACCTACAACCTGTTCCACTACACGCTGCCCAAGCTGGGCATCAACGTGAAGTTCGTCGACGCCGACGACTTCGCCGGGCTGCGGGCGGCCATCGGTCCCAGGACCAAGGCGCTCTACACCGAGACGCTGGGCAATCCCAAGCTCGACATCGTCGACATCGAAGAGCTCGCCAAGATCGCGCACGATAACGGCATACCGCTCGTGATCGACAACACCACGCCGAGTCCGGCGCTGTGTCGCCCGATCGAGTGGGGCGCCGACATGGTGATCAACTCGGCGACCAAGTTCATCGGCGGGCACGGCAACTCCATCGGCGGCGTCATCGTCGACGCCGGCAAGTTCGACTGGGCCGCATCGGGACGCTTCAAGGATTTCGTCGACCCCGATCCGTCGTACCACGGCGTCTCATACACCAGCGCCTTCGGGCCACTGGCCTTCATCATCAAGGCGCGCGTACAGGGCCTGCGCGATACCGGCGCGGCGCTGTCGCCGTTCAATGCATTCCTGCTGCTGCAAGGCGCGGAGACGCTGCACCTGCGCATGGAGCGGCACTCGCAAAACGCGCTGAAGGTGGCCGAGTTTCTGGCAGGACATGCTGATGTCGAGTGGGTGAACTATCCCGGCCTGCCGACCAGTAAGTACTATCAGCGGGCCAAGAAATATCTGCCGACCGGCTCCAGCGCGCTGGTGACGTTTGGCATTCGCGGCGGCTATGAGGCAGGCAAGAAGTTTATCAACTCGGTGCAGTTGTTCAGCCTTCTGGCCAATCTGGGCGATGCCAAGTCGCTGGTGATTCATCCTTCGTCGACCACCCACCAGCAGCTCGCCGAGGCGGAGCAACGCGAGACCGGCGTCACCCCGGACCTGGTGCGGCTCTCCGTCGGCATCGAGGACGTACGCGACATCATTGCCGATATCGAGCAGGCGTTGCAGGCCGCAGCCGGCAAGTCGCCGGCCTGCGACAAGGCAACGGCCGAGGCGAGGTGATAAGCAGCGATGGGGGCAGGCTTGCAACCAACGCGAGAAGGTAGTGTCACCTTCGCCGGCGATGCGCCGTTCCGTTTGGAGGCGGGCGGCGCATTGCGGCCGGTCACCATCCGCTACGCCGTGTACGGGGAGTTGAATCCCCAGCGCGATAACGCAGTGCTGGTGTGTCACGCGCTGTCGGGCTCGTCACGAGTAGCGGATTGGTGGCCGGAAATGTTCTCGGCACCATCCCGCGCAAGAACACCAGGCGATGACGGGCCCCAAAGCCCGGTCTTCGATCTCACGCGCGATTACGTCATCTGTGCCAACATGCTGGGCTCGTGCTACGGCTCGACCGGGCCAACGTCTATCAATCCTGCAACTGATAAACCGTACGGACCGGACTTCCCCATCGTCGGCGTGCGCGACATCGTACGGACGCAGGCGCACGTACTCGACGATCTGGGCGTGCAGCATGTGCGCACCGCGATTGGCGCGTCCATCGGCGGAATGCAGGCGTTGCAGTGGGCGGTTGACTACCCCCACAGAGTGGGACATTGCATCGCCATCGGCACCGCGCCGCTGTCGGCCATGGGGCTGGCGCTCAATCACCTGCAGCGCAGGGCGATCCTGCTCGATCCGAAGTTCGAGGACGGGCGCTATCCCGCAGGCCAACAGCCTGCGAAAGGTCTGGGGCTGGCGCGGGCCATCGCCATGTGCTCCTACAAGTCGGCCGAGCTGTTTGGCGAGCGCTACGCCCGCAAGCCCAACCGCAACGGAGAAGACCCGCTGCGCTCGCTGCACGAACGTTTCGATGTTGCTGGATATCTTGACTATCAGGGCGAGAAGTTTGTGCAGCGCTTTGACGCCAACTCGTACCTGGTCATCAGCAAGCTGATGGACACGTTCGATCTGGCTCGCGGCTATGCGTCGGAGAAAGAGGCACTGAAGCGAATCCAGGCGCATGTGTCGCTGATCGGCATTTCTTCGGACTGGCTGTTTCCGCCGGAGGACGTGCGTGCGCTGGCGGAGCGCATTCGTGCGGCCGGCGTGGAGTGCGACTACACCGAGTTCGAGTCGGCGCACGGCCACGACGGATTCCTGGCCGAGGTGGATGCCATCGCCGCGGTGGTGAATGGAAGAGTGGATGCACGAAATGCGCTGGCGGCGAAGTCGCTTTGAATGGGCGCAATTTGGGCTGCGCCGAGCGTCGCGGCTTGTTTCTTGTCATCACGAGCGAAGTGAGGGATCTGCTCTCGATGGCATGACTAATTCGTTCGCTTGTGGCGACGACATCGGCAGGGGCAGAGTTTTCGTACTGTTGCGAGAGAACACATCCCTCGCGCCAAGGGCGCTCGTAAGGACAAGAGTGAGGGACAGCGAACCAAAAGCCAAAGGCCAAGAGCTAAGAGCTAAGAGCTAAGAGCGGTATTGCAAGGAGCACTCATGACCGTACTAACTGAAACCAAACTCACTGCCTTCCCCAAGCATCTGCTGCGCGACCGCGTAGCCATCGTCACCGGCGGATCGCGCGGCATTGGCCGGGCTACCGTACAGCGGCTCGCCGAGGCTGGAGCGCACGTCGTGGTCAACTATCTCAGCCACACACACGAGGCCGGCGACGCCGTGCGCGAGGTCAAGGAACAGGGAGGCCGCTCGCTGGCCATCCAGGCCGACGTGGGCAACAGCCGCGAGGCCACTGCGCTGATCGAGAAGACGCTCGACGAGTTTGGCCGTCTCGACCTGTTGGTTGCCAACGCCGGCATCTGGGAGGGTGCTCCCGTCGAAGACATGACCGACGACCTGTGGGACCGGGTGCTCGACTGCAACCTGCGCGGTACATGGACGGTTTGCCGCGAGGCCGTGCCTGCATTCAAGAGCAATGGTGGAGGCTCGATCATCATCGTCAGCTCCACCGCGGGACAGCGCGGTGAGGCGGGCTATTCCAGCTACGCCGCTTCCAAGGGCGGGCAGATCAGCTTCGCCAAATCGCTTTCAACCGAACTGGCGCCGAAGATTCGAGTCAACGTGGTGGCTCCGGGCTGGGTCGATACCGAACTCAATCATGTCGTGTTCACGGCAGAGGAAAACGAGGAGAAGCGCAAGGCCATCGAAGCCATCCCCCTCAAGCGGCTGGCGCTGGCCGAAGATGTAGCCAACGCGATTGTGTTTCTCGGTTCCGACTGGGCGCGCCACATCACCGGCGAGGTGCTGAACATCAACGGCGGCTCAGTGCTGTGCGGGTAATGCCATGTGTGTCCCAAGAGAAAGAGCCACCTAAATAACCAGCCAGAGCCCGGAAAGCGTGTGGTGATAGCCCGCACACAGCCGCACGCGGATGCTGGGTAAGGGCATGAACAAGCATCGTGAATCCCCAGGGACGGCGCGTCGCCCACTCGACGTACGATCGTCACAGATGAGCGGCTCACAATACGGACAACCTGCAACCATGCCGCACACGCTCGCTCGCAATCTTTTTCATTCCGTCTTCTCTACCAAAGGCCAGACCCAACCGATTCGCGACTCGGAATCGCTCTGGTCCCGGCCGTCTTGATAGCAGAATCGAAAAGCATCCCGCGGCTCACCACGGGAGGCACGAGCAATCACGTCCACTATTGCTGGCGCTACCGACCACAATGAGGCTCTCCAAGACCACTCAGGCCTGAGTGCGCACTTCGAGGTGGATGAAAGAGCAGGCGCCTTTTCACGTGGCCGCAAGGAACAGTTCACTCGGCGTCAGCGAATCTCAGCGCCGAGTCGTCGTTCGAGTAGAGGTACTGACACTGGTGCTCAAGCGAGAATTTAGCCGGATTGGAGCTCCAGTTTGAATGAAGGTCCTCCCCCCGGGACTCGGCGGACACTTGATCGCCCTGTGCCCATGCTTGCAGCAAATCCGGCTTCTCCGTGACGAAGGCTTCTAAGCCGCCTGCCAGAGGCAAAGCTCGTTCCCATCCGGATCTCTAAAGTACGAAATCAAGCCTCCCGGCTCTGGCTTGATGGGAGTGGTCGCTACACCTCTATTGTGCAACTCCTGCGTCGCCTGCTTGATATCGGTAACGCCCAGGCTTAGGCGGGCATTGCCGGTGCCCGGCAGCAAGTTTGCTGGAGGATTGGGCACGAGTTCGAACAGAACACCATCGACGTTGAAGCGGGCGACATAATCCCGAGAGGTGAGGCCAAAACCCAGGATGTCACGATAGAACGTAATCGACTTTTCCATGTCGGTGACGTGGTAATAAACTGCGTCGAACGTCAGCTTGAGAGGCTGGTCGGGCATGGCGGATCCTCCTCAGAACAATTTCTTGTGGCCGAAACGCACAGCTTCAATTTGCCTCGCCACCCGGGTATTTGTCTGTGACGCCGGACACCCGGGCATGGGACAGCACGGTGCAATGTCTGAGGGTCCCAACTTCCGAGAGATGGCCTTGCGTGGTTCGTATGTGTGTTTTGGCGTTTGATTGCTGAAAATCAGGACGGTCACGGGTTGGAGTGACCGGAATCACTGCGGCTACAACCTGGGGTGGCGAGAATCGAAGATGGTTAGGTGTAAGCATCATGTCACCTTCGACTCGCTTGCATCAGGCGCACCTTGGAGAAGAAACAACGCAGCTTAACGACTGCGTCGTGATTCGCAAGGACGGCTTGGCAAGACTAATCACCTGCCTGACACAACGCGGGTACCAGGTAATTGGCCCGCGCCTGCGTGATAGCGCAATTGTGTACGACCGAGTCGGCTCCGTCGAGGACCTGCCTGCTGGATGGACCGACAACCAGACCGCCGGCAACTATCGGCTGAGCCGGCGCCCGGACGACGCCCTGTTCGGATACACCGTCGGGCCGCAATCGTGGAAGCGGTTGCTGTATCCCCCGGCGCAGAAGCTGTTTCAGGTGGAACGGCTAACACGGGGTTTTCGGACGATTCCCGAATCTCCTCCGGGCGAGAAGTTCGCGTTTCTCGGCGTGCGCTCCTGCGAGCTGCACGCGATCGCTGCGCTGGACCAGATATTTCTCAGTGGGCAGTACGTCGATCCGCATTACAAGTCTGTTCGCGAGAACCTGTTCGTTGTTGCGGTAAATTGCGCGCAGGCCGGCGGAACCTGTTTCTGCGCATCGATGAATACCGGCCCGAAGGCCACATTCGGCTATGACCTGGCGTTGACCGAGCTGCTGGGCGAGGGTGAACTCAGGTACCTGATCGAGGTTGGATCAGGGCGCGGCACGGAGTTGCTTGCGGAAATCCCTCATGAAGCGGCGGGCGAAAGCGACTTGAACGCGGCGAATGAGGCGCTGGCCGCTACCGCCTCACACATGGGCCGTTCGCTCGACACCCATGGGATACGAGAGCTCCTCTCCCGAAACTTCGAAAGCCCGCTGTGGGAGGCACTCGAAGCACGCTGCCTGTCGTGCGCCAACTGCACCATGGTGTGTCCGACTTGCTTCTGCACCACGGTCGAGGACACAACCGATCTTACGGGCACTCGGGCCGAGCGCTGGCGGCGGTGGGACTCTTGCTTCACCCTGGACTTTTCCTACATTCATGGCGGCAGCGTGCGGGTCAGCACCAAGTCCCGCTATCGCCAATGGATGACACACAAACTCTCAGCATGGATCGACCAGTTCGGCAAGTCGGGCTGTGTAGGCTGTGGACGCTGTATTACCTGGTGCCCTGTTGGCATTGACATCACGGCGGAAGCGAAGGCCATCCGCGACAGCGAAATGCTCGGACCACCCGAGTTCAGCAGGAGCTCTCATGACCATTCAAACGCTTGAACCCATCATCCGCCAGCAGCCCTTCTTTCAGGGAATGGAAGAGCGGCACATCGAGTTGATCACCGGCTGCGCGACCAACGTTCGATTCGCCGAGGGACAGTTCGTCGCTCGCGAAGGCGATGCCGCTGATCATTTCTATCTGATACGAGAAGGCGTGGTGTCGGTGGAATGCCGAGTTCCCAATCGCGGCGTTACCACGCTGCAGACGGTCAACGAAGGGGAGATCCTGGGCTGGTCGTGGCTCTCGCCCCCACATCGCTGGCAGTTCGACGTTCGTACGCAACAGCCAACCCATGCGCTGCGCTTCGATGGCCGGTGCCTCCGGTCCAAGTGCGAAGACGACCACGATCTGGCTTATGAGTTGTTCCGGCGATTCATGATCATTCTCAGCGAACTCCTGGAAGCTACGCGAATTCAACTGCTGGACATGTACGGCAACAATGTCAACCGCCATTAACACAGCGCCCGCGGCGCCCCTGGTCGATCCCATGCTTCCGGTGGACCATCGCATTCAGCGGGTCACGCAGGAGACGGACGACACATTCACCCTCGAACTCACCCCGGTGAACCCAAAGGGCAAGAGTTCGTTCGCACCTGGCCAGTTCAACATGGTGTACGTCTTCGGCGTGGGCGAAGTGCCGATCTCGATCAGCAGCGACCCTGGCAAAGCTCCCGCCATCCAGCACACAACGCGGGTGGTCGGCACCGTGACGAAAGCGATGCGCCTGCTGAAACGTGGCGACATGGTCGGCATACGCGGACCGTTCGGCACATCCTGGCCGGTGGAAGAAGCCCGGGGAAAAGATGTTGTCATCGTGGCCGGCGGTATCGGTCTGGCCCCGCTTCGTCCCACGCTCTATTCTCTGATGGCGCAGCGCGAGAAACATCGCAAAATCGTCCTGCTGTATGGGACCCGCAGCCCGGAAGACATTCTCTACCGCCACCAGCTCGAGCAGTGGCGCGGGCAGTTTGATCTCGAGGTTCAGGTAACGGTCGACCGTGCTGCGAGCACCTGGCGCGGCAACGTCGGAGTCGTGACCACAATGATCCCGCGGGCCCCCTTCGATCCCTCGAATACTGTCGCGATGATTTGCGGCCCGGAGGTGATGATGCGCTTCACGGTTATGGGCCTGCAAAAGCGCGGTGTCCCGGATGCTCGCATTTATCTCTCCATGGAACGCAACATGAAATGCGGTATCGGCGTGTGCGGTCATTGCCAGTACGGCCCCATCTTCACCTGTAAAGATGGGCCGGTGCTGCGCTTCGATCGCGTTGGTTCCATGCTGAACCGCGCGGAGTTGTGAAATGGCAGTGCGCAAACCCAAACTGGCGGTCTGGAAGTTTTCCTCCTGCGACGGATGCCAGCTCAGCCTGCTGGACTGCGAGGATGAACTGCTGGCCGTCGCCCAAGCGCTGGAGATCGCGAACTTCCCGGAGGCCTCGCGCGCGGTGCTCAAAGGCCCGTATGACTTGTCGCTGGTCGAGGGCTCCATCACCACGCCGCATGACGCCGAACGTATCCACAGCATTCGCCGGGCATCGCGTTTTCTGGTGACGATTGGGGCCTGCGCCACCGCCGGCGGCATCCAGGCCTTGCGCAATTTCAAGGACGTCAAAGAATTCACCTCGACCGTATACGCCAGACCGGACTACATCGAGACACTGAAGAAGTCCACGCCCATCACCGATCATGTTTTTGTCGATTTCGAACTTCGCGGATGCCCGATCAACAAGCACCAACTGGTGGAAGTCATCAGCGCATTCCTGAATGGGCGCAAACCGAACACGCCGCCACACAGCGTGTGTGCTGAATGCAAGCAGCGTGGCCTGGTTTGTCTGATGGTGGCGCAGGGAATCCCATGTATGGGTCCGGTTACCCAGGTCGGTTGCGGTGCCCTTTGCCCCGCGTACGGGCGCGGTTGCTACGGGTGCTTTGGTCCCAAAGAGACGCCCAATACCTCATCGCTAAGCGCCAGGTGGACAGAACTCGGGTTGAGGGACCGCGACCTGCTGCGCGCATTCCGCAGTTTCAATGCCTACGCGGAACCTTTTCGGCGGGAGAGCGAGTCGCATGAAAAGTAGGACGATCAAAGTCGACTACCTGGCTCGCGTTGAGGGCGAGGGCGGCATCCTGGTGAAGATCAAAAACCAGGAAGTGACCGACGTGAAGTTTCGCATCTTCGAACCGCCGCGCTTTTTCGAGGCGTTCCTGCGAGGACGCAGATTTGACGAAGCGCCCGACATCACGGCGCGTATCTGCGGTATCTGTCCGGTCGCCTACCAGATGAGCTCCTGCCACGCGATGGAGGACGCTTTCGGTGTCGAAATTGGCGGCCAGATTCGGGCCCTGCGCCGTCTCCTGTATTGCGGCGAATGGATCGAGAGCCACGCGCTACACGTCTACCTGCTGCACGCTCCCGATTTCCTTGGCTACGAGGATGCGATTCAGATGGCGAAGGACTACCCGGATGCAGTGAAGCGCGGACTGCGCCTGAAGAAGATCGGCAACGCGATTGTAAGTTTGCTCGGCGGACGCGAGATCCACCCAATCAATGTGCGCGTGGGTGGGTTTTACCGCGTGCCGGAAAAGGCGGAATTGCTCCCCCTCGCGGAAGAATTGAAGTGGGCGCGGGACGCTGCGTTAGAGACAGTCCGCTGGGCCGGCACACTACCCTTCCCCGATCTCGAACGGGACTATGAGTTTGTGGCCTTGCGGCATCCCCTGGAGTATCCATTCAACGAAGGCCGTCTGGTATCGAACACGGGGCTCGACATTTCCATACGGGAGTTCGAGCAGCATTTTCACGAAGAGCATGTAGCACATTCCAATGCTTTGCACTCGAACCGCAAAGAAGAAGAGTCTTACTTCGTAGGACCGATGGCCCGATACAGCCTGAACTTCGATCAGCTTACTCCCCTGGCTCAGGAGGCAGCGCGCGGAGCCGGACTTGGCACGGTCTGTCGCAATCCGTTTCAGAGCATTATCGTTCGCGCCGTCGAGATGCTGTACGCCTGTGAGGAAGCGCTGCGCATCCTCGATGAATACGAACGGCCGGAGCGGCCCTTTGTCGAGGTTTCTCCGAAGACCAGTTCCGGCTGCGGTTGTACCGAGGCTCCGCGTGGCCTCCTGTACCACCGCTATCGTCTGGACGACCGCGGCACCATCCTCGATGCCAAGATCGTGCCGCCTACCTCGCAAAACCAGAGGTCGATAGAGCACGACCTCCGGAGGTTTGCCGCCGCCAATATCGGGATGCAGAAAGACCGGCTGCAGTGGCGATGCGAGCAAGTCGTACGTAATTACGATCCTTGCATCTCCTGCGCCACTCACTTCCTGAAACTGGAGATCGAGAGCTAGGAGTAGGGAATGATCGTGATCGGGATCGGAAACGACTTTCGTGGCGATGACGCCGCCGGCCTGGCTGCCGCGCGGCTCCTGCGGAATCGGCTCTCCGCTGATGTTCGGGTGCTCGAGCAGTCGGGTGACGGCGGAACCTTGCTCAATGCCGTACAGGACGAAGACACAGTGATCGTGCTCGACGCTGTGCAGTCGGGCGCGCCGCCGGGAACCATACATCGACTGTGCGTGAACCGTGATCGCATTCCGCGTGGGCTGTTCTCGCATTCGACCCACACCTTTGGAGTAGTGGAGGCCATTGCCTTGGCCCGGAGTTTGCAAACCCTCCCTTCCACCCTGGTGATCTACGGGATCGAAGGCGAGAACTTCGCGTTCAAGGCCGGACTGACAACCCGCGTAAAAGCAGCGGTCAGGAGAGTGACTCGCGAAGTAGCAAACCTTGCCGCAGAACGGCACGTCAAAGAAGGAGGTTGAGGAGATGAAAGCCTACATCGTTGTTACCGCCAAGGTTGGTACCGCTCGTGACATTGCCAATGCAATTAAAGCCCTTCCCGGGGTGAAGATGGCTGATGCCTGCTGGGGCACCGGAGACGTATACGCGGTTGTCGAGTTCCCAGCTTGGGCCGAACTGAACTCGCTGGTGATGGACAAAATCCACGCCATGTCAGGAGTGATGAAGACCGAGACCCACGTGGCCGTCGAAGGGTGATCGCGGCGACTTTGGTTTCACCCATCGAGGACAAAGTCGCCGCACACACGAGGGAGATGGTTGCGGCCTATTCGGCGCTCACTAGCCATGCTGGGAACAGAATTTGAGCATAGCGCTTCTCTGAATTCCTTCACTGGCTGTTGGTAACCTGAACTTCTCTGTTCCGAATCCCCCTCCATCTTCGGTAATGTTGCCGTGGAACCGGCAGATGCCCCATTCTTCGCATCATGACACCGCAGAAAATGTGCCAGTTCAAGCTGACCCATTGCCATCTGCTGATCTGCTGGGTCGTGATGCGGGATTCCCCAATTACGCCAGTCGCCCATAGAGGCCAAAAATTGGCATTCATCAATGGGTTGAACCAGAATAAAATGCCATAGTCTTACTCTCGATCGGGCAGGCCGAATCGTGATTCCAAAGCCGCTCCGCGAAGAGCTTCATCTGGAGCCCGGAGACACATTGGAACTCGATCGGGTCGGCGAGGAAATCAGCCTCCGGCCTTTACGGGGTACGGGCCCGCTTACCAAAGAGCACGGCGTCTGGGTTTTCCATGCCGAGCAGCCACTGTCTGCCGAGACGACGGACAAGCTGCTGGAGCGCATCCGCGAAGAGGGTGATTTAGCCAATCTTAGCAACGACCAATGAAAGCGTTCTTTGATGCCTCTGCATTGGTCCCTGTGTTCTACGGATGCAACCCGATCTCGACTATAACTTCAGCCTCTTGTCTCGGGGTTGGCTCCGGAGAAGGTTCAGGTTCATCGCCCTCAATGGCTGCGGATAAATCGACATCCTCAAAGATCCGAGACCGCTTTCTCCCAATGTTCGCGCGACGCTCACTTCGCTGAAGAAGTACCTTGAGGTCGGCTGAACACTCTGCGTGATCTGCCGTGTAAATCGCCAATCGCATGCTGAGCAATTGCCGGTTGCGTATTCCCATCGGGATGCTGCCTCCAACGCCCAACAACATCCCTTCTATTCGAGACCGAGCTGAGAGTTTCCTGCGTTTTATCAGCGCCTCGTTGATAACTTCGTCGCAGGGAAATTCCAGCCTTCCCAGCCAATAGGCCGTGTGCCATTCCTGTCGGCGTCGAGCTTGGCGCGGAAGCGGAACACTGACTGGGGACAACCACTGAAACGAGCCCTGCCCCCAGGGCCACTGCAACTCCACATCGACGATGTCAATGGTTCTCGAGCTTTGGCTTGTTATGGCAAGCTCCGCCATAAAGGCAGCACGACCGCTTTCCAACTCAAGAACTTGTGAGCCGCCCACCCACCCCTGCTGTAAGATCTCTAATTTTGCGTTCTCCTGCCCGGCTTCACATACTGTCAAGTCGACCGGGCTCCCAACGGAAGCAAGTTGTTCAAGAATATCTCTGAGTCGTGTATCCGCGATGTATTTGCTCACCCGGCCCCACCTTGACGAAGAAAATTATGTACATACATACATATGTTCATCCCTCAATGCACGACCTCATCGGCCGGATGATCTTCTGTCGCCCACTCGCAGTCGGCGCATCCAGGGTTATGCTCGTCGAAAGATAGCACCTGATAGTCTCGGGCTATCTCATGAATGCGCTTTCGCACGCTCCCCTCAAGCACAATCTTATATCCTTCGGTGACCCGTTCTCCGCTGATTCCAAGCTCCCGCAGTAACAACCCAACCCGTTTTGGTGTGAGCTGCTCTTCCTCGTGGTACCCCTTCAGAAGGGCGTTGACAGCGACTGCCAGTTCCCCCACAAAGAAGTGAGTTTTGTCTTTCATGTGGCAGTAATCGAATGCTGCTTCCGCCACAAGGCATCGCGGGTCGAAATATCGAACCCCGGCCGCTTCATGGCTCTGCTGGGATAGCTTCTGAAAGATGCGTTCGCTCAGTTCTGAGGACGAGGCGATCGGTGCCAGCCAACTGCGCGCCTGCTCACGCAGCTCCGGTGCAAACGAACTGCAATCCACCAACCCCATGCTCACCTGCCGGCAATGAAGCATACGATAGCGCAGCAGTTTGGCTTGGAAATGGTCGCCACCGGCTTGTTCTTCGAGATCGCTGAGAAACGGTACGGTATATCGAGTTGGCGCGATCGCCACGCTGAGACCGTGCTCAACGTCGATGAATCCCTCACAGGAAAATGCCTTGCCACCGTACAGATCCAGGCGCCCTTTCCGCCGCAAAATACAAAAGTGACGGCGATCCGAGGCGACCAGCGCTCGTCGGACTCGGCGACTGAAGTCCCGCTGGTTAATCAGGAGTGTAGCCCCAAGACCTTTTGGCAAGGCGGCCAAAGCCTCCAAATCGACGTCCCCGAGCAGAACTGCTCTCCGGCAAATGCAACCGAGAAGACGCAAGACCTGGCTGACCGCACCTTCCGGCCCAAATAAGTACACCACCGGCGCCACCGGCATAACATCGCAAAACCAAGTCGCCATGGCGAAGGCAACCAGCACATCTGCCTGGTCAGCTCCAAGGTGGGCGTAAGTCGAAAGAAATGTCCGAAGTGACTTCACCAAGTCTGCCGTCGACTTGAACGCCTGACTGGGTGGAGGGAAACGGATCAGTTGCAGGAGGTCGCCGGGTAGGCCCCTCGGGACAAAGGACACACCTTGGTGCTCAAGCTTAGGCACCGTCCTAGCACGACGACCATCCCAGGTATGGATGAGGAGACACTCCGGATGTTCCGGATCGCGCACACACTCCAGAACCAGTCCCTCCACAATCTGATCAAACATCTCAATATCGGCCATGCTTCGGTTCACCCACAGTCCCTCCCGGGCTTGAATGCCAGCAATATTGTTCTGCTAAAACCACTTTGCGACTTGACGAAGATGGTTGCTCTCTTGCTTGCAAAATAGGAAAAGCCCGACCATTCGGTCGAGCTTCGAAAACGCCAGTGTGCACGCAGTTCAGCTTATCTTGCGAAGTTGCGAAACAATGATAAATATTGGACGTTGTTCGTTAGGCCTGCAGATAACTTTGGGTACAGGCCAGACTGACACGAGACGAACATACCCCTCCGCCAATTCTAAATGGAGACAGCGCAAAACGCAATCTTCATTGCTTCATTCTTCATTGCTCCATTGTGAGAGCCGAACCAAGCGCGGCCGTAGGGATTGACTGAAGAATTGCCTCGATTCTTGCGGCTTTGGGCCCCAACTGGAGAGACCCCCAAGCCGAGAGCCACCCGACGAAACGAAAAATAATGCTGGATGCTAGTTGACATCGTCTCGCACACTTTCTCGATAGGCTTCGCCGTCTTCAGTTGAGTCCGGGGGGAGGCGACCAAGTTGGCTGCTTTGTTCGATCTCGCTCCAGCTATCGCATCCGAGCAAGGTCCCTCTCACAGCACCTCCTCTGAGAGTGAGCGATTTAAAAAGCCCATCGGCAGCAGCATCTGCTTGCCTTATTGACGTTCACGATGGCGACTTATGTACTTCGAGCCTTCCTTTTCGTAGGCGACAAGGCCGCCCTGGAGAAACGCTTCGCAGATTTGGGCGCTACTTCTGATCACCGCGGATTATCCAGTCGACTGTTTTGTCAAATCTCGCTCACAGAGCAACCAGTATTTCCAAGCTAGGCGCTACCTTTCCTGCTTCGATCTTCGAAAGGTGCTCCGAGGTAAGGTCACAGCCACTAGAGGCAGCCACTGATGTATTCGGTTGCCTCCTAATTGCACAGGCAACAGGACCGGCCTGAAGCGCGCGGCTCGTTCAGTCGCACCAGGGATTGAAGAGAGACACTCCGGTTCGCGTCAAATCGGCTGTATCGCGGGTGACGAAAGTGAGATCGTGGTGTTGCGCTGTCGCGGTAAGCAAACCATCAATCACGGCAATCGGCCGGCCGGCCTTTTCTCCCTCGGCAGCTAGACGACCCCATCGTTCGGCGATGGCCGCGTCGATCAGGAGAACACGACCGGCAAACCGAACTTGCAAGTCGCCAACCAGCCACGCTTCCAGCTTCGCCCGCCGCCTGGGGTCGTGCTGCAAGGCGATACCTTTGCGGATCTCGCCAATAGTAAGCACGCTGAGGAACAACAAGGCTTCGTCTGTCGTTTCGATCCACTTCGCTAGCTTTATTTCAGGCTGTGGCTTGATCAGCTCCGACACAATGTTGGTGTCGAGGAGGAACCCGCTCACAGATCCACCCCCCGACCGTAATCAGGCTTGCGCTCCAAATCAATAGCGAACTCCGCCAAGGGAGATTGAGCAAAGAACTGCAGCAAGCTTTGGGGTCGTTTAGCTCGCTGCGTTAGCCTTTGAAAGTCCTCAATTCCTACAATGACAGCCTCTTCCCGGCCCTGCTTGGTGATCACTTGCGGGCCCGCGGTGCATGCCCGACGGATCACCTCACTGAACTGCGACTTGGCGGTCTGAAGCTGCCAGGTTGCCGACACACCTATGCTCTTGCTTCGCTTGACCTTCGGTTTCTTTGTCACCGCCATCGCCTACCTCCTGACTAGTCTGACTAGTCTTAAGGGGAATACTAAACGATCTCGCCGAGAGAAGGCAAGAACAGCTGGCAAAATCCAGAGCGGCAAGGCGCCAACCAACCAGCGTGCGCTGTGCGGACCTTCGGCTCTGCCGATCCTTCTCGCACCGAAGATCGTGCACCCAGGGTGCACTTTTCCGCGCCTGTCTCGGCTTGCGTAAGCCAGCGCGTGAGCTCTCACAGCGTATTGTCCGACCTTCTTGACCGAGGTTTGTGCAACCTGGTTGCACTTTTCCGTTGCTGTCCCTGTTGGCAGCAAGCCAAGCACAGGTTTGTGCACCCAAAGTGCACTTTTCGGTTGCTCCCCTGGCCGCGTAGAAGCTCCGCAAATTACCAGCTCGCGGGCTTGCTCCGGCAGCGCGGTTCGAAGGCTCACCAGAACAGCTTAGCATGTTCGCTTTTTGTTCGCTACAAGAATTCTTGCCTCGGCAAGGACCGCGGAGCCAGGATAGCTTTCATGCGGGCCGGAAGTGACTGGCCGGCTGACAGATTCAGCCACTACCTAGTCGTCCAGGCGATGGGTGACACTTTCAATCCTTTCGTTGAGATAAGAACTGAAGCGGAAACTGGCAGGGAGTGAGCTAGCCAAAGGACTGATGGGGCGCACGGTGTTGTAGATGCGTTCCCGTTGCCGCAACTCGCGATTGAGCTTTCCCATCTCCAGCGATCAGGGCCTGACCTGATCCATTGGTAAGCCGAGTAT
>CAVVDY010000004.1:0-84449 GCA_963747055.1 uncultured Acidobacteriaceae bacterium | reverse complement strand
CGACGCATGTGCTCATTGTTCCCAAGCGGCACTTGGCTGATTTGAAGGCGGCCAAGTCGGAGGACGCCGAGATCATCGGCTATTGCAATCTCGTGGCGGCGAAGATCGGGCGCGAGCGCGGCATTGAAGACGGCTACCGCACGGTGTTCAATGTCGGCCCGCGATCAGGACAATCGGTGTTTCACCTGCACCTGCATCTGCTGGGCGGACGCGATTTGACGTGGCCCCCGGGATAAAAGCAAAGGCGCGATCGCTCGCACCTTTCCGCAGGGGCTGAAGCCCCAATTCACATTTTGTGCTGTTCGGCACGACTGAAGTCGTGCCCTGACTCGAATCCTTGCAACGCGGAGCTTTTTGCTGACAGCTAACGGCTGAGAGCGGACAGCTTCCTAGTCGTGCACCCCGTCCATAAACGCGCGCAGCTTGCGCGAGCGCGAGGGATGACGCAGCTTGCGCAGCGCCTTGGCCTCGATCTGGCGGATACGTTCGCGGGTGACCGCGAACGACTGGCCAACTTCTTCCAGCGTGTGCTCGGAGCCGTCTTCCAGCCCGAAGCGCATCTTGATCACCTTCTCCTCGCGGGCGGTGAGCGTGCGCAGTACCTGTGCCGTCTGCTCCTTAAGGTTGACGTTGATCACGGCCTCGGCCGGCGACACCACCGCGCGGTCCTCGATGAAGTCGCCCAAGTGCGAATCTTCCTCTTCGCCGATCGGTGTCTCCAGCGAAATCGGCTCCTGCGCGATCTTGAGCACCTTGCGCACCTTGGCCACCGGAATGTCCATGCGCTTGGCAATCTCTTCCGACGTAGGCTCGCGTCCCAGTTCCTGAACCAACTGCCGCGAAGTGCGGATCAGCTTATTGATGGTCTCGATCATGTGCACCGGGATGCGGATGGTGCGCGCCTGGTCGGCGATGGCGCGGGTGATGGCCTGGCGGATCCACCACGTCGCGTAGGTCGAGAACTTGTAGCCACGGCGATATTCGAACTTGTCCACCGCCTTCATCAGGCCGATGTTACCCTCCTGAATCAGGTCGAGGAACTGCAGTCCGCGGTTGGTGTACTTCTTGGCGATGGAGACCACCAGTCGCAGGTTAGCTTCAATCAGTTCGCGCTTGGCGTACTCCGCATCGACATCGCCCTGCACGATCTCGCGCTGGGTGCGCTTCAGTTCGTTGAAGCTGGCGCCCGCGTCCTGTTCCAAGCGCTCCAGGTCAGAGCGAATCTGCCGCGCCTGGCGGCGATATTCCTTCTTCTGCTCGTCAGAGCGGGTTTGCTCGGCGCGCTTGTCGAAGTTCATCGCCTGCTTGTCGAGCCCGCGCATGCTGTCGACCGCTTTGTTCACGCGGTCGATAAGGCGCTTGCGCTCAACGTTGGTGAAACCCAGGGTGCGGATCACCTTGGAGATGGCCACCTGCTCACGCCCCAACTGCCAGCGCACCCGGCGATGTACTCGCGGATTCTTGCGCTGAGGGGTGGTGGCCAGCTTCTCGGCAAGCTGCAGCGACTTTTTGTAGTGCTTGTTCAGCTCGTCGATGCGGCCGGTGATGTCCTTCAGCCGGTTGGCCAGCACCTCTTCGGTGATTTCCTCGTCGTCGAAGAGCACGACTTCCTTGATGGAGCGGACGCCGCGCTTCAGGTCTTCCCCCATGGCGGCGATTTCGCGAATCACGATCGGCGAACGTGACAGCGCCTTCAGCACGCGGAGCTGGCCGCGCTCGATACGCTTGGCGATCTCGACTTCGCCCTCGCGCGTGAGCAGCGGGACCGTACCCATCTCGCGCAGATACATGCGCACCGGGTCGTTGGTCTTCTCCATCGTGCCCGGCGTGAGGTCGAGTTCCATGTCCTCGCCGGCTTCCATGTCGCCATCGAACTTTTTGTCGGACTTGGGGCCTTCGAGCACATCGATGCCCTGCGTACCGATGGTGGTGATCAGATCGTCGAGATCGTCGGGTGAATGGACGTCGTGGGGGATCAGGTCGTTCACCTCGTCGTAAGTGAGGTAGCCCTTCTCCTTGCCCACATCGATTAATTTCTTAATGTCGTCGTACTTGTCGTCTAATGCCAAAGCAGATTTTCCCCTGCGTAGCGCCTACCGGAGCGGCGCGCGTCTACGGTGCACACGTTGGGCGGGAGCAGTACTGTGGTACCGGCATATGCAGAAACCTTCGAATTTTAGCACAGGCCAGGCCCGCCCACCTAGGCCTTTCTTTCCAAACTTTTGCGCCCCTCGGACGCGTTGCCTGCGCAGATGGAGAAGTCCATCGCGCTCAGAGATTTAGATGCTCTTTGTCGAGTAATGGCTTCACCTGACGGAATCGATTTATCGGGCCTCGCTGCCGAGCTCTCCGGCCGCTCGGGCGGCCTGTTTCAGCCGCAGCCGCTCCTGCGCCAACTGGGCCCGCGAAGCCAGGTCTTCTTTCGCTTCCAGCTCTTTGACCCGCCGTTGCAACTGCTCCAGCTCGTGCCGCTGCTGGCGACGCTTAAGTGAGCGCAGTGCGCTCTCCAGAAGTTCTGGGGTCAGTTCCTCGGCGTCCTGCATCAGCACCGTCGCCAATAGCGCGCGGTCGGCGTCGCTCACGGGCAGCGACATGGGATCGGCGCCGTCGTCCAAGGCTTTCAGCAGCGCATTGATCAGTTCCTCGGTACCGCATCCGGTGTGTACCGGGTCTTCGCTGAGGGCGAAGTGGGCCTGACGGGCGGCGTCGAAGTCGAGGTCTTGCCCCTCGCGCCGGCTGACCGGGTCATGTCCCAAATCGCGTGACGCCAGAGCGCGAATCAGGACCCGCTCGGCATCGGTGCACGAGGCATTGGTAGGAGCGCTGACATGCTGCGTGGTTCGCGCCGTCGCCGCACGCCGCAGCTCCTGGCGGAGCACGCTGGACTCGATTCCCAGGCGATGCGAGATTTCGTTGGCCAGCTCGTCACGAACAATTCGGCTGGGCACACGCTGAATGTGCGGCAGCAGGAAGTTAACCGCTTTGACCTTGCCTTCGGGTGTGCGAAAGGGGAACTGGGCGCGAGCACGTTCGATGAGGTAGTCGAAATAACGCGCGGAGTGGTTCAGCGCCTCGGCGTAAGCGTCCTTGCCCTGGCGGCGAATGTAGAGGTCGGGATCGAAGCCGGTCTCCAGGGTGAGCACCTTGATCTGAAAGTCCTCGCTGACCAGCAACGCGAGCGAACGCTCGGCAGCGGCGGCGCCGGCGGTGTCGGGATCGAAGTTCACAACAATGTTCTTGCTGAAACGGCCCAACAGGCGCGCCTGCGGTTCGGTGAAAGCGGTACCGGAGCTGGCAATGACATTGTGGAATCCGGCTGCATAGACGGAGATGCAGTCCATCTGGCCTTCCACCAGGATGGCGTAGTCGAGCTGCCGGATTGCCTGCTTCGCCTTGTCGATATTAAAGAGCACGCGCGACTTGGAATAGATCGGCGTCTCCGGCGAGTTCAGGTATTTGGGGCCCGCCTTCTCGTCGGCGGCCAGCGTGCGCCCGGTGAAGGCGATGACCTTGCCCTGTTCATTGGTGATGGGGAACATCACACGGTTGCGAAACTTGGAGTAGAGAGTGGCCGGTGGCCGGTTGTCGGTTGTCGTTCGCTGGTTCGCCTCAGAGCCCTCCGACAACGGACCACTGACCACTGACAACTGCTCTTTGTCCTTCCAGGAGAAGAGGCCGGACTCGCGCATCAGCTCTTCGCTGAATTGGCCGCGCAGGGCGTCGCGCAGCAGGAAGCCGGCTTCGGGCGCGAAGCCGATGCGGAACTCGGCAATCACCTCGGGCGTAAGCCCGCGCGACTTCAGATATTCGCGGGCATGGGCGGACTCGGCCTTGCGAAGTTGCTCCTGAAAGTAGGCGCAGGCGCGTTCGTGAATGTCGATCAGTCCGCCGCGCTGCCTGGCCTGGCGCGCTTCTTCCTCCGAGGCATACTGCATCTTCGGCATGGGAACACCGAGCTTGTCGGCGATGACACGTACCGCCTCGGGGAAAGTGATGTTCTCGATCTTCTGGACAAAGCTGTAGACGTCACCGGAAACCCCGCAGCCGAAGCAATGGAAGAACTGATTAGTGGCGTGGACGGAGAACGACGGCGTTTTTTCCTGATGGAACGGGCACAGGCCCTGGTAATTTTGCGCTCCCGATTTGCGCAGCTTGAGGTATTCGCCGACGATGCGGACGATATCGGCCTGCTGCTTCAGGGTCTGTGCAAAGTCGCCGGGGTTGGCCATTCTAGAAGTTTGATGGTAAGAAGGTCGTCCCTCAACCGCAAATCGAGGTGGACTTGTGGATTCCCTGTGCGTTGCCGAAGAAAGCGGTGGAATTCAGCACGCAATCCAACAAAACATTCCGGATTGCGAGCGGTGACAATCATGTGGCGTCGGCTTCAGCCGCGCCGAAAGTGCCGGAATGAATCCGGCTTTAGCCTCTGGGGGATCTTGCCTCTCGCGGCGAACCGGAGCGATCTGTCCGGCAAGCGTACTTGCCACTCGGCGTTTCAACAAGACATATAAGCTCCGGCTGCCGGACAGGATCGCACTGATGGCCTGGATATTGCCATTTGCCGGAGTGATGATCTTTCCTAGCGGAAGCCTTCTGATTGCATCGATCGGTGCTATTGCGCTCGTAATGGCTTGGGGACTCTACCGTTCCGCAATGCGCCGCAAGAACCACGTAGCGGAACGTCGTTTCGGTACCTTGCAATCGTCTGAGACATCCGACCAAGGTTGCTAAGGCTGCTCGCTAGCCTAGAAGCTGAACACCGCCTGGAAATCGATTCTGCGATTGGAGGCTGCAGCGGAGCCCGAGCTGTATGGTCCGCCCGCCAAGGCATTGGACTCGCCGAACAGTGGAGACGACAGGTTGCCCACCGGCGCCGCCAAATTGACGTGGTTGGTGACGTTGCGCCCGATGGCGGTCAGGGTCAGAGTATAGCGGCGCGCGACTCCGCCGCTCAATGACAGAGGACCACCGCTGGAGCCGCCAAAGCCGCGCGGGCCATGATGATGGCCTCCCGGACCGCCGCCCATGCCTGTGTCGCTAGCCATGCCGCCGGTCTCCCGCCCGAAGGTAAACGACTTGCTCACCCGCAAATTCAGCGAGTATCGTCCCGTCCCATATCCGTAATAGGGTGGAATGTAGGTCTGTCCCGGCTGCGGGGCGGTGTCAAAAGTCCCGTACTTGGTCACGATGACGTTCGGCCCCGGACCGGTGGCAAACGTTGGACGGTCGTTGAAGATCGAGTCGCCGTTGTAGTCCTGTCCGGTGGTGATGTTGAACGGCAGGCTGGAGGTGGCGATGAAGAACGGGCTCAAGCGGAAGCCCTTGGGCAACGCAATAGTCCCGCCGACGAATACCCGGCTGTGTATGTCGTACGCTATCGGGCCGTAGCTCAGGGCCGGATCGTACTGGTCAAAGAGAAAGCTGCTGGCGCTGCGGGTGTTGGCGTCCACGTAGTTGAGCACGTAGTAGCCGAACAACGTGAGGCGAGCGCCCTTCCGCCAATTGCCGTTCACGATGAGCTGGTTCTGGCGGAAGTCTCCCTGCGATTCGTACTGGTAGATGTTGCCGATGTCGCCGTAAGGACGCACGCCGCTGTTGGGGTCATTCGGGTTGTAGGTGTTGGGAAAGGGCGCGTTGATGTTGCGCGACCAGTACTGGTGCAGTCCGCGCGAGTTTAGATACGAGACCGCGAAGTTCGCATCCCGGGTGATTTGCCGCTCCACGCTGACCGCCACCTGCTCGGTGTACGACGCTCGCAGATTGGGTGAGAGGCTATACACGGTAGGGAAGACCGCGTTCTGGCCAATCTCATTGGGCGGCGGAATTGCCGGGAAGAAGTCGGGCTGGTTAACGATGTACTGCGTCTGATTGACACCGTTCTGGCGGTCGGCGATCAACACGTACATCTTGTCGAAGCGGTCATAGAAGATTCCCCAGCCGGCGCGCAACACAGTCTTTGGCGCTGCTCCTCCGATGCCCCAGGCAAAGGCGATGCGAGGGGCAAGCGCTGACTTGTCGGCAATCTCGTTCTGAAACTCGTAGCGCAGACCGGCGCTGATGGTGAAGTTCGGCTTCCACTTCCACTCGTCCTGCACATATAGCCCGACATCCACCTGGTTCACGGCGATCGCTGGATTGCCAACCACGATGAAGAACTGGCTGGCTCCGCCGCCGGCCGCGCGGATCTGCTCCGGCGTCCAGCCATTGGCGATTCCCTGCTCGGTGATCTGGTACGACGTCAGCGAGTCGAAGGTGTAGGTGCCATTGAAATTGGTGCTGGCGGAGTTGGCCTCGCGGCCATCCCGCACCCGCACTCCAAACTTGATGAAGTGCTTGCCGCTCAGCACCGAAGTGTAGTTCTGGAATTCGAAGGTGTCCTGGTTGTCGTTGACGAATTGCGAGCTGTTGCCGCCGCCCAGAAACGCGCCAATCACATCGACGGTGGTTTCCGTATTCGAGGGGGTGATCTTACTGCGGTCGCGGCGATACTCAAAGCGCGTCTCGTTAACGATCTTGGCGCCGAACAGTTGGGTGTCGCCCAGCTGAAAACTCTGTTCGTTATCGACTTCGTGGTAGGCCTGGCTGGGCAGGGCAAATTGGCCAACGCCGGCGTTCTGGTCGGTATCGTGCCAGTACTGATACCGCACCGTGAGTGTATTGTTGGGCGTGAGCTGAAAATCAAAGCGCGGGCTGATGATCGTTCTGGTTCGTGGCACCGGGACCGAAGCGTTGTATGGAACCTGCTGGAAGTCGGAGTTCAGCACATACGCATTCACCACCGCAACGTCGCCGATGTTGCGCCGGTCCACCGACAGAAAGAACGACGCCTTCTTGCCCAACGGCCCGCCCACGTTGCCGCTGTACAGCTCGGAGTTGTAGCTGGGCTCCTCTTCCGCGAAAGGGTTCTTGGTGTTGAAGCCTGCGGTGTTTCCGGTGACCGATACTTGCCCGTGCCACTGGTCGGTGCCCGGCTTGGTGAATATCTCGATGCGTCCGTAGCCCAGCTTGTCGTACTCAGCAGAAAACGGGTTCTGATTGATGCGAATCTCGCGGATCGACGACTTGGGCGGAATCTGCCCGCCGGTAAATCCGTCAATATAGATTTGCCCGCCGTTGGGGCCGACCGACGGCCCAGCCAGGGCTTGCAGATCGGAGGCAAGGTCGTCCGGATCGTCGGGCAGCGCCGCCAGGTCCTCGCCCTTCAGGACCATCTTGGTCGCATTGCTGTCTGAGGAGACATCCAGGGTGCCGGCCGTGCCTCCCTCATCCGTAACCTTCACGCTCTGCTTTTCGACCAGGATGGACAGCCCAACATCCATCTTTTGCGACTGGGCGGCGGCGACGGTGATGCCGTCAACCTCATACAGCGCAAATCCCTTCGATTGCGCCTTCAGTGAATAGGTGCCGGGAGCCAAATTCTTGAAATGGTAGGTTCCATCTTTGCCGGTCTTGGTGTCGAGCGAGGTTCCGCCGGTTGCGGTGAGCTGCACATCGGCCCCGACTATGGCTGCGCCGGAAGGATCGGTCACTAGTCCATGCAGGGCGCCGGTAGCGCTTTGCCCGTACGCCGTCCCGCATGCCAGCACACCGAGAACCAGCAGCAGGCACAGTACGAACCGGCGATGTAACAGCGGGAACATTAATTCTCCAACCTGCAACGACAACGAAGAGCGGTGCGCGTTATAAGGCCATTCTGATCAAGTCCGAGCGAAGACCCTCAGCGCCTAAAGCCCAGCTTTATTCCGGGCAATCTGCGGACGGCCTGAAGGCCGTCCCCTTCAAAGCTCGGACTAAAATCAGACCATGCCTAGCCTCCGCCTTGGGGTGCGGACAGGCTCCAGGGTGATATCACCATCTCCTTGCTGCCCTTGGGTGCGGCGGTGAGGATGGGTTCGACTCCTCCCAGGACCGTGATCGCGGTTACCTCATCGGCGCCTGCGCCTTCCGTGGAGACAATCATCACCGCATCGCCTTTCTGAAAGTCGCTGAGGCCTGATGCCGGCAGACGGCTAAGCACCTGTTGCAAGTCACCGGTGGCATGTCCGGGCGCCGCTTCTCCAGAACCGTTTGCCGTATGATTCGCGGCGCTCGCCTGCTCTGGTGGCTTCCCATTGCTGCCTTCGCCGGCCTCGCCCTTCAGGCGCACAGCGAGGCGATGTGCCATGGGAGCAGGCAGCTTGCGCAGCTTCGATTCAGAAGTCACCTTGACCTCGACCGTCTTCTTGCTGATGTTGTCTGCTACTGTCATCGTTCCCGCCGCGGCGTCGATGGCGCTGATCGTTCCCGCGATATTGCGGAAGCTGCCGCCGACAATCTCTTCCGCCGTGAGCTGTGTCCCATCTTCGCTGCGAGTGCCGCGGGCACGCAGCTGATCGCCGGGTTGGATCGCCGCCAGAGTGCTCGGCTGAGCGTCGTCGAACTTTACCGAGTCAGGCGCGTAACGGCGGATGACGGTAGCCTTCGTGGTGTGGACGGTGATCTCTTTTTTCTGTCCCGCCACCATCAACGAGATCGTCACGTCACCGGTCGCGGGGTCCACCTTGTCCACCAACCCGCCGACGCCGCGCTTCTGCCAGTCCTGCTGCTCGCTGTGGTGTTGGGCTTCCAGGTCGATCTTCTTCATGACGATCACATATCCTGCCGCGATCGTCTTGCCGTCTTCCCCATTCTTGCCCAGCACCAGTACACGGTCGCCCGCCTGCAAATCCTGCAGATGGATCGGCACCGACTTTTTCAGGTCTCGCTCTCCGGGGTTGACTTGCAGGAAGTGAGTGCCGTCTTGCACGGCTACGCTGCGGTCGGCTCCCTCGTCGGACTTCACAACCAGACTATTCGCGCTCAGCGACTGAATGGTTCCCACAACCTTGGCCGCAGCCGGCGCAGCAGAACTCTGCTGATAGGGAATGGGAGCGGCCGTCGCCCACTGGGGCAGAAACAGGCCAAACAGCAATAGGAATTTACCTGTGTTTTTGAACCGCATGCTTGCCACGTCAAACGAAAGGCTCTACTACGCAGCGTTACCCGCGGGATTCCTGAAGCGAAAGAGCCAGCTTGAGGTCAGGTTTCTACCAATCTACTCTTTTCGGACACAAAGGTGGAGAGGTTCAGGGATAAGAATTGTTAATGGTGTATGGCACAAAAGGGGGAGGGTTGTTGTGTTGCACCCTTCCCGACGAAAGCGCTTTCTGTTATCGTTTCGTCCCGCTAAGCGGCGATGAAGCCAAAACCATGGGACGCGTCGAGAAGAACAACAGCGTCCTCGTCTATCGACAAGTGACAACCGTCACTTTACAATATCAAACAGGATGATCAGGAGTTTCAGGCATCGCGGCTTGAAACGGCTCTATGAGCGTGGCGACCGAAGCGGGATTCGCCCCGACCTGGTGGAGACTGTGGAACGAATTCTCACCGTTCTCGACAATGCAGCGACGCCCCAGGCACTGGACCTTCCCGGATTTCGTCTGCATCCGCTGAAAGGCGACCGGAAGGGTTTTTGGTCGGTCACCGTACGGGCCAACTGGCGGATCATCTTCCGTTTTGAAGACGCGGATGCCGTTGAAGTTGAACTGATTGACTATCACTGACCAAGGAGAACAAACCATGCCCATGAAGAATCCCTGTACATCCCGGTAGCGTCGTCCGGCATGATTGTCTTGAGCCTTTGGGACTGTCGGTGACCGAAGGGGCGAAGGTCCTCGGCGTGAGCAGGCAGGCACTGAACAACGTGGTGAATGGTAAGTCCGGTATCAGCCCGGAGATGGCGATAAGGCTAACCAAGGCGTTTGGCAGCACGCCGGAGACGTGGCTGCGAATGCAGATGGCCTACGATCTCGCCGAAGCCCGCAAATACGAAAGCAAAATCAAGGTTTCCCGTCAGCACATGCCGGGAACTGACCTTCTGGCGAGCTGATTGTGCCAGTTGGGGGACCTGCCCCAGCCGATGGTGACTAATCTTATTTCGACTCAGGAGGCCTTTTCTTCTCGTCTGGCTGTTGGCTCGCGGCGGCGCGGCGGATCGCGTCAACATCAGCCAGGTCTTGCGGACGCCCGGCGGCTAGCTTCGAGGTGACCAGATCGTGCATTCAGCGTGACACACCGCGGCTATGAAGCTCTGATCTGGTGTGATATCACTTCTGTAGAGCGGTCCTTACGCGCTGCGGTTCGCCGGCTCTGCCACTTTCGTTGTCACACCCTTTCCATTGTTTTCCGCTGCAGTGGAGTGTTCGCTAGCTTCCATTCGCGCGACCCGTTCGCTGGCCTCTTCCATGTGCTGCAGGGTAGCGATGGGAATGATCTGCGATTCGCCGGTGATCAGGCGCGCCGAGCGCTGGTAGGTGAGGTAGCTCCACGCCCAATCGAACATGACGGCCAGACGGTTGCGGAAGCCGATCAGGAAAAAGATGTGGATGAACAGCCATGACAGCCAGGCGAAGAAGCCGGAGATGTGAATCCCGCCGGGAAAATCGGCGACAGCGGCGGCGCGCCCGATGGTCGCCAGCGTTCCCTTGTCGAGATAGTGAAAGGGCTCGCGCGGCTTGCCTTTGAGATCGGCCTTCACCTGCCGCCCCACATACTTGCCTTCCTGGAGCGCTGCCGGGGCCAGCCCCGGCACCGGCTTGCCGTGGCCGTAGGTGATCGACGCGAGGTCGCCGATAACGAACACCTCCGGATGCCCTGGAATGGTGAGGTCCGGTTGAACCAGCACGCGCCCGGCTCTGTCGGTCGGCGCGCCTAACGCTTTGCCCAGAGGCGACGCCAACACACCCGCGGCCCACAAGATGACTGTCGCCGGCATGATTTTATCGCCGATGTGTATCTCGCCTTCGCGTATGTCCGTCACCATGGCATTCAGATGCACGTCGACGCCCAGCTTTTTCAACTGGCGCAGCGCGCTCTGTTGCAGGTCCGGCGGATAGCTCGCGAGTACGGCGGGGCCTCCCTCGACCAGGAGAATGCGGGTCTTATTAGGATCGATGTGCTTGAACTCCTTGCGCATGGACATGCGGGCGATCTCACCCAGCGTTCCCGCTAGCTCAACCCCGGTGGGGCCGGCGCCCACCACCACAAAGTTCAGCGGCATGTGGGTTCCCGTCATCAGGGCCTCGCGCTCGGCCAACTCATACGCCAGCAGAACGCGGCGCCGCATTTCCAGCGCATCTTCGATCGTCTTGAGTCCCGGCGCAAACGGCTCCCAGTCGTCATGGCCAAAGTAGGCATGAGTCGCGCCGGCGGCCACCACCAGGTAGTCGTAGCTGTGCTCATAGCCGTGGAACTTCACCTTGCGGTTGGCGACGTCAATGCCGATGACTTCGCCCAGCACCACCTCGACGTTATCGTGGCGTGCCAGCACCTCGCGAATCGGGGCCGCGATTTCCGCCGGCGACAGTCCTGCCGTTGCCACCTGATACAGCAGCGGCTGAAAGGTGTGATGGTTCTTGCGGTCGACCAGCGTAACCCCTACTGGCAACTTGGCCAGCGCCTCGGCAGCATTCAAACCGCCGAAGCCACCGCCAATGATCACAACCTGAGGAACCTTCGCATTGGCCATAGTGGTGTGATGCCCTTCCCCTCAGTTTCGCTCCACTTGATTATCGATTGCTGACAGACTGGTCCTCGAAGCTACTAACGCGGCTCGTGTCAGGCACGGTTCTCTGGCGCTTGTGCCGGGCTCCCGGGACACCTCGGTCGGCCGCGGCGCACTCGATTGCGGCATTCACCTCCCCACCCAACAGCACCATCAATCCGGTGACGTAGAACCAACTGAGCAGGATGATGACTGCGCCCAGCGAGCCATACGTCCGGGAGAAGGAATTGAAGTAGCGCAGGTAAAGACGAAATCCGAAAGTGGCCAGCACCCAGGTGATCATGGCGAATACCGAGCCCGGCGTCAGCCACTTCCAGCGGCGGTGTTCGAAGTCGGGAGCAAAGTTGTAGATGATGGCGAATGCCAGCGACAGAGAAAACATCGCCACCGGCCATTCGCCGGCCCGCCAGATGCGCCGCAGACCCTCGCCTAGACCGATCTGGTCGCCGATGAAATCCACCAGCATCGTCCCATACAGGACCACAGCCATGGTCAACAACAGCAAAAGCGAGCAGACGACGGTGATGCCCAGGGCAATCAACCGCGCCTTCCAGATTGGCCGCCGTTCTCTGATGTCGTACACCACGTTGAGCGTGTCCTGCACCGCTGACATCGCCGAGCTTGCCGTCCATAGCAAAGCTATCAGTCCGAAGGTGATCTTCCCGCCTCCGCTGGCCGCCGAACTCTCATCGAGCACCCCGTGGATCATTCTTGCGACCGAAGGCGGAAACGCCCTGCCAAGGTAGTGCACCAGCATCTCGTAGAGCTGCGTCCCCGGACCGGCCATGATCCCCAGCAGCGCAGTCAGCAGAATCAGAGCGGGGATCAAGGAGAAGAAACCGTAGTAGCCGAGTTGCGCTGATCGCCCCAGCAGATCGTCGTCGTTGAGCCCTCGCCACACGCGTTTCACAAGTTCGCGCAGGCTCAGGCCCCCGAGATGCCACGAGGAATACTGCTGACAAAGCTGTTGCGAATTGTTCTCGGTCCCGTGCTTGGGATACCGCCAGGCCATTCGCTCCCCTCGGATGCAGCAACCTTACCGCGATCAATGTTCCCCCGCAGCCCGTGGCGGCGTGCAAGCGCCCATTTCACTTTCAAGTAGGTATGGCAGTTCTGAGCGCAGGCGCGGTTGCACTCCCAAGTGCGATCTGCCGCCCTCGGCGGGGGGTGAATTGTGCCATCCATCCTACTCCGGATGCGGAGCAATGATGAGCATTGTTTTTGTGGATGAAGTCTTGACGTCGCCGATCCATCATCCAATCTGGTCCCAATAGAAAAAAGGTCGCGGAGACACCGCTCCACGACCCGAGGATGAAGAAAGTTTGTAGGACTACTTGCGACCTGGCGTGCGGCCAAGCCCGTTGGTCAACGTGATCCTGCCAAACAAACCATGGGCTTCGGCAAAATATCCGGCGGCAAAGTACAGCGTCGTCTTTGGACCTGCCGACCCACCATTGCCGAAGCCCAGGCCCCACAGCCCGTCGATCCGGATGGGCAGGCCCTGGTCGTCTTGCAGCACTCCCAGGAAAAGATTGTTGGCAAGGTCGTAGGCGGCGATCCCACCGCTGCCGAATTGTCCGACCAGCAGTTTGCCGCTCAACTGGTTCCATCCGCTGGGTGCAACCACCATCGCCCAGGGCGAGTTCAATGCATACACATGCGGCAGCCGTTGGAGCAGCGTTCCCTGGCTGTCGTACATGTCAATGTAGCCATGACCGATGCCCGGGACGTCATCCTCTTTGTCGTCGTCCTGCAGAGCATAGGACACCAGAATGTTGCCATTCACATTGGCCACGTTAAAGGGGGCGTAGCCGGAAGGAAGGTTGGGATCGAGGAACGCATTCTGGCCGAAGGAGTGGGGTTGAAACGTCGCGTCAAACACGTCAATCGTCCCGCCTTTGAAGTTGGCCGCGTAAATGTAGTTGGCGCCGTTGGCCGAACCCAACACCAGCCCCTTATAGATTGCATTGGGCCAATTATTGACCGCGATCATGGTGGTGTTGCCGCCATTCCATCCCTGGATGGTTCCGTCTTCGGTCGAAACCATGAACAGGGCGGGGTTGTTGTTGGAAAGCTTGAAATCCTGCGTGCCATTGAACACCTGTCCGCTGGGATTGCCGCCCGGGCTGCCGTCCCATTGCGGAACATTGACAATGAGACCCTGCTTCACGCCATCGGCGTTGTACAGAGTTAGTTTGCCGGTTGCATTATCTGCCACCCACCAGGGGCCGGAAGGGTTGGCCGCCATACCCCAGGGGTTCACCAGATCAGGATCTGTAGGTTGCGTTCCGACATCGGAGATGTCAGAGGTGAGGTTTTCGACTTTGAAGATTTGTGCGGTTGCAGGAAGGCTCAGCAGTGTGATCGCAACCAGGGATAACACTGCCATCCGTACTAGCGAGGTGGCCGGTAGTTTCTTGACACTGAGCATCCGTTCCTCCATTGATCGCTGAACATCGCGTTCATGAGTGGCCATTGTGGCCTTGCCGGCTGAAGGCGTTGTCTTGCGGTGGTCGTAAAGCTGTCAAGCGATCGTCAATTCTTCTTGACAAGTTCTGGAGAATCGCCGCTGGGACTTCTCTGTGGGTCCATTTGTGGCGTGGTAGATTAGAAACGTGGCGGGCCCGTAGCTCAGTTGGTAGAGCAACGCACTTTTAATGCGTGGGTCGCAGGTTCGATTCCTGCCGGGCTCACCAAGAAGCGGTTAGCACTTGGCATTCGGCACTTCGCTGTTCTTCCCCTGCTCGCGGCTTTGCGTAAGTCTTGGTCAGCATTCCGCCCTCAAGACTAGGTACTAAGTGCTGCTTTTCTCCACATACACCGCCGTGCCGTAGGCCAGGACTTCGGTTACGCCCTGCATGACTTCCGTCGCGTCGTAGCGCATGCCGATGACGGCATTGGCGCCGACTTCCGCTGCGTGTTGCAGCATCAGGTCGAAGGCGTGCTCGCGCGTCTGCTCGCAGAGCTTGGTAAACAGCGTAATGTTGCCGCCAACCAACGTCTGCAAACTGGCGCCAAGAGTGCCGACGATCGATCGCGAGCGCACGATAATGCCCCGCACCAATCCGAAGTTGCGCTTGATGGTATAGCCGTCCAGCACAAAGGCCGTGGTGACCATATTGTGAGGAATGGGACTGGCATATCGGACGTCGGCTGGCTGAGTGCTCATGTTGGGTACCTCGTTTCGCCGTGAGCATAGCACGCGTAGCGGCGTTCGCAGGCCGTGCCTCGCATGGACTACACTGGCTGATTAGACTTTCATGGGCTTTCATCGCAACAAGAAGGACGATGCCTTTCTCATCCTGCTGGCGATTGCTTTTGTCGTGGGTTTGGGCGTCGGCATAGCTCTGTGCATCATCTGGCGCCATGATCCGGCAGTATTCAACGCCCCAATACGGTTCGCCTCCATCGCCATCTGTCCGCCGTTCCTGCTGGCCGGCATCCTCGAAGCCACCGCCGAAACCACGCTCACCCTGTTTATGACACTGGGGACCATCATCTTCGCCAACGGGTTCCTCTACGCCGGCTTGGCCTCGTTTGCCTATTTTCTGATGAGGGTCTTCCTGGGGAAAGCAAACCCCTCGAAGCCGTGAACCCACAGGGGGCGGGGCGCAGCGTCAGCTCGCAGATATTCGTCGCCAACGAATCGACGGCCGAATTCTTGCGAAGGTTCGCGTCAGGGCACCACCAAGCCTCGCCCCTTTCAAAGCGAGATGTCCGTGGCACCCGCTGGTCTCCGCTACAACGCCTGCTCGACCGACTGAATATCCACCAGCCCCTTGCAGCCGTACAGCGCCGGAATTACCTTCGCCGCGGGATGCTTGCGCCGCAACTCGGCCACTTTGTCGGTGCCTGCGCGATAGGCCGGCAGATACATGCGGCCCAGCAGCGGATGCCGTCCCCATGCGCCTGACAGCTTGTCGGCGCGCTCCGTCGCTGACCAGGAAGTCGTTGCGCAAAGTCTTCGCCACTTCCTGCTGCGCAGTTCCCTTCCCCCACGTCAGGTACGACGACTGGTTCTTGGCATCATCTTGCAGCAGGCGCCAGCAGAACGCCGATCTGCATGTCTTCGTCGGGCAACTGCTCCACCTCGTTCACGCCGTACGCCATGAGGATGGCGTTATTGGCGATGCCTTCAAACAGGCTTGCGGCGCGCGTGTTCATGGTGAGGACCGTCGCCTCGAAGCCCGCCAGCTTGCGGAAATATAAGTTCTGCAAGTATGCAAACGTGGTCACGTGTCCGGGAACGACTTCATGGCTGACCAGCTGCTGGAACTCGGGGAAGGAAATCTGCAGCGAGGCATTGATCTCGTAGGTCGCTTCGTACTTCGGCGAGCCATCGGCGTTGCGCGCCCGGCCGACATAGTTCATCGAACCGGAGAACCACGCGTCCTTGATCGGCAGAAAATCGATATTCGCGCGCGGCACCGACGAAAATTCCCTTGGCAGATACGGCATGACATTGGCCGCGCTGAGTTGATCGAACTGCGCAATCACCGCTGCGCCGAGAGCTTTAACCGATCCCATCGGCGCATTGCGGTCGCGACGCCAGGCATCGACGCCGGCCAGCAGCGACTCGCGCGAGGTCGAGGGATATCCGGCGCGGCCTAACAGCTCCGCCACGCGGTCGCGCTTCTTCTCCGGCGAGGACGGCTCAGGAGCGCGCGCGGTCGAGGCCAGCACACAGCGCTCGTATGGCACCGCCGGTCCGTTGCCCAGAATTTCCATCGCCAGGTCCCACATCACTTCGAGAGAGTCGGCGAGGCCTTCGAAGTAGGCCTTCCCTAAGGCCGATTGCGAAGCAGCGCTCTTACGCACTCCGGCGATGGCCGCGGGGATGTCGACCGCGCGCAGGTACTCGTCGACGGCCTTGCGATCGACGTTCTTGCCCGAGACGCCTCCCGTCTCGCGCAGCCGCGCGGCTGACGCCACGGTGTAGGCGGGTGGTAGCGCTTCGTCCGAATACCACGAGTCGGCGATGAAGCGTCCGGTGCCGGAGGGGCACATTACGTCACCGCCCCAAAGTGTATCGATGCCGAGAATGGCATCCGCAACATACTTTCCTACTTGATCCATTAGGCAGCCTTCTTTCTTTGAACTGAGCTGAACCAGAGATAGAGACACAATCCCACAAATGCCAGCGCGGAGATGGTCTGCGATACAGGTTCGTTGTTGTAGAAGGGAGTCTGGATAAGCTCCTCCCGATAACTTGGCAGCAAACGCAGCGCCGCACCGAAAACCCCGCCCAGTGCTCCGCCCGCCATAAGTCCGCCTGCGACGATGACACCCCGTTCGCGTATGCTGCGGCCTTGCTCGCCATCCGTCTTGTCCGCGCGCTTGTTGACCAGGTGCGAGACGAAGCCTCCGACGAGAATCGGCGTGGTCAGTTGCAGCGGCAGGTAGATTCCGAGGGCGAAGACCATAGACGAAAGTCCAAGCATCTCGAGCACGACAGTAACCATGGCGCCGATCCCAAACAGAACGTAAGCGACCGGCTGGCCGCTCATGAAACCTTCGACGATGGCCTTCAGTGCCGAGGCTTGCGGGGCGACCAGCACCTGGCGCAGGTCGCCGGGGGCAGCCTCTCCGAACTGAAACGCCTTGGCCAGCAGCACGATGGTCAGGCCGGCGGTGATGGCCGCAGCGACTACACCGATGAACTTTACCTTTTCCTGCGCTGCAGGTGTCGACCCGATCCAGTAACCCGCCTTCAGGTCGGTGATGAACTGCCCCGAGACGCAGAGCGCGACACAAACCATGCCGGCGATCGCCATCACAAAGAACATCCCTGTAGTGCCGGAGAGGCCGAACTTCAACAACACCACGGCCGAGACAATCACAGTCAGCAGGGTCATGCCGGAAGCCGGATTGTTGGCGGTTGCGGCAATGGCGTTGGCCGCCACGGTGGTGAAGAAGAAAGCGAAGAGCAGGGTCAGCGCCAGACCCATGGCAAGTACGGCCCACGTGACGTGCAGTTGGCCGTAGAAAATCGCGACGGCGAGTGCGCCCACGACCACGCCCAGCAGTATGCCGAGGATGGGAATGTCGCGGTCTGTCCGCTCCATGTGTGGCGCTTCGCCATGGCGGAAGGCATGCAGCGCGATGCCGAAGGATCCGGCAACCACTCGCAGCGACTTGAGGATGCCCACCAGTCCGGCAGCCGCAATGGCGCCCACGCCAATGTAGCGCACATAAAAGCGATAGATCTCAGCCGCGCTCATATGCGAGATGGGCATCGTGGCCGGATAAACCGTGATATCGCCCATATGGCTGCCGATGAACCAGATGGCCGGGACCAGCACGAAGTTGACCAGCACGCCCCCGGCGCAAAAGATCATGGCGATCCGCAGGCCCATCACGTAGCCCAGCCCCAGGATGAAGCCGATGGCATCGAAGTTGAACACCATGCGATTGCGCTCGGCCAGGTTCTTCATCACCGGCAAGAACTGGAAGTTCAGGTACTCCTTCCACACGTGGAAGGTGGTAACGAAGAAGTCATACACCGCGGCAATGCAGGTGGCCTGTAGTAGAAGTTTGGCCTGCGATCCGCCCTTCTCACCGGTGACCAGGACTTCGGTGATTGCGGTGGCCTCGGGAAAAGGAAGCTTGCCGTGCTGCTCCTGCACGAAGTAGCGGCGCAACGGGATGAGGAAGAGAACGCCCAGGCAGCCGCCGGCCAGACAAATAAAGATGGTCTGCACCGGATGCGGGTCGAGGTGCAGGATGTACAGCGCTGGAAGTGTGAAAACGGCCCCCGCGACCACGCTGCCCGAGGCGGCTCCGATGCCGGTGATGATCACGTTCTCCAGCACTGTGGAACGGCGCTTGTAGATGCGGGCCAGGCCGATCGCCAGGATCGAAATCGGGATCGCCGCCTCCATTCCCTGGCCAACCTTCAGCGCCGAATAGGCTGACGCCACGCTGAAGATGACGCACAGCAAAACACCCCAGACCACGGAGCGCCATGTCATCTCGAGAAGCTTGGCGGAGGCCGCGACCGGCGGCGAATACTGTTCGCCCGGCTGCAGTGGGGTGTAGGCGTTGGCTGGAAGAGAGAGGGTCGGTTCGGATGGTTTGACCGCGACAGTGGTCATGCAGCGCTCCTGGCAGACGGGCCAGCAGGAATTATAGAGGCCTGGAAACCCGCGAAATGTGATCGAGATAACCCGGCAGCGTGACAAAGTAGCGGTCCGGCGACGCCTTGTCCATCGAAGACAAGCCCGATTGCCGGCACCCGCCGACCACTCTACCTAGCGAGGTTCAGCAGCAGTCGTGGCCGGAAGCGTCGACACCTGGGTTACGTTGACATTCGCCTGCTGCAGGATCTCCTTACAGGAAACCTCGTAGCGGCTGGTAAAAAACGAAGTGTGCACGCCCAGCCAGATCATCACTCCGCACAGGCCCACCATGACCCACTTTTCGCGTTGGTCGATATCCGGTATCTCGCGGTTCTCCGGTCGCGTGATCTCGCCCTGGAATACCCGTTGGAAGGCCCACAACAGATAGCACGCCGACAGAATGACGCCGGTAGCCGCCCAGACTGCCCAGTGCGCCTGCGTCTGGAAGGTGCCCGCCAGCACCATGAACTCGCCGACGAAGCCGCATAATAGCGGCAACCCTATAGAGGCCAGAATCGTAAACAGGAAGAACGACGAATAGGCGGGCATCGAGTTGATCAGGCCGCCGAATTCCTTGATCTCAAAGGTGTGGCGGCGCTCATACAACATGCCCACCAGCAGGAACAGCGCTCCGGTGGAGATGCCGTGCGCCAGCATCACGTAGATGGAACCCTGCAACGCCAGGAGGTTAAACGAGAAGATTCCTAGCGTCACAAATCCCATGTGACTCACCGAGGAGTACGCCACCAGCCGCTTCAGGTTGGGCTGCACCATGGCAACCAGTGCGCCGTAGATGATGCTGATGATGGCCAGCACTCCAATATATGGCGCGGCGCGATGCGACGCGTTGGGAAAGAGTGGCAGGCAGAAACGAATCAGACCGTAAGCACCCGTCTTCAGCAGCACGCCCGCCAGATCAACTGATCCGGCAGTCGGCGCTTCGGTGTGCGCGTCCGGCAACCAGGTGTGGAAGGGAAAGATGGGTACTTTAATGGCAAAGGCAATGAAGAAGCCCAGGAACAGCCACATTTCGGTGCTGGGACTCATCGTCAGCTTGCCGCTGTCGATCATCTGCCGGATCGCAACGAAGTCGAAGGTTCCCGTCTTCGCGTGCAGCCAGAGGATACTGACCGCCATGAACACCGATCCGAACATGGTGTAAATCACGAACTTGACGGCGGCGTAGATGCGGCGGCCGTGTCCCCAGATGCCGATCAGCAGCGCCAGCGGAATCAGCCCGAACTCCCACCAGATGAAGAACACCATCAGGTCGAGCGAGACCATAACGCCGATGATGCCCATCTCCAGCAGCAGCAGCAGGATGTGGAACTCTTTGACCTGGTGCTTGATCTCCTTCCACGATGCCAGAACGCCAATGGGCGTAAGCAACGTGATCAGGTGAATGATAAAGATGCTGATGCCATCGACTCCGAGGTGATAGTTCATGCCCCACTGGGGAATCCAGGCATGAAAGACCTCGAGCTTGAATCCACTGGAGCCCGGGTGAATGTGATAAACGGGGATAAAGGAGAGCAGGAACTCGAGCAAGGCAACACTGAAGCTGATCCACCGTATAGCCAGGTGGTCCCTGTCGCCGCGCAAGGGGAGAAGCACCACGGCGCCGACCAGCGGCAGGAACAGCAGTACCGTCAGCAGATCTGGAAATTGCACGCAAGACTCCGTGAATACTGCTTCAATAAGGAATATGAATTCGGCGGCGGCCGCCTGAGCGACGCAAAACGAGCACTCAAAACTCTATCTTGCCCGCCCAGCCAGAGCAAGCACCTTGTACACCTGGCCATCGCCGGCTCATACTCGCAGCCGCTGCATGATCAGTCCGAACCCCAGCGCAAGATCTGCAGCGAAGGCGGTGCTCACAAAATTCACCGCGTTGTTACCGATGCGGCCGGAATTCTCCCACGTCGCCCCAAGCAGGCTATCCAGCACCATGCCGAGCGAGCCGGCCACACCGATGACCGGCACCCAACTCCAATCCACGACCGCCGACGCGCCGCTGATCCAGGCGATCACGAACGCCGCCAGGATTCCGCTCAACGTTCCCCATACGCTGACGGCGCCATTGGTGCCGACGGGCACGCTGCGAAGTCCGACGATGAGATGGGCGCGGCGCGCCGACGCCTGGCCCACTTCACTGGAGACGGTGTCGGCAGCCGCCTCCGCCAGCGAAGCCATGGCCGCCGCCAGCAGTAAGCCACTGAATTGGGGGAACCACAGGACGGGAAGCGCACAACAGGCCGAGACGGCGAGGTTGGCCAGCACCTGCGCTCCCGTGCGGCCCCCCGAGCGCTCCGCCAGCCCCAAGCGTTGCTTGCGGCGCAAGCCCCAGCGCGTGGCCAGAACAGTCAATACGAAAAGCGCAAGCAGCGGCACGAATCCGGCAAAGCCGGCGCTCAGCATCAGAATAAACGCGATTGCAATACCGGCGATGGCCCCGCCGTCGCTGACCGAACCCATTACCCGCGCGACCACTGCAAACAGCAGCGCTATTAACGCGGCGGGTACTCCCCTGGAGTGGAAGAGATTCATTCGGAATCACTTGCAGCAGTACAATAGCGGCCCGAACTGCGTGGCACTCCCGGGTGCGTGACGCGCGAGCGGCGTACAGGCCTTTGCAGCGCATCCTAACAGATTTGGAGGCGCCGCGTTATTTGCACCGTTGGCGGTGCAATCGCTTCGCGCTATTATTGCAGGACGCAACTCCTGAATCTCGCAAGGTGAGAAAACACTATGGCTTCTTCTGTCTGGACCGGATACCTCACGTTTGGATTGATCTCCATGCCCGTGCGCCTGTTTTCCGGTGCGCGCGGAAACCACATCTCGTTTCATATGCTGCACCGCGATGACAACACGCGCATCAAGCAGCAGCTTTGGTGTCCGCATGACGAGCGCGTGGTGGAGCGCAACGAGATCGTCAAGGGCTACGAGTATCGCAAAGGCGAATACGTGATCATCGAACCCGAAGAGATCAAGAAGATTGAGCCCAAGACCGCCAAGGCGATGGAGATCCTGGAGTTCGTGAAAGCCTCGGAAGTCGATCCCATCTACTTCGAGTCTTCGTATTTCCTCATGCCGGAAGAAGCCGGTCGCCGTCCTTATGCCCTGCTGTGCCAGGCGCTGGAGGAGACGGACTATGTTGGGATCGCCAAGCTCACCATGCACAATCGCGAATACACCGTGTTTCTGCGGCCCTACAACGGCGGCATGATGCTGCACACTATGTACTACAGCGATGAAGTTCGCCAACTGGATGGCTTCGGGCGTCCGGAGGTTGAACTGAAAGACACCGAAGTAAAGGTGGCCAACCAGCTCATCGAGGCTTTGGCCGGCGAGTTCGATCCTGAGAAATATCACGACACTTTCGAAGAGAACCTGAAGACCCTCATCAAGGCCCGCCTCGAAGGCGAGGAAGTCACCGAGGTGGAAAAGCCGCGCAAGCCCGCTCCTGTCGTCGACCTCATGGCTGCGCTGAAGGAAAGCCTCGCCCAGCTACCCAAGAAGCCACCGCAACGGGTGGAAGAGGCACAGAAGAGCTCGCAGATCCACGCCGTGAAGAAGGCTGCGAAGGCTCCTCGCCGAAAGAGTGCATAAAAAAATTAGCTGGCTGGTTACGGTTTTTGATACCAATCAAAGAACTTGCGTCGCTCTTTCACCTTAGTGCTACTTACATTCCCACCTAGGTTGTTTTAAATTATGCCCACGGGTTTTCCCCCGAGGACGCCGTTGCCCAGAAAAGCTGTTCAGACAATTCATATTGCCGTTTTAGGTTACGATCCGCTTCGTCTCGTTGGCCTACGTGCCGTTCTCGAAGCCGAAAGCGAATTTACAGTCCACAAGATGGATCCCCCCGACATGGCTAAACCATTGCCCGGCGAGATTGTGTTGATGGGATCGCATGGCATGGGATCGGTGTATGACGCCATCGCGACTATTCGAACTCTGCGGCCCGGAGTCAAGATCATCCTCACCAGTGCTGTCACCTCGGACGAAGCCATCCTGAGGGCCATCTCAACCGGAGTGAAAGGCTACATCGACGAAGCCGCCCCAGCTGAGGAGTACAAGGAAGCACTTCGAGTTGTCAGAACTGGATCGATGTGGGTACCGCGACGGGTGTTGTGCAAGTTCATCGAACGGGCAACCGCGGACCCGAGACGAGCACTCGCCGGCGGCGGATCGCTCAGCGAACGCGAACTGCAGGTGCTGGAACTACTGGTAGCCGGACGCACCAACAAGGAGATCGGCGCTGAGTTAGGCATCGAAGAGCGGACGGTCAAGCTGCATGTGAGCCGCTTGATGCAAAAGGCGGGTGTGCACAACCGTATCGCTCTCTCAGTCCATGCCGTGACCAACCTGCTGTTCAGCCGCTCCTAGCACCTTGTCCTGGAGTTAGCCTTTAGTAACCAATTTGCGGTTACTAAAGGGAAGTGTTTTATATGTCCACTTGGACACATCAAATATGCACCTTCGTTACCTTGCCAAGATGTGACCTTCGAGAGAAACTGTATTCACCTACCACAGAACCTGGGAGATAGGGTCGGATAAGGGTACGAGGGTCCCCGAATCCGGCCCTTCGTTTTTGCCGAGCAGAGAAACTTCAAAAAACGTCCTCTTGGGCGGCGCCCTTTTTCGCCACCGGCATCCTGCACGTCACTAGAAGGTAACCCCGCTGCATCGTTATCGCGAGTCGTTGACAGCACAAATCGAAATAAGATGAACACGGTCGCGAATGATTTCGACCGGGAGCGGTTTATGAAGAAGCTTGCCTTGCTATTGATCTTGCTCGTCGCCAGCGCCATGTTTGCATCCGACCAGCGCGCCGCCGACATTGAGCGCCTGCAAACTTCCGGTGTGATTCTGACGCAGATCATGTCGGCGCCCGATCGCGGGATTCCTGACGCCATCATGGACGGCGCGAAGTGCATCGCCGTGATTCCGTCGATGCTGAAGGCCAGCTTCATCTTCGGCGCCAATTACGGTAAAGGCGTTGCGACCTGCCGCACCGCCAATGGATGGAGCGCGCCGGCGTTCTTCAAAGTCGAGGGCGGCAGCTTTGGACTGCAGGCCGGCGGCCAGGCCAGCGATCTGGTGCTGATCATTCGCACCGAAGATGGCATGCAGCATCTGCTGTCGAGCAAGTTCAAGTTGGGCGGAGACGCTTCCGCCGCAGCCGGACCGGTGGGCCGCGATGCACAGGCGGCGACCGATCTCACGTTGCGCGCACAGGTGCTGACCTACTCTAGGGCGCGTGGGTTGTTCCTGGGCATTTCGCTCAACGGTGCAATGATTCATCAGGCGGACGGCGATACGATGGCGTTCTATCGTTCGCCGGTGTCGTACCGCACCATCTTAAGCGGTGAAACTCCAGCGCCGCCGGAGGCGCAGTCTTTCCTCGATGCGGTGGAGAAATATGCACCGACTCCGCGCACTCACGTCTCGACCACAGCCGCATCCTCACCGGCCGATGCGACTCCGCCGACCAGTGCGCTTGCGCCGGCAACCGCGACGTCCAGTGATGACCCGCCCGCGCTGACGGCGAGGCCTTCCAGTACGACCGCGACCACGCCGGCGACAACCGCTTCGAGTGGGGCGGCGACTACACGAGCGACTGCGGCTTCGAGCGCGCCTGCCAGCGCAACTGCACCGGCGAACTCCGATGACGATCTGAGCGGAATGATGATGGCGCCGGAGAGTCAGCCTGCCCAGGCGCAGCCGGCCACCCATGCAGCACCGAGTCAGTCTCCGGATGCAGCCCCTTACTCTTCCAGTAAGCCGAACTCAAACCAGGCGCCTGCTCCTGTACCACCCACGGGCAAGGGTCAATAGAAGCGCAATACCATCGCTTGCCTGACACGGCACTCGGAACGACAGCTGGGACGCCGGTTCTAAGTGGGGGGCACGTACACGATTCTGGCATGGTGGCATCGGCGCATCGTCGCGTCGGCTTGCCTCGGCCAAGCGTCCTCGCACGAGAACTGATCGACTATGACGTGTTGAATGTGGGTGCTGCGGGCACGCTTGTCGTTCGCAAACCTGGATCGCGAGTGAAGTTCGGTAGCGCTTTGCGCCGCAAGCTGCCGTTCGAAACCGAAGTTGTGCTCTGCGATGGCAGCGACCTTCTCCGCCCGGAGACACAGAATCCATTTGCCGCTGAGCCCTCCCGCCCGGATGTGGTTCGCTTCGTAAGCATCCTGTCGAAGGCCGGCAGCGTTCGGGCGCCGCTGCCCGTCACCTTCCCCGCGCACGGGAAGTGGCTGGTCCGGGTGATGGCGTCGCAAGGACAATTCGTCTTTGGCACATACCGTCGTCATATGAAGACGATCGGCTATCTTGGCCAGATCGACACCTTGTACGGTGTGCCGGCGACGACACGGAATTGGAACACCATCATGGCAATCGTGCGGATTTTGAAAAGCCAAGTCAGTAAAGTCCGTTGACCAAAGCACCGGCAGGAGGGAGTTGCTGTGGGAGCAGGCTAGCGTTTCGAAGCTCACCCCCAGTCGTCCCACCAATTCCAACCCAGGGAATGAGTAGGGCCCCCGGCAATACGCTGCATGTGGACGGCGGAAAGAACATCGTAGGATGAATCGCATGACGCAAGCATCGGAATTAGACTGCCTCGACCAGTTGCAAGCGACCCCCGCGATCCTGCGCGGATTGATGTGCGACCTGTCGGTCGAAGATACCGAATGGAAGCCCGCGCCCGACCGCTTTTCGGTAGCGGAAGTGCTCGCGCATCTTTCCCATTCCGAGGGCCACTGCTATCGAACACGCGTGGACCGGTTCGTGAGTGAGGAACTGCCGGAGTTGGAGCCGGATGAGGCGCAGATGTACCTGGAGTTGTACCGCAATGCCAATGCGCAAGATGCCTTCGACCATTTTGCAGAGCAGCGCGAGGCCAACGTGGAGTATCTGCGGACCTTGCCGCGAAGCGCGGGCGAGCGCCGCGCCAGGCACCGGGAGGCCGGCGAAATCACCCTGCAACAAATGCTGCATGAGTGGACCATGCACGATCTGGGACATATCCGGCAGATCGCTGAACTGGTGCGTGCCCGCAGGCACTGGCGGCAGGCGGGCAAGCTGGGCGAAAGCTACCAATTGCGCCCTTAAAACCGCGCAGTACTGCCGCCCCTGAGTTATGAAAGGCGCGTCTTGATGCAGCCCGGGTAGAGCTGGCCTTTAGGCCGGCGTCAAGACGCGTTCCTCAGGACCTTCCGGGCTGCGACGCGGAGCGTCTGAGCCGAGCGCTGATCCCACTTATTCCGCTATCAGGAACAAGTGGGGAGCCCGGTGATTGGCTTACGGTGTGATCTCAAACACGACGCCGCACAAGCAGTTACTCGCTCCTCCTTCGTAGGTCGTGCCGTAGATCACGCCATTGCTGTCAATGGCCAGCCCGCCGTTGGCGTTGGCCCCATCAGGACTGCCGGTGAAGTCATGAACGCTGGTGTAGCTCCAGCCGTTGCCCATCGGAGTCAGCTTGAAAACATTGCCCAGCCCCGCCGCACCGTCACCCCAGGTCGCGCCATAGAGATTGCCGGCGCTGTCGAGTACCAGATTTGCCGATGGACCTCCTCCCGTTCCCGGCAGGTCATAAATCAGTTTGAAGGTCCATGCATCGCCTGAACGAACCAGCTCGTAGACAGTTCCACCAGGGCTACCGTTGCTGCCAAAGGTCGCTCCATAAAGATTGCCCGCGCTGTCGGCGATCAATCCACCGCTCGGTTCCGAGCCATCCGCTCCATCGGTGAATTTGTACAGTGTTGTCTCGCTCCAGCTATCTCCCGAACGCGACAACTTATAGATGGTGCCGCAGCCGTAGTCGCCGGTACAGCCCGGCAGCCCGCCGGATTCTGCCGTGCCGTAAAGATTGCCGGCCGCATCGATCAACAACGGCGCGAGCGGGAAGGCTCCGTCGTCACCACCGGTAAAGCTGTAGATAACGTGATACACCCACTGGCCATTCACTCGCGTCATCTCGTACACCACGCCATAACCCAGTCCGCCGTTCACAGCTGCGCCGTACATGTTTCCCTGACCATCGAAGACGACTGCGGCCTGAGGATTGCCTCCATCGCTTCCGCGAGTGAAGTCGTAAATATCGCTCGCCTTCCACAGGCAGGCGATCACGCGGCAGATAGTAGGCGAGGGTTGCACTCTAACAATAGAGCCCTCGTCGTGGCCTCCGTAGATATACAGGGTGACGAACAGACCGCCCGGACCCATCACCGGAGGGTCCCAGGGGAAGGCGCCTTTGGAGCCATCACCTGCATTGAAAAGCTGGCTGTAGGTAAAGCCGGAGCCGTTACGCTGCAGCTCGTAGACATCGCCCGGATCATTGTCCGATCCACCCCAGGCGGTGGTTCCAAACAGGTTGCCATGAGCGTCGATGGTCACGCCCGCAATGGGATTCTCCGAACTGCCTTGACCGGTAAACCTATAGATGACCTTGTAGGTCTGAGCTGAGGCTGGGCAACTTGGTATGGTAAGCAGCGCCAATGGAATGGCAACCACCAGCGCGCCGACAGCGGTCCGCACGTCCATGCGTCTCATAGCATCTCCTCCGGCGTTCGATGTTCAAAAATCGCCGCAAGCTAGCAGTCGCGCCACAGATTCCCGACTCTTGCGTCAACGCTTGATGTGTCGCTGGTAAACCCAATATCCCCCTTGCCTGGCCGACAAAAGTGCAGGTTTTGGAGACGGCCGCGACGCCAGCGTCAAGCCGCAAGCTACGATGCTGTGATTTGGTTCAGTTTTGGCCTTTGCCGGATGCCTGGAGTACCCTGCATTACCTGGGTAAAGGCGATTTCTCGTAACTGGAGCGTAGCTTCCGGGTTGCCGTGAGCCTGCGGGTGCCTGTAGATGATCAAGACGTTGTTCCGGAATCGGGAACGAAAATCCCCATTCAAGGCGGTTGCGCGTCCTTGATGGGGCACCTGTAGGTAATTTTCTTGAAGTAGATTGGTTACCTGGGCTACCCGCCAAAATCAGCGCTCGATATCGGTGGGCCCCCGGGTGCTAATGCCACGGTAGGGATCAGACCCGGTCTCCAAGGGTACGCCGCATGAATCCACATACCTGGTCAGCATGTTGAACCAAGACATCATCAGGATCGCTCGGCAGGCCTGATTGTAACTGCCGTAGTGGGAGACCAACTTGGAGACGGATTCCGGTGACACCTTTGCTTCCTGGGCCATTTCGTCACACATGTGGCACAGATCCCGCTGCCACTCGTCGAGCACCTCCAAATGATCAGACAGGACGGCGTCGACGACGTCAGATGGCAGCGCGCCATAGGCGCGATGCTGCGGAATTTCGTAGGCCGACTGGTTCGCCCTGCAGGTCCGAAATAGCATGATTTCGCGGTCCTCGACGGAGAACCACTGGCTGTCGAACAGCTGCGCAAGAGGCACGCAGAATTGGGTAACGATGCCGGTTCTGGCGATCATTCGCAACACGTTCAATTTTGGCGCCCCCGTCAAGAAAGCACGGGACTCAACGTCGAGCTCCTCATCGGTTGGAAGCGGTACTCGGCTATTTGTCATTGGCTTTGCAACCCCTGGCCGGCGTGACGGCGATCAGCGGCGGCCTCATTACGATCAATTCGAGATTCGAGCGCGTCGAGGCGGGCCTTTCGTTCGCGGATTTCGGGAGCTAGGGTTTCCGGTGACGCTTGACGTACATCTTGGATGACGCTCATGGCGCGTATTGTATGCCACGTGGGTGGGACTGGGGTGTGCTTAACTGCGGGTATGGTTCTGGGGCCCTGTCCGGCGCACAGGCGAAATCCCCACCCCGCCAAGGGAAGGCAAGATGGGGTGGCCAGGTATGAATTCTTACAAGAGGTTGTCGATTCGGTTGTTCGAACCGGAGAGGCTGATTGTGACGAGCTTGTAGTTGAGGCTACCATGAGGGCGTTCACGGTTGTAGAATGTCGGTCCAAGGCGCTGGTGCCCCAGGTATGAAGCGTTAAATGCTCTGGGTGCCCCGGGTTCGCGTCCTTCGTTTGGACGCTAACCTGGGAACGCTGACACGGCGACAGGACATGGTGTAGGTTGAGGTTCATGCCACCAGTCGGAGTAGACGGCGCAGGACCGGAAAGTGAAGGCGTTCGGGTTACCATTGCGCATCTTTTTCGTCTACGGCAACTGACGCCCAGGCCACTCTAATGAAAACCCTATTATTCCCTACAGGGCTGGTGGCCCAGGTATGAAGCGTTGAAATGCTCTGGGTGCCCCGGGTTCGCGTCCTTCGTTTGGACGCTAACCTGGGAACGCTGACACGGCGACAGGACATGGTGTAGGTTGAGGTTCATGCCACCAGTCGGAATAAACGGCGCAGGGCCAGAAAGTGCAAGAGTTCAGGTTGCCATTGCGCATCTTTTCGTCTACGTTAACTGACGGCCAGGTTAGCCCAACCGATGGATTGAGCGGGGTTCCTGGCTCTTCAGTCAACAAATCAGGGCATGAGTTCAAGCGATGATCTTTTACGGATACATGGACGACAGCGCAGACCGCTTGCGAGAGAAGGTTATTGTTTCGGCTGCGATTATGGGCCAGAAGGACAAGTGGTCAGCACTTCGAACCGCATGGAAAACGCGGCTCGACCAAGACGGGATCGAATACTTCAAGTCCTCTCATTGCGAAACTCTCAACGGACAGTTCCATAGATTCCGAGAGCTCGGAGTGGAAGAGGGTAAGAAGAGGGCGATCCAAGTAAAAGACGACCTTTATGCCATCGTTCGTGCGTGCGGCGTTGTTGGCGTGGGGGTCACGCTATCTGTTCCCACTCATTCCAAAATGCTTACTCATCCTGACGAATTCGGTGTGATTCCTGAAGTTCCCTATCAGCTGGCATTTCAACAAGCGATCGCAGAATGCGGCAAGACCATGAAACTCATGGGGCGCGGCAACATCGTCACCTTTGCCCACGACGAGGGGAACGATTATCCGGCGCTACACTCGCTTTATAAGGAATTTAAGAAGCAGAATCCGAAATATGCCGGCGTACTCGGTGGCTTTGTGCCGTTGGATGATAAAACTCATCCAGAAATGCAGGCCGCTGATGTTGTGGCCTATACCACGCTGGATCGCGCGAAAAGCTATGAAGAAGGCAAGTCCCCAGAAAAACTGAAGGCACTACGACATTCCATCTATAAGCTTGTGGTGTGGCTGGACGATCCCGTCCCCTATGGCGACATGAGCAAACCCGAGGCTCCTGCAATCGCTAGGTATGTGGTAGACGCTAACACATAATTTTCGGGTGGAGGACGCCTTCAGGCATCCATTGTGTGCGCCCTAATTTGCACTTTAGCGCCTGAGGTAATCAGGACTCTGGGGCAATTCCTAGGTTGTCACGACTCGCAATGCCAAAGCGTAGGCGTTGGCGCGGGCCTCTTTCTCGGTATTCCCGTAGGCCATGACTCCAGGAATGTCCGATATTTCCGCAATCCAACGCCCGTCGGTCTCGCGCTCAATTTCAATTGCAAACCGCACCTGATGGCTCCTGACACGCCGAACTGGCTTTCGTTCCGACACAGCTATTTAGATGCCCGCGATGGCGACCCGTTCCGCGCCTTGCCAACGGAGGACAGACTCCCGGGCACGCCCCAAGCATACCTCAGGTATATCGGCACAAGAAGTTTGTTTTTCAACCCGCGTGCCCAACACCTTCCATCGTTTGGAATGTGCTGTAATCGCGCGGTGCAAGTCGCCCCTGCGTCGGCCTGAAAAATGGAACCGTCCATGACATTTTTGCTCCTCGTTTAAGGGCGACGGGGGAGGACGCCATCATGCGAATCGTCCTCCGGGCTTGGAGCGTCGAAGTTTCTCCCCTTCTCAACTGCCAGGGCAGAGCGCCGGTCATCCCTCGCGAGCAAAAAGCTCCCGAGCGGGATGACACGAGAAGGGACGACGGGAACGCGGGCCTCAAAGGCCCGCTCTACCCAAGCTCATATTTTGTTGATATCTTCCTTCGCCTGCAGCCGCTTCAACAGAACGTCGAGCTGCGGCTTGATGTTTTCCGGCGCGCCGTTGTACGAGAGCTTCATCTGCGCAATCGCCGAGTCGTACTTGCCTTCTCCCGTATCCAGCCGGGCCTGTGCCAGGTGCGATACCCAGGCATCCGGATAACGCTTAACCAGTTGGCGGAAGACGGCGAAAGACTCGTCCTGCTGGTGCTTGCCCAACAACTGCCGCCCATAGGCATACAGTTGCGGGGCACTGGCCTTGCTCAAGGCCTCGTCGCGCGCAGTCTTGGCTTCGGCCGTCTTGCCCATGGCGTCCAGCAGCTGCGACTTCGTCATGTAATTGTCGTAGCGCGCTTCGTTCTGGATCGACTGGTCGACGTCCTTCAGTCCCTGCTCGTAGTCGAACTTGGCGTTGAGGAAGTAGTTGGCGGCATCGTTCCACGATTGCCAGTCGTACTGCGCCAGGCCGCGAAGCTGCTTCTGCAGGCTGGCCTGGACGACCTTGTCGACATCGACGGAAATATTGACCGGCACCGCCAGCTTCTCCCACGACAGGGTCAGCACTGTGGAGTCGGGCTTGAGCTGATCGAAGTCGTAGGTCAGCGCGTTGTGCTCGTCGGTCGGGCCAGGCTTCACGGTGACGCGCAGCGCGTCCTCATCCTGCTTGTAGCTGAAGCTACCCCAGGCGGTGGACATGTTGGAGAAGATCACCGTCCAGTCGCTCTCGGTAGGAATCATGTGCAGGCCGTAGGTTCCGGCGGCGAGCGGCTTGCCCTCGACGGTCACGGGACTGGTAAAGGTGATAGTCGTGTTTTCGTTGGCTCCGGCGCGCCATACCTGGCCGTAGGGAACCAGACCGCCCCAGATCTTTCGCCCATTGGCCAGCGGGCGATGATAGTTCACCGTGATGTCGGTGATGCCCAGGCGCTGCGTCACCACCGCGTGCTGGCTTTGGCGCGGCAGGTTGAGTTCAAACGACTGAGCGGCGCACAGCGTCGCCAGCAGAGAAAGGCAAACAACCCCCAGGGACAGACGTAAGTTTCGCATGGTGTCTCCTTGTTCGGAGGCAGGCCGCGGGCGCGGGCTTCCGAAACGGTGGAATGGACTACAGCCCCAAACAGCAAAGCTGCTCCATTGGAGCCGCCAGCGAGGCAAAAGTAAGCAACAATGGGACAATTGCCCCGCTGAACTGCACGAACCGCACTCCGGAAGCTACGGGCGTCAGCCTGTAGAACTGCCCCGGTGGCGGGATTTCTGCCCGACAGGGATGGCGCCCAGCGCTCCTTTTGCCCGCACCGGCCATCTAAAAAGTAGGTGGCAGGGAGTCGGCTGACGGGATGTGAAAGTACCGTCAAATGCACGTTGACGGGAAGCAATCGGCATTGACTCCGGCGGTAATCGGGGTTACGCTAACCGCCAATGGTAGTCTTTCGCTTCGGCGAGCATCCCGGCCGTACTCCTTCCACCAAAACAACACACTGTCATGGACTGAAAACGTCACGCCTGGCCGCGACCTTCGGCGGGGCGATGCAACGGATCATGGAGGATAGCGCCCGCGCCTAAATGAAAAAGAACATCGAGATCAGCCGCAACATAGAAACCCTGTTTGGAACCCGCGACGAAAACCTGCGCCTGTTGGAAGACGGCTTGAACGTCACCATCGTCCTGCGCCCCGACTCGATCGAGATCGAGGGGGAGACCAGCGATGTGGGCCGGGCCCAGCAGGTCTTCACCGACTACGAGCACCTGGTGCGCAACGGATATACCTTTGTGAACGGCGACCTCGGCTCGATGCTGCGGGTGCTGACGACGGACTCGACAGCCACCCTGCGCGGCCTGGCTGAGGCGGGCAAGCAACGCTCGTTCGGCAAACGGACGGTACAGCCCAAGAGCATCAATCAGCGGCGCTATCTGGAAGCCATCGAAAAACACGACATGGTCTTCGGCGTAGGACCGGCGGGAACCGGCAAGACTTACCTCGCCGTCGCCATGGGGATCTCGGCACTGGTGTCGAAGCGGGTGAACCGCATCATCCTGGCGCGCCCCGCGGTGGAAGCCGGCGAGCGCCTGGGCTTTCTGCCCGGCACGTTGCAGGAGAAGGTGGATCCCTACCTTCGCCCGCTCTACGACGCGCTGTATGACATGCTCGATCCCGACAAGGTGGATCGCTATCTGGAGAAGAACATCATCGAGATTGCGCCTATCGCCTTCATGCGCGGGCGCACGCTCAACGACGCGTTTGTGATCCTCGATGAGGCGCAGAATACCACCTCCGAGCAGATGAAGATGTTTGTCACCCGCCTGGGCTTCAACTCCAAGGCGGTAATTACCGGCGATGTGACGCAGGTCGATTTGCCCAACGCACACCGCAGCGGGCTGATCGAGGCGGTCGACATTCTCAGGAACGTGGAAGGCATCCGCTTCTGCTACTTCGACGAAGGCGACGTGGTCCGCCATCATCTGGTGCAGCGCATCATTCGGGCCTACGAAGATGCCAAGGGGCGCAACGAACAGCTGTCGCTGGCGCTGGAACCGAAGACCGCCAGTGCCTCCTTGGCCGCGCGCGCGATGGAAACACCGGCATCGCCGGCACGTGACGATCGCGAAGCACCGCTGGTGGAGATGCCGCCCCATGCCGATTCCGCGCTGTCGGATCGCATTTCCGAGTAGAAGCTTGGTACCATGAAGTGGGAGGGCCGTCGCCCTCCCATTTGTGTTAGACCGACGTGACTGCAAACGAACGACCATCGGAGGAAATCAGCCAGCACGAGCTGAGCCGGTTCACGGCTCGAGCTCGGCGCGCCGTTGGGCTGGGTGGTGAGGTGAGCGTCCGCATCACGTCTTCGCGCGAACTGCACGAGTTGAACCGCCGCTTCCGCCACAAGAACGCGCCAACCGACGTGCTGTCGTTCCCTTCGCTTGCCGGGCCGGGTGGAGACATCGCGATCGCGCGTGGGATCGCCGCCTCGAATGCTCGCACCCTCGGCCATTCGCTCAATACCGAGTTGAAGATCCTCATCCTTCATGGGCTGCTGCACCTGGCAGGGCACGATCACGAATCCGACAACGGGGAAATGACAAAGCGCGAGTCAGAACTGCGGAAACAACTGGGATTGCCATTTGGCTTGATCGAGCGAACCGAGGGTGACCTTCGTGTCCAAAGATCTAAGCGCGGAGGCAGCCGCGCATGACCATTCCGTTATCCATTGCATTACTGTTGCTCATGGCGCTGCTGGCGCTGGTCTCCTACGTCGACCGCCTCTACGCCGAGATGGGCAAGTTCCTCTCACGCGAGTTTGAGGAGAACATTGAAGCCTACGAGAAGCGCGTAGAACCGCGCCTGAAGGTGACATCGGAGCGCGCGGCCCTTTCCATGGCCATGATCGCGCAACTCTGCATGGCGTCGATCGGGCTGATCATCGGCTGGCTCTTGTTCGTGGACAGGCCCTGGGTGGCGATGGACTTGCTGCAAGCAATCGTCAGTCTGGTGCTCATCATCGTCATCTTTAATCGGCTGTTGCCCTATGTGTTTTTCGTGCGCACCCGGGGAGAATGGCTGGTGCATTTTGCGCCATTGCTGCGCGTGCTGATCTATCTGGCAATGCCGGCGACGCTGGTCCTGGGCTTCGCATTGTCGGTGGCAAAGCTGACGCGGGAGCATGCCGAGGAACAGCCGGAGACATCGGCCGAGGGGGTTGACGCTCTCATCGAGGCCGGGCAGGAAGAGGGCATTCTGGAAGAGAGCGATCGCGACCTGATTCACTCCGTCGTGGAGTTTGGCGATAAGACCGTCCTCGAGGTGATGACGCCGCGGCCGGAGATTGTCGCCGTGCCTATCACCACCACGCTGCAGGAATTCACCGAGCTGATCAACAAGTATCCCTACTCTCGTATTCCTGTCTTTGACGGGGACATCGACCACATTAAAGGAATCGTCTACTCCAGAGACTTGCTGCAACTCACCGACGTGGAGGCGGCGACGAAAACGGTACGCGACATCATGAAGACCGATGTCTGCTTTGTGCCGGAAACCAAGCTGGGCAGCGATCTGCTGCGCGAGATGCAACGCGAAAACGTTCGCCTGGCCATCGTGGTCGATGAGTATGGCAGCGTCAGCGGACTGCTCACCATCGAGGACCTGGTCGAAGAAATTGTCGGCGAAATTCGCGATGAGCATGAGAAGGCCGAGATCGTAAAAGAGAGCGACACCTCCTACGTCTTCAACGGCAACACTGATCTCGACCTCATCGAAAAGCTGTTTGGTGTACGTCCGGATGAAAAAGACGCAACCACAGTGGCAGGGCTGGTGAGCGAACTGGCCGGACACATTCCCAAGGCGGGCGAGGTATTCGAGGAGAACGGATTGAAATTTGAGGTACTGGAATCAACCGAGCGCCGCGTTGATCGGGTGCGCATCAGCCTGGAAAGCAGTCCTACCGCTCAACGGGTCAAGGCCTGAGATGGCCTTCCGCTCAGGCTTCGTCTCGATCATCGGCAAACCGAATGCCGGCAAGTCGACCCTACTGAACTCGCTGGTCGGCGAGAAGGTTGCCATCGTCACGCGCAAGCCGCAGACCACACGCAACCGCATCCTGGGCATGGTCAACGTCGAGCGCAAGGCGGGGCGGCCCTCCGGGCAACTCGTGCTCATCGACACACCCGGCATTCATAAGCCCATCAATTCCCTGAACCGGCGAATGATGAAGGAAGTCTACGACGCGCTGGAGGGCTGCAACCTGCTGCTGCTGATTGTCGATGCGACTGGCAAGTTTGCTCCTGCCGACCAGTTTGTTCTTGATCTGGCGAAGAAGACGGGGCTGCCGGTTTTCCTTTTGCTGAACAAAGTGGATGCCGTCGATAAGCAGACGCTGCTGCCCCTCATCGCGCACTACAAGGAGCTGCACGACTTCGCTGAGATCATTCCCATTTCGGCCTTGAAGCGTCAGGGCCTGGACACCCTGCTCGATGCGGTGGTCAAAGTACTGCCCGAAGGCCCGCGCTACTTCCCCAAAGACCAGATCACCGACCAGCCCGAGCGCTTTCTTGCCGCCGAACTCGTTCGCGAGCAGGTGCTGATGAACACCTCGCAGGAAGTGCCACACGCCACCACGGTGCTCATCGACCAGTACGAAGAGGGCGAAAGGCTGACGCGCATTGCGGCGACGATTTATGTCGAGCGCGCGGGACAGAAGGGCATCCTGATCGGCAAGCAAGGTGCAACGTTGAAGAAGATTGGCACTGCCGCCCGCCTGCAAATCGAGCGCCTGCTCAACACCAAAGTCTTCCTCGAATTGTTCGTGAAGGTGCAGCCAAACTGGCGCGAGTCGCGCTCCTTTGTCGAAGAAACCGACTGGCGCCGCCAACTGGAAAAACTCGGCGAATCAAGGTAGTGCGGGTCTTCAGGCCCACGGTTGCCGGTCGCATTGAATAGGCTGAGGGAGTCATTCGCAGAATCACAATCACGCCGGTTGAATAGGCGTATTGGACGCGGACCTGAAGAGACTCGCGACCTCATTCTCGCTTTGCGAAGTGGCACGGACGACCCAAGAAACCCGCGCCGTCAGGCGCAGCAGATCTTAGCCCAGCGCTTCAGCGCTGGGTAAAGTCGAAGAAACAACACGAGTCCCGTAGGGACGACAGATGTTTGACAAAGCCTGAAGGCCCGCTTTTCTCGCCCTGCTACCATTACCTGTGCCCAAGGCGACGCGAGCCGGAAAATTCATCACCTTTGAAGGCCTCGACGGCTGCGGCAAGACCACGCAGATGGAGAAGCTCGCCGCCTCGCTACGCTCCGATGCCATCGACGTGCTGACCACGCGCGAGCCGGGCGGGACAGACATTGGCGAGCGCATTCGCGCCGTGCTGCTCGATTCGCGTACCGCCGGGCTCGATCCCTGGGCTGAGATGGCGCTGATGTTCGCCTCGCGAGCACAATTGATCGCCCAGGTCATCCTGCCGGCACTGAATTCGGGCAAGTGGGTGCTGTGCGACCGCTTCACCGATTCGACCGAGGCCTATCAGGGCGGAGGCCGGCAGCTTGGCAGCGAACCTGTGCTTGAGTTGCATCGCGTGCTCTGCCGCGACTTGTGGCCGGATTTGACGATCCTGATGGATTCCGAGGTCGCCTACAGCGTGCAGCGGGCGCGGCGGCGAAACAAAATTGCCACCTCGGGCGATGCTCCCGACGAGAACCGCTTCGAGCGCGAGAGTCGCGCCTTCTTCACCCGGGTGCATGAGGCATATTTGAAGATTGCAGAGCGGGAGAAACAGCGCGTGGTGTTGATCGATGCGCGGCGGCCGATTGAAGAGGTACATCAGCACATTGCGCGCACGGTGGGAGAGCGATTGGTGGCGCCTGTGAAGAGACGTCTGTCTGAGCAATAGTTTGGAACTACTATTTCGAACGCAAAAAGATTGGAGTTGTCATCCTGAGCGAAGCGAAGGACCTGCTTTCGATCGTTCTGCAAGCCGCGGTTCCCATTTGCAACACAGTTCGCGGCACCAACAAAGACCAGGTCCCTCGCTTCGCTGGTGATGACAATTCGTAAAATGATGGCGGCACTCTAAACAAAACACCCCATGCCCTTCTCTGACTTTCACGGCAACGCCGACGCCGTGCACACCGTGCGCGAGATGCTGGCGCACGACCGCTTTCCCCACGCGGTGATTCTTGCCGGGCCGCAGGGCTCGGGCAAATACACGCTGGCGCAGATGATCGCCAAGACGATGAACTGTCTGGAGCGCCCAACTGACCGGCGGCCTGCCCGATTTCTGCGGACGCTGCGCCAACTGCACGCGCATCGCCGAGGCCGACAATCTGGATGAGCGCTTTGCTGAAGCCGTGGAGACGCGCGAGAATCTGCGCGAGGCCGACAAGCGCGAGACCCGCATCTTCGTGCAGACCCATCCCGACGTGATGATCATTCCTCCCGATCCGCCGCAGATGCTGGTAAAGGTCGATCAGGTGCGGCACGTCATCGGCGAGATTTACTATCGGCCGTCGGAGGGGCGCGAGCGCGTTTACATCTTCAGCGATGCCGACTTCATGAAAGAGGCGGCCAATTCGCTGCTCAAGATATTGGAAGAGCCGCCCGACTTCGCCACGATTTTCCTGCTCACCGACAATCCTTCTGCCCTGCTGCCGACGATTCGCTCGCGCTGCATGACGCTGCCGCTAGCTCCGCTTTCCACAGCCGAGGTCGAAGACTATCTCGCCGAGGTGCGCCCCGAACTGAAGCCACGTGAGCGTGGATTGGTGGCTCGCCTCTCCGGTGGCGGATTAGGCCGGGCCCGCAGCTTCGATCTGGCGCAGTATCTTACTGCTCGGCAAGATGCACTGGCATTGCTTGCCCCTGCCATGGGTGCGCGCGATCACTCAGACCTGTTCAAGGTCACCGAGAGCTATCGCGGCGGTGCTGATGGCAAATCGAAGCTGAGCTCGACCATCCGCGTGCTGTATTCACTGCTGGAAGATTTGCTCTTCGTAAAATCTGGCACGCCGGAGATGGTTCGCAATCAGGACATGCTGACCGAACTCCAGCGCATGGCCGAGCAGGTGGATTTTGATTGGATCGTCTCCGCCACGCAGCGCCTGGGCGAACTGGAAAGCGGCATGAGACGCAACCTACTGCGCAGCCTCGCGCTGGATTCGTTCTCCGCTGCGCTGGAGAGATAGAATTCCAAGCAAGAGGTAACCAATCATCATGAAACTGCGCGGCTGCGGCACCGCCCTGGTCACTCCCTTCAAGCAAGACGGCAGCGTTGACGAAACTGCCCTGCGTCATCTGGTCGAGTGGCAAATCGAATCGGGAATCGACTTCCTTGTGCCCTGCGGCACTACCGGCGAGACGCCGACCCTGACGCATGACGAATGGCTGCGCGTGGTCGACACCACCGTCGAGGTCGCAGCCGGCCGTGTGCCCATCATGGCGGGAGCGACGTCGAACAATACGCGCGAAGCCGTGGCCAAGGCGAAGGAAATTTCCGCCCGTGCCGGTGTTGACTTCGTTCTGACGGCGACGCCCTACTACAACAAGCCGACGCAGGAGGGCATCTACCAGCACTTCAAGGCAATTGCCGAAGCCAGCGAGAAGCCGCTGATGCTGTACAACATTGCCGGGCGCACCGGGACGAACATCGAAACGCCCACCCTGCTGCGGCTGGCCGAGATTCCCAACATCATCGCGGTCAAAGAAGCCAGCGGCAACATCGGGCAGATTGCCGAAGTCTGCGGCAGCGTGCCCGAGGGCTTTCTTGTGTTCTCGGGGGACGACTCCATCACGCTCGCGGTAATTGGACTGGGTGGCGCCGGCATCGTGTCGGTCTGTTCCAATGAAATCCCAGCCGAGATGTCGCGCATGGCGCGGGCCGCGCTGGCCAACAAGTGGGACACGGCGCGCGAAATCTTCCGCAAGTATCTGCCGCTGATGCAGGCGAACTTCATCGAGTCGAATCCCGGCCCGGTGAAGGCCACGCTGGCCATGATGGGGCGAATTGAAGAGGTCTACCGCCTTCCGTTGGTGCCGATGAAGAAGGACACGCGCGCAAGGCTGGAGAAGGTCGTCAGTGAACTAGGCCTGCTTCAACAGCAACCGGCGAATGCTCGCTGACCGCCTTCCAACATCGACACAACATTGGAGCATACAGGCCGAGCATTTATACTGCCCGCCAGATGCATCCCTTACAACCTGCAATCGAGCGCTACTACTCTCTGGGTACCGCGGCGGTCGGTGATGCCGAGGCGCGCGAGACTTTTCTTGAGTTTCGCGCGGCTTTATCCACCGGCGCGATCCGGGCGGCCGAGAAGGTCAACGGCTCCTGGCGCACGAACGCCTGGGTGAAGCAAGGTATCCTTCTCGGCTTTCGTCTGGGCGAGCTGCAAGCGAGCGGCGACACCCACGCGCTGTCGTTCGTGGACAAGGAGACTTACCCGCTTCGCCACTTTTCTGTCGAAGACCGCGTGCGCGTCGTGCCCGGCGGATCGTCCATCCGAGCGGGCGCCTATGTCGCGCCCGGCGTTGTCTGTATGCCGCCCATGTTCATCAACACCGGCGCGTATGTCGACGAAGGCACGATGGTCGACTCCCATGCGCTGGTGGGCTCATGCGCGCAGGTGGGAAAGCGGGTGCACATCAGCGCGGCAGCGCAGGTTGGCGGCGTGCTGGAGCCCATCAACGCTTCGCCGGTCATCATCGAAGATGATGTCCTGCTCGGCGGGAACTGCGGCGTGTACGAAGGCACGCAGGTGGGAAAGCGGGCCGTACTCGGAGCAGGCGTGATCCTTACCCGCTCTACTCCGCTGTTCGACGTTGTGAAAGGCGAGATCTACCGCGCGACCGCGGAGCAAGCTTTACGTGTGCCGGAAAACGCAGTGGTGGTGCCCGGCGCACGGGCGATTACCAAAGGCAAAGCTGCCGAATGGGGGCTCTCGCTGTATGCTCCGGTGATCGTGAAGTATCGCGACGAGCGCACTGATCGCGGAGTCGAACTCGAAGACATTCTACGTTGATAAACCAATGACGAGATCCGGCACTGGTCGCGAGAGAGCACTGCTGATTACGGCCGCCATTGCGGCGGTTGCGGCGCTGCTGGTGTGGAAATTCTCCGGCCCGGCTCCGCTCAACCTGACCTTGCGTTGGATCGGCCTGGCCGCGCTGGTCGGCTACGCCTGCATTCGGCGCACGCTCTCCGCGTGGATTTTCGTCGCCATGTTCCTCGGGGCGGAGATAGGCCACGACTTCCCGGCCGTAGCAACCCACCTTCGAGTACTGGCGTTGATCTTCCTTCGCCTCATCAAGACCATCATCGCGCCTCTGCTGTTCGCAACGCTGGTGGTCGGCATTGCCGGACACTCGAACCTGAAGCAGGTTGGGCGGCTGGGCCTGCGCTCGATCATCTTCTTCGAGATTGTGACCACGGTCGCCATTGTGCTGGGTCTGGCGGCGATCAACTTGAGCAAAGCCGGCGTGGGGGTGCAGATCGCTGGTACCACAACGTCGGACACGACAGGCATAAGCAAGCTCAGTGCGGAAGACACCATCCTGCACGTCTTTCCTGAGAACATCGCCAAGTCTGTGGCGGACAATGCCGTGTTGCAGGTGGTAGTTTTCAGCCTGATTTTTGCTGTCGCCCTGGCACTGATCGGCGAAGAAAAACGCAGGCCGATGCTGACCTTCTGCGAGAGCCTCGCCGAGGTGATGTTCAAGTTCACCAACATCGTCATGTATATGGCGCCGCTCGGGGTGGGCGCAGCCATTGCCTACACTGTGGGACATACCGGCCTCGGCATTCTCGGCAGCTTGGCGAAGTTGCTGCTCACCCTCTATGCGGCCTTGATCGTGTTCGTCGTGGCGGTGCTTTTGCCCATTGCCCTGCTATGCCGAGTGCCGCTCAAGCGCTTCATCAAGGCAGTGGCCGAGCCGGTCACAATTGCCTTCGCCACCTCCAGTTCCGAGGCCGCCCTGCCCAGCGCGATGGAGCAGATGGAGGCCATGGGCGTACCGCGGCAGATCGTGGCCTTCGTCATTCCTACCGGCTACAGCTTCAATCTCACCGGCAGCTCGCTCTATCTTTCAGTGGCGGCGATCTTCGTCGCCCAGGTCGCGGGCCTGCATCTCTCGCTGGGACAGCAGTTCATGATTGCGTTTACGCTGATGCTCACCAGCAAAGGGGTGGCGGGAGTATCGCGGGCGGCGCTGGTCATCCTGCTGGCCACTGCTACGTCGGTGGGGCTTCCCACCGAACCGGTTTTTATTCTGCTGGGCATCGATCAGTTGCTGGACATGGGCAGGACAGCGGTGAACGTCCTTGGCAATTGTCTGGCGACAGTGGTGATGGCGAAGTGGGAAGGGGAGTTCGGGACCGAGGAGCCGTCGCCGGTTGTCGTGGAAGCGGCGAGCTCGTGAATCAACAGAAAATTAAGAGACCGAGAACGGAGAACTATCTGGTCTAAAGCCTCCGTGTCTCGGTGCGAACGCATGCAGGTCACGGAGAATTGCAGGATCCCAAACCTCCGCGTGTCTATCGAAGACTGTCTCGAAATCTGCCCAAGCCCGGAGGGCGTGTGATGATAGCCTAGGACGTAGCGAAGCGCAGTCCTGGGTGTCCGCGAAAAAAATCAGAGTCCCTCGGGGACGGCATAGCCCCGGCCGGTCTTTCGAATATCGTGCCCGGCACTCGCGTTATTTCGGTCCTTTCTAGGCTTCGGCTTGCTAAGGCTGGGCTGTCATCACACGCCCACTTCCGGGCTTCGTTGGACTTCATCGGTATCAAAACCACGTCCGCCGGGTAATCGCCCATTCATGAATTTGTCCTTACGAAGCGCTCGACGCCCTCAACGGGATGGCCTCCATTCGCTCGCGCTGCCGGATGGCAAGATGCCGCTGCCGGAAGTGGCCAAGCGCGCGCTCGCCCCAGACGCGCACGAAGTAGTAATTCAGCCCGGCGCCGATCACTCCGCTAACCAACGGGATGAGACGCCCCGCCCATTTCTCCGCGATTTCGGCACTGGCCCGGGCGGCAATGCGCTGAATCACTCGCGGCACGAACTTGGAGACAACCTGCTTCTCGACTAACTCGCGGCCAATATCCACTCCTGCGGCGCTCGCCGCGGCGACCCACAGCTCGGCTTCCTCCTCTTCAGTGTTGTAGGGGAAGCCATACACCAGGCTTAGCTTTTGGATCATGCGCATGGTGATGGCAGCGAGAATTCCCAAGTCCGGCAACATGGTGAAGACACCGCCAAGGCCCAGGCCGGCGCCCTCTGCGGCTGCCAGCTTCATGCTGGCGCGAATGGTTTCCTCCGCGATGTGATCGAGCGCGTGCAGCTCGACCCCGAACACGCCGTCATAGGTGATGGCCGGCAGCCCATAGGCCATTCGGAGATGCTCCAGGTACTTGTCAGGATCGACCTTGATGGTATGGTAGGCGCGCGTGAAGGCCTTGCGGATGGCCGCTTCCAGCGCTCGTCGCATCAGCCCCTTGCGTTCGTTGACAGGCATTGTTCTTACTTAGTATAGGACGACGTGCCAGGGCGCGCGTTTCGCATTTCGCCGCTGGCTCTTGGCCCTTGGCTTTTGGCCATTGCCTTCACACATAGCTTCCTCGTTTGCCTTGTTCCTGCTCCTGAAAGCGCCTAAATGGCGAGCCGCAAGCAAGCTACCACCGCGAAAAGTCAAGAGCTAAGAGCCAAAAGCTAAAGGCCGTCTTCTCTGTGCTAGCATCAAACTTGCTGATGCCAACTGGTAAGTTGCAGGTTGTACCTCTGGGCGGTCTCGGCGAATTTGGCATGAATTGCATGGCAATTCGCTGGGGTGATGACATCATCGTCATCGACGCCGGACTCATGTTCCCTGAATCGGAGCTGTTGGGGGTCGATATCGTCGTCCCCGACATCACCTATTTGCTGGAGAACCGCCAGCACGTGCGCGCCATCGTGCTCACCCACGGGCACGAAGACCACATCGGCGCCCTGCCCTGGATCCTCTCCGAGCTGAATGTGCCGGTGTATGGCACCGAGTTCACCCTGGCCTCGGTTGAGGGCAAGCTGGAAGAGCACGGCCTGCTGGACGACGTCGTTCTTAACGAAATTCGCGCCGGTGACAGCTTTAAGGTCGGCCCCTTCACCATTCATCCTATTCAGGTCACCCACAGTCTGGTGGATTGCGTTGCCCTGGCGATTCATACACCGTTGGGCATTCTGATCCACACCGGCGACTTCAAGGTCGATCCCACTCCGACGGACAACCGGCTCTTCGATCTGCATTCCTTTGCCGAGTACGGTAAGCAGGGCGTGCTGGCGCTATTTCAGGATTCGACCAACGTCGAGCGGCGGGGCTACACGCCGAGTGAGCGAGCGGTGCGCGCGCGCTTTCAGGAGATATTCTCGCGTAGCGAGAAGAAGCTGTTCATCGCCTGCTTTTCGTCTTCCATCCATCGCATCAAGCTGGCGATGGAAGAAGCCTTCGAGCATGGACGTAAAGTTGCCGTGGTCGGGCGGTCGATGATGGAGTCGACCGAGATCGCGCAGGACCTTGGATATATCGAGGTTCCCGAGGGCCTGCTGATACATCCTTCGCAAGCCAAGGAACTGCCCCCCGACAAGGTCTGCATACTCATCAGCGGCACACAAGGCGAGCCCATGTCGGCGCTGTCGCGGGCTGCGGTGGACAACCACAAGCACGCGCGCATCTCGCCGGGGGACACGGTTGTGCTCTCCTCGCGTATCATCCCCGGAAATGAGAAGGCGATCTATCGCGTTATCGACCACCTTTTCCGCCGCAATGCACACGTGATTTATGACGATGGTTCGTCTCCGCCGGTCCACGTCAGCGGCCACGCCAGCCAGGAAGAGCTTAAGCTCATCATCAACCTGGTGAAGCCGCGGTACTTCATTCCCATCCACGGAGAATATCGTCAGCTCAAGCTGCATGCCGAGTTGGCGGCGGCGATGCACGGATCGGTGGGAAATGTGCTGATGATCGAAAGCGGTGAGGTTCTGGAGTTCGACGAGTTGGGCGCGCGTAAGGCCGGCAAGGTGGCCGTCGGCAGAATCTGCATCGATTCGAACTCCATGGGCGATGTGGTCGAAGACCTGGTGATTCGCGACCGCCGCCATCTCAGCGAGGACGGCATTGTGCTGCCCATCATCGCCATCAACAAGCTGACCGGTGAGGTAGAGTCGACACCGGAGATTGTGATGCGCGGCTTCAGCGGCAGCATGACGGAGAACGGGTTCCTCGAGCAGGCGCGGCAGACCGTAATGAATACGCTTGCAGGGCTCGAGCGATGAAGAGAAAGGCGACTATGGCATGATCAAGGAAAAGATTCGCCAGGACCTGAAGCGCTTCATCGTGAAGAATACGTCGCGCCGGCCGCTGATCATGCCAGTTATTCTGGAAATCTGAAGTCTTCTCGTGCGCTCCTTAAAGCCGCGAATTCTTGTCGGGACCCTGCTGGTACTTGTAGTCCTGGCGATTTTCCTCGAACCCGTCGAGCAGGACTATCTGCATGCCGCATCGCTGCTCACCCGCATCGCCAATCCTCAGGCTAAAGGATGGATCGCCGACCACGACGTGCACGCCGTCGAGACCCACGACGAATCGTTCGAAGTCAACGGTCAAGCTGTGCCAGCGCGCCTTTACCTGCCGGTAGGTGTCGGTTCTGCTCCCGGGATCGTGGTGGTGCATGGCATGCATCGGCTCGGCCTGAATGAGCCTCGGCTGATGACCTTTGCCCGTGCCCTGGCGGCTAGTGGCTATTTCGTCATGACGCCGCAGCTTGAGGCCATCGCTGAATATCGCGTCGAGGCCAAATCCGCCGATGTGATCGGGAGGGCGACGCAGGTTTTCTCTCATCAGCTCGGCGTTCCAAAGGTGGGGCTGCTGTGCATCAGCTTCTCCGGCGGGCTAGGGTTGATGGCCGCCACCGATCCGCAATACAGCAACTCGATAGCGTGGATCGCCACCATCGGCGCCTACTACGACCTCACGCACGTGCTGCGCTTTTTCGCGACCGGGTGAAGCCGTGCGTCCCGACGGAACGGTGGAGCACCTGACACCTCATGAGTATGGGCCGTTGATCGTGGTCTGCGACCGTCCGGGCGACTTCTTTGACGCACCAGATGTCAGCAAGGCGCGCGAAGCTATCAAGCTTCTGCTGTCGAATGAGGGCAAGGAGTCGGAAGCGATCACCGCGCAGATGACTCCTGCCGGCCAGAAGCTCATGCAGGAAATCTATCACCAGCAGTTTGACGGCCTTCGGCAAGAGATTCTGGCGGAGATCAGCGAAGACCGGGCGCAATTGACGGCAACCTCGCCTGCCGGACGGCTCGACGCAATCCACATGCCGGTGCTGCTGTTGCACGGCGCTGATGACACGGTGATCCCGCCGACCGAGCTGCTGTGGCTGAAGAAGAACATTCCGCAAAGGTATCTGGTCGATGCCTTGATCAGTCCGGCGATCACCCACGTCGAGGTGGGCCACGAAGCGAACTTCCGGGAAAAGCTTGCCCTTGTACACTGGATAGCGTTGATGTTCCACCTGATTCGGAATACCCCCGCATCGCAGGGCGCAACATTCCCGGCGGGCGCGGGAGTGCCCGTTCCAGCGCCTGCCGATTAAGCATGGTGACACTCGACGACATAAAAGCAGCGCAGAAAATAATACACGGCATTGCGGCGCGCACGCCGCTGGTGCGCTACTACCCACCCGCCGAGAAGAACGGCGCGCGCGCGTCCATGCCGGGCGCGGGCCAACTGTGGCTGAAGCCGGAGTCGCTGCAACCCATCGGCGCGTTCAAGCTGCGCGGCGCTTACAACAAGATCGCGTCGCTCACGGAGAGCGAGCGCGCCAAGGGCGTCATCTCCTACTCCAGCGGAAACCATGCCCAGGGCGTGGCCTACGCGGCGCGGGCGTTCGGGGTGAAGTGCGTGATGGTGATGCCGCGCAACGCGCCAAAGATCAAAGTGGACAGCACCGCCGCTCTGGGCGCAGAAATTGTTACCGTGGGTCCGGCCAGTGCTGAACGCATGCAGAAGGCGGAGGAACTCGCCGCACAGCACGGCTACGCGATTGTGCCGCCGTATAACGATCCGTTCATCATCGCGGGCCAGGGGACGGTGGGGCTGGAGATTCTGGAGGACCTTCCCGATGTTGACCTCGTGCTGGCGCCGGTGGGCGGGGGCGGATTGATCAGCGGAGTTTCAGCCGCCATCAAACTGAGCGGCTCGAAAGCGAAAGTTATCGGCATCGAGCCTGAGCTGGCGAACGATGCGCAGCAGAGCTTTCGTCGCGGAGAGATTGTGCAGCTTCCTGCGGAACGTGTATCCAGCACGCTGGCCGATGGGCTGCGCACGCAGTCGGTAGGGCCGCTGAACTTCGAGCACATTCGTAACTATGTCGACGACATCATCACGGTGACCGAGAACGAGATTCGCGGCGCCATGCGAAAGGCCGCGACGGCAGCGCGAATCGTCGCCGAACCCAGCGGGGCTGTGACCTTCGCCGCGTGGCTCTATCACCAGAAAGAGCTGCCGGAGGCGAAGAAGGCGGTCGCGATCGTCAGCGGCGGCAATGTCGAGCCGCAGTTGCTGGCTGAGGTGCTGGGGGAAACACAGGCGGCGAGCGATGACAATCCCTGACGCTCTAAACGCGCTCCAAGCAGGTCGAACGTTGCATGCAGTCGTATTCTCGGCTCTATTCTTCGGAGTCGGGTTGCTTCTGGCAGATCACGAGCGAAAGGGATGGGGGTTGGCATGGCAGCTCATTGGCTTAGCTGCCGTCGTTCTCAATTTGATCGGCACCCTGTTCTCCCGACTCTGGCTACCCGCAGTCGTGGCGGGAGTTATTCTCGGCTTGGAAATGTTGGCGATGCACAAGCATTGGCGATCGGAGTCTTCAAGAATGCGGAAATCGACTTAAGGCTGTGAATCACCTGCTGCCGGTTCACAGCTTCCGTGTAACCTGAGATGCCCGTTTGGAACAGCTGTCCCTTCGGGACGAATGTATCGTTTTCCCTACTGTCGTTGCCCAAAGACTGACTCAACGGGCTTAGGAATGTGCCCACCCCCGCTTCGGCCAATGTCGGCGCTACAATCGATTTGATGTCCCTAACTTCTCGCTTTGTCCTCCGTTGTGCTTTCGTTCTGCTTGCTTGTTCCCTCGCCTTCGCTGCCGTCGGCCCGCGCGGCGTCACCATTCGCGAGGGCGTCGTCTACCTCACTCCCGACACGAGTTCGAACAAGATGTCCGACATCGCGCGCGGACGTGAGGTCGTCGTCTTGGAGCGCACTCCAGGATGGGCGCATGTCGTCGCCACCGTCGCGTCCAATCCCGCGATGGAGACCGAGCGCAACATCACCGGCTGGATGCTCGACAAGGGCATCATCACACCCGACGTGCCCGACGGCGACAAGATCATCTTCGGCGAAGCGGCGAGTTCTGAATACCAGGCCAGCGAGCGGGGTGGCCGTCGCGGCGCAGCCCAGGACGCAATGCGGCTGTATGCGGCTGTCGTGGAGTACTTCCCGTCCTCGCCGCTGGCGGCTGAGGCGGCGTTCCGCGCTGCCGACATCCGCTGGCAGCTCGACCTGGCCGACCAGAGGACGCGCCCTTCGGCAAAGCTGCGCGATCCCAGTATGCGCATGCCCCTCGATGAAAGCTACATGAAGAAGGTCATGAAGAAGTATCCCGGAACCAAGTGGGCCGACCTGGCAGCCTATGACGTGATCGACAACAAGCTCTGCGGCGAGTGGGAGGCGGAGGCCGAGTGTCCGGTGAAGGAAAGCGAAATCTATCTGAAATACGCCAACGAGCATCCGCAATCTCCCAAGGCCCCGGAGGCCTTGTATAAGGCGGCCTGGCGGCAAGCCGCGCTGGTCACCATTTACAAGACCAGCAACCAGCAGAAAAAAGCCGACGAGGCGGCGGCAAGCTGCATCACCATCTCCAAGAAACTGATCGCACAATACCCTGATGCGACGGACTGGTCGAACCGCGCCCAGACTCTGATATATATGGTGCAGACTGGTATTCCGGCGTGGGGGAATACGGTGGAGTGACGTTGGGCGCGAGGGAGTAGGCGTTCAGGCGTGCAAGAAGTCCCTCTGTGGCACTGCCCCGCGTCAGGGCACGACTTTAAGTCGTGCCGCTACAGTTGTATGTTTCCCGTTGTCATCCTGAGGCGGCTTCAGCCGCTGAAGGACCTGCTTTTGTGTCGTCCCTGAAAGGGACTCACATATATTGAAAGAGCGTATATCGGCACGGCCGAGGCCGTGCCCTGACGCGGGTTATTGCCAACCACAGTAGTACCCGAGGAACCCCTTGAACGACTACCTGCTCTCTGTCCTGCTGGGCATCATTGAAGGCCTGACTGAATTTCTTCCCGTCAGCTCGACGGCCCACCTGCGCATTGCTGAGGCGTTTCTCGGCCTCGACCTCGCCAACGGCTACTGGAAGATGTTCTCCATCGTCATCCAGTTGGGCGCGATTCTTTGCCTGCCCATTTACTTCTGGCCGCGCATCGTTGAGTTCATGCGCGACTTCCCGCAGGGCAAGCGCGGCGATCGCACGGTGCTCACGCATCCCTTCTCGCTGACCATCATTGCCTTCGTCTGCACCGCGATCCCGGCATTTCTGCTGACCAAGATCATCGGCAAGCACCTGGAAAACATTCACATCATGGCTTGGTCGCTGATTATCGGCGGCGTCATCATGTGGATCGTCGATGCCATGTACGAGCGCTCGCAGCACAAGGCCTTTGCCCGTAGCGGCCTGACCACCGACATGGAACAGATGTCGCTGGGGCAGGCGGTGTGGATCGGCCTCTGCCAGATCCTGTCGGCGGTCTTCCCCGGCACCTCGCGCTCCATGTCAACCATCACGGCGGGCGAGCTTGCCGGAATGGACCGCCCGACCGCGCTGGAATTTTCGTTCTTTCTCTCGATCCCAACGATGGTCGTCGCCACCTGTTATGACCTGCTCAAGTCGCTGCGGCCGCATCATGGCGAGCCAAGCGCGATCGGAGAATTGCCAACCGACGCGCACCATGTGCTGGTGCTGATTGTAGGTTTTGTAGTTTCGTTCATCGTGGCGTATGGAGTCGTCGCCTGGTTCATGCGCTGGGTGCGCACGCGCGGCTTTACCGTATTTGCAATCTATCGGATCCTGCTGGGCGGATTCGTGCTGTGGTGGGCAGCACGCCTGGTGTAAGCCACCGGAACTGATCGCAGGCGCGGCGGGGCAGCACGATGGCGGTAAGCATAGATCAGCAACAAGCAAGCGGCGATCACGGGAAAGATCAGGTAAGGCCACCAGTCATCAAAGCCAGGCTCGTGTGTGACCGCCTCAACCGGGAAGGTCACTGACGCGCGTTCGGACGCTTGCTCTGCATCGACTCGAAACAGCCACGCACCGGCAGTCGGAAGCTCGACCGCAGCCGACTTCATCAGCTTGTTTTCCGAGTCGCTCTCCTCCCCGCTTACGCCCGGACCGTCATCGTGCCCCTGGCTTGCGTGGGACGCGCTGACCTCAACCCGGCTGTCGAGAAACGCGTCGCCGCTCGCGTCCTGCACCAGAACGCTGACATCGTTATCACCGACAACCATTCCCTCGCCTGCCGCGTAAACCCAGAGCACGAGGTTTCCGGTCTGCTGCCGCGCACGCAATGCAAGATCGTCATCGTCGGGGCCGGAGAAGGCCATCACCGCCGAGAATGCCAACCCGGTGGCAATGAAGAGCGCAACGAACGACACGGCATCGGCTCCCCAACTGTCGAGTCCTAGCTTCGCCATCGCACGCTGCCAGTAGCCGGCCAGGATCGGGCGCCGCTTTTTCAGCCGCAGCGGTTGCAGCGCCAGCGCCGGCACCGACAGGCATTGGATTCCCACCCACACCGCAGGAATGACGAACGCCATCGATCCGATCACCCACATGAGAGCTCCGGCGGCAGCCTGGTCCTGGTGCGGGTTCATCCCGAAGACCTGCGGCGCGTCGACATAGGACGGATAAAGCACGCGTCCGGCAAACACCAGCGCGGCGGACAAAATGGTGTTCAGCAGATCGGCGATCAGAAGATAAGGCACCATCGCCCATCGCGGCCACAGCGCGTGGAACGGCCAAGGCTCAATCACCGCCCACCAGAAAATCAGAGCTGTTCCGAAAAAGCAGGCGTGTTCCACCTGGTGCCATATCGGCGATCGCACGGCCAGCTCGTACAAGACCGGCACATGCCAGCCGAGCATCACTACGCCCATGAGCACGAGCGCGAAGACGGGCTGGGTGAGCGCGCGGCCAAGCCGCTGCGCCGGCCTCCAGTTGAGGAATGGGCCGGCGAATTCGCGTGCGGCGAAGACCGGCAGGCCGCGGACCAGAGGAATCACCGGCGCGCCCAGCAGGATCAGCGGCGGCGCCAGCATCATCAACACCATGTGCTGCGTCATGTGCGCGGTCAGCAGCCAGCCGTTGAAGACGTCCATGGGCGAGGCCAGCGCGACCCACAGCGAGAACATTCCTGAGAGAAACGCCCACACGCGCCATGGTGGAATCAGGGGAAAACCCGCGCAGCGCAGCAGGTACCAGCCGCGCAGGTAGAGCAGGACAGTTAGGCAGATCGCAAGTGTGGGCACCCAGGGAATCGCCCAGGACGCGAGCGCGGCGTGCAACACGGGAGGCATGGGGTTTCGTCCAGTTTACTCGGTGGGCTCTGAAAGAACGTGGCTTCAGCCGTGTCGTTACGCCGAACCCTACCTCTTGTCATCTTGAGCGGAGTGAGATCGCCGCAGGCGATCGAACGAAGTCGAAGGCCCTGCTCTGGATGGCTTAGAAAGCAGGTTCCCTCGCGGACTAAAGTCCGCTCGGGATGACAGAAAATAAAGCGCGTATCGGCACGACTGAAGTCGTGCCCTGACACAAAGCTCGCTGCGCAACAAGCATTGGCTGAACCAAACCTACTGCGTTTGGGTGGCGGGCGGCGTTTGCGATTGCAGTGGCGTGACGGCCCGCCCGGCGGCATCGCGTGCCGGACGCTGGTTCGCCGGATGCAGGGTGTCCAGGAATGAGACGAGCGCGGTCACCTCTGCCGGGCTCAGATTCTTGCCATAGGCGGGCATGTTGCCGCCGCCCTGGATCACCTGCCGCACCAGCTGGTCATGTGTCATACGCGTCGCCACGCGGTCCAGTTCCGGACCGCGCTTGCCGCCGACCCCGTCGAGCGCAGTGGCAGTTGCGGCATTGCTTGCCCTGAAACACTAGCGCACCCTGCCGCTCCAGCGGCGTTCTGCCGTTCAGAAATTCAACCGGCACGGGATCGCTGCTCCAGCCATCCATCACCGGGCTCCAGGGAGAGTAGGTCGCAAGCCTGGTGAATGTCCCTAACGCTACAGCGATGAGCAGCAGGGTGACCACAGCCAGGGGCCGCCGCTTCCAACTCTTCTCGCCTTCGCCGGAGATGAAGGGCAAAATAACCAGAAAGCCGATGGCAATCACCGGACCGATGAGCAACAGCGGCGTCTCCACCGCCGGCGGCAGCAGGGCCAGCATGGCATAGAGCCAAAGGAAGAAGAAGTCGGGCTTGGGGATGGTCTGGATGATTGTCGGATTGGGATATCCACTCGGCCCAAACGGTCCGAAGTATGCCGCGCACGCCATGATGGAGACGATGATGGCGGCGGAGAAGAACATGTCCTTCCAGATGGCAACGGGGACAAAGGGCACGCCGCGCTTCTTCGTCAGCTCGTGGTATTCCTGCATGTAGGTTGAGCGGCGAACCACGCGCCCGGGCATCGGCCACTCGTTGACGCCCAGCTTCAGGACCATCAGCAGATGCAGCGAGACGAGACCGATCAGCAGGCCGGGGATCACGAATACGTGCAGCGCGAAGAAGCGCGACAACGTAGCGCCCCCGATAATCGGCCCTCCCAACAAGAGGTGTACGACATACGCCCCGATCAGCGGAACACGGCCACAGATCGACGCGCCAATGCCGAGGCCCCAGTAGGCGTCTTGATCGAAGCGCATGACCTGCCCGGTGAATGCCATCGCCAGCGTCATCAGCAGCAGGAAGACGCCGACGATCCAGGTAAGTTCGCGCGGGAACTTGTACGCGCCGAATAGAGAACACCTGGCACATGTGGATGAGCACCACCGCCACCATGAAGTTCGAGCCCCAGCCATGGACGGCGCGCAGGAACCATCCCAGGGTGACGGCGTGATTCAGAAACTGAAGGCTGTTCCATGCCTCGGCGGCGCTGGGAACGTAGATCAGCGCCAGCATGATGCCGGTAAAAACCTGGAGAATGAAAATGGTCAGGGCAGCGCTGCCGAAGACGTAGAACCAGCTCGCCGACTTGCGCGGCACTGGATGTTCGGCAGCGTCGCGGATGGCTCCGCCGATCTGCAGCCTCTTCTCAAACCAGTCGCCGATTCGGCTTAGCCTTGACATCCGCCACTCCTCTTCGGACCACGCAGGGCCGCGGTGGTTGAGAGCGTCGGCAACTGGCCGGCAAAGATCATCAGCTTGCCGTCTTCAACTCTGTATTGGTATTCAAACAGGCCGCGCGGCGGCGGCCCCGAGGCACGCGAGCCGTCCTGGTAGTACACGCCACCGTGGCAGGGGCACATGAACAGTCCTGATTGCGGGAACCAGCGCACCGGACATCCCAGATGCGCGCAATTGATGGCGAAGACCTGGAACTGCTCGCCCGACATGCGGCGTACCCAGCAGGGAATGTCATCCGTCTGGCCATCGGAGACGCCGGTAATCGGATTCTTGAACTTGGCCAGCCGCGTCTGGTTCTCCGGGAACTCGTCCAGTTCGCCAAGGCTGATCCAGCGCTTGTAGCCATTGCCTTTCGCCTCGAGAATTGGCGATACCAGGTAGCCGATGATCGGCGTTGCCAGGACCACTGCCGCCAGGCCGTTGAGCAACAGGCCGATCTTCATGAATACATCGCGGCGCGAGATTTCCTGCTTTTCGCTCTGCTGATTCGTCGGCTCGGGCTGCGAACTCATTGCGGACCTCCGGAAGCATTTGCCGTAGCCGGCGGCGGGTTCTGCACCGCCGCCGTGGCGGGACGATGCGAAGCCAGGAAAGCCACGACATCGGTAATCTCTTGGTCGGTCATCGGCTGCCCGGGAACATTGTCGCGCCAGTCGGGGGCGCCAAAGTCGGGCCGGCCGGTAATCACGATGGTGCGCAGTCCCTGATTGGTAACCAGGCTGAGATAGGCCGGATTCAGCACGGACCCCGCCTTACCAGAATTTTTGCCTTCGCCGTGACAGCTTGCGCAGAACTTGTTGTAGGCAACTTGTCCACGTTGCACATCTCCCGGCGCTGTCGCTGCGTACGGCGGAGGATTGACGCCCGCGACTGCACTGGAATTACCCCAGCGCTCGCGAATGCCGTGCACGATTGCGTTGACTTGCGCATCAGTCAACATGCCGCCCTCCGCCTGCGCGAAGGCGGACATCGCAGTTCCTGGCCGGCCTTTGCTGACCACCGAGCGCATGGTGTCGTCGGTCGCTATCGCCAGGTATACGGGGTCGCCGATGCCGATCGCCGCACCGTGCCTGCCGTCCTCGCCGTGACAACCCGCACAGTTCTGGCTGTAGAGGACCTTAGAATTCAGAACCGTATCTGGATTAGGGACCTCCGGACCCGGTGGAGGTTTGCCGGGAAGATGACATCCGACGGAGGTGGAGACCGCAAACGCAACAGCGAGGACGGCTGCCAGGCGGATGTTCATCGCCCCTCTTCCTCGGAATCGCGCTCCTTCATGAGGCCGGGCGCTTCAATGCCGGCGCGCATGGCCAGCGGCAGGTTCTCAGCGGTCCAGACCTTGCTGTGGCGGACGACAACGAAGCCCGCGACCACGCCGAAAGCGATCTGTGAGATGGCAAACCACAGCCAGTTGATCTTCTCGTCCAGCAACGGATTGACGAAGTTGAGCACGGAATACACCAGCCCCGTCCAAATCAGTGGAGCGATGATGCCGCCCAGCACGATTGGCCGTCCGGGCAACATCGGAAGCATCGCGCCATACAACAATCCCACCAGGACGCACATGGTCAGGTGCAGGGCCACCGCAAACAGCAACCACACGGGGTTGAACTGCATAAGCGCTTGGGCTGAGGGCATAGCGTTAGGTGCGTAAAGGGTTCCGGCAACAAGGTTGATCGGGTACCAGATACTGTGCACGACGAAGATGCCGTATAGCATGGCGAAGATCGCCATGGCCACGCCGCCGGCCAAACCGCCTCTCAGGCCCGAGACCATCGGGTAAACCTTCAACGGCAGCCAGGCGCGTTGTATCTTCTCTGCGGCGCGCACATACTCCACCTGTGGAGCAGCCAAAGCCTTTTCTTCGGCGGGAACCGTAGCCGTAATCGTCTCGTGATGTTCGTGCGGCAGCACCTGCCGGAACCACCCCACCGCCGCAGCCACATAGAGGATCGCGCCCAGAATGCTGAGCGAAACATTGGTCAGCAGGCCTGAGAATATCAGCGCCGCGCCCACCGCCATGAAGAAGGGCCACGCCGTCGGCGCAGGCAGCGAGATCTCCACCTGTTCGGGAAGACGCTGGGCGGGTTGTTGTGGCGTTGCCATGTTGTCGGTCTCTATCGCGCGATGAAGTACACCACTGACAGCACCACCACCCAGATCGCATCCACAAAGTGCCAGTACATGGCGAAAACGCCGATGCGATGCTCATGCTGCTGGGTGACATGGCCGAGGGCGGTGAGAATCATGATGATCGTCAGACCAGTCAATCCGACGATGACGTGAAACGCGTGCAAGCCTACGAGCGAATAAAACGTGGTGCCAAACAGGTTGGTGCTGATGGTTAGCCCGTCGTGATAGATCAGCCCATACCACTCGCGCGCTGTACCCAAAATGAAGATGAACCCCAGCGCGATCGTGAAGAACCACCAGATTCCGAACAGCTTGATCGCATTGCGCCGCATGGCGCGTTCCGCCATCAGGATGGTGAAGCTGCTGGAGAACAGGCAGATCGAGTTGAACACCGGGACATGCAACACCTCATTCGGATACGGCCCGTTGAGGCTCTTCCCCGCGTAAAACAAGTACGCCACCACAAAAATGGTGAAGATTGAGGATTCCGCCACGATCAGGCACCACATGCCAACGCGCCCGCGCAGTTCGTGGGCCAGCGGCATCTCAGGCGGTTTCAGCGCAATGCTCGGTGCTGCCAAACGTAGTCTCCTCTACTCGTACTTCCAGTCCGGATCTTCCGGATGTTTCAAGTCCCACAGCGGACGGCGGCTGCGCACCGTGGGGATGATGGCAAAGTTGTAATCGGGCGGCGGCGATGTGGTCGACCACTCCAGCGACCATGCATCCCAGGGATCGTTTCCCGCGGCCTGGCCTTTGTACTTCGACCACACCAGGTTCACCACCCAGCACAGGATGGCCACGGCCTGAATAATCACGCCGATAGAGACAATCAGGTTCCACACCTCCCAGCCCCGATTTGCCTCGTAGGTGTAAATGCGGCGCGGCATGCCCAGTATTCCGGGGATGTGCATGAAGTCGAAGGTCACATGAAACCCGATCAGGAACAGCCAGAAATGCCACTTCCCCAGGGTTTCGTTCATCAGCCTTCCAGTGATCTTGGGGAACCAGTAGTAGCTGGCGCCGAACACAGAAAAGACAATGACGCCCAGGATGACGTAATGAAAGTGGGCGATGACGAAGTAGGAATTGCCGAGCTGCCAATCGAACGGAGCGGTTGCCAGCATGATTCCGGTGAGTCCGGCAATCAGCATCTGGGCGACGGCCGCCACGCAGAACAGCATTGCGGAGCTGAAGATGAGTTTCCCTCCCCACATGGTGCCCAGCCAGTTGAAGATCTTGATTCCCGTAGGCACCGCGATGGCCGCCGTGGAGGCCACAAAAAAGGCATTGGCGTAGGAGGTCATGCCGATGGTGAACATGTGGTGCGCCCATACGCTCAGGCTGATGAAGCCGATGGCGATAGTCGCCAGCACCATGATGTTGTAGCCGAAGATCGGCTTGCGGGAGAAAACCGGGATGACCTCGGAGATGATCCCGAATGCCGGCAGCACCAGGATGTAAACCTCGGGATGCCCGAAGATCCAGAAGAAGTGCATCCAGATGACGGCCGACCCCCCGGCCTGTGGGTCGAAAAAGTGCGCGCCCAGGTAGCGGTCGAGCAGCAGCATGATCTGCGCCGAGGTCAATGGCGAGACGGCCACCAGCACCAGCGCCGCCACCACCACGTTCATCCACACCAGCAGGGGCAGCCGCCGCAGCGTCATGCCGGGACATCGCATGGTGAGAATCGTGGTCAGGATGTTCAACGCTGTGCCGATGGAGCCAACCCCAGCAACCAGCAGCCCGATGATCCAGTAGTCGGTGCTGTGTCCTACTGAAAATGCCGGGGAGGTGAGAGGAGCATAGGCAAACCAGCCTACGTCGGGCGCCGAGCCCGCGCCATAGAGTCCGCTGCCGGCGACGAAGCTGAAGTACAGAATGATGCCGCCAAATGCGCTCATCCAGAAGCTGAAGGCATTCAAGCGGGGGAACGCCATGTCGCGCGCACCGATCATCAGCGGCACCAGATAGTTGGCGATGCCGAAAACGATGGGCATGGCCGCAAAGAAAATCATGGTCGTGCCATGCATGGTGAACATGCGGTTGAAGGTCTCGGGCGAAACCAGATGATTGTTGGCAACCGCCAACTGGGCCCGCATGATCGAGGCTTCGATGCCGCCGATGACCAGAAACAGCACGCCGTAGCCGACGTACATCAGGCCGATCTTTTTGTGATCGACGGTGACGATCCACTCGTGCAGCCGTTCGAAGAAGGTGCGGTCGGCCGCGCCCGCCTCAGGCACGAACATCGGTTGCGATAATGAGTCAGCGTCGAACATTTTTCAGTCCTGTCAGCGCAGCGTCAACAGGTAGTTGGTTACGGCATCCACATCAGCCTGGCTCATCTTCATCGCCGGCATCAGCGCTCCCGGCTTGATGACGTCCGGGTCCTCAATCCACTGGCGCAGGTTCGCGCGGTTGTTGACCGCCGCGCCGGCGGCAATGGTCTCGCGGCTCATCAGGTGAGTCAGGTCCGGGCCAAACGTGCCGTGTGCATTGGTGCCTTCCACGGTATGGCAGTTCACGCAAGCGGTCGTCTCAAAGACCTCCCGGCCGTGCGCCACGCTCGCATCCCGCACCGCCGGTCGCTTCTGCTCCTCCACCCACTTCTGGAAATCTTCCGGAGACTCGACGACCACTCGCAGCAGCATCATGGCGTGCTCTACGCCGCAATATTGGGCGCATTGCCCGAAATAGGTCCCGGTTTTGTGCGGCTCAATCCACATCTCGTTCGGGTGATTGGGAATGAGATCGGTCTTGCCGGCAAGTTGCGGGACCCAGAAACTATGGTCGGTGTCAGCCGAGAGCAGCTTGATGTGCGTGGGCGTCCCCTCGGGGCCGTGACTCACCGGCACATGCAACTCGTTTGCAGTTGTGAATCCCTGCTGCGGATACTGGAACTCCCACCAGAACTGGTGCCCGATGGCGATGACTTCCACCGTGCTCGAGCGGAAGCTTGGCGTCTTCAATGGCGTGGATCACGCGCGCGGTGGCGAGAAACAGCACCACCACGATTACCACGGGAATCACTGTCCAGGCCAGCTCCATCTGGTTGCTGCCGTAAATCTGCGGGGGCTCACGGCCATCGTCATCAGCGCGGCGGCGAAACTTGACCACCGCATAAACCAGCAGCGTGAAGACCGTGAGAAAGATGCCGCCGCAAATCGCCAGCACGAACAGCGACAGGTGGTAGATGGAGTCAGCCGGAGTGGAAGCCGGGCTGAAGATGCTGGGAGTAGCCGGATTCAGTGCCGCCGCAGCCTGTGAGCCTGCCCACACACCAAAGCCCACAGCAAGAACGCTGCGCATGAGAGATGCAGCTCGAGGTTTGAAACTCACGGCTACGGTTTACCCTTGGTGACCCAAACCACAAATGTGAAAGCTGATGAAGCGCGACGAACAGCTTCGATTCAGCCCGGTTGCAGTCCTTCCCCTTCGAACTGCAAGGTTCACGGGCCGACGGAATTAAGCGTGTCCTCGGATGATTGCTGCCCGCGCAGTGGGTTGTCAAGAAGTTTTCTCGGGGTAGCGAACTCGTGTCTTGCGATTTTCGAATGGGCCGCTAGCTCGGGTAGAGCGGCGCTTTCAGCGCCGCTTTACGGCTTACCATCCTGTTGGGGGTTGTGCATCCTGCTGCGAATGCAGCGGGATGCACGACCCTAACCTTGGAATGGCGGCCGGACGCGGGCCTGAAGGCCCGCTCTACCCCGGTTACACGAAAACAGAAAATGCTCTAGCCGGCAAATGCCTTGGCGAGAAAGCGCGAGATATGCCAGGCGTCCATGTATTTGTAGGGAGCCTCGCCGAGTGTGTAGTGGCCGCAGGGTAGCGCTTTGATGGTGGTGTTGAGTCCGCGCTTGAGAAATTCCCCTGCGGCCTGCATGGAGAACTCGGGCAGGAAGGTCAGGTCGTAGCGGCCGTAGATCATCAGCGACTTCTTCGGCCAGCGGTGGAACTTCTGGAAGTAAACCATGGGACTGATGCACATCCATAGATCGCGCACCTGATCGTGATTCAGCACGCCGTCCATTCCCTTGCGGATGTGTCGCGTCGACTGGCCGGTCCAGACTACATCGCCGAAGGTCGTCGATGCGTGATTGAAAACGTTCACCGTGATACGGGGATCGTGGGCCGCGGCGATGAACGCATAGCACGAGCCCAGGCTGGTGCCGACGATGCCCAGCTTGCTGTAGCCCTGCTGTTCCAGCCAGTCCATGCAAGAACGAATGTCGGCAATCCCCTGCTTGACGGCATGAATCGTGCGCCCGATGTTGGCGGATACGGCATAGTCAGCGCGCGTCAACCCGTCCGGACGCCGGATGTCGTGATACGGCAGGCTCATGCGCAGCGCGGCAATGCCCAGCCGGTTGAAAATGTGACACAGGCCGTTGTGACTTATGCCGTCGGCGTTCCACTGCGGCATGACCACCACGGCGCGCTGACCTCTCGCCGGGAACCAGCGCGCGTTCATCAAATTGTTTTCTGCGTAAGGCGTCTCGATTGCCGAGGTGAATCGCAGGAAATGCGCCGCCTCATCTTTCAGCTTGGTCGTAGGCGGCTCACTGCCGGTGTGGAAAAGTTCCACCTTGCGGCGTTCCAGGCGAAAATCGGTTGGCGTCTGGTAAGCGTAAAAGTCATCGCTGTGGGCGATGATGCGCTGGTTTACCGCCATCCAGTAGTCGATCATGGCAGCAGAGTCGGCGGGATCCTGCGGCGGGCGAATGTCGGCAACCACCGGCCAAAGCGATGCCCACTCCGTTCCCCACTCCAACGGACGCACGATGCGGTTGGTGTCGCGCGAGGTGAGACGGGACTCCCAGTTGTAGATCCAGCGCCGGTATCGGGCTCGCATAGCTTATGTCGATGATAATTGGCGAATTCGGGGGAGCCCATGCGATAGCGGCTGAACTGTAGGCTGCGCCATCGAATGACGCGATGCGAGGGTTGAGTGGGAAGGAGGGCCGCAACTCTTCCGGCGGCGCTTCATCCTGGGTTGTCATCTTGAGCGAAGGGCCTGTTCTCGATGGCGCCGCCCAAAGCCTGATCTGCACGCAAACCAAGTCAACCGCCTTGTCATCACGAAGGGCGGAGCGCAAGCGGAACCCTGGGGAAGCTTGCGTTCGAGATGACCGAAGTCTCGGAGGGACGGCGGATTGCAACAATGCGCTCGTCACTAGTCTGGCAGATGGAAGGCGTACAGATACCCATCGCCGGAGCCGACATAGAGCATCCCATTCGCCACCGCGGCCTTCGGCCCCGCCCAAAGCAAGCTACGTCGGCGATTGCCGGGGCTTCGCTCACGCTTGGCTGTAATCACACGCTCATTGGGCCTAGACGTTTGCGATCAGAACAGCGTCGACAATCGGCAAGGTCTTACGACTTGCGACCTCCGACGGCGCGCGCCTGTCGTTCTCTTTCGGTTTTGAGGAAGTGGGCGTAGGCTCCGACCGTCATGAAATTGATCAGTACCGCGATGACGTTCCAGATGATGACGGGACGCGAGGCTATCAACAGACCGTAGTAAACCCAGAGGATTTGAAAGGCGCCCATGATTGCGCTCATCCTGGGGTTCATGCCTTCGCTGGAGCGGCGCCTGAGCATGGCAAGTAAATCGGGGAAGGCAGCGAAGGTGGTTCCGAAGCCTGCCACGATGCCGACAATCTCGGACAGATCGGCGCTCGGCTTGAACAGCTTATCGGTATGGATCGTCAAATGCTGACAACCGGTAAGCGAAGCCAGGCTCACGATGAGAGCGGTGAGTGCAACTCCCCTGAAACGGTCCACAGAATCTCCTACGTCTCGCGCAACAGTTCAGCCAAGCGGTTCGCGTCAAACAACGGCGGCTGGCAGGTGAAGTTCTTGCAAACTACCGCCAGCGACTTCTTCTCTTTCAGGCCGGGTAGGTTGGGAATGGTCTCTGCCAGCACCGGTGGAAGATTTGCGGCCACTGCTTCGCTGTCGGTCAGGTGTACCACCGATTTGTTTACCAGGAAGCTGGCGCGCGCGGCCTTGAGCAATGCCTTGGCGTTGTCGTCTTCGCCGACCACGACAACTTGTATGTGCGGGCGCGACATCCAGGTCGCGGCAAGGCCGTAGGTTCCAGCGTAAATGCCAAACTGCTCGGCCACGCCGGCGAAGACCTCCAGCGTGTCTTCGGCCTTGTCACGATACTTGGCATCGTTGGTGTAGGCATGCAGGCGCAGCAGCGCGATGGCAGCAACGGGATTTCCGGCGGGCGTGGGCGCATCCTGAAAGGGCTTGCGGCGAGCCGACAGCGCTCCGAGCTGTAGTTTCTCTTCAATCGTTGCTTCGGAATCAAAGAAACCGCCGGAGGTCGCATCGCCAAAGCGCGCGATCATCTCCTTCGCAATTTTCTCTGCAAAGCGGAAGTAGCTGATGGCGCCAGTGACTTCGTAGGCATCCAGGCAGGCGATGGCGGTGAAGGCGTAATCGTCGAGAAATCCCTTAACAAAACGCTTCTCGGCTTTTGGATCGGCGTAGGCAATGACGTGCGACAGACCGCGCATATCGTCCCAGGCTTCCGCCAGGATGCGATCCAGCGAACGCAAGGCGAACTTGCGAGCGTCGTCCAGACCCAAGGCCTGTGCGGCCTGTAGATAGGCGGAGACGCACATCGCATTCCAGTTCACATAAACCGTCTTGTCGACGAAGGGCGTTGGCCGCTTCAGGCGGGCGGCATACATCTTTGTCTTGGCCGAGGCGAGCAGCTCGATCACCTCAGCCGGCTTGCGGCCCATCTTGCCGGCGACTTCCTCCGGCAGCATCGCAACCCAGAGGACGTTTTTGGCGGCGTTGTGGTGCATCTCGCCCTGCTCGCCGATGTCGAAGTGCAGCGAGGCAGCGCGAAATTCGTCATCGCTCAGTACGGCCTTGGCTTCTTCCGCCGTCCAGGTGAAGTAGTCGCCGTCATCGTCAAGGCTGATATCGGCGTCCTGCGAAGCGTAGAAACCGCCTCTGTCGCGATCGCTCAGCCACTCGTCCATCCAGCGAATAATGTCGCGCGCGATGTGCGCGTAGAACTCATCGCCGAACACCTGGTAAGCATGAACGTAGTTCTTCAGCAGCTCCGAGTTGTCGTACGACATTTTCTCGAAGTGAGGAACGATCCAGCGCTCATCGACCGAGTAGCGATGGAATCCGCCGGCGAGCTGGTCGTAAACACCGCCCTGCGCCATCTTCGTAAGCGTGGTAACGATGACGGTCTTGACGCGGTCTTCTTTAGTGCGGGCGTACCAGTCAAGCAGCAGATCGATGGCCGAGGCGTGCGGAAACTTGGGAGCGCTACCAAAGCCGCCATGTTTCTCGTCGAAGATCGGCAGCGCCGATTGGACCATGACGCCAACAATGCGCGGCGAAAAATCTGCCTGACGCCCGGCAAAGCCTTCGGCGTTCAGCATCTGCATGGTCTGGTTTGCTGAATCGACGACCTCATTCCGCCGCTCGCGATAGGCTTCGGCAATGGCGAGCAGGATTTTCTTGAAGCTGGGCCTTCCCCACTGATCGATGGGCGGGAAGTAGGTTCCACCGTAAAATGGCTTGCCTTCCGGCGTAAGGAAGACGGTCAACGGCCACCCGCCGGTGCCCGCGATCGCCGAAACGGCAAGCTGATAGCGGCTGTCGACATCGGGGCGCTCGTCGCGATCGACCTTCACCGCCACAAATTCTCGATTGATGATCTCGGCCACTTCGGCGCTCTCATAGGACTCACGGTCCATTACATGACACCAGTGGCACCACACCGCGCCAATGTCGAGAAGTACCGGCTTGTTCTCCTGCTGAGCGTGGGCGAAGGCTTCCTCGCCCCACTCATGCCAATGGATAGGCTGATGCATGGCGGAGCGCAGGTAGGCGGAAGAAGCGCGGGCGAGAGAATTGGCGGCGATTTCACTCATCGTTTTCAGTCTAGCAGTTGGTGGAGACTCACCACGGATTGGCACGGATCGGCACAGATCAGAGTCAAGAAGAGTCTTAATTTAAGTAGCGTCAAACACCCACAGGGGCTAAAGCCCAGCTTATCCCATGCACTTATGGACGGCCTGAAGGCCGTCCCCTTCAACAGCCCGGACTTAATCAGACCTTCCCTGGAACCCTCGCCATGGATTTGCCCGGATCGGAACGGATCAGAGGTAAGTCTGGTTTGGACTCCTGATCGCTTCCGACCGGCTTCTTCCGCGCGATTCCGTGGTTGAATTGCTTGCGACCATTTATCGTTAGCAGTTATGAAACTGTCAGCTATCGCGTCAGCCCTGGGAGCAACTCTGGATAACGGCAATCCCGACCTGGAGATTAACGGTGTAGCCGGGATCGAGGAAGCCACCGCCGGACAGATCACCTTCATCGCCAACCCGAAGTACGTCGCGGCGGCCAAGACTACCGCAGCCTCGGCCATTATTGTGGGACAGGACTTCCCGGCGGGAAGCACGGCGTTGCTACGCAGCGATAATCCCTATCTCGCTTTCGCGCGTGCCATCGACCTGTTCTACCAAGCGCCACACAATGCGCCTGGAATCCATCCCACCGCGATCATCGCAAGTTCGGCGAGCCTGGGTGCGAACGCGCATGTGGGAGCCTATGTGGTCATCGGGGAAGACGTCGAGATTGGCGACGATGCCGTGCTGCTGCCCCATGTAGTGATCTATCGTGGTGTGCATATAGGAAAGAACTTCCTGGCTCATGCTCACGCCGTGGTGCGGGAGTTCTGCACCCTGGGCGACGACGTCATTCTGCAAAATGGAGCGATCATAGGCGCCGACGGTTTTGGCTTCGCGCGGGACGGCGAACGCTGGCAGAAGATCGCGCAATCCGGTCCTGCCATTCTGGAGAGTGAGGTGGAGGTGCAGGCCAACGCCTGCGTCGACCGTGCCAGTATCGGTGAAACGCGGGTGGGCCGTGGAGCTAAAATCGATAACCTGGCACAGGTAGGCCATGGTTCCGCCGTCGGCGAAAATACTTTACTCTGCGCGCAGGTGGGGCTGGCGGGCTCCAGTGTGATTGGAAAGAACGTAATACTAGCGGGACAAGCCGGTGTTGCCGGACACTGCCGGGTCGGCGACAACGTTGTCGTCACCGCGCAGAGCGGGACTCATGGCGACATTCCCGCAAGCAGTGTGGTCAGCGGCAGCCCGGCGTTCGACAACAAGCAGTGGCTGCGTGCGGTGTCGATCTTCACCCGGCTTCCTGAACTGGCGCGAGCGGTGCGGCGGCTGGCTCCCAATGATCTTGCCGACAGGGGCGGCCCTGAAGAGAGGGACTAGGGCCGTGATCAAAAATATGCGCCCTGGCTCGCTTTGAGGTGACCGATTGGACCTGATCACACTCTAACGTTCCTAGATGACTGTCGACACAACCAAAACGCCACCTTCCGACGCCGGCCCACAGTTGGTCTCAGCAACGCCTATACGAGTGCTGTTGCTGGATGATCGCGAGGATAACCTTATCCTGCGCGCAGCGATCCTGCGCCAGAAGGGCTATAAGGTTGTCACCTCAAGTTCCATCGAAGAGGCGCAGACCAAATTGCAGGAAATCGATATCGCTGTTCTCGACTATCACCTGGGCGCAGGAAAGTTCGGGACTGACGTGGCGAATACCCTGCGGCACACGCGCCCGCAGGTTCCCATCATCATCATGTCCGCCACGCTGGAGCGAAGGTTTGGTGGCATCGCCGACATGCATTTGCTGAAAGGCTATAGCTCGGTGGACGACCTGCTGAGTGCGCTTCGCAGCTTTGAGGCGAAGAAGCGCGGACGGCCGGTGGTGGTCGACGCGCGTGACTTTTACTACTCGCGAATTTCCATGGCCATGGGTGATGACATTGTGCTGGAGATTCTTGACCGCGACGGCATCTGGCAGTACGTCAACGACTACTTTGCGGCCATGAACGGCCACAAGCGCTCATGGTTTGCCGGCAAAAATCTGTTCGATCAATTCCCCACCCTGGGAGAAGAGTGGCGTGAGACCTTGCGAACCGTCTGCGACACGCGCGAGACCTATATCGACCGCCGTGGATTTCAGGGCACATCACACTTGCCGCTCAAGAACACCCACTGGAGCTGGAACGTACTCATCTTCCCCATCAAGCTGCACGATGATCGTGACGGCGCGGTGCTGACGGCAAGGCTGATCGAAAGAAAATAGCCTAGAAAAAAGCGCCCGAGATTTCGGGCGCCGTGTGGGCAATAAACCGAACTAGTGGTTATGCCGCTCTGCCTCTCCGCTTTCTCTCCGCCCAGCGTTTCTTCATCATTTCCGAAATGCGCTTGCGGGCGGCAGGACTCATGGTGCGCTTCTTTGGCATAGCAACAACGCTGGCATAGCGGTTGGGGTTCTTAGGCGGCCGCCCACGACGGGGTGCAGAAGAAACGCCCTGAAGACTTTCCAGGGCGGTTATAGCCTGATTGACGCGATCTCGCTCAGCTTGCAGTTGTTCAAGCACGCTCTTTAGATCCATTCTTATTCCTCTCTACAGCGAAGTAAGAATAGTCTAACAAATCTGACAGCTTCTTATGTCTTGTCCGGTCGCCTGACGTATCTGATGAACAAATATCGCTACCAGTGACCTAATTGGAGTTCGGCCGTCAAAAGGATGCCTAAACTTTGAGCCTGACATCTCATCAATCTCATCGCTCGCGAACCGCCTGGGAGACAAAGAATGGAACGGCTTCGCACTGCGATGTGAATAAGAGACCGGCAATCGATACAAGGAGCCCTGACCTCTGCGGTCATTAGCGGAGGGTCACTTTCGGGTGTTACCATAAACAACGTGCGGCGATCTGTATACTCTCAACTGCTGGGCTTGGCATTCCTCACGGCTGTCGCTATCTGTGTGTCGCTGACGGCGTGCGGACAGTTTTTCCCGTCAGCCAATGCTATCGTGTCCCTGACGCTGTCTCCTCTGAATGCGAGCATCGCTCCGGGCGGCTCTCAGCAGTACACGGCAACTGCGACCTATGGCAACAACACGACAGGCGATGCCACCAGCCAGGTGACCTGGAGCTCGTCGACCAGCAATATCGCCACCATCAATAGCACTGGATTGGCTTCGGCCGGGTCTCTGCTGGGGACAACCACGATTGCCGCCAAATCGGGGAGCGTCATCGCTCAGACCGGGCTGACGGTCAGCAATCAAAGCGTCACCAGCGTCACGGTATCGCCGTCCAGCGTGAGCTTGATCTCAGGACAGACCCAGCAGCTTACCGCCACGGCAACCTTTTCCAACAACTCCAGTAGTAATGTCACCAACTCGGCGACATGGAATTCGAGCGATACCACGATTGCGACTGTGAGCAGCACGGGCTTGGTCACGGCGATTGCAACCGGGACGGCTACGGTCACCGCCAGCTATAGTGGGCAGAGCGGCAACGCGACGATAACCGTGCAGTAGACTTACCGTGATCGCTCGGGAGCGCTTCCCTTCACATGAGTTTTCAGCAGCCTGTAGACTCCATGCCGCTCCAGCGCCAAGCTCGGAGAACAGTACTCAATAGTTCACGCTGAAACCAAAAAGATGCCAGTTGACCAGGAAGAAGGCATAACCCAGGCAGGCGAACATCAGCAGCGTATTCCAGATTCTCGTCCAGAACCAGAGATCAAATTCTCGCCACGAGCGTACAAAGTACCAGATACCTACCAGGCCACCCAATACATCAAGCAGCGCTAGTGTTTCCAGAACGCGGAGGCGTCCGTCGAAACGGCTGCTCAACAGGCCAATGTTGTTCTGCGCCATTACACTCCAGAATGCAACCACCACCAGCAGGCCGAGGTTGAGCACGCAGGTTACCCGCATCCATCGCCTTGCACGGCGATATTCCGCGCTCAAAGACAGCCGGTCGCTATAATGCCGCCGCAACAAAGCATTGATGGGCCAGAAGAGCAGCGTCAGCGCAAACATCCCTACTGAGAAAAGCAGAATCGTGAGGTTAGGCCTCTGGATTTTCCACCATGGAACGGGCTGAAGTACCAGGATGGGGACGTCGGTCACGATAACCCGTCGCCCAGCGTAGTCATCGACAAAGGCCAGCCGGGATTGCCCATGCTCCTCGCGAAACAGCATGGGGGCAATCTCGCGGAAGTGCTTCAAGTTTCCTGCAAAGTCCTTAGCAAAGGTGAAGGTGATGGTCCCGTCAGAGTTCGCCTTGACTTTACCTTGCCCGAACAGGGACCCAACCGAAACCACCGTGGTGTCTGAACGCCGGCTCGACCAGTAACTTCCCGCCACAGATCGTGCGTCGCTCTCGGCGGCGGCAACTTTCTCAGCTTCGGGCGGAGTGTAGGGATAGTAGCGGTTCAGAAAGCTCTGCCAAAGTATGGTGCGTGGCGAGCCTTCGCCCTTCCCTGCACTGTTGTAGGAAACGAAGAAGCCGAGATTCTGATCGGGCATGAGGTGCATATCGCTGTGGAACCACTGGGTATCGCCTCCATGGCCGATGATGCGGTGGCCGTTGCGGGTCTCCTCGTAGAACCCATAGGCCATACCGTTCATCTCCGGCGCCAGGCCAAAGGCGCGCGAGTGCATGAGCTGAGCGGTGTCCGGCTTCAGTATGCGATTGCCGTTGTATTCGCCGTTCTGCAGGTGAGCAATCATGAACCTGGCCATGTCAGCGCCGCTCACCGACATACTGCCGGCGGGATAGGCTTCCACAAATTCAAAGCCCTTCGCCGGGTCAGAAGCTTTGTCGTAGCCTTCCGACATCAAAGGCTTCAGGTTTTCGGGCAGCGGTTGCTGAAAAGTAGAGTGCGCCATGCCCAGCGGCTGGAGGATGTTTCGTTCCACGTACTCGTCGAAAGGTAAGCCAGAGACACGACTCACGATATAGCCGGCAAGCGCAGCGCCATAGTTGGAATAGGCCGGGGTGGTTCCCGGAGGGTAAATCTGTTTGGGCAGCCGCTTCTTGAGATAGCGGTCCAGGGGGTAAAGGTCGGCCGCGTTGGCGACGAACAGCTCCTTGATCGACTCTTCCCAGCCGGGAGTGTGCGTCATCAGGTCGCGCATGGTGACCGGTTTGCCAAATGGTGCGGGGATTCGGAAGTCAAGATACTGATTCACGTCGCGGTCGAGGTCGATCTTGCCCTGCTCGACCAGTTGCATCACCGCTGTCCAGGTAAAGGTTTTGGAAATTGATCCGGGCCGGAAGAGGGTATCGTCGACGCTCACCGGTTTCCGGCTCTTCACGTCGGAAAAGCCGTAGCCTTGAGCAAACAGGACTTGGCCGTCCTTGACTACCACTACGACGGCGCCAGCGATGTCGTCCTTCTGAAGCTGGATCGGCACCACGCCATCGAGAAATGCCTCGACGTCTTCTTTGGTGAGCTTCGGTGCAACCAGTGGCGCCCCTGGACCGGCTTGCGCCGGAGCGGACAGCTCGGGCGCCGGCTTTGGCTGTGATGGATTTGTTTCCTGAGGAATCTGCGCGGACAGGAGTGAACCGAAGGTTACGGCGAAGAGCAAAGCGCGGCCAGCAAAGTTCAGCTTGATCATTGTTTATGCTCAGCTTACACCGCGCTTACAAGGATAAGGGTTGCCTTCCACGGCAACCGAACCAAGCCACAATTTTTCCGGCGGACTTCAAGATTCGGCCCAAGGGGCCTGGCAAAAAAAGCCGAGCTCGCGCCAGGATGAAAATTGTGGAGCGCCAGCCTATCTTTGTAACCGCGTAATGCTGCTTTAACATTACAGTCTCGCGAAACATTTACAATCCCGGATTATGCAAGAGAAACCTCTCGCCATCGAACGCGTTAGCAGCCCAGGCGGCACCAGCATTTTGCGGCTGCATGGCCCTTTGCTGCTGGGCAATTTCTTTAGCTTTCAGTCGATGGTCCGCTCCGATGAGGCGCAGGTACTGATCCTCGACTTGTCGGACGTCCCTTATATTGACTCGGCTGGAATCGGCTGCCTGGTGGGTGCGCACATTTCGCGGGAGCATGCGGGCCGCAAGCTTATCGTGGCAGGGGCCAGCGAGCGGCTCATTAATGCGCTCAAAGTCACGAAAGTCGACCAGCTCTTCCAGTTCGCCCCAGATATTGAACAAGCCAAAGCCCAGGCGGGAGTCAGTTAGCAGCTTGCGGCCCGAAACGAGCCCATCCGCCGATCGAAGGTAGAACTATTCTCCTGAGAATGGTACGAACTCGCCCGTCTCCGGATCGGCCTGGCGAATGGAGCCGTTGCCGATGTCGTAAACCCATCCCCGGATCATGACTTCGCCGGCGTCGAGGCGGGAGGCCACGCTGGGATGGGTTTTCAAATTGGCGATCTGCTGCAACACGTTCGCTTCTGCAAGGCGAGTCAGTTTTTCCTCTTCCGGACAATCGGCATAATCGCGCAGTGTGATATGCCTCGCTTCGTTTCCGTGACGCATCCATTGCTGGACCCCAGGCATGCCCGAGGTCGTCTCGGGGTTGAGGAGCGCCTTCATGACCCCGCAATCGGTGTGGCCACAGAGAATGATCAGCGGCACTTTGAGGACCAGGTTGGCGTACTCCACGCCGGCGGTGACGCCGCCGACATGCGGACTGTATTGCGGGACCATGTTTCCCGGATTGCGCTCGGTGAAGATCTCGCCTGCCTCCGTCTGCGTAAACAGGTGGGGGACGATGCGCGAGTCCTCACAGGTAATGAAGAATGCGAGCGGGGCTTGTCCTTTGCTGAGGCGCTCGAACATCGCCCGCTGGGTGGGAAAGATCTCAGTTTGAAATTTGCGCACGCCGGTGGCAATGCGGTTCCAGGCTGTCTCGATTTCCACGAGATGATCCTATACGAAGGGCGAGGGCTGCGGCTTGCGGGTTTTGCTTGCAGTTGTTGGCTGCGTACGCAGATTGCTTGTGCAATCGCGATCCTGCAACGTCTAGGTTGGCCACCGGACTAGGCGGTATTTCCCACTCCAGCCAGCGCTAAAGCGCTGGGCTAAGATCTGCTGCGCCTGACGGCGCGGTTTCCTAGGTTGTCAGCACCAGTTCGCAAACCAGAGAATAGCCTGACCCAGCACTTCGGCGGCGCCTGGGCGCTGGGCTGGATTAGGTCGCGCCTACGGAGCTGGATTCTTCCACGTGGGTGCCATTTGGCGGGCGGAGAAGTACCGAACGTCTCCAACCGAACTTTTCGCCGACATCGCAAACTGGCGAGCCAGATGCCTATCCGAACATAGAAACTTGTCTGGCGTCTTCCGGCCCGGGTGCACGCTGCTTCTTCTTTTCCCCAATTACAGCGATGACATTCATCTCAGCCAGGGCTGAGCGGGGGACGAAAATTCGCTGGGTGTTGGAGCGAGTGTCGGGCGGAATGATGGAAAAACCGTCGCTGCCTTCCTGCACCAGGTCGTTGGGCATCAACCCTTCGATGATTTCGTTGTCGCGAAAGCGCAGCCGAACCCAGAGTCCCTCGGCGCGCGGACGCGAAGCAAACGTCTTGCGCGTAAGCGACTCAGGTTCGCCGAACTCACGCACAAAGTACACGCCCTTGATGTCACTGATCGCGATGGTCACGACGTTGCCAGCCTGATTCAGCAGCTCAAGCTTTCCGTCAGCGACGAACTCGGAGCCCACGTAGCCAGTGGCGGTGTCGCGATCCAGCTTGCGAACGATGACTTTCTTGCGTGTGGAGGACATTTGAGCTCAGTGCTATGCAGCCGATTGTGCCGAAGTCGACGACGGCCCGACTGCTAGTAGGGTAAGGCTGCTACTGGCTTCATTTTCGCATCTTTGCTCCAGGAATGCCTCTTGATAACGAGCTTTGAAATAGCCAAAACGTGAACCTTGTGTTATTGTTCGCTGTGCAGCGCTCCCGGAGCCGATATCCCGTAAGTCTCGATTCGAGTAGAGGTTGCCGCTATCCGTTTCCCAGGAATCAAAGACGGGCATTCCGGAATCTGACAGTCATTTTCGTGGCGGGGGGAGCAGTATGGAAGTCTGTATATCCACTGGCCTGTCTTGCCAAAACATGTTTTACCTAGGAAGCACCATAGAATCTTACGCTTAGATGGCAGACTATATCTACAGCATGGACACCCGGCTGACCCCGGATCAGCAAAAGGGTGTGATTTTGATTCAGGAGATCGCCCGCCATGCGGGGCTAAACATCTACCTGACGGGCGGGACGATCCGGGACCTGATTACCGGCTTTCCCATTCGCGATATCGATCTGAGCGTACAGGGCAATCCGCTCAAACTTCAGAAAGAACTCGATAAAGTCGGCATCAGCGTGCAAGGCGTTGATGAAGACCTGCGAATCCTCTACTTGTTGATGCCGGGCAACGTGCGCGCCGAGTTGAACATGACGCGCTCGGAGGTCTACGACAAGCCGGGCAAGGCACCGACCATCACAGCCGCAACAATAAATGAGGATTTGCGCCGGCGCGACTTCACTGTTAACGCCATGGCGTTATCGCTCAATCCGGGTTCACGCGGATTGTTGCTCGATCCATTCAACGGCACCGCCGATATCGAAGCCAAGGTGCTTCGCATCCTGCACAGCTATGCATTTCTGGAAGACCCCATTCGGCTGATTCGAGCAACGCGCCTGGCAGCGCGTTTTCACTATGCGCTCGAAGAACGCACCCAGGCACGATACGACGCCGCAAAAGAGAACAACTACATCGAGTACATCGGGAAGCGCTCCATCGGACACGAACTGGAGCAGCTCGCCCACGAGGAAGATCCCATCACCGTCGTGCGTGCGCTGGAGCGTGAAGGCTGGCTGAAGGTTTTGCATCCCCACTGGACGGCAGCCAAAATTGAGGCTGGAGATGTCGGGCTGGTGATGAAGCAGCGCCAGTTGATGAACAACTTCGGCTACTTCCCCGAGACCGGGCCCATCACCATGTACTTCCTGACGAAAAAGATGTCGGACAAAGACATCTCCGAGATTCAGCGACTGATTCCACGCCGCGACTTCGTCGACAAATGGAAGCACCTAGAGAGCCGGGCGCATGATCTGGCCAAGAAGCTCAGCGGACGTGATGCGGCGACAACCTCCGGAGCCTGGAAGATGCTGGCGAATGCGGCACCGGAAGATGTTTTGTTCCTGAGCGTCACCACCAAGCAGCAGTCGGTCGACGCGAAGCTGAAGAATTTCTTCGGAAAGTGGCGGCAGCTAAGAGAAAAGCTTCCCTTCCCCGAGATGGCCGAGATGCGTATCACGGCGCAGCTGCCGGAGTATCAGAAGATTCTGGATGAGGCCTTCCTGCTATTGCTGGATAGCAAGTTGCGCTCGCATAACGAAATTGTGAACTTTCTGAAGCCGTACGAGCCTCCGCCGCCACCGCCGCCGCCACCGGCGCGACGCGGACGTGGCAAGGCCGCAGCGGCTACGGCGGAGGCAGCAACTGCCGGTGCTGCAGCGGCAGGAGCCGCGGCTAAACGTGGGCGGAAACCCAAGGGCGCAGCGGCGGCGGCGGCCCAGCTCCGGTGGCGGCACCGGCGGCGGTCCCTTCCGCTGAGCCGGCAGCAGCGGCCAAGCCGGCTGCGCCGGCGAAGACTGCGCCGGTGAAAGCTGCAAAGGCGGCGAAGAAGGCGGCAGCAAAAGCGCCGGCATCGGAAAAGAAGCCGGCGGCGAAGGCTCCGCCACAGGAAAAGAAGCCGGTGGCAAAAGCTCCTCCGAAGAAGACCAAGCCGGCTGCGGTCAAGGGTTCGGTGGCCAAGAAAGCTCCAGCGAAAAAGGCGGCACCCGTCAAAGCTGCAAGGAAAGCGGCGAAGGCTCCGGCGAAGAAAGCGGCTGGGAAGAAATCATCGAGTAAGCGCTAGCCTACTCTTCCAATCAAAGGAATTCGAGACGCCTGCTGGTTGTTTAGACTGCCGGGAAGAACGCTGCAGGTGACACTCGAAAGCGCCGACTCAGTTTCGCAATATGATTGCGCGTCAAAGAGCGCTTGCCCGATAGGACAAGCGACACCGTGGCTTCGCTACCAAGTTCGCTGGAGAGATCTCGCTGGGTCAGGCCATTCCGCTCGATTAAAAACCTCAAGACCTCAATTGGTGAGGCATCAGGAACGGGGTAGCGCTCCGACTCATACTGGTCAATGAGAAGCGTGAGCAACTCGATGGCTGTCACTTCGTCGCGAGTCGGACGCGGCTTGGCCGTAAGATCGAACAGGGCTTCCGTGTAGCGCTCTAGCTCCTCGTCGGAGTGAATGAGGCGAGGGGCCCCCTGGCGAATCATCACGACTGGATCGGCAAGCGCTGCATTCATTTTCTTATCCCTTTGTCCCAATTGTTCCGGTCATCATACTGCTTATGTGTCAGAACAGACCTTATGTAAACGTGCCCTTCAGTAAGTCTGCCTTGCCTCTCCTTGGAATAGTGGATGATCGTGATCAGCCGATAGCGATTACGGCGGATGTTGAAGATCACATATCCGTCCACAGTGTCGGCATCGGCAAAGGTTTGCCGAACCGCGCCAAAGTTGCGCCACCGGCTGTTCTTTGCGATCTTGTGCCAAGCTTCCAGTTCAGGCGCTGCATCCGGATAGCGCTTGGCCGCCATTAAGAGATGCTTCCTGGTGACGATATGCATTTAGCGCAGTAGCAACAGTTCATTGTCTGCCGTCCAGAATGACTTTGCAAATTGTAAAGCGTAATTGGCTCCCGTCGCAAGTACCCTGTAGCTGCGGGCTACGCGAACAGCTTGTGGCACCTTCGGGCATTACTTTGGTAATAGGGCGGGAATTCGTTGTCAACTAGGAGAAATGCAACAGTTGCTCGTAATCGCCTGATTTGGCGAGAGATATAAGTCTGGCGAAAAGTGAAGATTCCCTGGCTGTTTATGCTAATGTTGGATTAGAGAGTCAGACAAGGCCACGTGCCGGTCTGGCTCTTTTTGCGTTGAGGCGGCTCAGTCCCGTACATTGCATGTTTGGATTTTTAGCAAGTCATGAAGGAGATCGATCTTTGAAACGCCGCACCGTTGCAACCATTCTCTTCCTCGCCCTAGCCCTGTCTGGGCTCAATCTCTGCGCCCAGCAGAACGAAAACGAATCGGGCGAGAAAGCTGCGAAGTCTGCTGAGTCGTCGGGCAAGCACCCGGGAGAATCGGGCAAAGAGAAAGGCGAGGCGAAAGAAAAGTCGGCTGCGCTGAAGGAAGAGCCGCCGGTGGTGACGCATCACCAGATCACGGTGAACGGCAAGGTGCTGCACTACACCGCAACGACGGGCTACATGCCGTTGCGCAACTCTGAAACCAACGAGATTGAAGCGAACATCTTTTTCGTTGCCTACACGCTCGACAACGCCACGGGAAAGCGGCCGCTGATGTTTTCGTTCAATGGCGGACCGGGCTCGGCATCGGTGTGGCTGCACCTGGGAGCGATTGGCCCGCGACGGGTCAAGATGCTGCCCGATGGCGAAATGCCTCCTCCTCCATTTGAGCTGATCGACAATCAGCAGACGTGGCTCGACCAGACCGACCTGGTGTTCATCGACCCGGTGGGCACGGGCTTCAGCCGGGCGGCGACAAAGGAGCTAGGCAAGAAATTCTGGAGCGTCGAAGGCGACATCGCGTCGGTGGGTGAGTTCATTCGCCTGTATCTGACACGCTACCAGCGCTGGGACTCGCCGCTGTTTCTGGTTGGCGAAAGCTATGGCACAACGCGGGCTGCGGGACTCAGCGGGTATCTCATCAACCGTGGCATCGCGCTGAACGGAGTGGTGCTGGTTTCGTCGGTGCTGAACTTCCAGACGCTGGAGTTCGGGGTGGGCAACGATCTGCCGTACATCCTTTACTTGCCGAGCTATGCCTCCAGCGCGTGGTATCACAAGAAACTTCCGCCGGACCTGCAGCAGCTCGACCTGGCCAGCGTGCTGTCGCAGGCAGAGCAGTACGCCGCAGGGCCTTACACGTTGGCACTGGGTAAAGGCAGTTCGCTGACCCCGCAGGAACGCGACGAGATGATCACGCAGGTGAGCCGCTTCACTGGACTCGACCGGAGCGTGGTGGACTATCACAACGGGCGAATCAGCGAGCCGGTCTTCACCAACGAACTGTTGCGCAGCCAAAAGCTGGAAATTGGGCGCCTCGACAGCCGCTTCACCGGGACGCCGGTCAGCCCGGAGACTGCCCGGGGCTATTACGATCCGAGCGAGTCGGCGATACGGCCTCCGTTTACGGCGACGTTCAACAACTACGTGAGGAGCGAGCTGGGATTCAAGACAGACCGGGAGTATTACATCCTGGGTGGCGGCGTAGGAGAGTGGAATTGGGGATCGGCGGGGCAGGGGTATCCCGATACGAGCGAGGCATTGCGGCTGGCGTTCATCAAGAACCCGTACATGAAACTGTTTGTGGCGTCAGGATACTTCGACCTGGCGACGCCGTTCTTCGCCACCCGCTACACGTTGAACCACATGAACCTGGACGCACAGCAGCAGGCGAAGATCAGCCTGGGGTATTACGATGCCGGACACATGATGTACATCAAGTCGAGTTCGCTGGAGCATTTGAAGGAAGATGTGTCGGGATTTTTGAGTAAGGCGCTGCAGTAATGTGCTCGGGCTCACGCCCTCGCGAAAGAGTGTCGCCGGTTGAAACCGGCTTGGGCTTCAATAAACTGCCTACCCCGGGTTCCGCTGCCCTTCACCCGGGGCTAACTTCTAGGCCGACGCTACGCGTCTCGGGTTTACGCCGGGCGAGAGCTTCTGAGCCTGAGCGCGGTTGGTGGTGCCAGCGGGTGCCAGGGTTTTGTTGCTCCACTCCAGCGTGAAATTTTCGGTAGACGCGGTAGGGCGCTCGGGCTCACGGCTTCGTGGAAGAGTGCCGCCGGTTGAAACCGGCTCTGGGTTCAATAATGCAGCTTACCCCGGGTTCCGCTACGCTCCACCCGGGGCTAACTTCTGGGCCGACGCTACGCGTCTCGGGTTTACGCCGGGCGAGAGTCTTCTGAGCCTGAGCGGGGTCGGTGGTGCCAGCGGGTGCCAGGGTTTTGTTGCTCCACTCCAGCGTGAAATTTTCGGTAGACGCGGTAGGGCGCTCGGGCCCACGGCTTCGTGGAAGAGTGCCGCCGGTTGAAACCGGCTCTGGGTGTTCCTATAGATGCCTGGATCCCAGCGCTTCCGCGCTGGGCTGGAATTGTTCGTAACGGCCCTTCCGCGCTGGGCTGGACAATTGTTCGCAACTGCCTTTCGCATCCACACTGGGAGCCTACCATGGGTTCGCCGGAACCCACTCAGACAATCAGACGCGTTCGTGGCGGCCGGCGTGTTACAACAGAAGCTTCGCTCATGCCAGCTCGAAAATTACCTTTCGGCGCGGGAATCCCCCAACTTGCGGCCGCGCTTCTATTGCTCCTTTTTCTGGCGCAGGGTATTTGGTTTACCGCACTTGTTCCGGTGACGTCGCTGGAGAGCAGCTATATCGAGGACGGCCTGGTGCGACTTGAGAACATGGCGAATGCGAGTTCGCCGGTGCGCTCGCCACTGGTGCCACTGCTGGCCGCGCTCCCACTCAAGAAAGTCGCGGGCAGGATCACCTGGGAGCAACTCGACGCCTACCGTTTTTTGATTCGCCTGCCGTTCCTGTTTTGCGGGCTCATGCTGGGTGCGTCGCTGTGGTACGTGGCGCGGCGGCTCTACGGGAATTTCGGCGGACTGATTGCGCTGGCGTTGTACACGTTTTCGCCGCTGATCGTCACCCGCACCAACCTGGCCCAGGAGGACATCATCGCCGCCTGGGGGGCCTTTGGCGTGATCTTCACGGCGATTGCCGTGGCGCACACGCTGTATGCTCCCCGGGACGTCATCCTTTGGAACTGGCGGCGCATCGTGCTGCTGGGGATATCGATTGCGTTGTGCGTGGGAGCGCAGTTTCCCATGTGGATCGTGCTGATACCAGCGCTGGCATTCTTGCTGTGGGTGGGCCATGTGCGTCGCGGAGCGGCCGTGGTCATCTTCGCGACGGCCTGCGCCATCGCAGTGCTGTTGATGTTGGGCTTCTACGGATTTCATCTCCTGGTCTTCTTGCACTCGCTGCGGGAGGCACAGTGGTTCCAGTTTGTGCCGCGACGGTTTGGGAAGGCATTGAGCTACAAACTGGTGGGAGAGTTCTTCCTGCAGGCGGGTCTCGGTCCGCTGGTGCTGATTCTTGGCGCGCTTGCTACCTTCGCTGTCTGGGGGCACACGCGATTTTTTGGTACCGCGGCTCCGTTGATTACGGCGGGCGTGCTGGTGCTTGCCGCTCTGGGAACAGAGCAGTTCTCCGCCCTGCTTTTTCTGTTCGTCTCGCTGCCTTTTCTGATACTGTTCGTTGCAGGCGTGGCGGTCGACCTTCTGGAAAGCCGGTACGCGCTGGTGGCCAACGCCGTAGTGGTTGGGGCAATCGTCGCCAGTGCAACCCTCGACATCTACGGACTGCTGGAGATTCGACATTTGAGTGTCAGGTAGGAACTTCCCGGCATCTATAGGGTTGGAGGTAGCAAGCGAGGAAGTCATGGCGAGACGGATTCGTTCTCGAGAGGTGCTTGGACGGCTTAGCGGATTTGCGGTTGTCCTGGCGCTGGCCGGGTTTGGTCTGGTCGCGGCAAAACCGGCCGAGGCACAGATCCACGGCATCCCGCCGTCGGTAACGTCGATACCGAACCATACTCCGCCGTACCTGCCGAACGCGACCGCCAGCGTAACGTCGCTTGGTCCGTACGGATACTGCTGCCAGCGGCCGTCGAACATTCCCTACCGCAATCCGGCATTCCCCAACCGGTACAATCGCCGTGGCTATAGGGGCAGCTACGGTTATGGCTACGGGTATACCTACGCCGTCCCGTACTACGTCTATCCGGCCGACAACTCGGGGGACTATAGCGGCTCGGGCGGTGGTGGACCTTATCTATACTCCGGCCCGCCGCAGGGATCAGCGCCACCCGCGGAACAAACGCTGCACATCATTGTTGACACAGCACCAACCCGCTCGGTTCCGAAAGAGCAGATCGCTGAAGAACAGACTAAGCCTGCAACGCCTCCGCCCCCTCCTCAGGAAGTGAAGCCGGGAGCGCCAACGGTTCTTGTGTTTCGCGATGGGCACACGCAAGAAGTGACGAACTACGCCATCATGGGACCAACGGTGTACGTCTTCGACAAACTTCCCAAGAAGATCGCGCTTGCCGACTTGGATGTTCCGGCGACGGTGAAGGCGAATGACGATCAGGGGGTGGAGTTTCGAGTCCCGAAGACCAGCCAATCTTCGAAGCCGGCGAAGACCGACGCAACTCCGCAAAGTGCTCCCACCGAGGCGCCTAAGCCGACCGGCTCGATGAAGGCAACGCCGTAGGGATCGCAGCGTACCCCGGGTTCCGCTGCGCTGCATCCACCCCGCCAAGCGCAGAGGCGGCGCTGGTCGGGGACCCCGGCCCACCCGGGGCTGACTTCTGGGCCGACTCTACGCGTCTCGGGTCTTATGCTAAGCGAGAGTCTTCATATCCTGAACAGCATTGGTGGTGCCAGGTCTTTGTTGCTCCATTCCAACGCGAGATTTTCGGTCGACGCAGTAGAGCGCTCGGGCCCAGGCCCTCGCGGAAGAATGCCGCCGGTTGAAACCGGCTCAGGGTTCAATAATGCAGTTTACCCAGGACTCCGCTGCGCTACGTCCTGGGCTATCATCACACGCCCTTCGGGCTTAGATTTGTTTCTGCACGCGATTGCAGACGACGCTACGGTTTTGCACGACGGCGGTCGCGGCCTGAGGCGAATTCTCACTTACACGATTTTTGGGGGGATTTGGGAAGGATCCCCGTCGGTTCCAGCTTTCATTTCTTGGCAAGCGGCGCTGGCGATCCGGGCGAGAGCAGTCCCCTCGCCTCGCTCGTGATGACAATCCATAAGTAATTGAATATAATAGCACTTACGGGAACGCGAGAGGCTTCCCTCATGCTATAATTGTTAGTGCTCCTTACGGTGGAATTTCCCCACATAGCAGGCAACTAACCGAGCTCGCCAGAGACCAGGATTTCTGGTTCTGCGCGCCGTCCAGATGTTTGCTACCCGAAGTGGCAAAGTAATAGGAAGGACTTCAGCTCGTGGCCGGCGGCTGCGAGCTGACAGCTAAAGAATGCCAGACGATCCTAATCAGCAATTACCTCTTCCTCCCGACAACAGCGGCCGCGGCGAAAATATTCAGCCGATCAACATTGAAGAGGAGATGCGGCGTTCGTATCTCGACTACTCGATGTCGGTCATCATCGGGCGCGCGTTGCCCGACGTGCGCGACGGCCTCAAACCCGTGCATCGGCGCATTCTCTATGCCATGCATGACATGGGTCTGCTGCACAACCGCAAGCACGTGAAGTGCGCGAAGGTTGTCGGCGAAGTGCTCGGCAAGTATCACCCGCACGGGGACACGGCGGTTTACGACGCCATGGTGCGCATGGCACAGCCGTTTTCGTTGCGCTATCCGCTGATCGACGGCCAGGGTAATTTCGGCTCGGTGGACGGCGACCCTCCAGCGGCGTACCGGTATACCGAGGCGCGCATGACCGACATTGCCGAGCAGTTGCTGTCGGACATCGACAAGGACACGGTCGACTTTGTCGCCAACTTTGATGACACCACGGTTGAGCCGGTGGTTCTGCCGACGAGAATTCCGAACTTGCTGGTGAACGGCTCGAACGGCATCGCGGTGGGCATGGCGACCAACATTCCGCCGCACAATCTGACGGAAATCATCGACGCCTGCATTACGGTGGTGAACAATCCGCAGGCGACTCTTCCCGACCTGCTGAAGCACGTTCAGGGACCAGACTTCCCCACCGGCGGATTTATTCATGGACGCAGCGGGATCAGGGCAGCCTATACGAATGGGCGCGGGCGCTTCGTCATGCGCGCGAAGGCTGCCATCGAGCACCTGACGAAAGACAAAGAAGCCATCGTTGTCACCGAGATTCCCTACCAGGTCAACAAGTCGAAGCTCATCGAGCGCATCGCTGAACTGGTGAACAACAAGGTCATCGACGAGATTTCCGACGTCAACGACTTCAGCGACCGCGACGGGATGCGCATTGTGGTCGAATTGAAGCGCAGTGCCGAACCGCAGATCGTGCTCAACCAGCTCTTCAAGCACACCCAGATGCAGGAGAGCTTCAGCATGATTTTCCTGGCTGTGGTAAACGGCCAGCCCAAGGAGATGGGGCTGGTGCAGGCGGTGCGGCACTTCGTCAATCACCGCATCGACGTGGTGCGCCGCCGCACCGCCTATTTGCTGATGAAGGCGCGGGAGCGCGAGCACGTACTCGAAGGCTACCGCATTGCGCTCGACAATCTGGACGCGATCATCAAATTGATTCGTGGATCAGGTTCGCGCCCCGAAGCAAAAGAGAACCTGCTGGCGGCGAAGTTCAAGATCACGGACGAACTTCTGATCGAGCGTATAGGCGGCCGCGAAGGCAAGCTCACAGCGCGTCAGGCTGACGCCATCCTCGATCTGCAACTCTACCGTTTGACTCGTCTCTCGACGGAAGAAATCCTGAACGAGTTGAAAGAGCTGCGCGAGAAGATCGCGGAGTATGAATCCATCCTCGCCAGCGAGAAAAAACTGCGCGGCGTCGTCGTCAAAGAGCTCGAAGAGATCAAAAAGAACTATGGCGATGAGCGGCGCACCATCATCCAGGACGAAGCCGCTGAGATCAACCTGGAAGACCTGATCGCCGATGAGCAGGTCGCGGTCACGGTAAGCCACTCGGGCTACATGAAGCGGACACCCATTTCGACCTATCGCCAGCAGAGGCGCGGCGGAACGGGCCGCAAAGGGATGAGCACGCGGGAAGAGGACTTCGTCGAGCATCTGTTTGTGGCCTCGACGCATGACTACATCCTGGTCTTCACCAACACCGGGCGGGTGTACTGGCTGAAGGTGTATGAGATTCCCGAGCTCAGTGCCGCAGGCAAAGGTAAGGCCATCGCCAGCCTGGTCTCCTTGCAGCCCGGCGAGAGCGTCCGCACCCTAATGCCGGTGCGCGACCTGGAGGAGGAAGGCAAGCACATCTTCTTTGTCACTCGCCACGGCACGGTAAAGAAGACAGCGCTGAAGGACTTCAGCAACGTGCAATCGCGCGGCATCATCGCCATCGGCATCGAGAAGGGGGATGAACTCGTAGCCGCCGACTGTACCGACGGCAACCAGATCATCTTCCTGGCTTCGCACGAAGGCATGGCGATTCGCTTCGATGAGGACGACGTTCGTCACATGGGACGTCCGGCGCGCGGGGTGCGTGGCATGCATCTCGATAAAGGCGACTACATCGTGGGTATGGCGGTGACTCCCAAGGAGCGCACCAAGGGCAAGGACGGCGAGACGGACGAGCCCAGCCTCATCCTCTCGGTCACTGAGCAGGGCTACGGCAAACGCACCGACGTGGACGAATACCGATTGCAAACCCGTGGCGGCAAGGGCGTGATCAACGTCAAGACCACGGCACGTAACGGAAACGTGGTCAGCATCATGCTGGTGAACGAGAAGTCGGAGCTGATGGTTATCAGCCAGTACGGCAAGATCATCCGCATCGACAGCAAGAATATTCGTGAGGCGGGCCGCTCTACCCAGGGGGTTCGCCTGCTGCACCTGGAGACCGGGGACCGGGTCGCGGCCACATCCGTCATTCCTCCAGAGGAGGCCACCGAAAACGGCAACGGCGAAACGGGAACTCTGGTGCAGTAGTTGTTTGTCTCTCGGCTATTTACTGTTTACCGAGCTTCAGCGTGGAATGTCTCAAGGGCTGGGCGCGCCAGCAGAAGCGCCAGAATCAGGTGGAGAGCACATGCCGGCCACAGCAGAAAACTGGAGAAGGCTCCGCCACCTCTAAGGTAGCCGAGAAAGAGTCCTGCCAACAGATTGTAGGTAAATAGCGCCCGAACGCCTTGCCCGGTGGCAGCGTTACTCCTCGGCCAACATCCAATGCCGAGAGCAAGCAGTCCGAACCCCGCCACTCGGGCAACGGCGACACCACTGCCCGGGAGTTCGACGCCTAAGAGCAGATGCCCCACCAAGACTGGCACAGCGATCAAGGCGACTCCCGTGACTTCCTCAATCGCGGACGACAGCAGCACCACCGTCTTCGTCGTCATGGCTCAACCTGTGCTGGTCTTGACTGCCTAGAATGCTTAGAAGATGTCATTTTCGAGCTACCTTGACCGCCTAATTGTTCACTCTGGCCACGGCGTCGTCCACCTTCTTTTGATCGTCCGCCGACAACTGCGACTTCCCGAGGTTGAACGTCAGCTTGTCGATGCTTCCGGTAAAGCGGAAAGGACAATCATAGGTAAAGTCCACTGGCGTACGCGTGTCGAGTCCGACGTCGAAGCTCTCGTCGGCGGGCAGGAGGAACGGAATGGTGTGTTCCATCGACTTGCGGTCGACCTCTTTGCCATCGACGGTCAGCACGCCAGTACCGCCCTTGCCGACGCCGGGGCCATCGTATTTGAAGTCGAAGACGATGGTGTGCTTGCCCTCACCCAGCGCAGAGCCTCTCCACCGGAACCGCTCCAGGTCGAGCATGTTGTAGACGAAGACAGGCCGGCCTCTGCCGAATCCGAAGATGTCGGTAGCAAACACGGCAACCAGTCCGAGCGCCGCCAGTAGCAGTAGTGCATAGCCAAACCGCCGGCTCCAGCCTGGCTTACTCCGCCAGAGTAGAAACAACCCCAAAATGAGCAATACCCAACCGATGGTCTTGAACAGCCGGCTCTTGAGCCACCAATTGAAGCTGTGGGTGAGGTAGAGGCCGTAGCCGCCGATCATCCCGCCTTCGGTTACGACCACGCCCTCCGCGCCACCGCTTGGGATCGTCAACTCGGCAGTAATGGTGAAGTCCCTGCCGAGGACGTTGGGGGCATTCCCATCTGGAATGTTGGCGTTCTCACCGGTGTAGGTGAAAACCGTTTTTCCGGCGATCGCGCTGGGTCGCGCCGTAAGCGCGCGCACGAAGCCCGAGTTATCCAGTGGGAAGACCTGGTATTTCGCGGCTTCTTTCAGAAACAGCGCCTGCATTTCCTTTAGCTTGTCAGGCATGGTCGCGGCGAGGTCGTTGGCTTCCGAATAGTCGTCGCTGATGTGGTAAAGCTCCCATTTGTATTGGTTGAGCGGCGGCATGGCTGTCGTTCCCAGCTCCCAGGGCGGGGCGGGCGGCGTGGTGGCTGCAACCCAGCCGTCATGGTAGATAGCGCGGTTGCCGACCATCTCGAAATACTGGGTGTCGCGCTTCGAAGGCGCATTTGCATTGGCCGAGTCGAAGGTGTAAAGCATGCTTACGCCTTCGATTGGCTTCTGCTTGATTCCGTTGACCTCGTCGGGCGCCCGAACGCCGACGGCCTCGAGGATAGTCGGGACAATATCAATGACGTGGTGGAACTGGGTGCGAATACCGCCCACGTCCTTGATATGTCCGGGCCAGGAAATGGCAAGCCCCTGCCGGGTGCCGCCGAAGTGCGAGGCTACCTGCTTAGTCCACTTGAAGGGCGTATCAAATGCCCATGACCAGGCTACGGACATATGCGGATAGGTCTTGTTCGAGCCCCAGTCGTTATAGTGCAATGCGTTCATCGCTAAGACGGGCTTGACCATCGGCATATTGATGATGCCGTTGTATGCCGTGTACTGGTTGAAGGTGCCGTAGATACTGCCTTCCGCGCTGGTGCCGTTGTCGCCGTCGATGTAGATGATCAGCGTATTGTCGAGCTTGCCCTTCTTCTCGACTTCGTCGATCACGCGACCAATCTCATAATCGGTGTAGGCGGTGTAGGCGGCGAAGACCTCGGCCTGCCGGGCATACATCTTCTTTTCCGCCGCATTCAGCGAGTCCCATTTGGGTAGCTTGGCGCCGCCATACTCCGCCTGTCCGTCGGGCCACGGCGTCAGCGTTGTGTTCGGCGGAATCACGCCCAGCTTCTTCTGGTTCTCGAAGATCTGCTCGCGCAGCTTTTCCCATCCCATGTCGAACTTGCCGTGGAACTTGTCGATCCATTCCTGCGTCGGCTGGTGAGGTGAGTGCGAACCGCCGGGCACGTAATAGAGGAAGAACGGCTTGTCGGGCGCCGCTGCGTTGAGGTCGCGCAAATAGCGGATGGCATCGTCGGCCAGGTCGGTGGTGAGGTTGTAGCCCTTCTTGCCAACCCACGGATACACGGCCGTGGTGTTGCGGAACAGGTAGGGCGTCCACTGGTCGGTTTCGCCACCGAGGAAGCCATAGAAATATTGAAAACCCATGCCGATGGGCCATTGGTCGAACGGGCCAGCCGTGGTGCTGTAAGTGAAGCCCGGGGTGTTGTGGTCTTTGCCGAACCACGAGGTGGCGTAGCCGTTCTCTTTCAGGATCTCTGCGACCGTCGCGTTATCCACACCGATGACGGAGTCATAGCCGGGGTAGCCGGTGGACAGTTCGCCGATGACGCCGAAGCCGACGGAGTGATGGTTGCGGCCGGTGATCAGAGCCGCGCGCGTCGGCGAGCAAAGCGCCGTGGAGTGGAACTGGATGTAACGCAGTCCCGCTTTGGCGATGCGATCCAAGTTCGGGGTCGGGATAACGCCGCCAAAGGTACTGGGCACGCCGTAACCCTGGTCGTCGGTCATGATGAGTAATACGTTGGGCGCACCCTTAGGGGGCACGACGCGCGGCGGCCACCATGGCGTGGACTCCTTGGCGGTTTCTTTGATCACGCCGCC
>CAVVDY010000003.1:0-192470 GCA_963747055.1 uncultured Acidobacteriaceae bacterium | reverse complement strand
CGGTATCCAATTGGCTGTCAGGGCCCGCAGGTTCGCGCGTCCGCTGTTGCACCTCGGGGGCTTGTTGTATTGAGAGCTCTACCTGAACAAGGCAACGTTAGCGGAGTAGGGAGTCCCGCTTGTCATGTGTGTGTCTCAGGTGCGCTACTTGTTCGTCTTTTGCCTGACCGACAAACCGAACGTCACGCAGTTTCACTGTCCTGAGGACAGCCATTTCTCGCGTTCACCGAAGCGCTTCTTTTTTGCCACAGTTTTGGATGCTTGCGGAAATCCCGTGTTAGACCTCATCCGCAGTAAGTTCAACAAAGTACGGATTGCCGGTTGCGGCCGATTCGATTGGCAAAAGAGTGGCACCTGTACAGAAGGAGGGCGCGCAATATTCTTCTACCGAGTTGTAGCGCCGAGTATCGGTAAGAATCCCGGCCTGCTAAATCCTGCCTCCAGCGGAGCTGAGGACCCGTGCTTTGATGCAAGCGGAATTATCGAACCGGGACAGGAGTTGGCACACCATCCAGAGCAGCCCATGTTTTTGGCCCGACAATACCATCGGGGACCATTCCATGAGTCTGTTGGAAAGCGCGCAGTGCCGCCTCTGTTTTTGGCCCGAAGTTGCCGTCTACAATCACTCCCACCTTCGCTTGCACCTGCATTACCAGTGCACCCGTCGCTGGGCGGCGGAGCGTGGGTCGGCCCGCCGGAGCCCCGGGGCTCGACGGAGGCTCGGCTGCGGGAATCGGTGTGGGGGGAGGCGCCGTGCCCTGCAGGATCGCAGCAACGGCTGATCGAAATGCATTCATTTCGAAGTTTGGATCATCCTTGCGGCCGGAAGGCAAAGCAAATTCCTTGTGTCCGGCGCAAAACTCAGCACCCCGCCCAACACGCTTCAAGATAGCTGCCACGCCGCGGCGATAGGCATCTAACTGAACCTCCGGCCAGGGAGAATCGTTGGAGAGTCCTGTGTTCTCCGCCTCGATCCCGATAAAATTGGAGTTGCCGGTGGTCACGCCCTTCCATGAGCCTTTCCCTGCATGATTGCACCTGCCGGCAGCAATCACATAGTAGGTGCCGTCGCGACCGAGGCCCAGTTGAGAGAGTGGGCCAGAGAGGTCAGGCCGCCCGTGGATCAGAGTGCCCAGACTAGGCATGTTGCCATTCCTCGGGCCTGCGGTGTGGTGGCATATGACGCCTACCGTGTTGCCAACGTCGCCATCTCCACGGTTCTCCCAGCCATCGACCAGCGCGACCTTCAGTCCGGCGTCTTTCAGCACCTGCGGTAACCAGATTAATGACTTCGCCATATTAGGCCACTCCTCCTTCGGCGGCAGGCAGATCCTCGTCTGATGTTGCATGGTCGACAGCAACATCGCATCCATCCACATCCTCGCTCTCACGGTCAGGAACTGGCCTGGCTTCGCCCTCGGACTCCGCCCTCATTTCCAACGCGGCGCATGTGGCGAGCAACACGTCACCGGAGATCAAACTCCCGTCTAAACGAACTACGGCGATTGACATTGGAACCGTCCTTTGTGCGTAAAGAGTTCCAGAGGCACCGAACGAACCGACCTACCCATCGCATCGTCTCGGGCTTCGGGTCGTCCGCCAAACCTCGCGACAAACTTCTTCAATTCGACAATTTACACTGGAATGAAACAGATGCAACCCTAAAAGTAGTAAACGCACGCCCACGCAACAAATAACGGCGAAGGGTCTCGTCAAGCTGTAGTTCTCTCTCGGCGTCACGTCTTACGGCGGGGCCCTCGTTCTGCCAATCAAAGCGCTGCATTTACTTGCTCCATAAGGACATTTCCTGCTTGAGATAGGGCTTTCACCCGATAGGCAGTCGGGGCGGGGCGACTTTACCGTAGTGACTGTAGTGAATGCGGTTTCGGATGGAAGCTCACGCAGGAGGATCCATCCGGTTGGGGGCTTCGGCTATTCGTTTGGCCGGAGCCTTTGGCAAATACGCAGAACACTCGGAGGTGAATCATGAAGAGCACTACGCTATTTCGGCTGATTTCGAAGCTGAGCTTGCTGCTGTTTGTAGTGAGCGGAGTTGGTGCTGTCCTATCTGCGCAACAGGAAGCTCCCATGCCCCCAGGCGAACAACCGCAGCAGACGGAGCCGGACCCAATGAATCAACCCCAGGCCGGCCACCAGACGCAGGTGCCGCATTCCAGGTCATTCAGCGGCAAGATCCTTAAGTCAGGCGACCGTTTGGTGTTCCGAGACAGCATCGGCGAGTCGGTATACCAAGTCGAAGACCAGGACAAGGTGAAGCCTTTTGAAGGCAAGGAGGTAACAATCACCGGAGCTGTTGACCCGTCAAGCAAGACGATTTACATCGCAAGTATCCGACCTGAATAGCAGCTCGTACCCCCGCGGAGAGGCGTGTAGCTCTGCGCCTCTCCCCTCCCCACTTCGGCTTACCGCGAAAGCACCGTCCCGCCCCTGGTTTTCGACGTGACGCCGCGGCCGTCTTCCTTATCTCTAGCATGACGTTTCATCGCACCCGACGATCCGCGCATCAAGTGGACAAAGGTCGTCCTAACGCCGGTTCTTCAGCGGTCCGTTGCTGCGAGCCGAACTCTCCTGCTGATGGAGTCCGTACGCTCGTTCAAGCAGCAATGCCGAGGTGTTGGTGCTCATTATCGTTCGCCCTGGTGACTCGAAAGCCTGCAATCCAGCGGGCACAGAGCCAACCGACCACCCCTCCGTACAGCAGGTGAATTCCGAAGTAGACCAGGATTCCGGCCACGCCGACTTGGGAGAAGTATGCGCCTGGATTGTGAAGCAAGCCATGCTCAAAGGCTGTATCCACCAGTGGCAACAGTGCGATTATTACCCCAGTGACTACCGCTTGAACGAATCCGATGGACGCTCCGCGCAGAGCGCCAGCCCCGGAGAACGCCTTGAAAATCGCGAGATAGAGCAGGCCGAACAGTCCTCCCACCACAAGGTGAATGCAGAATCCTATGATCCATCCAGCGGCACCAACCGGCAAACCAACCAGGGTTCCCCACATCATGGAGAAGTCCAGTACGTGCAAGCCCATTCCGATCACGGCAGCCAGGATGGCAGCGATCAACCCGGCTCCGATGACACCAGCTAAGAAACTCTTTCCCCAGTTCATATCAATTTCCTTCCTGCATCTCGCGTTGTGGCACTCCTAGACTTAAAGGCCGGAAGTGCCGGGACATCCACATCGCCTGAAAACCCTTCAGGCCAGAGGAACCGAGAAGGGTTCTAGCAACGCCAGACGCGTTCGAACGCGAGGATGATGCGACTAGAAGAGCTATCAGCCATGTCTGTCTGCGAGAAGCCCGAGGTGCCAATCACGCCATGAGTGCTGTGCGTGGCGATCGCCATCAGTAGGAGGTCATGTGCCACGGTTTTGCTCCGCTGTTGTACATCCTGCGCGAAACCTCTGCACCGCAGGGTGGAAGGGCAGGTCGAGCGGCTGAGATCAACGTCGCCACGATCGTCGCCAGTGCCGCTCCTGCGATGAGTTGCCAGCGGTCCGCTACATGTATAGAAGATGCTCGGGAGTTTACGCGAGGTTGTCGGTAGCTCGGTTTGATCACGGTGGGCACGCGAGAAGCTCGTTGTGAGCAGGTTCGTGAACCCAAGAGCACGGGGTCGATAGATGAAATCGACAAGCGCGAGCTATCGGGAACATACTCCTCCCGCGGCATTGCGGCCTGTGACGGGGCCAAGGATTTGAATAGAGAAGCGGATCGTGCGGGTGGGTGTCTTATCCTGTTTCCATGACCTTTCACCGCACCGACGATCTGCGCATCAAGTGGACGAAGGTCGTTCTACCGCCGGTCTTTCTGGAAGAAGAGCTGCCCATCACGGATGCCGCGGCGGAGACGGTCTACCGGACGCGTGCCGAGGTATGCGATATTCTCGCCGGGCGCGACTCGCGGCTGCTGGTCGTGGTCGGCCCGTGTTCCATTCACGATCCCAAGGCAGCCCGTGAGTATGCCGGCTTGCTGAGGAAGGCGATCCCGGAATTCTCGCGCGAGCTGCTGCTGGTGATGCGCGTGTACTTCGAGAAGCCGCGCACCACCGTGGGCTGGAAGGGACTGATCAACGATCCATATCTCGATCAGTCATACAAGATCAACGATGGCTTGCGGCTGGCACGGCATCTTTTGCTCGACCTCGCTGAGATGGGCGTGCCCGCGGGAACGGAGTTCCTCGACATGATCACGCCGCAGTACCTGGCGGGTTGGTGAGCTGGGGCGCGATCGGCGCGCGCACCACGGAGAGCCAGGTCCACCGCCAGCTGGTGTCCGGTCTGTCGTGCCCCGTGGGATTCAAGAATGCAACCTCGGGCGACGTGCAGATCGCGATGGAAGCGGTGCTCTCGGCCGCGCATCCTCACACCTTTCTGGGCCATACCAAGAGCGGGCAGTCGGCCATCTTCGTGACCACCGGCAATCCCGATTGCCACGTGATCCTGCGCGGAGGGCGAAAGTCCGTGAACTATGACGCGGCCTCAGTGGCGCAGGTCACAGCACAGTTGCAGGAAGCCGGCGTCAATCCGCGGGTGATGATCGATTGCAGCCATGCCAACAGCAACAAAAACTACACGCGGCAGGGAGCGGTTTGCCGCGATGTGGCCGGGCAGATCCGCAGCGGGAATCGCAACATCGTGGGCGTGATGCTGGAGAGCAACCTAGTGGCGGGCGCGCAGAAGCTGGTGAAAGGCGCGCCGCTTACCTACGGGCAGAGCATTACCGACGCGTGCATTGGGTGGGAGGAGACACATCAGTTGCTGGGAGAGTTGGCGGAGGCGGTGCGAGAGAGAGTCTCAAAATCAATGTGAACGGCTGATCATGATCACGGACTTGGAACCCCAGCAATCGCATAGAGACGCTGCAGCACCAAAGCTCGGCGTCCTTGGCTGGCTTCATCTGGCATCAGGTGACCCGGAATAGAATCCAGAAACGCGGTGTCGTTAAGCAACGAGGTGAATTCCTCTTCTAAGTAGACGACGAGTTTTGGGTCCGCAGCCCGCACCTCGTCCGGTAACTCGGCGCGTCCATCAATCAGCGTGAGGATGTCCTCGATGTCATGACTGGCGAGATAATCGCCATTGCCTCGGCCGTGAAAGGCCTCAAGCTTAGTGGCTAGGAAATAAGGAGCGGTTACGACACGCACCACAGCATTCCCGATGTCAATCGGAGTTGCGTAGTTAAATGCAGCCTCATACCATCTGTTTCCGAAGCCGAGAATATTTGTGTCAGTGGGCATAACATCAACTATCAGTTGATCGCTTTGCCAACGGCAAATGATATTGTCTTCCCGATGCTCCCGAGAGCCGAGGTCACGGAGATGCCGTTCGAACTCTGTGAACTTCGCATAATTGCTGACTGCGACGATGATGTCGACGTCGCCGGTAGGGCGAGCAGGCGCAGCAGCGCGATCTGTCAATAGGAGACCTGTCGCACAGCCGCCGATCAGAGCAATGTCATTAAGAAGCGGTTTCAGCCTTGCAGCCGCAAACTGCACCATTGCGAGGTTTGGATTCTGTTTCGTTACCACTGGCCGTCGATCCTACTGTTCAATTCCCTTGCTGCAATATCACGCTCGCGCGCGCGACCCGATCTGATAGCATCCGTCAACGCCAGTAGCTGGTGGAGCTTCGGATCCTTCAGAGCCGCTTCCGGCGCAGCTCGGTGTATCGGGTGCAAAGCAATTCCTCGGAGATCACCTCGTGCATACGGCCATACTGGAGGAGGGTCTCCCGATTCGATAATGGTCGAGTTCAGCGGCGGTGCAGCATGCGCTGTTGCAATACCTCTGGTCAGCGTTCCTGTGACTGCTGGGAAAGAGTACTTCACCCCGTGGACTAGGAACTCCTTCACATTTGGTTTGTAAGGTCTGGGTTCTTCCCCGTGTTCCACGAGCCTAGCTGCGGCTAAGCGTCGAATGGCTTTGAAGATCTGGGATGGCACAATTTGAAGCTCCTCGGCCAATGCTGAGTACGTCCAAGGCACGTTTCCACGCGCCACGAGTTTGAGGAGCACGAGAACATCCACTGATCGCAGGCTAACGTCTTTGGATTCCACATATACATTCTCTATTTCGAAATAGAGAATGTCAAATTATATTAAAAACTTAGGAGGGCTATTACGGCAGTATTCTATTTTTCGAAATAGAGAACGCCCCGTTTTTGACCGAAGCTTGGCCCCTGCCCACGACAGACCTTATCACCCGAGCAGCGGACAGAATCTACAAACCGCTTACAGTATGTACCTCGACAGATCCTGGTCCTTGACGATGTCCACCAGCGCATTGCGGACGTAGTCGGCATCGACAGTAACGCTCCTCCCCTGCATGTCGGGAGCGTCAAAGCTGATGTTGTCGAGCACGCGCTCCATGATGGTGTGCAGTCGGCGCGCGCCGATGTTTTCTGTGCCTTCGTTCACTTTGAAGGCGAAGTTTGCCACTTCCTGCAAAGCTTCTTCCGTAAACTCCAGCTTGACGCCTTCGGTATCGAGCAGGGCGATGTACTGCTTGGTGAGCGACGATTTCGGCTCGGTCAGGATCTTGATGAAGTCCTCGACGGTGAGCGATTGCAACTCGACGCGAATGGGGAAGCGGCCTTGCAATTCAGGAATCAGGTCGCTGGGTTTCGAAACATGAAACGCACCGGCGGCAATAAATAAGATGTGGTCGGTGCGCACCATGCCATAGCGAGTATTGACCGTGGTGCCTTCGACAATGGGCAGGATGTCGCGCTGCACGCCCTCGCGCGAGACGTCGGGGCCGTGGCCGCCTTCGCGGCCGGCGATCTTGTCGATCTCGTCGAGGAAGATGATGCCGGCGTTCTCCACCCGCTCCACCGCGATGCGCTGCACCTGGTCCATGTCGACCAGACGCTGCTCTTCTTCCTGGATGAGATATTCGAAGGCCTCGCTGACCTTCATCTTCCGCTTCTTGGTGCGCTGGCCGAAGATGTTAGGCAACATGTCTTTCATGTTGACGTCCATCTCTTCGACGCCCTGGTTGGTGATGATCTCGAACGCAGGAAATGATTTCTCGCGCACGTCCAGCTCTACCATGCGCTCGTCGAGCTTGCCTTCGCGCAGTTGCTGACGCAGCTTCTCGCGGGTGCGCGATCCTGGTTCGCCGGCCAGCAGCGGCTCGTTGCCCAGGCTGAATCCGATCTGGCCATCGTTGGTCGACTGGCGAGGCGGAACCTGCGTCGGCATGGAGGGCAGCAGCAGGTCCAGCAGCCGCTCTTCGGCGTTCAGCTCGGACTTGTCGGCGACGTCCTCGAGCTTCTCCTCGCGAACCATGTCGATGGAGATCTCGATCAGGTCGCGCACCATGGATTCCACGTCGCGGCCGACATAGCCGACCTCGGTGAATTTGGAGGCCTCGACTTTCAAGAAGGGCGAGTTGGCCAGCTTGGCCAGCCGGCGGGCGATTTCGGTCTTACCCACCCCGGTGGGACCCATCATGATGATGTTCTTGGGAATGATCTCTTCCGCCAATTCGGGCGAGAGCTTTTGGCGGCGCATGCGGTTGCGCAGAGCAATAGCGACGGAGCGTTTGGCTTGGTGCTGGCCAACCACGTACTTGTCGAGTGCGCGCACGATCTCGCGAGGCGTCAGCTCATCGAGAGCAACATTTTCTTCGTCAACGGTTGCGGGTAGATAAATGGCCAATTCAATACCTCAGGACAGATTAGAAGAAGATTCTATTTAATATTGACGCGCGAGCGACCGTGCGACGACCTCAATTATTCGCTGTAGCGGGCGGTCGTCGTATCCGTCTCCCAGATGGTGACATCCTTAACGCGCACCCGGCCATCGGTCAGGCCCTTCAAGTGCGCGTTGGTCTGGTCGAAGAAGTACTTCGCGATGTTTTCGGCCGAAGGATTCAGCGTGGTAAATGGGTCGAGCTCGTTCATCATCTGGTGGTCCAGGTAGCCAACCACGGGACGCAAAACATCTTTCAGGTCCTTGAAATCAAGCAGCAGCCCCGCCCCATCGAGATGCTCGCCGCTCAGCGTGACGCGCACGCGATAATTGTGGCCGTGCGGACGCTCACACTTACCCTTGTAATTGCGCAGGTAATGCCCGGAAGAAAAGGTGTCTTCGACAGTTACTTCGTACATGCTCTCCGGCCCGAGGCCGCAAATCGGCGGGCTGGGCCCAAGTATTGATTTTAGCGTGTTTTGGGGGGAGGGTGGGACTCTAGCTAGCCAGACCTTCGATTCAACGTCCGATCCACGCGCTTAGGGTCGCGGGCGATGAGCGTGAGATAGGCGCGCGTGGGCTGATCCGGCTCCGCCCGCCCCTGCTCCCAGTCGCGCAACGTGCCCAAGGGATGTGATAGCGAGCGGCAAATTCCTCTTGCGTGAGTTCCAGGGCACGACGGATGATCTTTGCCTGCGGCGTCCGCTTCATCCGGGTGAGGTCGGGGCTACTGAGCGGAAGGGCATCGGGGTCCGCCAGCGCAGCTCGCTCAACTGCTTTCCTGGTCATTGCGCGGACAGGCTTAGCTGTTCTGACGGAAGTAATTGTCTTCTTCATTTTGCGTTGCTCTCCGGGCAGAAATAATGCGAATGCGCTCGTCGCGTTCCGCGTAGGCTACGAAAAGCAGAACTTGACCTTCTGCCATGCCAAGGATGATGAATCGCTGTTCACCATAATCTTCGCGATCATCGAGAAGCTCGACAGCGAACGGGTCTTTGAAGACGGTGCGCGCCAGCTCGAAACTGACGCCATGGCGCCGCCAGTTGCTCTTGGCTTTCGCCTCGTGCCATTCGAACTTCAGCTTCATGATACTACGGAATTCCCGTAGTGGAGATCATCGACTGAATCAACGGCGATCCTTCTCTCCATATCTCCCGTCCGCTCGATCACGATCTCGACGTCTCGCTCTCGCTGAAAGCGTGCGAACTTCTCGCCCCACTCCAGCAGAACAAGATTGCCCGGCTCGGCGAAGAGTTCGTCGAGGCCCAAGGTCGCCAACTCGCGCTCGGTATCGATGCGGTACAGATCGACGTGGTACAGCGTCACGTCAGGACCACGGAATTCGTGGACAAGAGTAAAGGTCGGGCTGGTGATGTCGTCTCGGGACGCGGCGTGTAGGCCTTCAGCGATGCCTTTGACCAGCGTGGTCTTGCCTGCCCCGAGATCGCCGCGCAGGATAACCATGCGCGCATCCTTCAATGTGGTAGCACAGTTCGCGGCCCAGTGCGATGGTTTCTTCGGCAGAATGGGTGATGTATTCGCGGGTGGCGCTCATCCCCTGATCCGCACAACGCGTTCGCCGCGCCCACCGCGTCGCACGGCGAAAGGCTTCAGGCAACCCTGTCAGCAGGTCAGTGGCAGTAAGCGAGTGGTCTCCCATGGTTTCGGCCGCAACGTCGCCTGCCAAGCCGTGCAGGTAAACCGCAGCGACGGTAGCGTGTGCCACGTCATCCGGCATCTGGCCAATCGACGCCCGCGGTCATGCCCGTCAGGATGTCGCCGGTGCCGCCGGTGGCCATGCCAGGATTGCCCGTCGGATTCACCCATGCCTGACCGTCGGGCAGAGCGACGATGCTGTTATTCCCTTTCAACACCAGTACGAGATGATGTTCTTGGGCGAAGCTACGCGCGACATTGAGCCGGTCCGCTTGAATCGCCTTGATGGACATGCCGGTGAGCCGCGACATTTCGCCGGGATGCGGAGTGAGTACCAGCAGGCGCCGGCTACCGTCGAGTAACTCGGTCTTGCCCTGAAAGGCGTTCAGCCCGTCGGCGTCGATCACCATGGGGCACTTCACGCGCTTGACGAGTTCATGCACGAACTCGAAGGTCTCGGGTTCACGGCCGATGCCCGGGCCTAACGCGACCACTGTCATCGAGCCGGACAGCGCAGCCACTTTATCGATAGCGGCAGAGCTGATTCCTCCGGCGTCGGTCTCGGGCAGCGGCTCGGTCATCAATTCGGCAGCAAACGAGGCAACGCTCGGCAGCACGTTGCTGGGAACCGCCACCGTGCTCAGTCCTGCGCCCGCTCGCAAAACCGCCATGCCTGCCATTGCCGCGGCCCCGGACTTGCCCAGCGATCCGCCAACCACCAGCGCGTGCCCGTACATTCCTTTGTTGGAGTCCATTGGCCGCGCCGCCAGCAGGCGCGACAGATCGCGCGCCACCGTGACTTCCAGATTCAGGGTTGAAACAATCGCTTCATTGGGGCTGCCGATCGGAACGGCCACTACCGGCCCGCGCGTGAGCACGCCAAAAACATGGGCTGGACGTGGTGCAGTAAAGGTTACGATGCCGTGGGCGTGAGCAATGCCTGCGCCGGACTGGGGATGCGTCGAGTCCGATTCGGCTCCGGAAGGAATATCGACGGCAACTACAGGCTTGCCGCTGCTGTTCATCGCCGCGATCGCCTCGGCATAGAGTCCCCGCACCGGCGGCATGAATCCGGTGCCGAGGATTGCATCAATAATGAGGTCGCAGTTTGCCAGACTGCGTGACGACTCTGCCGCCAGCGTGGCGGAGGTCCGCACCGACACCGGCCGTACGGGCAGCCGCTCAAACATTCCCAGGGCATCGCCCTTCAGCTCATCCGCCGCCGCGAGCAGCAGGACTTCAACCACGCGCCCGGCACGATGCAGTTTTCTGGCAACCACAAATCCATCGCCCCCATTGTTCCCTTTGCCGCAAACGACGGTGATCCGCTCTGCCTCGGGGTAGCGCTCCAGGGCGAAGTTCGCGACGCCGGTACCGGCGTTTTCCATCAGGGTGAGCGAAGGCACACCGTAGTGCGCGGTAGTGACGCGGTCAATCTCGCGCATTTCGGCGGCGGTGGTAATCTTCACGCGCCCTCCGATGCCAGCCGTTCGAGGTGCTCCAGGCCTTCGGGATGGCCCATGGCGATCAAATGGTCGCCGGAATGAATTACGTCATTGGGAGAGGGATTAAAGCGCATCTCGGAATGTTCGCCCTTGATGGCGAGCACAATCACGCCCGATTCCTGACGAAGCCGCGAAGCTTCCAGCGTCTTGTCGCTGATGGCGGAGCCGGGCTGCACCAGAATTTCTTCGATCTCCAGTTTGCGCTCCTGGTCCATGGCGGTGTCAAAGAAGTCAACCACGTGGGGACGCATGAAGGTTTGCGCTATGCGATAGCCGGCGAAGCTATAGGGCGACACCACGGAATTGGCGCCGGCCTTCAGCAAGTGCTTCTCGGCCGATTCTTCACTGGCACGAGCGATGATCTTCAGTTTGGAATTGAGCGCGCGCGCAGTCAGGATGACGTAAATGTTGACCGCGTCGGTGGTGGTGGCGGCCACCAGACCCACGGCGTGTTCGACCCGCGCCTGACGCAAAACGGCCTCGTGTGTGGCATCGCCCTGCAGGGTGAGCCAGCCGCCATCGGAATAGCGCCGCAGCTTGGCCTCATCGGTATCGACCACGACGAATGGCAAAGGTTTGCGCGCCAGTTCGCGTGCCACGCTGCGACCTACACGACCCACGCCACAGATGATGTAATGACCTGACAACCGGCTGATCTCGCGCTCCATGCGCCTCCTGCCGAACATCGGCTCCAGCTCGAATTCTAGCAATGACTGCGCCGCGCCTCCGGTGATCAGCAGCACCAGTGCAACTCCGGCGACAATGATGAAACTGTTAAACACCCGGCCAGCGGTGGTGAGGGGATGTAATTCGCCGTAGCCGATGGTGGTAATGGTGGTGAGGACCATGTAGAAGCCGTCAAACCACGGCCAGCCCTCAAAGTAGTGATATCCCGCAATGCCAAACAGGATAAGCGCGAGTAGCGCCAGAACCGCAAAGCGCAGGTTGACCAGAGTTTTCACAGTGCCATTCTGCCGCCTGATTCAGGAAAGGCGCAACGCTAAAACCATTCACTTGCAAAGACTGGAGGGCGTTTAGTCCTGAAAGACAGCCGGCATGGTACTTCGCTGGTCCGCCAATCGCTGGGACGGGATCGAGGAGGGATTTTGCCCTGTGTGAGTGCGGTATGCCTAGGCGGGCTGGCCCTAGGCGATGCTCAGGCGCTCCACGGCAACTTCCTGGCGGGGCAGGGTGAAGTAGAAGGTGGCGCCGTGGTTGAGTTCGCTCTCTGCCTTGATCGATCCGCCATGGGCCCGGACTACGTGCTTGACAATGGCCAGCCCCAGCCCGGTCCCGCCCGATTCGCGGGAGCGTGCCTTATCGACGCGGTAGAAGCGCTCGAAGAGCCGCGGCAGGTGCTCGCTGGAAATACCTTCGCCGAAGTCGCGCACAAAGAACTGCACGCCTTCGTCGGTTTCGTTGGCGCCCACGAGGATCTTCTTTCCCGACTCGCCATACTTGAGCGCGTTCTCTACCAGGTTGGCGAAGACCTGATGAATGGCGTCACGGTCGACAAAGACGGACGACGATGCCGTATTGATGATCGACATCGCGACGCCGTGGTCCCCGGCGATCTCGCGAAAGGTCTGCTCCACATCGTGCAGCAGTTCCTGCGGCGAGACCATCTCGTACTTGAAGCTGCGTTCACCTGACTCCACCCGGGCCAGCACCAGCAGGTCTTCGGTCAGGCGGGCCATGCGCGCGGCATTTTTGCGAATAATCTCCAGGAAGTCGCGGGTGGTGTTGGGGATGCCGCTGGTCTCGAGCAGGGTCTCGGCGTAGCCCTGGATCGAGGTCAGCGGAGTACGCAATTCATGCGAGACGTTGGCAATGAAGTCACGCCGGGTCTTCTCCACGCGCTCGATCTCGGTCTGGTCATGCAGCACGGCGACAGCGCCTCCTCCCGGCATGGGAGCGGCCGTCAGGTCGAAGATGCGGCCGGAGAAAATCTTGGCCGCTCGCGCCATGGTGACGTCGCGCGCTTCCAGGGCGTACTGGACCGCCCGCAAGATCTCCGGATCCCGTGCCGACTGTACCAGCGGTTCGCCCAATCGAATGCCGCTGGGCAACAAGCGCTCCATGCGCTGGTTGGCCCACAGAACACGCCCATCGGCGGAAACGGCGATTACCGGCTCCTGCATGGAGTTGAGCAGGGTCTCCAAGGTCTGGCGGCTGTTCTCCAAAGCCCGAAAGCCATCCTCCAGCTTGCGCGCCGTCTTGTCGAGCGCGGTGGCGACGTGTGCGATTTCGTCGGTCGAATCTTCCTGAATGCGGGCAGAAAGATCTCCGGCCGCGACCCGCTCGGCGAAATCGGTGATACGGCTCAGCCGTCGTCCGATGGAGTGAGTGGCAAAGAAGGCGAAGACAATGGCGATCAGGACCGCGACGACAACGCTGTTGATGAGGCTGTTGCGGACCTGGCGGTCCGCCTGTTGCAGCTCCGTCAGGGGATACGCCATGCGAACCGCTCCGCCGGGAATGGGCGCAGCCACATAGAGAAAGGGAATTCCCAGGGTCTTGCTGGTACGGGATGCGGTGCCCACCCGCCCCTGCAAGGCTTCCACAAACTCAGGGCGCGTGGCGTGGTTCTCCATGTCTTCGGGAGTTGCTTCCGAGTCGGCCAGCACCTTGCCGGAGTGGTCGATGACCGTCGCCCGCGCACCCAGCAAGTCGGCGGTTTCGGCCGTGACCTGGCGAACGTCGGCTGGCGGGGTGCTCTCAATGCGGGAGGCGAACAGGAGTGTCTTCTGCTGCAGCGAGGTTTCAATCTCGCTGCGCAGCATGGAGCCCCAGGAGTTATGAATCAAGACATACATCGTCAGCGCGCAGACGGCGATGATCAGCAGGGCCGCTGCGAACAGCTTGACGAAGATGCGACTCTTCACGGCTTGGGAACCTCGAAGCGATACCCGGCGCCACGCACTGTCTTCAGGTAGCGGGGCTCGTCGGGATTGGCTTCGATCTTCTCACGAATGCGGCGCACGTACACGTCCACCGAGCGCGGTGTGACATAGTGCGTGTCGCGCCAGACGGCATCGAGAAGCTGGTCGCGAGTAAAAACGCGCCCGGGATGGCGGGCCAGATACTCCAGCAGCCGGAACTCGGTAGCGGTGGTCTGGGTCAGCACACCGCGAACGGTGAGCGTCATGCCGCCGCTGTCGATCTCGATGTCGCCGGCCTTGACGATCGCCGGCGCCAGCGGCCGCTCAAAGCGGCGCAGCACCGCTCGAATGCGGGCCACCAACTCGCGCGGGCTGAAGGGCTTGGAGATGTAGTCATCGGCGCCCAGTTCCAGACCAATGACCTTGTCGGACTCGCTGATGCGCGCGGTCAGAAAGATCACCGGAACCATGGCGACGGCCGCGGTCTGGCGAATGCGGCGGCAGAGCTCGAGGCCGTCGCCGCCGGGAATCATTATGTCGAGCAGAAATAGGGATGGCGGCTGCTTTTCCGCTTCGGCGACAACCCCGGCAGTGGAGGTGAATGAGCGCACCGCATAGCCGGCGCCTTCCAGATGATGGCGCACCAGCCGGGAGATGTCAGTGTCGTCTTCGACGGCAAAGATAGTCTGCTTCACGCCTGCATTGTAGCTGACTGCGGAGTCCTGATTTTCATGTGTGAGCATGTCACGAATAGGTTATTCCTAGGTTGTTAAACGATGATGAAAGGGTGAAGAACATCGCCCAGAACCCGGCCGGGCACCGACTTTGTCACCTCCTCAGTGACCCTTTGGTGCCGGGGCGCGGCTGGTACTGAACCGGACAACCTGCGAGGTGCGCCGCTCATCCGCTGAAGCCAAGTCTCAAGACCGTCTGCCGTACAGCCGATAACCCAACTGTGCAGTACTGGACTCTCATAGCGGCCTTTCTGCTCGCTGTCAGCGGCGCGGTGCCGTCTGGAGCGGGGTCGGGGGTCTCGAGCGGTTTCGACGAGCTGTCAGCCTCGAAGGCGTACGACATCCCCGGAGCCGGCAACTATGACAGAACTGCACCAATGCCGGCGACCGGGTTGTCTGTGTCCGCGCCTAACAGGCCCGGTTCGCCGGTCCATAACGACTACACCATTCGCAGGAATGTGCCTGAAGTGCAGCTTCAATTCACCGTAGCCGACGAGCATGGCAGACCGGTTCCCGACATCGCGGAGTCGGACATCCGCATTCTCGACGACCAGGTCCTGGTGGACCACATCGCGCAATTCGAGAAGGTGAGCCATCTGCCGCTAAGTATCGGCCTGCTGCTTGACGTGAGCGATTCCATGAAGCCCGTGCTGGAGCAGGAGAGGTCTGTGGCTCTGGCGTTCCTGAAGCGGGTGGTACGGCCGGGAACGGATCGCGCCTTCGTCATGGCCTTCGGCGAGACCATCCAGATCTTCCAGGACTCGACCGGTCAGGTGGCCGACCTCATGGGAGCAGTAGAGCGCGCGAAAGGGCCGGGGGAGGCAACCGATTTCTATGACGCGATCTACTCAGGCTGCACCGATCACTGGACAGCAATCGAGATCGGACCCGTGCGCCGCGTCATGGTGCTGATCTCCGATGGCGAAGATACCGGCAGCCTCCATACGCTGAGGAATGTCATCGCCGCCGCCCAGCGCAACGAAATCCAAATCTACGCACTGAACATCCGCAGTAAGAAACGCAACTATACCAGCGATGGAGTCTTGCAGTTGCTGGCCGACGAGACAGGCGGAAGGTTCTTCATCGCGAACAACACTCGCGACGCTGACGCTTTCCTTGCCCAACTCGAACAGGAGTTGCGGACCCAGTACTACGTCTCTTTCCGCCCGCCGGATGAAATACCCGGCTACCACACGCTGCAGATCCAGGTGCAGGCTCCCAGGAAGGTGCTGGTACATGCCCGGCGTGGGTATTATGCGGTGAATTAGTGGGAAGATTTCGGGTGTCAGGCGACCAATATCAGCCCCAGCCAGCGGCTATCGGCCGCTAGCGGTAACTCATACAAGAGTGTTAGGAAATAAGAGAATGCGAGCTGCGAACAAAGGAGTGGATTGCACTCCATGCAACCCCAAATTGAGAGCAATGCTTACGATTCTTTCGTCCGACGAACAACTTCAATGGCATGAGTGCACCTCCGGGTGTGACCAATGCACCCGCTAAACTTTTTCGGATGGACTGCGGTTAGCGCGTTACTGCTGTTGATGGCGTCGGCGAGAGCGAAGGATGCGCACTCGCGCGCCGATCTTGCGCTTGCGGCCCCGCTGCTTGTTGCCGGCCTGATGCTCACCAATCTCGTTCTCGGAGTCGTCGTGCTGCTAACTCCGCGAACCGTCGATGCCCAGCTTGCAGGGCTAGACCCGCAATTCGCGGCCAGCTTCCAACACTTCACTTTCTCGCATCCTGTCTGGCATATCGCGCTCGGCACCGTCTACTTGATCCTCCCACTTTGGATGGCTGTCACCATCCTGATGGCCCCGGACCGTCAGCGCCTCGGCAAGATGCTGGTCTTGGCTGCTGTCCTTGCTGTTCCGATCTACCTTCTCATCCCTGCGACCGGACCGCGGTGGATTCATACGGCCAACGCTCCCAGAAACGCCTTTCCGTCGCTACATGTCGCGTGGGCGCTGATTCTCTGCTACCAGACCCCGAGAATGTTTAAGTGGGCGGCGGCGCTTCTCGTAATCGGGACGGCGGTGGCAACGGTCGGACTCGGCGAGCATTACCTCGTAGATATCGTGGCTGCTGTTCCGCTGACCTTTGCGACGATCCGCGTGACCCGACCACTTCCGCAAAGGCGAACCAGCTTCTTATTGGGCCGATTCTCGCTGGAAAATACCACCTATCCAATTGCCGACAACCGACACCTTATGGCCGTGAACCTTGATGGAAAATTAAAACCCCACCCGGCAAGAACCGACCCGAGTGGGGCACCAATTCACTGATGTTGGATCGTTTAGCCGGTAGCTGGCGGCTAGTGGCTGCATCACTGCTAACTGACCACTGACAAGCTTTGTTTCGTCACCGTCCGGCGAAGGTGGCCCAGCCGCGCGACAGGTAGTCCGTCATGGTGAGTGAAAACATGATGAATAGCCAGAATAACGCCGCAATCACCGCTACCATCGTCAGCTTTGGGCTATAACGCAGATGCATGAAAAACAGGACCACCAGCGAGCCCTTGATAGTAGCTATCAGCAACGCGGCCACAATATTGAAGGGACCCAGCTCGAGGAACGAGACCAGAACAGTCGTCAGGGTCAACAACATCAGGGCGGCCCAGATGCCAACATAAAGCGAGGCCGGCACTACGTGTGTGTATTCATCTTCATGCGGTTGCTGCTGTGCCATCATTTCTCCTCGCTAGCCCGAGTGCCTGTGACTGATTAGATATAAGAGTGGAAAGAGATAAATCCAAACCAGATCGACAAAGTGCCAGTACAGACCGACGTTCTCCACCGGATTGTAATAATTGGGATTGAACGCGCCACGCATGCCCGCAATCACCAGCCAGGTCACCAGCCCGATTCCGATGACCATATGCAGGGCGTGCAGGCCGGTCATTGCCCAATACAAAGAAAAGTAAATCTCTGTGTGCTGCGGATCGACTGCGGGATGCGCCGGATCGCCGGTTTCAAAGTGGAAGTTCGGGCCGGGGAACTCATGGTTGACCCAATGCTCGTGGTATTCCACGCCCTTGATGCCAAGGAACCCGAAGCCGAACAGTATCGTGATAAGCAGCAGGACAACCATCAGCTTCTGCTTGCCTAGCTGGGCGGAGCGAACTGCCATCGCCATGCTGAGCGAACTGCAAATCAGCACCGCGGTGTTTACCGCACCCAGAATGATGTTCATCTTCTGGCTGCCTTCGACAAACGCCTGTAATAGGCGCTGGCGATATACCAGGTAGGTGGTGAACAGCCCGCCGAAGAACATGATTTCAGTGAGCAGGAACATCCACATCCCGAAGGTAGCGGTGTCGCGCTGCTGCACCATCGAGGCGAAGTGGTGCTGAAATGAGCGCTCAGCGGCCTGGATCTCGGAGCTAGTGGCCAACGGTGATCTCCTCTTGCGGCTGGTGCTCGTAGTCGTAAGCCTCCCAGGTCACCACCGGCGTCTCGTCGAAGTTGTGGGTTGGCGGAGGCGACGGTGTCATCCATTCCAGGCCCACGGCGTTCCAGGGGTTCGGCCCGGCGTCTTTGCCATAACGCAGCGACCACAGGAAATAGATCATGGGAAGCACATAGCCGACCGCGAGTACCGACGCGCCGGCGGACGACAACACGTTCAGCACCTGGAATTCGGGCGGGTATGCGTGATAGCGCCGCGGCATGCCCATGTATCCCAGGATGAACTGCGGGAAGAAGGTCAGGTTAAATCCAACGAAGACCAGCAGCGCGGACAGCTTGGCGGGGGCCTCGGGGTACATCTTCCCGGTAATCTTCGGCCACCAGAAGTGCAGCCCGGCCATGTAAGCGAGCACCATTCCACCTACCATGACGTAGTGGAAGTGGGCCACCACGAAGTAGGTGTCCGTGACATGCACGTCGATGCCCAGCGAAGCCAGAAACACGCCGGTCAGCCCGCCAACGGTGAACAGGCCGATAAAGCCCCAGGCGTAGAGCATCGGCGTCTCAAAGCGCACCGAGCCCTTGTACATGGTGGCCGTCCAGTTGAAAACCTTCACCGCTGAGGGGATGGCGACGAAGTAGCTGAGCAGCGAGAACACCAGCGCCGAGTACATGGAGATTCCGGCGACAAACATGTGGTGCGCCCAGACCAGGAAGCCGAGGACGGCAATGGCGATGGAAGCGAGGGCGACGAATTCGTAGCCAAACGCGCGCTTGCGCGAGAAGCAGGTGATGACCTCGCTGATGACGCCCATACCCGGCAGGATCATGATGTACACCGCGGGGTGGGAGTAGAACCAGAACAGGTGCTGGAAGAGCAGGGGATCGCCGCCCATGCGCGGGATTGAATATTCCCAGGTGCAGCACCCGCTCCAGGGCGACCAGCAGCAGGGTGATGGCGATGACCGGCGTGCCCAGCACCATGATGAGGCTGGCGGCATAATTGGACCAGCAGAACAACGGCAGGCGGTTCCAGGTAAGGCCGGGGGCACGCATGCGGTGAATGGTGACGATGAAGTTCAGGCCGGTAAAGATGGAGGCGAAGCCGGCGACGAAAATTCCCAGGGCCACGGTCACCACGTGGGTGTTGGAGTAGGCGGTGCTGAACGGCGTATAGAAGGTCCAGCCGGTATCGATGCCGCCGAAGAGGAACCCCCAAAGCGCCATAGCAGCGCCCGTCATGTAGATGTACCAACTGGCGAGGTTCAGGCGGGGAAATGCCAGGTCCTTCGCGCCCACCATCAACGGGATCACGAAGTTTCCGATCACCGCCGGCACCGATGGAATCAGAAAGAAGAACACCATCGTGATGCCGTGCATGCTGAACAGCTTGTTGTAGGTGTCGGAAGAGACCAGGTCGCCCGCCGGCGTCAACAGCTCCAGCCGGATCATCATGGCGAAGAAGCCGCCCAGCCAGAACATGGCGGTGATGGAAAACAGATACAGCAACGCAATGCGCTTATGGTCAGTCGTCAACAACCACGACTTGATGCCATAGTTCGAATTCAGGTAGTTTTCGCGCTCAACAACGGGTTGTACTGCGGTCGCCATTTCAGACCCTCGTGATACCTCGCTGACCCTTTACTGCACGGTTGCGGCGGACGGACCGCCGGATTGCGGTTGTGCTATCGACTTGATGTAGGACACCAGCGCTGCCAGGTTCTCTTCCGACACCTGCCCCTGGTAGGTCGGCATGATCGGCTTGAAACCGGCAACGACCTGGGTTGCAGGATTCAGAATCGACTCCCGAATGTAGTTCTCATCGGCGACCACCGTCTGCCCGTCATCCAGCGCGACCTGTTTGCCGAACATGCCGGCCAAGTTCGGCCCGCGTCCCTGGCTGTCGGAGCGGTGGCACGTAGCGCATCCCATCTGTACGAACATCTGCTGTCCGCTTGCTGCCAACGAACCCGCCGTCGCGTTCGCGGTCAGCCACGCCTGATAGGCGGAGGGATCCATGACCACTACCTCGCCAATCATGGCTGAATGCGAAGTACCGCAGTACTCGGCACAGAACAAGTGGTAGGTCCCCACCTTGGTGGGATGGAACCAGGTCGTGGTGTAGCGGCCCGGCAGCACGTCAGCCTTGATGCGGAAAGCAGGCACGAAGAAGCTGTGGATGACGTCCTGCGAACTCATGATCATCTTCACGTCCCGGCCGAGGGGAACATGCAATTGGTCGATCTCCCGCTGCCCGGTCGCATGCTCAAACTTCCACATCCACTGTTTGCCGACGCCGTAGATCTCCATCGCACCCCGCGGGGCGCGGCCCTCCTGGAAATAGATCAGCGAGCCCCAGGCGAAGAAGATCATGCAGATGCCGAGAGGAATCAGCGTCCAGGTCAACTCCAGAGGAAGCGAGCCCTCGATCTGGGTCGGGTGCGGATTGTTCTCGTGCCGGTACTTAATGGCGAACACGAAGATCGTGACGAAGATCAGGATCGTGAAAAACGCCGATACCGCCACCAGAAAGAAATAGAGTCCGTCCACCTGCCCTGCCAGGGCCGAGGCGCGTTCCGGAAAGAGTGGGAAGTTCTTCCACATAATCGATCAGGCCTATTCTTTTCCCTTTGAAGAGCCGTTTTTCTCGCGACGAAACATGATCACCAGGAAACCGCCGAGAACCAGCAAAGTCACGGCTCCTCCCAGGCGAAGCACCCTGCTGATCACAGCACCATAGCGCCCGGTGTTGGGATCATAACGGCAGCAGTAAAGCTCCACCTGGTCGACCAGGTTTCCGATCCTGTTACGCGAAGCCTCGATCAATCCGAGGCGTATGTCTCGGGGCGAATACTCCACCCCGTAGTAGTACTGAGCGAGCTTGCCGTGCGGCGTCACGATCATGATCGCCGTGGAATGAATGTACTGCCCGGTCTTGGGGTCGCGGCGGTAATGAAAGCCCACCGCCTGCGCCAGCTTCTCGATCTCGGGCTCCTGGCCGGTCAGAAAATGCCACCCCTCGCCGGAGGTCTTCGGATCCAGGTGCTCATTCATCCGGTCGACATAGATCTTCTTTTTCGCTGCCGCCTGCTGCGGGGTATCGTCCGGATTGAAGCTGACCGAGACGACCTCATATTCCTTGCCGGGGGTGAACTTCAAAATCGACAGAGCACTGGCCTCTCCGGCCAACTCCTCACCGCATAACATGGGGCAGGTGTAATACACCAGATTCAGGATGACCGGTCGCCCGGACTGAAAGTAGTCGCCCAACTGAACGGTCTTGCCGGTTTCATCCTTAAAGGTGAGGTCCAGCGGAATCTGCTGGTCCAGTCTCTGAGTGATGCCTACGCCTTCCAGTTCCTCCGGTTTTACTTGCGAAGCCGGCTGGCTTGCCCCTCGCATGAAGGATGACGGAGGCTGCGCAACCGCCCACAGGCTGGTTGCCAGGACCCCGGCCAGCGCCAATCTCCTCGCTACTGTTACTGCACTGCGTTTCACTGCTGCTTCCACTTCCCGCCATGACTCGGTCATGGCCGCTACTTACGGTTACGGTTGGCTTTCCGGAGCCTGCTTCGGCGCAGACGGCGAACCCGCCGCCGCGCCAGGTGAAGTTGCCGTCTTCGTTTGCGTACTGGAATCTGCGGCAGGCGCACTCGGCCGCACCGGCAATCCGCGCTCAGCGATCAGCGCCATCGCTTGATCGATCGAAATATGAATCGCCCCCCTGCTGTCTTCAAAGGGCTGGGCCGGATGCAGGATTTCCTTCTCCTGGCCCAAAAATTTCTTCAGATCGGCGGCATCGTTAGTCTGCAGACGGGGTGCCGGAAAAACTCCGGTGTTGACCGGCCCGGTGTTTTGCAAACCCGCCCCGGGCGCCTTCTCCGGCATTGCCCGCTGCACCTGCACCATCGGACTGGGATTCCCCTGCGCAAACAGCGTGCTGTGCGAGAGGAAGCGGAACATTCCCCAGATCACCAGCTCGATGAAGATGCCGGCGACCAGCAGGCCGGCGAGAAACAGAAGGATCCCACGCGCGCTTAGGTCCGAACGGTCGTAGTCGACCGCCGGATTGCGCAGAAGATCGTCTTGATTGCCCTTAGTGCTCATGTTTTTGATGTAAGAAAAGCGGCGTTTGCGGATCGTATGCCGGTAGCAACGGCCGCTGCCGCAGGTTATAGAAGAAATATGCCAGCCACAGTCCACCCATGCCGATGGGCGCGATCACATACCAGATGCTCAGGTATGTCGCGTCCTTGAAGCTCGGGATTGTGTACCAGTAAAGGTCGACCAGACGCATGAACAGCAGCAGGATCGCCAGCGGGATCAGCCGCCGCCCGGCACGCTTCAGTTCGCGTGATAACAACATGGCGAAGGGTAGTGCGAAATGGAACAGCACAATGGCCAGGATGATCAGGCCCCACCAGCCGCGAATGCGCTGCAGGTACCAGCTAATCTCATCCGGCAGGTTGCCCGACCAGATGATGAGCCACTGCGAGAACGAGAAGTAGGCAAACAGCATGACAAATGCCAGCGTCAGCTTGCCGATGTCATGGAACTGCATCGGCTTCACGATCTCGTCATACGGCTCATGGCGGGTAACCACCGTCAGCATGATGATGCTGAAGCACAAGGCCGACAGGCACTGCCCGATCAGGAAGATCAATCCGTAGATGGTCGAACCCCAGTGCGGATCGAGCGACATCACCCAGTCCACCGCCGCGAACGACGTAGTAAGCGCATACAGCACGCACCCCACGCCGCTGAGCGCCTCGAAGCGCGGATATTTCACCCAGGGTCTATCCAGCCGGTCGCCCCACCGGGTAAGCGTCCATGTCAGCCATCCCCAGATGGCGAAGTACACCACCCAGCGGATGGTCCACCCAGGCGTATTCAGATACCAGTGGTTATCCGCCGGCGGGTTGGTCATCCACCCGTACATGTGGGTACGGAGCAAAAGGATTGGAAGAAAGAGCACGAACATCAGGGGCAGCACTTTGGCGCCCGCTTCCAGAAAGCGCCGGATTACCAGTCCCCACAGGCCGGCCGAGAGATACTGCACCATCAGCAGGGCCAGGCAGCCCAGGCTCAGGCCGGTCCAGAACATGTAGGCGATCAGATATCCGCGCAGGAAAATATCCAGCTGAACGAATCCTCCGATGACGCAGGCAACGGCCCCAACGATGCCCAGGATCAGTGCGCGGCTCTGCCAGCTCGCGGCCTGGGCGGGCACGGGAAAAGTCATCTGCTCGACCTGCAAGCGATCGCTCATTGTGGGTTCTGGCCTCCGGTGGACGCGGCTGCACCTGACGCGGAATTTGTGGCATTGGCCGTGTTAGGCGCCTGAGTATCGTAAGGCGGCAGGATGACAACGCCCGCCGGCGGCTGCGAGGCAATCTGCTCTCCCGCCGGAACATCCGCCTTGGTGGCGTTCTGGCTCAGTTGCAGCGCCCGGATATAGGCTGCGATCGCCCAGCGGTCCTTGGGCGCGACCTGCGCGGCGTAGTCGGGCATCCTGCCGTAGCCGTTGGTGATCACGTCGAAGAAGTGCCCGATAGGGGCCTTGCGCAAACGCTCCGTGTCGTACGAGGGCGGCTGCTTATAGCCGCGCTGTACGATCATGCCGTTGCCGTCGCCCACTTCCGAATGACAAGGCGAGCAGTAGATGTTGTAGCGCTGCTGGCCCCGTGCGAGCACCTCAGCCGTCACCGGAAACGGCATGTAGTCCCCGGGGGTGTTGCCCATCTTGCCGGTATAGAAATAAGTGTCCGCATCCAGTTCGCCGCGCGCGACCGTGCCTTGAATAATGGGCCGCGCCGACCGCTTGTCGGCAAAAAACTTGCTCTCACTCAGGGGCCGGTAGTACGGCTGCACCTGCATGTCGAGGCGACAGCCCGCCAGCGACAGGACGGCGGCGCAGGCCAGCAAGCCAACCGAGAAGCTCCGCACTTTTACACCGAGTTGCATTCGCCGGTTAATGCGGCACCTCCGATAACGACAGAGGTTTCAGCGTCATCATGAACTCCTGGGTGTTGACCAGGTCGAACTTGGGATCGGCCGCCTCCACGCACAGGAAGAAGCGGTCTCGGGTTACGGCAGAAAACTTGTCGACGTTGAACAGCGGGTGATACGGCATGGGCAGCCCGTTTAGCGCGAACATGCCAAGGACTCCCGCCAGGCCGGCAAATAGAATCGTGAGCTCGAACGTCGGAACAATGAACGCCGGCCAGGAATCAAACGGCCGTCCGCCGATATTCAGCGGGTAGTCGATCACGTTGATCCAGTACTGCAGGGCAAAGGCGGAAAGCCCGCCTAAAATGCCTCCCAGCAGAACGATGAGCGGCACCCGGGTCTTGTGGAAGCCGATGGCCTCGCTGGCCTCCTCCACCGGGTAGGGACTGTAGGCGTCCATCTTGCGATACCCGGCGGCATAAGCAGCCCTGGCCGCCACCACTAAATCGGTGGGGGTCTCAAATTCCGCCACAAGTCCGTACAGCGCAGGGGTGGTCACATGGCTCATTTGCTGACCTCCGCCGGCTCGGCCACCGCCGCTTGCGGCAGCAGCATGCGCATTTCAAAAATCGAGATCGCCGGCATGATGCGAATGAACAGGTACATGGCGAGGGCGAAGAAGCCGCACGTCCCGAAGAACACCGCGTAGTCCCAGCGCGTGGCAACGTAGTGTCCCCACGAAGAAGGCAGGAAGTCGCGGCTCAGACTGGTGATCACGATGACAAACCGTTCCAGCCACATACCGATCAGAATGTCGAGCGAGATCAGGAACAGCCAGATCGTGTTGGAACGCACCTTCGGGATCCACAGCAACTGCGGGAGCAGAATGTTGCACAGGATCAGCAGCCAATAGAACAGCGCATACGGCCCGAGCCAGCGGTTCTGCAGCATGAACTTCTCGTAGGTCGAGCCGCTATACAGTCCGATGAAAGTCTCGAAGAAGTAGCCGTAGGCCACGATCAGGCCGGTGGCCAGCATGACCTTGGCCGAGTTCTGCAGGTGGCGCATGGTGATGAAATCTTCGAGGTGGTAGTAGTGGCGAATCGGAATGGCCAGCACCAGCACCATGGCAAAGCCGGAGTAGATGGCGCCCGCGACGAAATAGGGCGGGAAGATGGTGGTGTGCCATCCCGGAACAATCGCGATGGCGAAGTCGAAGCTCACCACCGTGTGCACCGAAAGCACTAGCGGCGTGGCCAAGCCCGCCAACAGCAGATACACCACTTCATAGCGTTTCCAGTGACGCGCTGAACCGCGCCAACCCAGCGACAGAATTCCATAGATGCGCTTGGCCCACATCGTCTCCGCCTTCTCGCGCATGGTAGCGAAGTCCGGCACCAGGCCGACAAACCAGAAGACCGCGGAGATGGTCGCGTAGGTGGAGACGGCGAACACGTCCCATACCAGCGGGCTGCGGAATTGCGGCCACACTCCCATGCTGCTGGGGTAGGGGAACAACCAATATGCCAGCCACGGACGGCCCAGGTGGAGGATGGGGAACATGCCGGCGCAAGCCACCGCGAACAGGGTCATCGCTTCCGCGAAGCGGTTGATGGAGTTGCGCCAGTTCTGCTTGAGCAGCAGCAGAATTGCGGAGATCAACGTGCCTGCGTGGCCAATACCGATCCACCACACGAAGTTGACGATGGCAAAGCCCCAGGCGCTGGGGATCTGGATGCCCCAAATACCTACACCGCGAATAAACAGGTAGGTAACGGCGATCAGCAGAACCATGGTCAAGAAGCCGGCGACGGCGACCCCGGCCAGCCATCCGTAACCGATCGGACGCTTGAGAACGGCATCCGCAATCTTGTCGGTGACCGTGTCGAAGTCATTCCCAGGTTCTATTACCGGGGGCTCATTCGGCCACGGATCCAGCACAACGGTTTTCTCTTCTGGTCCCTGCTGCATCTCTAGCTGCGCTCCGGCTGCTCAAGTTCGGGATTCGGGTTGCGCACCACCGCCAGGTAGGTGGTGCGAGGACGTGTGTTCAGGTCTTCCAGCAAACTGTAGTTGCGCTGCTGCGCCTTCAACTTGGAGACACGCGAGTTGGGATCGTTCAGGTCACCAAACACAATGGCGCCCGTGGGACATGCCTGCTGGCATGCGGTGATTACTTCGCCGTCGCGAATCGGGCGGTTTTCTTTCTCCGCCGCATATCGCCCATGGCTGATGCGTTGTATGCAGTACGTGCATTTCTCCATCACGCCGCGGCTGCGAACGCTCACCTCGGGATTGCGCATCAGCTTGTACTGCTCGGTGTCCCAGTCCTGCCACAGCAGGAAGTTGAAGCGCCGCACCTTATACGGGCAGTTGTTGGAGCAGTAGCGGGTGCCGACGCAGCGGTTGTAAATCATGTCGTTCAGGCCCTCGGTGCTATGGACCGTTGCACCTACCGGGCAAACCACTTCGCACGGCGCGTTCTCGCACTGCATGCACGGCACCGGCTGGAAGTAGGTCGTGGGATTCTCTGTGCCGCCCTCGTAGTAGGAATCCACCCGCAACCAGTGCATGATGCGTCCACGCTTCACCTGCTCCTTGCCAACCACCGCAATGTTGTTCTCCGCCTGGCAGGCCACCACGCAGGTCTTGCAGCCGACGCACGAGTTCATGTCGATGTTCATGCCCCACTTCGCTTCGGTGTACTTATAGTTCGGGTAGAGCGTCATCTCCGGCGGGATGTGCTCTTCTCCTTCTTCCTGGTGCGCGAAGTTGGGATTCTTGATGAAGTCTTCCAGGGTTGCCGCCCGGATGACATGGCGCGATTTCAGGTTCTCGGTCCACGGCGGCAGATCGGAGTAATCGATGTACTGAAAGCCCTGCGGATTGGCGAACAGTTCCTGCTCGCCTGTCTTCTTGATCTTGCCGGGCGCCATGTACAGGGCATTGCTGAAGCGAACCTGATAGGCGTTGAATCCAATTCCCTCGCCAACGCGCCCAATCTTGTTGCGGCCATATCCCAGGAAAACGGTGATGCTGTTGTCGGGATGTCCGGGCGTGCGCCAGACCCCGCCTTTCACCTTGTTGCCCTGGACCTCGACTTCGATCACGTCCTGGGTTTCGATCTTCAGCTTCTCGGCCGTAGCAACGCTCATTAGTATGGCGTTGTCCCAGCAAACCTGGGTTGGCGGCTTGGGCGTCTCCTGCAACCAGGCATTGTTGGAGAAGGTTCCGTCGTAGATCATGGGGTCGCGGCGGAAGATCACCTCAAGCCCGTCACCTGAAAGCGCTATCGGGTTGCCGCCGGCAATGTCACTCTTCGCGGACACGGTTTTCACCGCGGCGCCGGTGTCGGGAATAAATCCGTTGTAGAGCGCCTTGCGCCAGTCTTCTTCGAAGTTCGCGCTCGGCATCTGCCCCTGCCAGTACCTCCGAACGATGTCGTACCCGGTGTCGGCGGGCTGGCCGGTGACCACGTTCATGAATTCATATTCGCTGCGCCCGTCGTACAGCGGCGCAATCAACGGCTGAATCAGGCTGGCCGTTCCGTCGATGGCGCGTGCATCGCCCCACTGCTCCAGGTAATGCGTGGAGTTGACGTGCCAGTGAACGTGATCGGTCGTTTCGTCGTGATACAGGCTGTGCTGCGCGCGTAGCGCAACCTTGTCCATCGCCTCGGCAAAGTGCAGGTCCTGGGGAGCGTCGTATACCGGATTGCCGCCCATGATCATCAGCAGGTCCACCTGCCCGGCGTTCATGTCGTTGACCAGTTCCTTCAGCGCAGCCAACTGGTCCATCGGCTTGGTTTCGACCGGCTCGGTGTAGACCACGGTGTTGCCGACGGCTCCGAGCGCCTGATTCATGGCATGAGCCAGCGCGTGCACCGATGGCGGCTGATTATCGCCGGCGATCACGAGGGCCGCACCCTGGTGCGCCTTCAAGTCCTTGACCACCATGTCGACGAACTGCTTCTGGGGGCCTGCCGCCGCTTGGCCGCCGCCCATGGCGCCCATACCGATTCCGGCGGCGATGGCACGGGCAATCTGCTCGACCTCGGAGGCGCGCACCGGCAGCGAATTGTCGGCCTTGCCGCTGGTATTGGTCGGGGTGCTTTGCACCGAGTAGAAGCGTGACATCTTCTCTTTGAGATCGGGATTGCGACGCGAAGCGAACTGCCGCGCATAAAGAAGGAAGCCGGGATAGCCGCTGGAAAGGAAGTCGCCATCCAGCGAAAGAACCACGTCCGCCTTGTCGAACTGATAGCGCGTGTCGACGTACTGCCCGAATGCCATCTGCGCTCCGGCGCGCACGTTATCGCGGTTGAGCGGGTCGTACTGAATCCATTTCGCCTGCGGATAGGCCGCCATCACCGCCTTCATCTGCGAAGCCAGCGTCGGCGAGCTGACAGTTCGCGTCAAGATCCGTAGTCCAGCACCCTGTAACGCGCGCTGCGAGCTGAGCGGGGCACGCATGGCATCGGCATACTCGCCGAAGGTGCGAATCTCGCCCAGGTAAGTAACGTTCTGCGCGCGGTCCGGGTCATACATGTCGAGGATCGACGCCTGCATGAAGACGTCAGTGCCCCCCAGCGACGCCGGATGCTGAGGATTGCCTTCAACCTTGGTCGGGCGTCCCTCGTGACTTTCCACCAGCACGGGCAGGGCGTAGCCGGCAAAGGGCATGGTGCTGGCAAAGAAAAGAGGTTTGCCGAGTACCAACTCCTTGGGCTGGCGCACGTAGGGAACGATGGGCTCCAGCGGCTGCTTGACGCAGGCCGAAAGTCCGGCAAGCGCCATGGAAGCGCTCATCAGCTTGAGGAAATCGCGCCGCGATGCGCCTTCAGGCCAGACCGAGGCCTGGCGCGGAAACTCGCGATGCAGCATCTCGAAGAAACCGTCCGTCTGGGCCAGCTCTTCCAGGCTGCGCCAATACTGCGGGCCGCTCTTGGCGCGGGCCAGCTTGTCCTTGGCCTCTGCCAGCTCCAGCTTGCCGGGACATACCGCTTCAGGCTTTTGGCTCTCTTTTTCCATTCTTGGGCTGCTTACTTGAACTCGAAACTTGAAACTCGAAACCCTACGCTAGCGATGACATGTGTTACAGCTCGTAATGTCGGCCACAGTGCGAACGTGGTACTGCTTCTTCAGCGCATTGCCCAGCGCGATCTGATCGGTGTACACGCTGCCATCGGCCAGCTTCACCGGCTTGAACGAGCTCGGTTGTTCATAGTTCATATTGAAAACCTGGTCGCGCGGCCGCAGAAACTTCTCCGGCTCACGGTGGCAGCTCAGGCACCACTCCATGCGCATCGACGATTCCTGGTACATGAGCGGCATCTTGTTCACCGGTCCATGGCAGCTATAGCAGCCCACTCCCTTGGCCACGTGAATGCTGTGATTGAAGTACACGTAGTCGGGCAGGTAATTCACCTTGACCCACATGATCGATTTGCCGGTGCGATAACTCTCCCGCACCGGTTCCAGCAGGGGCGCGTTGGTCCAGATCTGGGAGTGGCAGTTCATGCAGGTCTTGGTGGGAGGAATGCCGGCATAGCTGGAAACCTCGACCGACACGTGACAGTAGCGGCAATCGATGCCCAGCCCCCCATTGTGGTGCTTGTGGCTGAACGGCACCGGCTGCACCTGCTCGATCCCCTGCCATGTCGTATAGGGCGAACGCTGAATTTCCAGCCCCACGAACAGCAGCAGGGAAACACCCACCACCACGGCGATAATCGACACTCGCGCAAGCGTATTCGCACTACGATGAAAAATTTGTGCCATGTACCGCTTTCCAGTTTGTGGATCAGGAGCCGCAACCCGACTCGGCTCGTTCTTCGTGCAGCGCGCTGAAGAGTCTCAGCTTGGTGTGACGCACATCACCCAAGCGTGTGATTATAACAACGCCTCCTCAGGGTTTTGCAACTTTCCAATTGCATTTGTCTGCGTTGATGATCACTTTTCATCACCATGCCAAAACCGCGTTGTGAATCACAACAAATTTCGCCGTTACTGGAGGCTTCGGCCGGCGGAATTGTGGTCGAGGGTGCTGCTTTTGATGGCAAATGGTCGAGTGCCATGGGGCGGCGGCCGCTCAATACTCGGCTACCTCGCCCTCAAGGACTACTTGTGCGAGCGCGAATTCTTTTGTGTGGCTAAGCGACAGGTGGGCCCGAGTCGCTCCCAGCTTCTGGAAAAACTCGGCGGCCTTTCCCCTGAACGCTATCGTTGGTCGTCCGCCAGGCGCTCGCCTGACCTCGATGTCCTGCCAGGTCACGCCGTGCCGCCATCCGGTGCCGATGGCCTTCATCGCCGCTTCCTTGGCAGCAAAGCGGGCGGCATAGCGCTCGGCTTGGTTGGCCTTGGATTCGCAGTAGCGGATCTCCTCGGCGGTAAACACCCGCTCGGTAAAGCGCCGTCCAAAACGCTCGATCGAGGCAGCGATGCGCCCCACCTCGGTTATGTCAACTCCGGTTCCCACGATCATTCGGTTTCGACTTCCCTAAACAAACCATAACCCAAATTGGGAATGACCACAGCACAGACACCGCAAGCCCATGAATGTAAAAAGTTTACCTTGTACTTGTGCGAGCCTGCCAAAGCCAAATAACAATCGTGGCTTGGGGAATTCGGCAATTCATTGCTATGATGGACTTGCTCGATTGATCGCAGTTGTTACGCAGCAGTCCCTGCCTTGCGGCTTCCCTGCCTGCTTCACATCCCGATCCAATTGCAGCTACACCAACATTTGAAGGAACAGCATTACCATGGAACAAGGAACAGTAAAGTGGTTCAATGACGCGAAGGGCTACGGCTTCATCAGCCGCCAGAATGGCGAAGACGTTTTCGTCCACTACTCGGCGATTCAGGCGGGCGGTTTCCGCTCCCTGCAGGAAGGCCAGGCCGTTCAGTTCAGCGTGGTCAAGGGACCCAAAGGCTGGCAAGCGGAGAACGTGCAAGCCGTGTAAATCGAGCGCAAGTTCGAAGATCGGCGGCCGAGAGATCGGTCGCCTTTCTTTTTGCCTTGCCGACGACACTCAGTCCGTCCTGTTCGCACTCATTCGCTCGGCACATTCTGCCGCACCCTGTAGCGAGCCGCGCCGCCCTGGCGCTGCGCTAAGCGCCGCTTGAAATTCTTTGGCTGCCAACTCGGGATGCCCCTGCTCCAGCAACAAATCGCCCAACTGCTCACGGGCGGGAATAATCGGCCCGGGCGTTACTGGAAGCTTTTCGATTGAATCCTCTTTGTCCGCTGCCTCTCGCAACTGCATCAATGCGTCATCTCGCTTGCCTCGGGCCTGTGAAGACCAGGCCATGACCTCGCGCTTCATGATCCCGACCTGTGTCGCCCAATACTCGTTACCGGAGTCGCGAAGCTTCTCCTCGATTCGTTGCAGATCTTGAATCGTGCCGGCGGCATCAGCAGGGTGGCCGCTACGTGCCAGCCCGAGTCCTCGCGCCCACACGGGAATTGCTGCGACCTGCCGCGGAGTTGAAGCAGGTGGTGGAGCGACTTCAGCCGCCTCGGTCCACTGGCGGCGTTCAACCAGGTAGCGAACAGGCATGGCGGTCGCGGCATATCCTGTCTTGAAATTGCCGACGTTCAGGTTCGGCATGCTCTTCAGTTGTGCGATCACACCAGCCGCATCAGCATCACGTCCCGCTTGCAGGTACGCGTAGACCAGATAGTCCATAGCATGCAACTGCTCTCCGGTGTCGCCGGCCTTGCGTGCCGCCTCGCTGGCCGCAAGGTTCGAGGCGATGGAGTCGTCCCAAAGGCCGAGCCGGGTAAAGATGTGGCTTGGCATGTGCAATGCATGCGGCGCTGAAGGCGCGATCTTCGAATAGGCTCGCGCGGCCGTCAGCCCGCGCGGGGCGAGTTCTGCATTGTCGTAGGCATGGATCAGGTAATGCGGTATGCCAGGGTGCTCAGGATATGTAGCGTAGAGCGGCTCGAGCACCTCGGCTGCCTGTTTCTGCCGGACGTGGCTCTTGTCGGTGGGAGGTGCGTTGGCCAACAGCGCCAGAGCATAGAAGACCTGTACCTCGACACTCTTGTCTTGCGCGGCAAGCGCGGCCATCGCCGACTCATACTTCGCCGCTCGCGCGGCATAAGGCACAGCGCTCGCGTCCTGAAACACAAGGCTCGCAGCCTGGATGAATCCGCGCTCGCGCTTCGTACCCGCTCCCATCCGCTGGGCCTGTTGGATTTCCTGCTGCCCTTTCTGTGCACCCTCGCCTGGGATGGCAGGCTCCCACAGTTGGTGGTAATACGTCATCGCGAGGCCCCAGTGCGCCATGGCGCATTGAGGATCCTGTTCTGCGACGCTCTGAAAGGCTTCCTCGGCGGCGCTGTAGGCAAAGGAGTGAAGCAGAGCAACGGCCCGGTTGAATTCCCCCTGGACCGCAGGCTTGCACGACACGGGAAAGGAAACCTGCCCTAGCTTCTCGGGCGCTGGGTGATCATGCATCTCCTGTGCGACGACATGAGAAACCCCCACCACCGCAAGGGCGATCAACAATCGCGATCCGAAGAGCATCACCGCCTCCTGGCACGCGCGAAACGCTAGTCGCCAAGTTTACCTTGATTTGTCGGGGAACATGAGGCGTGATTGCCGTGGATCGGCAACGAAAATCGCAGTTCCCGTAAGAGAAGATTGGCGACTGGAGGTCGGCCGCCGGCTCTCTTGTGGCAACCTTCGCCTTTTCAGTTCTTCGCCTCCATGGCTTTCTTCTTCTCCTGCGCCTCTTCCTGCGTCAGTTTGTAGGCGACGTAGTATTTGTAAATATTGCTGACGTAGGTCACCGTCTCCTGACCGACATCTTCCGCCACTTCCAGTTCGACATTGCCGAACCACTTATTTGGATTCAGGCCGTCGTCCGCTGCCTTCTTGCGCAGCCGCGCAATGCGGTTGGGGCCGGCATTGTAGCTGGCAAAGGTGAACAGCGTCTTGTTGACCGGGTCGATGGCAGGATCGTTGAAGTAGGTGTCCGCGATGTTGCGCAACATACGAACTCCGGCGAGGATGTTCTGGTCCGCGGTGTTAACGTTGCGCACGTTGATCGGATTGGCTGCGGCATACTTCGGAATCACCTGCATGATCCCCACCGCTCCCACCGGGCTCCTGCGGTTCTGGTCGAGCAGCGATTCCTGGTAGCCCTGGGCGGCGATCATCAGGTAGTCGAAGTTGTACTCATCCGAATACTTCTTGAAGTACTCAACATACGTCTGGAACTTCTTCATCTCCTCAGTCGAAGTCGAGTTCTTGATCCACTTGGTGTTTTGCAGATAGCGCCGCAACAGGGTATTCCCGAATGAGGTTCCCACCTTGTGGGTCTCGGCAAACTCATCCAGCAGTTTTTTGAGTTCGGGATTATTCTTGCGCATGACCCAGCCCACATCGTGTTCACTTCCGATCGCCAGTTCCGGCTGAGGTTTCACCTTCGGCAGGACCTGCGCCCACAGCTCGGCCCTGGGTTTGCTCGTCACTGTCGCGGGAATCAAGTCGGCATTGACCATCTCGACCAGGTCGTCCTCCAGCAGGTTCTTGTCGGCTGCCTTTATGGCAAGAGGTTTCTTCCCGTCTTTCACCCGTTGAGCATTCAGCGCCTGCAGCTCTGTGTAGCGTTCGGTCAGTGGGTTGGCGTAAATGTCCTTGCCCACCAGACCGTCGAAGCTGGTTACATTCCCCAGTTCGCTGTTGGTCACCACCACGTCCTTGATGTCCGACTGGATCGGAACGGTGAAGGCATAATTCTGCTCGCGCGCCGGTGTGATGACGATGCCCTGGGCTATGAAATCCCCCACGCCCTCGTTCAGTGCCGCCGCCAGTTCGTCGGGGCTCATGGGGATGAAGGTGACTTTCACCTTCAGGGCCCCGGTCTTGTACTTCTTATTGACGAACCGTTCCAGCTCCTCCAGCGCCTCATAGGTGATGCCGCGCGGCTTGCCGTTTTGATAGAAGAAGTTGATCGGATTGATCAGCACCAGCGCCCGAAGATTACGCTCCTTCAACATCTCGTCCAGATCGCCGGTGCGCCGAGGGAAGGCCAATGGCAGCGCCAATGTCTTGTCCTCGGCGCCGGCAGCGGCCTCCGGTGGTACGAGGCTCGCGTCAGACGGCTTGGTCGTCGTCGCCGGAGCCGCAGGTTTGGCAGTTTCGGCCTGATTGGAAGGATTGCTTTGCTTCTTGCAGCCCGGCGAGAAGAGCAGCGTGAGCGCGAGTGTTGCCGCAAGCACGACACGGCAAGCCGCGACCGGCGATCGGAGCATCCGTCACCTCTCGCTTCGGCAGATCGGTGCCGAAGCGTGATTTCAACAGGTGGATCGCCTAGAGGCTACACCGACACCAGTTGCCTCACAAGTCCCAAGAAGATTTCATCTGCGGCTGGGTGTGGCTCTTCCAGTGGTTTCCCAGCTCTGAAAGAGCACTGCTTTCACAGGTTGCTGAAAGCCTCGGCGATGTCAAGCTTTGTATCAGGGCCCGGCTTCAGCCGGGCCGCCAAGGCCCTCTACTCGGTCATTCCGAGCGGACTTTAGTCCGCCAGGAATCTGCTTTAGAGAGTCCCTGAGCAGCCTGTTTCAGCCATGCCGTCACGACATGCCATGCGGCTTCGCCTCAAGGCGCTGAGCAGATGCGTCCCCGCAGTGGCTAAAGCCGGCCTTTATCCACCTGTGCGGCCCGCCTAAAGGTGGGCCCCTTCAAGGCAGAGTATGACAACTCTGGAAGCGCCCCTACGGCTCCAAGGTTTTTCCCACCACAACCCCGGTCAGCTTGAGCTGCTCCATTTTGTTGTTGAACGCCGGAACATCGCTTTCCAGAAAGTGGTTGAACCCCTGGATCGCGGCCTTATATTCAGGTTCCAGCAATTGCTTCTGCTCCAGCATTGCTGCCGTGGGTGGATCATCGGAGCCACGCAAACTTCCACTCAGCGAGAACAGGTGCTCGCGAATTTTGTCGGGCGTTCGTAGTATCGATTCCCCTGCCGCTGGATTGCTGGTAATAAGCGCCTCCGTCTGTTTCATCTGCTTCTCCAGCGATGTCGTTGCAGCCTTCACAGCTGCTTCGTCGTGCGTATCCCTGGCCACCATTTGCAGGGCCTTCACCTGAGCGGTGATGGCATCCAGGCGATTCAGGGCCACATCCAGTTGCGAGATTTCATGCAGTATGCTCTCGGTAAATTGATAATTCGCCTGCATGTCGGAGAGGGTCGCTTTCGACGTGGGATCGTTGACCACCTTGATTGTTTGTTTTTGAACCGTGCCTCCGACCGTCATGGTTGCCGTATATTCACCGGGCGGAAGCAATGCTCCCGTCTGCGGACCTTTGAGCCTTCCTTTTTTGCTCTCCCAACGTACCGGACCATCAGCGTGAAGGTCCCAGTAGGTGCGCTGGAGGCCGGCTTCGGTGGGTACCCAGGGAACTTCCTTCGGCTGGCCTGGCTCCGCTTCCGAAGGCTTTGTTTGAGCCACTTGCTGCTGGGCTTGCGTAGAAGGCGCGGCTTCCTCAGGGGCAGCCTCGGCTGACTGTGTTTGCGTCGTTCCCTGAGCCTGCGAAGCCTCCTCCTCCTCCGGTGGGTGCTGTCCAGGCTCAAGCGGGTGACGCCCTTTCATTGTCCGCACCACATGACCCTGCGAGTCGGCGATCACTAGCTGTCCCGGCTCTTTGATGGCGTGTGCCAGGAAGTAGGTGATCTGCGCTCCATACGGTGGGTTCTTGCCGTAGAACGCGCCGTCCCCCAGGTCCTCGACTTGCGACCACGGCCAGAAGCGGAGCGCCGACGGAACCGGGAACAGGTGGAAGCTCCCCTGCTTCATCTCCGACAACTGCTGGAAGGGCGTCAGGTCGTCGAGTATCCACAGGCCGCGGCCATGAGTCGCGACCACCAGATCGTTCTCCCGCGCCTGATACGCCAGGTCGTAGACCGGCGCACTGGGCAGCCCAAGCCCAAACAGATACCACTGCGCCCCGTCGTCCCAACTTACGTACAGTCCGTTTTCCAGCCCCGCATAGTACATGTGCGGATTGTGCGGGTCGCGATACACCGCGTGCGCATAAACCTGCGGCAGGTTCCCCGATATGGAGTGCCACGTCGCACCCCAGTCCGTTGTTTGGTAGAGGTAAGGCTTGAAGTCTCCGTTGAAATGGCGGTCAACCGCAATCACTGCGTCACCATCGTTGGTTGGAGACAGGTCAATCGACTCGACTCGTCCCCAGGGCCCAAGCCCGGGAATATGCTCCCCGACATTGGTCCAAGTTGCGCCGCCGTCACGGGTGTACTGCACCTGACCGTCGTCGGTGCCGATCCAGATCACCTTGGCATCTTTGGTTGACGGCGTAATGCGGATGATCGCGTCGTAAATCTCCGCGCCGGAGTTGTCCTTGATCACCGGCCCGCCTGAGGACTCCTGTTTGCTCTTGTCGTTCCGGGTCAGGTCCGGGCTGATGGGCTTCCAGGTGCGGCCGCGGTCTTCGCTCTTGAAGAGCACATTGCCGCCGGCATAGATCGTCTTCGGGTCCTGCGGCGAAACCGCAAATCCCGCATTCCACGCAAAGCGGTATTTCTCCTGCGCCACGCCTCCGCCCACCACGTCGCGCGGATAGGGCTCGATGTCGTGCACCTGCTCTGCCGAGCGATCGAAAACCATCAAGGCATTATTTTGGGTGCCGTTGTAGATGAGGTTGGGATTATCTGGCGCAGCAATAGCGTAGATACCGTCGCCGCGATTCAGATCGAACCAGTGGCGGTCCAGAATACCCGAGCGGTCTTTGGTACGCGACGGGCCGCACCAGGCGCTGTTGTCCTGCAAGCCGCCACAAACCATGTACGGCAACTCGTCATCCGCACTTGCGTGATAAAACTGCGCGATGACCACGTTGTGAATGAACGCCCAATGCTCCCCGTTGTCTGGTGAGATGGCGATGCCACCATCATTGCCTTCGATGATGCGACCGGTGCCGTTGGGGTCAATCCAAATGGCGTGGTGATCGCCATGGATGTGGCGGGCAATGGGCATGAAGTGATGGCCGCCGTCCTTCGACTCCATCAACTCATTGGAAAGCGCAAAGACGTGCTCCGGATTGCGCGGATCCACTGCGATGCTCGAGAAGTAGAAGGGCCGGACATTCACCTCCTGGTCTTTGCTGACCAATTGCCAGTGCTCACCGCCGTCATCCGTGCGCCACAGCACTCCTTCGTCTGTCCCGATCGTGGCGTAGACCGTGTCGGGAGCGCTGGCCGCAATCGCCAGGCCGATGCGCGCCACCGGTCCGCTTGGCAGCCCATGCCCGCTCAGCCGCTTCCAGGTCTGACCTTGATCCGTTGACTTATAGATTGCGTCTTCCGGTCCGCCACCCGAATAGCTCCAGGGCGTGCGCCGGAAACGATACGCCGCCGCGTACAGCACTTGCGGGTTCTGCGGATTCATCGCCATATCGGAGATGCCGACGCTTGGCCCGATATACAAGACCTTCTTCCATGTCGCACCGCCATCGGTAGTCCGAAACACGCCACGCTCGTCACTGTCCGCCCACGGGTTGCCCATGACAGCAACCAGCACGGTGTCGGGATGGTGCGGGTCGACTGCGATCTTCGAGATCTGAAAGCTGTTGTCCAGCCCCATGCGCTTCCAGTGGTCACCACCGTCGGTGGACTTGTAAACTCCATTCCCGAATGAAACCTCATTGCGTACATTCGCTTCGCCGGTCCCCGCCCATACGACTTCCGGGTTCTGCGGATCGACAGCCAGTGCTCCGATCGATGCAACGCTCTCATGCTGGAACAGCGCTTTCCACGTGATGCCTCCGTCGCGCGTGCGAAAGACCCCGCCAGCCGCGCTCCCGACGTAGTACAGATTGGGATTGCTGGCGGCACCCACCACGGCGGGCACGCGTCCTCCGGAGATCGCCGGGCCAATTTCGCGAAAACTCACGCTCTTGCGGACCTGTACCGGCAGTTGCGTGCGCCCCTCGTCATTGGCCTTCTGCGGCCCTGCCTCGTTTGCGGCTGACGGCGCCGGCTGTGCCATACAAATGATGTTCAGGGTGAATACCAGTAGGCAGGCAACAAACAATCGCGCTCGTACTACAGATGATGATGCCACTTGCTTCCTCCTTGCGGCCCGGGAAAACCAACAAGACTAGCACGCTAGTAAGCTCGCTGCTTCGCAATGCCTAACTTTGGTTTCGCATTCCGATAAAAGTCAGTGGGACAGTCTCCTGGTCTGAACAATGTCGGTTGTTCAGCGGAGAATTTCTGGGTTGCTAAGCGCATTTCCGGTGCTACAATCGGCAACCTTCCAGCATCGGAGGGCGGTTATGAGGACCTACGGCGTCGTAGCCATCGCCTTGTTCGCATCCTTCCTTTTCGGCCAGGAGCAGGACTTCAGCAAAGTACAGATCAAGGTCACCAAGGTCTCGGGCAACATCTACATGTTGCAAGGGGCGGGCGGAAACATTGCCGCTTCTGTCGGCGAAGACGGCATCGTCATCGTCGATGACCAGTACGCGCCGCTGGCCGACAAGATTGCCGCAGCGCTGAAGGGCATCGGCGCAACCGACAAGCCGGTGCGCTTCATCATCAACACGCACTACCACGGCGACCACACTGGCGGGAACCTGCCCTTCGCCAATCAGGGCGCGACCGTCATTGCGCAGGACAACGTTCGCAAGCGCCTGGAAAGCGGCGGCAAATCTGGTACCGGCACCTCACCCGACGCCATTAATCGCGACAATAAGCCCGCGCCCAAGGGAGCACTGCCCATCATCACCTTCGACCACGATGTCACCGTGCACCTCAATGGCGAAGATATCCGCGCACTGCATTTCCCGGCAGGACACACCGACGGCGACTCCATCATCTTTTTCCCCAAAGCCAACGTCGTCCACATGGGCGATGACTATGTACGTTACGGCTTCCCCTTCATCGACGTGCTGGCGGGCGGCAGCGTGCAGGGGATGATCGCTGCCTGCCAGAAGGCGACCGCGCAGCTTCCTCCCGATGTAAAGGTCATTCCCGGTCACGGAGACTTGTCGAACCTCGACGAAGTTCGCGAATACGTCAAAATGTTGCAGGACACCAGCGCCGCAGTGCAGAAGGCGATCGACTCCGGCCAGAGCGTTGATCAGATGAAGCAAGCGAAAATACTCGCTCCCTGGGACAAGAAGTACGCCAGCAAGTTCATCACGGCCGACATTTTCATTGAAACCCTGTATAACTCGCTGACCAACTCAAAGAACGCCGTTTTTGTGCAGCACAACTAAGGGTTCATTTTGGGCATGGCCAGCGATACTGGCCTTCCCAGAGGGCCACTCGTGCCGCTGGCGCGGCTATAATTGCGCCCGTAAATGTCCCTCACCCCTGGCTCGAAATTTGGCCTCTACGAAATCATCTCAACCCTGGGCGCTGGGGGTATGGGTGAGGTCTACCGCGCAAAAGACACGCGCCTCGGCCGCGACGTCGCCATCAAGGTATTGACCCCGTCTTTCGCAGCCGATCCGGAGCGGCTGCGCCGTTTTGAGCAGGAGGCCCGCGCCGTCGCCGCGCTCAACCACTCCAACATCCTCGCAATCTACGACCTTGGCGAGCACGGCGGAGTTCCTTTCCTGGTTTTAGAGTTGCTGGAAGGCGAAACTCTGCGTGAAGTATTACAGCGCGGTGCGCTTTCGCACCGCAAAGCCGTGGACTACGCGATTCAGATTGCGCACGGGTTGGCGGCGGCACATGAGAAGGACATCGCCCACCGCGACCTCAAACCGGGCAACCTCTTCATCACCCGTGATGGCCGGGTCAAGATCCTCGACTTCGGCCTGGCAAAGTTGGTCAGGACCAACGCGCAGGATTCCGAGGCCAGCCTTGCCACCATGACAGGCTCGGCGCCGACCACCAACGCCGGCACCGTGTTGGGAACTTCGGGCTACATGTCTCCTGAGCAAGTCCGCGGCGCAGCCGTGGACTGCCGCACCGACATCTTCAGCTTCGGCTCGGTGCTCTACGAGATGCTTACGGGCACGCGCGCCTTTCACCGCGAGACCACCGCCGAAACCTTGACCGCCATTCTGAAAGAGGAGCCGCCGGAGCTGATGGATTCGGGCCGGCAAATTCCTCCGGCGCTCGATCGCATCGTTCGACATTGCCTCGAGAAGGCTCGGGAGCAGCGCTTCCAGTCGGCGCGCGATCTCGCCTTCGATCTGGAATCGCTCTCCACTGTAACCGGTTCGGGAAGCGTCTCCGCCGCTAAGGCCAAGGAGCACCGGCGCTGGGGGTATGTCGCAGGCATCGCCGCTTTGGTAATCCTGGCGGCGGCTCTCGGCTGGAAGTTGTCATCCGTCCTGCAGCCGGCCAAGGGCCCGCAGTTTCATCAGATCACTTACCGGCGCGGACAGTTGGATGGCAACGCCCGCTTCACCCCGGATGGCAAGGACATCATTTACACGGCTGCCTGGGATGGGCCCGAGCCGGAGATTTTTACCGTGCCTGCCGACGGCACCGGCGGCCACTCGGTCGGCATTCGCAATGCACGTTTGCTCTCCGTCTCCCGCCGCGGTGAGTTGGCCGTGCTATTGTCCCCTGTCAACATCACGGGTTTCCTCGTCCCCGGCGACCTTGCCCGTTCCGATGCCGGCAGCAACGCTCCCAAGCCCGAGATCGCCAATGTCCAGGCGGCGGATTTCACTCCTGATGGCACCGCCCTGGCGATCGTGCGCTACGTGCCTGCCAAATTTGTCTGCCAGTTGGAGTATCCCATCGGCACGGTGCTCTTCCGCGGACGCCTCATCGATAACCTGCGCTTTTCTCCTGACGGGCGCTACCTGGCTTTTATCACGCACGACAACAACACCGACGACCGTGGCCGGGCAATCATCCTGCGCACCAATGGAGACAAAGTCGCCGAGAGTCCGCTCTACGAGAGCGCTCAGGGCCTTGCCTGGACGCCATCCGGCAAGCAGGTGTGGATCACCTCGCCGCTGGAGTCCGGCGAGATTCACGCGCTTGACCTGTCCGGCAAAACCACTACCCCCCTCGCGGTGCCTGGCCGTCTGCGTCTGCAGGACATAGCTGCGGACGGCAGTCTTTTGGTGGAACAGGGATTGGTTCGTCGCGGCATGATTGTCTCCGTCAATCATGGCGAATCGGTTCGCGATCTCTCCTGGCTCGACTTCAGTTACCTGCGCGGTATCAGCGACGACGGCAAGACGGTCTTGTTTGAAGAAGAGGGCAGCACCTCTCAGCATTACCGTGTCTTTGTGCGGGATGTCGACGGCTCCCCCGCCGTCGCACTCGGCGAAGGCTACGGCCTCGCGCTTTCCCGCGACAAACGCTGGGCCCTGAGTGAGAAGCTTACCGAACCAACGCAGGAAATCTGGCTGCTGCCAGTCGGTCCCGGCGAGGCCCGGCGAATCAGTCCCCCCAATCTCAATCCGGCCATCGCGGCCAACTTTCTCTCCGATGGCAAGCACGTCATATATGAGGCGTCGGAGGCCGGGCACGGCCTTCGCACCTGGCTGCAAGACACGAACGGCGGCACTCCTCAGCCCATTACCGACGAGGGCGTATTCGGTTGGGTGCTCTCACCCGACGACAAGTGGCTTCTGGTGAACGGCAGAAGGCAGGCCGCCGCGGGACTTCAACGAGCCGGACTGGTTGCCATGTCGGGTGGAGAAGTCAAAGACATCGCGGGCCTCGCTCCGGACGAAATCATCCTCGGATGGACCAACGATGATCAGCTCTATGTCGGATTGGGTAATCAACAGCGCGCTGCATTCCACATCGACAAGCTGAACCCCTTCACCGGTGCGCGCACGCCCTTTCGCGATCTTTACGGCCCTGTCGTCTCGGGCGTCTTTCCCGACCCGCCCATCTTTACCCCCGATGGCGCCACCTATGGCTTCGATTACAGCCTGCGGCTGTCGGACCTCTATGTCGTAGGCGGCGTCCACTAGACTAGCGGTTCTGGAGAAGGAGATATGAGCCTGGAAGTTTGGTCCTCCGTCCTGACCTTCGTCGGCAGCGCGATTCTTGTCATCGACGCTCTTCTGGCGCCGCGGCGCGCCCTATTGCGCAAGATAGCGGACCACCTCGATTCGAAAACCCAAAGACCGGAAGGCGAACCCTCCGCGGGCAGTCAATTCGAGGAGAGGGTTGCCCGATCAACCAGGTGGTTGGCGGTGCTGGGATTTGCAGTTCTGACGATCGGCTTTCTGCTTGACCTAATCGTCAAATGCAAGTGCCTTAATGGCTAGGAATTCGAGGCGATAAGCATAACGCTCATCGTCAGACTTCCGGCGCTTGAAGGACAGATAAAAGTCTTTGCCGATGCTGAAGTAATAGCAGCCGTCTACATGTCTCGGATTCACTAGAATGCGTGTATCCAAATCGTTAAACCTGTGCACGCGAAGAGCGGTGAAAGCCGTACTGATCAGGGGAAGCACGTCGGGCCGCTCTTTTTCGACGACCAGCAGACACTCCAGGAACTCTGGGTTTCCTTTATCAAGCAGGTTGAACGCCACGCGAACCTTGCCTCGAACAGCGCCGACAGCTTACCTCAGGCTGCACCCCGAAGAAAATGCCTAACTAAGGGCGATATTCACGATCGAGTGTCATGACTCAACCGCCGTCTCGGTTTCCGATGCGGCTTGCTTGGGGCGCAGGCCTGTGCGAGAACCAACGTTCGCGCGGGCCCGGGTCAAGACCCTTTCGATGATCTCCTTTTCCTTCCGGATCAGGTCGGCTGCATCGATAACCGCCCGCACCATTTCCTGCACATCTTCCTCCTCCGCAGCCTCCTCATGCCCTTGGAGGATCTGCTCAACCTTCAAAGCGTTCGCCGCGCGCTCTGCCGGTGTAGGCTTGGCCGCCAGCGCCCTCTCCTCCGCTCGGTCCGACATCTCCGTGTTCATGATGACCATTTCGGTCGGACGAACGCGGATCACGTTGTCCTTGGTGCGACTGATTTCAAGATAGTCGCCTGCCTTCACCGGCAATCCTTCCAGAATCTCGGCTGGCAGCGTAATTTGGTTGCGATCGCGCAATCGAACATATTTCGTGATCATGGAGCACCTCACCTGCCGGAAGCAGCCGCTTCTCCTGCTTCCCTTCGTCAGATGTATTGTACCGTAAATCGGATTTTCTGATAATCGGAATATCTGGGCAAGAGTCGTACTAGCTTAAGCTTATGCGTTTCAACTACTTAGGTTGATTCCTGAGGATCAGCGGTGGTCACACCCCTGCCGCCGCCACGCCCGAATAATAGCGCGTGGTGCGCGGCAGCTTCTGCATATAGCCAAGCATGAAGAAGAAGGCGGTTGCGATCAGGCAGACCGCCAGGCGCACATGCGCCAGCGGTAGCGGCTCCAGATGCATGAACTTGCCCAGCCGCCACGCCGCCCAGTTGATGACCTGTGTCGGCACCACTGTCCAGATGGCGACGTAGAACCACGCCCGCTCTGCGCCCTCGCCGAAGGTGCTGCGCTTGGCGCGTGGTATCCAATCGAGCGTCGTCGCCAGCACCACTGCCAACGCCAGAGGGTAATACGCCCAGCGATACAACTGATGCAGCATCCATTCGCCGTTAATGGAAGCGATGAGCAGGCCAATCAAATTCAGCGTGTACGGTACCAGCAGATCGATCCATGCCGCCGTGTAGCACACTACGCGATACGGCAGGTTGGGCTGATGCACCCCGTAATAGTGGATGTACGGGACGCTGCTCGCATCCCGGGATGCGCCCCACATAACCGCGCCAGAAAACGACCGCTGCGACAATCGCCAGCCAGATCCAGTGGCGCGCGTCCGGCCCGTGGGTGTAGAGGTCATAAGTCAGCGGATAGCCGGGCAGGACCCAGAACACCCAGATCCAGATCGGCGTGTGCAGGACGCGGTAGTAGTTCTTATTTCGCTCGCGAAAGACGGCCTGTTTCATGCGGAATCAGGATATCGCAAGCTGCGTGCTGCGCTGGTGGCTCTTCGCCTTTCGCTTTTCGCCAGAGAAGATGGCTCTTCTTTGTTCTTGTTGTTTCTTGCGCTGTTATCCCGAGCGTAGCCGAGGAACCTGCAGTTTGTCGCCTCGTGAAAGGATTCGCGACGGGGCCAAGCTTCACTGATCGAACACAAAACCATCCGCTCTGGCGAAAGGCGAAAGATCACAGGTGCCCCATCCTTTCCCCGCTTTTGGGAAAGGGTGGGACGAGCCGCCCCAATCTTCTCCGTGTCCTCCGTGCCTCAGTGGTAAAAGCTTTTGATCTTTCCGTAGCTAAGAGCCAAGAGCCAAAGGCCAAGAGCCGCCTCTCGCTTGGTCGTACACCAGCTTGCCGTCCACCAGCCGCGCCTCGGCCATCAGCTTGTGCTCGCGCGGCGCGTGCTTCTCGTCGTCGATGTGCAACACCCTATGGCCATGCGCCACCAGGTAATCGCTGATCAGCATTCGATGGCATTGGAAGTACACGCGCTCGGCGCACATATAGGCCGTCCTGCCCTGCTCGGCGATCTGCAACAGGCGCTCAATACCCTGTGCGAACTCGTCGGTCATCATGTAATCCGCGTAGTTGCGGAACGACTCGTTGCGCAACGCGATGTTCGGCGAGTCTTTGAGGATCTTCTTGCGCCGCCCGCCCAGCTCCTTCATCCAGACATAGGCGATACCGCGGTTAGGCAGCTCCCGTTCCAGCGATTCGCGATTGAAGTGTGGCAGTCTCCGCGACATCGGAAACGAGCGTACGTCAACCAGCGTGACGATCCCATGCCCGGTGAGAGCCGCCAGCAATTCGTCCAGGCTACGGGTTGAGTGACCGATGGTATATATCTCCGCCATGCCGATCCGGAAAATCCTGGGAAGTAGCGCTATTGAACACTAAAGTGCTAATACTCGCCAATATCTTTAGAAAATATGGAACTAATGTCTTGCAAAGCTGGCACCGGTAGGAGTTATACTTCACGATGCCTGCAAAAGCCGACTTGTCCACGTCACCAATGAGTAGCGGCGTGGAAGTTGGTTGAACGGGTTCATTCCTGTGCGAAGTCCAACTGGCCCTTCGTAGGCCACTGATTGCCTCAGTCGAGTTCGGATTAGGAGGAGCGGTATGAAGAAATCCCTGTTCTTGGTCGCTGTTTTGCTGTTCGCGGTCAGCGGCTTTGCCAACACCACGTACAACAACTTCAACGGATATAGCGATTACTGGCATCCGTTTGGAAATCCCGACACCGCCACGTATGGCGAGCTGTTCACGGCGCCTAACAATGGCGACAACAACCTCGCTAGCTTCTCGTTCTATATGGGGAGCCAGTATGCCCCCGGCAACATCATCACTGGCGCTTACATTGCGACCTGGGACGGCTCCAAAGCCGGCACTCTGCTCTATTCCAGCGGGTCGTATGACTATGACAACAACGGCAATGAGCAGCTCACCTGGTCCCCGAACGTTGCATTGCAGGGCGGCCAGCAATACGTCATGTTCCTCAGCGTCTCGGAGTTTTATGGCCAGTCGAGCGGTGAAGCCTATGTCTCCCAAGGGGGCAGCATCAATGGCCTCAACGGCTTCGTGTACTTCAACAATGAAGGCAACTTCAACGAGCTATTCACCACCCCATGGAGCGGCCCCCTGTCTCCTGACTGGGCCGTCGACCTGGAGTTTAACAACGGCGTTCCGGAGCCCAGCTCCCTGTTGCTGCTTGGCTCGGGCCTCCTGGGCGGCCTCGGCGTGATTCGCCGCAAGCTGTTCTAAACTTCGCGGCCATTTAGCATACGCCGGAGCGGCAACGTTCCGGCGTTTTCATTTGCCATGAAAACTTGCTTGCCTTGCGCCTTTTGGCTTGCCCGGACAAGCGCGATCTTTTGCGCCGCTACAAAGCCAACATAGTTTCCGCCCGCTGTTTTTGTCAGTTGAACCATCATGTCCAATAGCACTACTAGCTGAAATCTGGCTATATATTACTCTGGCGCGAAATTTTTGCCGTTTTGAGAAAAGATTTGAGTTGACTCTTGCCGGCCCCAGGACTATCCGCGCTATACTTCAGACGCTCGAAAAGTCGCCTTATTTGCGTCGCCTACGTGGGTTGCGCAAACCGGCTGGATGGGCCCAATCACTGTGCGCATTCCAATTCTGTGGCCATTCGTGGCCAGTGTGCTTACTCGAGTTTGGACTCTAGGAGGAGTTGCATGAAGAAATCCCTGTTCCTGGTCGCTGTTCTGCTCTTCGCCGTCAGCGGCTTCGCCGATACCACTTACAACAATTTCAACGGATACAGCGATTATTGGAATCCGTTTGGAAATCCCAACACGGCTACCTACGCCGAGGTGTTCACAGCACCCAACAACGGCGACAACAATCTCAGCAGCTTCTCGTTTTACATGGGAAGCCCGACCAATCCGGGAGACATCCTCCTCGGTGGATATGTTGCCACGTGGACGGGCTCGCACGCCGGGACGCTGATGTACTCCAGCTCCGCGTACGACTACGATAATGCCGGCCATGAGGAACTCACCTTCAATACCGGTGGTCTCGGTCTGCAGGGCGGCCAGCAGTACGTGATGTTCCTGAGCGTCTCCCAGTACTATGGCCAGTCGGCCGGCGAGACCTCGATCTCGCAGGGCGGCAGCATCAACGGCCTCAACGGCTTCGCTTACTACAACAATAGCGGCGACTTCAATTCGCTGTTCACCAGCAATTGGGACGCTGCTGGTCTGACTCCTGACTGGGCCGTCGACCTCGAGTTCAACAATGCGGTTCCTGAGCCCAGCTCTCTGTTGCTGCTTGGCTCGGGCCTCCTGGGCGGCCTCGGCGTGATTCGCCGCAAGCTGTTCTAAACTTCGCGACCATCTCGCACACGCCGGAGCTTCCCGCTCCGGCGTTTTTCTTTTGTGCTGAAAACTCGCTTCCCTTTTGAGTTATAGTTTGCTCGAAGCTGTCTCATAAATCGGCTTTGGAGCGGCACGGCGTCACCGGCTGCTGGAAAATGTTTCGGGTAGAGCTGGCCTTCAGGCCAGCGTCTATGCCGTTGAAAATACGTTAGGGCTTTAGCCCCGGAGGGAAAGCGACTCTTGCCTCCCGGTTGTGAGATAGCCTCTCGATAAGCGAGATGAATTTCGCGAGCGAGCCCACATGATCATCAAGCCCACCATTTTTGTCAGCTCCACTTCCAAGATGGCGATGGAGCGCCAGGAACTTCGCAAGCAGCTTCCCTCCATCTACGAACTGTACCTGTACGAATGGGACCGCGCCGGCCGCGGATCGCCGGAAGAGCGCTGCCGCGCCATGATCGAGCAGTCCGACGTCTTTCTCGGCGTGCTTGGCCCCGACTACGGAAGTCTCTATCCCGGTCAACAGCGTTCCATCGTCGAATGGGAGTTTGATACCGCTCGCGAACTGGGCAAGCTGGAGATCTTCACCTTTGTGAAAAAGCCGGCTCCGGGCGAAACCCGCGAGCAGGCCCAGGAAGCCTTCCTCTCCCGCATTGGAGGATTCACCACCGGGGTGTGGATGCACGTCTTCGCCACGCCGTCCGAGCTGGTCAACGAAGCGCGGTCATCCTTGGAGACCTGGCTGGCTGAGGTGTATCAGGCGACCAAAAAAGCCAACCGCCCCCTTGCGAAAAAGGTCTGGGTGGTGGCTATTCTGCTGTCGCTCCTCGCCATTGCAGCCCTTGGCGCCATCATCGCCTTGCGCGGCTCCAGCCTGAGCACCTCAGCCATCATCATTCTGTGCTCGTGTACCTTCGTCGCCGTCGCCTTGTGCCTGGTTTTGGCTCTCTTCGTGGATTTGGGAGGTTGAGATGAGTACCGTACCCGTTGCACCAAACTCCGGCAGTGTACAAAGCACCGTAGAAAAAGAGATGCGGCGCCGCAAGCTGCTGGTCGGCCTCTTCGTTGCTCTGCTGCTGGTGCCCGTCGCCGTGGCAGCCGTCTTCCTCTATTCCGCCCCGATGGCCTCTACCTCCACAGCGACTAAGTCCGAGAGCACTCTCCCGCCTCCCCCACCAGTGGAGCTCCCGGCCGAGGTGCAGGTGCGGGTCCAGAACAACGACAAGACCCTGGCCCAGCAGCAACAACAGCTGTCTCAAATAGACGAGAAGCTCGGCAGCCGCGATCAGGAGCTGGCATCTTTGCAGCAGCAGGTGGCGGAGACGAAGTCCATCGCCCAGGGAACCCAGGCCTCATTGCAACAGTTGAGCTCATCGCAGGAACAGCAGGCCCGCCAAGTGCAGTCCCTGCACGCCGACATCCAGCGGACCCAGGCGGTGGTGCAACGCGCCCAGGCTATGCAGGACACCTCCAGCGCACTTAAATCGCAAAATGCCTCGCTGCAACGCGACTTGCTGGCCTTGCGATCCCAGGTTGCCACCTTGAGCCAACAGGTCAAGAACGTGCAGGACCAGAATGTGCAGTTGCAAAAGCAGGTCACGATCATCAACCGGCGCTTCGAAACGCAACCGCTGCGCCCACTGCAACCCTCGCGACCGCAATAGAAGAAGGGCTGACTGCAGGAAGCTCCGCGTCAGGGCACGACCTTGCCGGCTGCGGAAAAACTCATGGGAGGGGAGGCTTCGTGTCAGGGCACGACCTTGCCGGCTGCGGAAAAACTCATGGGAGAGGAGGCTTCGTGTCAGGGCACGACCTTGCCGGCTGCGGAAAAACTCATGGGAGAGGAGGCTTCGTGTCAGGGCACGACCTTGCCGGCTGCGGAAAAACTCATGGGAGAGGAGGCTTCGTGTCAGGGCACGACCTTGGTCGTGCCGAAAACGCCTTTATTTTCGGTAACGCGAGCGGGCTTCAGCCCCCGAGCGCCTCAATATCCGCGGTTTTTTCAGCCGCCTTCTTGGTCTTGCCGGCAAGACATTTGACTTCCAATATTGAGCGGACTTTAGTCCGCCAGAGGGCTCCACAGATGCCATCAATGAAAACCATCACCGTCTCTGACTTAAGGAAGCAATGTTCACGAGTCTTGGACCGGGCTGTCCGGACGAAGCAGTCGGTTTGCATAACGCGGTTCGGAAAGCTTATCGGCCTGGTTGTACCGCATGTGACTGTCGAACGGTCGAAATGGATCGGCTCAATGAACAATCCTATACGGATTTTAGGAGACATCGTTTCCTCAGCGAACCGCACAGATGAATGGGAAATATTGCGAGTCTGAGTTAGCTCGCGATCCCCTCCAGCGCCGCCGCTACTACCGCGTCCTGCTCCGGCGCGACCGTCCTCAAGTCCAGCAGCACCCGCCCCTCTTCTACCCGCGCGATGATCGGCGTCTCCCAATTGCGCAACCTGTTTGCAATCTCGTCGGCCTTGATACTCATGCTCGTCACCGCCAGCACATGCGTCGGCAGCGTCGATCCGGGAGCCGCACCGCCACCCAGCACTGAACGCGACGCGATGACCTCGAAGCGCAGCTCCGGGCAACTGACATGCAACCGGCGCATCAGGTGCTCCGCACGGCTCTTCAGCTCGTGCTCGCTCAGCCGCATCATGCGCAGTGCAGGAATGGAGTCGTAGTCCTCGCGCAAGTACGCCAGCAGCGTAGCTTCCAGCGCGGCGTAGAACATCTTGTCGACGCGCACTGCGCGAAACAGCGGGTTCGACCGGATCTTCGTCACCAGCTCGCGGCCGCCGCTAATCAGCCCCGCCTGCGGGCCGCCCAGCAACTTGTCGCCGCTGTAGGTAATGACATCCACCCCCGCGCGCACGCTGCTCATGATCGTCGGCTCACCGTGTACGCTCACTTCTTGCAGGTCGAACAGATCGCCGCTGCCCAGGTCTTCCATCACCGGGATATTGTGCTTGCGCCCGAGCGCTACAAGCTCTTCCAGTGTTGGCTGCTCGCTGAAGCCCACAATCTGGAAGTTCGAGCGATGCACCCGCAGCAGCAGCTTCGTCTTCTCGCTGATCGCAGCCTCATAGTCGGAAATGCGCGTGCGGTTCGTCGTACCCACCTCGCGCAGCGCCGCGCCCGACTTAGCCATTACGTCGGGAATACGAAACGATCCACCAATCTCCACCAGTTCGCCGCGCGAGACGATCACCTCGCCGCCCTCGGCCAGCGCGTTCAGCGATAGCAGCACCGCAGCCGCATTGTTGTTCACCACGATGGTCGCGACTTCGCGCTCCGGTGTATTCAACAGACGGGCAAACAGACGATCGATATGCGAGTCGCGCTTGCCGCGCTCGCCGGTTTGCAAGTCGAGTTCGAGGTTCGAGTAGCCTTCCGCAATTTCCGCGGCATGCTCCAACGCGGCTCGGCTCAGCGGCGCCCTGCCCAGGTTGGTGTGCAGAATCACTCCGGTAGCGTTGATGACCGGGCGCAACGAGTACGAATGAGACTCCTTGAGCAACAGTTGAATTTGGCGGGGCAGGGTTTCGATCCGCTCTGCGATTTGCGCCTCGTCGAGGGAACTATCAACGATGCTGGAGCGCAGCTTATCCAGCGCCGATCGTGCGGCACTTACCGTGGAAGTGTGCCCTGCGCTGGCAATCAGTATGCGCAGCTCCTCCCGCCGCAACAACTCGTCGATCGAGGGCAGCAGGCGGAACAGTTCGGTCTTCATGGTTAACCGCGACAAGGCTTCGCTCTTTCTTTGCTTGCGTTCCACCGGTTTTTCCCTGGGCGCACAGGAAATCCACAGGCATGTAGACTTCGTTGCTTGCAATCCAGAGTATTTATACTACCTAATTGAAAGTGACAGGATGTTGTGCAAAAACCAGAGGAGTATGAATGAATGAAGAAAGGCAAAACCAGCAAGCCATCGCCTGACGTTAAGCCTGCCCCGCCTTGCTCATGCGAATGCAAGGCATGTGACATAGGGATCCATTGTCCAAGAGGCCCGCAATGCCAACATCCTGCCCCGTCAACTAAGCGGAACTTAGAGGCGAGCGCGGGATCATGGTGCGACGTCTGGCGTCCGCTGCTCCTTGCTGACCCACTCCACGAACAACGTTTCGAATTCCTCGCGAGAATACACGCCCTTGTGGATTAGCAGCGTGTTCATCGCGTAGATCGTTGCCTTGAACGACTCATCCCTTGTTGCCAAGTTCAAAGCATCTTCAAAAGACATCGTCTCCCTCCGACATCCAGCCTCGTGCCTAAATTAAAGCACAAGGCGAACGCCCGCTTACACAATTTTGTGATGCGCAGATTGTCCGGTTTAAGTCCGGCCTAGGAACGCTTGCGCATCAGCCGCCGCAGGAGCAGAAGTGCCAGCAAACCGCCTACACTTGCTTTGATAATTTCGGCGAGGTCAGCAAAGTGAATGAAGCGCGTACCCGCGTCGGTTATCTCCAGCGCACCGATCGGCCGTGCGATGACCAGCCCTCCCCCGCCGCCTCCGCCACCGGAACGACTGCCCGACTGTGAATCGTCCTTGGTTTCCCCGCTGCCTGCCCCCGCCCCCAGACGATAGTGAATGCGCGCAACCGGGATGATGGTTCGTCCGTTCGCCTGGACAGGCTCGCCGAAGACCTGCCTCACGTTTGCGGTTGCGGCAAGTCGCTCCGAAAGTGTCTGCAGCATTTCTTGTGCTTGGCTCATGATGCCCTCTCGATCAAATTCTCGTGCCGTTGCAGTACGCAGGAGCGATTGGATCGCCCCGTCATCCCACTTCCACCAACCCATATCTTCGATTCCAATGACTGCGCAGGTGCTGCACGGCGCGCGCAATTTCTTCCTTGGTCAAATTTTCGTTCGGACCTTCCAGAACGAAACGCGCTTCATGGCGTGCCGCCTCCAGCAGTTCGCGATCGCGAATCAAATTAGCCACGCGGAAGTTCGGCATGCCTGCCTGCGCCGTGCCGAAGAATTCTCCCGGACCGCGCTGCTGCAAGTCGAGTTCGGCAATCGCGAATCCATCCTGTGTGCGTACCATGGCTTGCAGCCGCTCTTCTGCCTCAGGAGAAACCTTGCCGCCCGTCATCAGAATGCAGTGCGACTTGGCGCTGCCGCGCCCAATGCGCCCGCGCAACTGATGCAGTTGCGACAGCCCGAAGCGCTCCGCATGCTCCACCACCATCACGCTGGCGTTCGCCACATCAACCCCAACCTCGATCACCGTCGTCGCCACCAGCACGTCGATCTCGCCCTTTCTGGAACGCCGCCATGGTCGCGTCTTTTTCATCAGCCGACATTCTTCCATGCAGCAAACCAACCCTCAGTCCGGCAAGATCGCGCTTGCGTAACTGATCGTACATCTGGATAGCAGCCCTTCAACTCGCCGCCCAGCGCCCCCTCTTCGATCACCGGATACACCACATATGCCTGCCGGCCTTCTGCAACCTGCTTGCGCACAAATTGCCAGACCTCTTCCGCGCGCTCGTCTCCAACACGACTGGTCTTGATCGGCGTGCGGCCAGGTGGCAGCTCATCCAGCACGCTGGTTTCCAGATCGCCATACAGCGTCAGCGCCAAGGTTCGCGGAATCGGCGTTGCCGTCATCACCAGCACGTCGGGCTCAGCGGCATCGGCTTTCTTCATCAGCTTGAAGCGCTGCATCACCCCGAAGCGGTGTTGCTCATCCACGATAACCAGCCCCAGCTTGTCGAACTCCACCGACTCCTGGATCAGTGCATGCGTGCCGATCACCAGTTGTGCGTTGCCTTGCGCAATGTGGCGGCGCGTCTGCTTCTTGCGTGAAGACTCTTGTGAACCGGTCAGCAGCACAATGCGATATCCCGCGGGCTCCAGTATGCGTCGCGCCGACAGATAATGTTGCGTAGCCAGAATCTCCGTCGGCGCCATCAGAGCGACCTGATATCCGTTCTCCATGGCGATTACCGCCGCTTCCAACGCGACAATCGTCTTTCCCGAGCCGACATCGCCTTGCAGCAGCCGCCGCATCGGCGAAGGCTGCTTCATGTCGTCAACGATTTCCTTCAGCACACGAAACTGCGCTTTAGTTGGACGAAACGGCAGTATCTTCCGCACCGCGTCGCGAATGTCATCGCTCGTCTCGAAAGCGATGCCGGTCTGCGCACGCATCTTGCGGCGCTTCAGCTCCAGCCCCAGCTCGAGAAAGAACAGCTCCTCGAAGATCAGCCGCACTAGCGCCGGCGTGCGCGCCTCCTGAAGCTTGGTTAGGCTCTCGCCCACCTCCGGCCAGTGTGCTTGCTGAAACGCACCGCGCCGATTCATCAGGCTCATGCGGCCGCGAACGATCGGTGGGATCGCGTCGGGAAGGTCCGGCTGAAGCTGATCGAGCATGCCGTGGATCACGCGGCGAAACCAGCGTGCCGTGAGCCGCCCTTTGCCTGCTGCCTCGTAGATTGGAACGATGCGCCCAATCTCCAGCGACTGCCACTCGCTCTCCTCGCTGGATTGCGCTGCGGTGGGATCGTGCAGAATCTCGAACTGCGGCTGCAGAATCTGCAAGCGCTGCCGCCCGAACTCACTCTGCTCCACTCTGCCGTAGAGCGCCAGCGTCATGCCGGCTTGAAACTTATCTTTGAGATAAGCGGCGTTGAACCAGACGCACTTTAGCGTGTCGCGACCCTGCCCCACTGTCATCTCGAACAGCGGCATACGTCGTGTACGGAAGAGTCCAAAGGTACGCACCTCCGCGACGATGCTGGCCATCTCTCCGGCACGCAGCTCGTTGATGCCGCGCGGATTCAGCCGGTCTTCGTAGCGGAAGGGCAGGTAGTAGAGCAGGTCTTCAACTGTGGCAATACCCTTCTCCAGCAGGATCTCGGCAATCTTCGGGCCGATTCCCTTCACGTACTGCACGTTGGTGGAGAGGTCGAGCAAAGAGCATGGTAAATCAGCAAGAGGCCGTTGTTCGCTCCTCGCTGGTTCATCAACCATGTCAGGTTATCTACGGAACAAGCGAAAGGCCAGGAGCGAAAAGCAAGAGCGAGAATTCCACAAGACGACTCGCCTTCCGTGTAAAACTCATACGTGCTCCGCCGACTGCTCAAGCAATTCGCCGCCATCCTCATCGGCAACGTGCTCTACTTCTTCCTGCTCTCTCCACACCTGCCGGCAAAGGCGCAGCACAACCCCGATCGCTTCGACCTCGGGCTGTTGGTCGATTTCTGGATTTGCGTCGTGGTCTATGGCGTGATTGAGCTGATCGCAAGAATGTTCCGCAGGAATACTGCCCGCAAGAATCTGTAGCCTTTTGGTGTTTGCCGCCGGTATTTTCTTTCGCCCATAAGAGGTGTGAAGCTCGTATTGCTGCTCTATTCTCTGCGGCGAAAAGAGCCGGAGCGGTTGCCCGCCCCGGCTTGCGCTGATGCTTGCATTTGCCTCTATTGCATCAGCATCTGCTTCGGTGAATACGTCTTGGATGACCCTTGCGAGCCGGCTACGCTGTTGTTCGGGGCTGACGTGGTGCTTCCCAAAATAGCGTTGTCTCCCGCAGTGCCGTCCTCCGAAGAAGTACTTCCTACCGACGTACCTGTGCTTCCCGACATGAGGCTGCTGTCCCCGTTGCTGGTACTGTCACTGCCAGCCTGAGTGCCGTTGTCCTGGCTGCCCGGGCTGGTGATCGTGCCGCCCCCGCCACCCGGCGCGCTTACCGCTGTCGTGAAAGTGGCGTCTGCCAGCGATGCCAGGTTGTTTGCCGCATCCCGCGAGTTGATGCGGTAGTGATACGTCATGCCCGGCACAAGACCGCTAAGTGTCACACTGTGGGACATCGTGCCGCCACCACTGTCGAGCAGCGCCGATTTCAGCGGATAGTTACCGGCCGTCATGCCAAACATGACTTGCGTATCGGCGTTCTCATAGGTCTTCCAGGTGAAGGTCGCAGTCGTATCCGTAACGTTCGCCGTTGTCACCTGGGTCTCGATCGGAGGCTCGGTATCGGGATATGGCCCGGCAAACAGATTGTTGTCCGCCACGATAGTAGAGCTGGCAATGCCGCTACGCCAGCGCACAAAATCGAAGCTCCATTTGTAGATCTGGCTGAATTGCTTGCCTGACCAGCTGACCTCGTCGGGGCGGTCGAAGGTGTGCTGGAAAAGATCGTCACCGCGCTCCAGGCTTGCCGCATCCCCTGTCAGGTTCCAATACCAGGCATACGCCGGGGCTACCAGATCGTTTAACCCGATCCAGTTGTCGATTGTGGGAATGTCCCAGAGGGTGTAGCGGAAGGTGTGAGTCTTCGGCACATAGTAATCCCGCCACAACGCATCCATGGCTCGCTTCAGGACCGGCGGTATTCGTAGATCAGGTTGTCCTTCCGCCACCGTCATCTCGTAATAGTGAATGGCGGTCTCCATCGCCAGCCCTACCATGAAGGGGTGCGAGGCGCCTAGCCGGCCGTAGTACAGCATGTCGAGATGCCCCAGTAGCTTGTCAATGTTCTTGGCCAGCAGCCGGTCACGCTTCCCGGTCAGAAGTTCGTAGCTTATGCGAACATCGGCGCCATAGGCTGTTGGCCGGATGCTGTATGGGTCCACCCATCCCCCAATCTGCGCGCCCCAGGGGACGCTCTCCAGCAGCTTGATGGCATCCAGGTTGGCTGTTTCTCCCGTGCGCCAGTAGTTCATCGCCATTCCGTAGGGAAAGATGGCATAGAGCGGGAGTTTTCCATTGTTGGCTAAGGTCCACTGCCGGTAGGGATCGAGTAAGGTCAGCGCGCAGTGGTTCCACGAAGGATCATTGGTATAGCTTTCAATCTGCTGGTAGACGCGGGCGCCGTCGTAATACCACGCATCCTCCTGATACCGCCCGTCCCAGTTCGTCGTCAGGAAAATTCCCGCCGCGTTCAGCCGATCACGCGAGCCGGAGTAGTTCGGGTCGTCGCAATACTTGTGACCGAGCTGCGTCATGTAGCTCTCCCACACGTCCTGGCCCGGTATTGGCGATGGATAGGTATCGCGGCGCCGCGGTTCCGTCGGTGCCGATAAAACCGAGAAGTAGTACGTAGTCGAGACGTCCTGCCCGTTGTCCTGTAACGTGATGGTTACCGAATAGTTCCCCCGCGCGGTCTTCGCCGCGGTACGCACCCTCACCGTCATGTTGTGGTAGTCAGCGTTCCAGCAGAATCCCATGTTCTTGCCGGCGTCATACTGCTGGTCATAGTCGTCGCTGTTGGTGGGATTGTATTCGTTGCAGGCCAGGTGGACACTGATCGCCTGCGGCGTCAACCCTCGCGCCGTCGTATTCACTGCCGCCTTCACTATGCCATCGCTGCCGTTGTTGTAGCCGCTTCGGTTGTGTACGTAAATGCGGGGATGTTCGCCCGCCATCTGCGCCACCTTCACCGCGAAATACAGGTCCGAACCGGAATAAACGTTTGTAGGCCCATACGTGTAGATACGGTAATTCGAGCCAAGGTCAGGATCCGGAGCGGCGGTTTGGAGCAGCAGCAGCTTCGTTTTCGGATCCCGCGTGTTCGCATCGTAGGGGCCGGGAGAGGTTGAGGTGACCCCGTGCACATCAGTGGATGCAACATAGAAGTAGTAGGTTCCGGTAGCCGCTGCCGCGTCGTAGGGCATGAGGCGGTCCACCGTAACCCGGTGATGATTCGATAGCTGGGCAGTTGCACCCGTGATGCGGCGCTCTCCCTGGTAGTTGGTGTCCCGCGCCAGCACCACCTGCGAGGTACTCAGGTGTATCGTGTCCCATACAATATCGGCCGACACAGGGGTGACGTTCTCTACGGAAATGTTGCTGATTTCGTTGGGATATCCCGTGGTCGACCAGGCGCAAAAAGCACAGCCCACCACAAAAACAACGGCGTAACTGAAGATCCTGACTCGCTTGCAAATGGATGAAGGTAGGAAACCATCGTTACTACAGCACAACGGCATATCGAACTCCTTAAAGAAGGCACGGAACCGGCTCTCTCTAGGCGTTGCTTCGACCTGTCGCTGTACAAACTTGCTCCGATTGCCGCTCAGCTCGCTCTTATCTTGCCGCTACTGATGCGCTTGCACGGGGATGCACAGCGCTCAGCACCGCAGGCCAACGGCGTACTTATATAAGTGCATTTGCCGCCTATCCGCCGGGCTGCGGTTTTCTACGCCCCTCAGGGCCTTGGTCCCATGGCTGCGAATCGCAGTCATGTTCCTCATCGGCATGGAGGCCTTGAAAATCAGCTTGTTAAGGAAGTTCTAACCAAAGTAATGCGATAGTAACGTCGAGCTGGCGGGTCGCGGTCCCAACCGAACTGGGACTCCGAGGGTCGACCCGAAAAGCCGGTTTGCCCTGGCAACCTTCCAATTGGGCATTCCGAGCAAAAAAAGCCAGAAGAGCTTGGCTGCCCTTCTGGCTTCTACTGTCTTAATGCTAGCAGATTTCGCTGGAAATCTTCACTTCTGACCGACTTTATATTCTCCCATGTTGCCTAGAGCTTGCGCCGCTTCTTAGCACCTTGGAGCCATTGACAGCCAAATCCTCCGACGCAAATGAACCGCAGGTCAATTACCCTCCGCTGCTAGAATTCCCGCCTGATGCCTACGCCCTGGTCAGCCCTCGCCGAAGCCACCCCGGCCCAGCGCCGCACCCTGCTGGCTGCTGCCCTCGGCTGGATGCTCGACGCCTTCGACGTCATGCTCTACGCCCTGGTCGTCTCCCACATCATGCGCGACCTGAAAATGTCCAAGCCTGTGGTCGGGCTGCTGAACACACTCATGTTGCTGGCTTCCGGCGCTGGAGGATTGTTGTTTGGCGTCATTGCCGACCGCATTGGCCGGGCTCGCGCCCTGTCCCTGAGCATCCTCACCTATTCGATCTTCTCTTTCGCTTCGGGTCTGTCGCAGACCATCCTGCAACTTGCCGTCTTTCGCACCTTCCTCGGTCTTGGCATGGGCGGCGAATGGAACACCGGCGCGACCCTGGTTGCCGAAACCTGGCCTTCCCATCTACGGGCCCGCGCCCTGTCCATGGTGCAGAGCTCCTGGGCCATCGGCTATGCACTGGCCGCCCTGGTTGCCGGTGTCATGCTCCGTCTTGCCAACTGGCGCTACGTCTTCTTCGTCGGCGTGCTGCCGGCGCTGGTCACGCTGTGGATCCAGCGGCGCGTGCCCGAGTCGGAGATGTGGCAAGCCTCGCAAACTGAATCATCGCAAACCGGCAATCAACTGCGTGCCGCGCCTTTGGCGGCAGGGTCGGCAGCAAGAACTCCCACTCTGTGGGACATCTTCCGTCCCCCCTTGCTGGGCAGCACCGTCGCTCTCCTGCTGGTCAACCTGTTCGGCCTCTTCGCCTGGTGGGGACTCTTCACCTGGATCCCGCCCTACCTTTCCATCCCGGTCGCTCAGGGTGGCCGCGGCTTCGGCGTGCTCTCGACCACCGGCCTGCTGCTGACCCTCAATCTGCTGGGCATGCTGCCGGGTTATCTCTTCTTCGGGCTCGCCGCCGACCGCCTCGGCCGCAAAGGAGCGTTCGTCCTGTATCTCGTGGCGGCCGCACTGCTGGTGCCGCTCTACGCCATGGCGCGCAGCTCAACTGCGTTGATGCTGTTGGGCATCGCCGTCGCTTTCTTTGGCACCGGATTCTTTTCCGGCTCCGGACTCATCGCCAGCGAGATCTTTCCTACTGCCATCCGCGCCCAGGCACTGGGAGTGACCTACAACGGCGCCCGCATGATCAGCGCCGTCTCGCCGCTCATTATCGGATGGTTCGGCCAGAAGCATGGCCTCGATGTGGCCTTCTATCTTTGTGCGGGAGCTTTCTTGTTGGCGGCGCTCGCTGTGTTGCCGCTGCCCGAGACGCGGGGCCGGGATCTGGGATAGGGGACCGGGCAAAAAAAGGCGGCCTTTTATCAGGCCGCCCGTAAAGTTAAACAGATTCTAAACTGATTTAGAAGCCGATCTTGCGGCGCAAAATGCCCGCCAGACCAAGCACTCCCGATCCCATCAGGATCAGCGAGCCCGGCTCCGGAACCGCATTGCCTTCCACACTGGCGTTGGTCACATACTGATAAGGCGTGCCGCCTGGAAGACTGATGTACGGCCGGAGCACATCGATCTCAAAGGTGTGGGTGCCGGCGCTGAGATCTGCGATGGCGCTGAGTGTCCCATTGAAGAGATCGGTGGGACCAATCTCGCCCACATCGTAGTCGGCCAATACGCTTCCATCCAGGAGCAACCGGAAATCGCCGCCATCAGCGTTGGTGTGGCTTCCATCGCCCATCGCGGCCCAGTCAAAGCTGAGTGTGGCGGATCCGCCCGCGGTGGTGAAGGTCTGGGAAAGCGTGCCGCCTTCGTATTGGCCGGTAAAGTTCACTTCCCCGACCTCGCCTTGGGCCGCGTTCATGCCGCCCAATGGCCATCCCGTAACCAGTGGGAAGCCATCGCCCCACGTTCCGTTGGGAGTCGTCCCGATTGTCCAGCCGCTGAAGTCACCCGACTGGAAGCTTCCGTTGACAAGTAGCTGATCCGCGCTCGCCTGCAGGGCAAAAACTGCAAGCAGAGCCACGAGCACAAGAGGCAAGTAGCGTTTCATTGTTTCCTCCTAACACACACGCGCAGGAACGGACATACGTCGCCTGCATTTTGCAGGGTACCAGTGTAGTCCAAGGCAATCACGCGGTAAAACAGTATCCAGCTAAAAAAATTTGTAAGTTTTGCCTGTCGGGAAGATGCGCTCTCAGCGCGCGGATCGCCACCGCGGTGCCCGACGCCCCCCGCCGGCCATTCGTTCCGACTAGAACAGCGGCCCTCATCAGGCCGCCGCAATAGTCCAACCGGTTCTGAACCGATTTAGAAGCCGATCTTACGGCGCAAAATCCCCGCCAAACCCAGCACGCTCGACCCCATCAGCACCAGCGAGCCCGGCTCTGGAACCGGATTGCCTTCTACATCGACAGCCGTGATGTACTGGTAAGGGGTGTTGCCGGAACTGCTGGCGTAGGGGCGAAGGATGTCGATCTCAAAGGTATGGGTGCCGGCACTCAGGTCAGCGTTCGCGCTGAGCGTACCGCTGATGATTTGATCTGCCGTGATCTCTCCGGTGTCAAAATCGGCCAGGATCGACCCATCCAGGATCAGCCGGAAATCGCCGCCATCGGCATTGTTGTGAATACCATCGCCCATTGCGGCGTACATAAAGCTAAGGGTGGCGGCTCCGCCCGCGGTAGTAAACATCTGCGAGAGCGTTGCACCCTCGTAGTTACTGTTGGAATGTGAAATCTGGCCAACCTCACCTTTCCAGGCGTTGAGGTTGTTGTCCAGCGGCCACTGGCTGACAATCGGAAATCCGTCGCCGGCAGTACCGTTAGAGGTAGTTCCCAGGGTCCAGCCGGTGAAATCGCCGGACTGAAAACTTCCGTTGACCAGCAAATTGTCTGCACTTGCTTGAGCAGCAAACACTGCAAGCAAGGCAATGAGCGCAAAAGGCATGTAGCGTTTCATGGTTTTCTCCTGAGACTTCGCACACATGCGCAGAACCCGTACAAATCCTGAGGGTCATCCGCAGCAGCCAAATTCTAGACTCGATTCCCCTCAAGTGGAAGTTACAATTTGAGGAGTGACTGAAATTTTCGCCCCGGCCCGACACTTATGTGGCCGCAACAAGCGGTGGCTAAAATCCAACCTTGAAGTCACAATCGGCAAACGACCGCGAGTCCAACCATGAACCGCCTCAGCATCAAGACCCACAGGAAACGCGAAATCGTCGACATTACGGAACAGGTGCAGGGAGCGTTACATCGTGACTACCCCCGGCAAACAGGCCTCTGTCACCTGCTGGTGTTGCACACAACCGCTGCGCTAACCACCGCCGACCTCGATCCCGGAACCGATCTCGATATGCTCGATGCCTTCGAGGCCATGGTGCCCAAGCTCCACTACCGGCATCCGCACGATCCGTCGCACACTCCGGACCACATCCTGTCCGCGCTCATCGGCACTTCGGTTGGCCTGGTCGTCGAAGCAGGCGTACTGCTACTGGGCACCTGGCAGCGTGTCGTGCTCATTGAACTCGACGGCCCGCGCCAGCGCGAGATCGCCATGGCTTTTTGCGCCTCGAAATAGTCGGCAGATTTAGGATTCGGGTTTGGCCGGATCTTTGTCGCGCACCGCGTCGCGGAAGCTGCGAATTCCTTCGCCGATGCCCTTGCCCAGTTCGGGCAACTTCTTGGGGCCAAATACCAGTAATGCTATGAACATGATCACCAGCAGGTGCATCGGCTGAAACAGATTGTCAAGCATGCAAACCTCTTTCCAGGGTGCGGGGACGAATGGCGCCGCCCGGCAGCGTACAGCTTAAACCCTTTGCCCTGCCGAATGTTGCCGTTGGCCCCGCCTGCATTTCCTCTCTGGAATTTCGACGCAAAATCCAGCAACATATCCCAATATCTCACTAACGCCCGGGCCGGAGCCTTATGCACTACGGTTACATTTTCGCCTTCCCCGCCGCCCTGCTGGTGGTGGCCGTGGCCGCCAATCGGCTGTCCCGCCTCACTCGCGTCCCCGACATCATGGTGCTGCTGCTGGCCGGCGTAGCTCTCGGTCCCGTCATGCACTGGGTCAATCCTGACGTCTTCCAGCGCACTCTGGGCCTGATCGGCATGCTGGCTCTGATCCTCATCCTCTTCGAAGGCGGGTTGGAGCTGCGGCTGCGCGAGGTGATTCGCAACTTGCCCGGTGCTCTGCTGCTGGCCACAGCATGCTTTGGCCTGACCGTGTATCTGGTGGCGGTGGTCACGCACTTTCTTCTGCACTTTTCGTGGATTGACAGTCTGCTGATCGGCGCGGCCCTGGGCTCCACCAGCGGCTCCGTGGTTTTGCCCGCGCTGCAACAGATGGACTCGCCCAATTACCTCAAAGTCACCCTGACCCTGGAATCATCGCTGGGCGAGATTCTTGCCGTGCTCACCGTCGGGGCGCTGGTCACGATCTCGGGTACATCGACCGTGTTTTCGGGATTGGTGGTGGGCTTCTCCCACAATGTGATCGTCGATGTGGTGCTGGGTATAGGGGCCGGCATCTTATGGCGCAAGCTGTTGCCCTTCGTCGCCGAACAGCAGTTTGGCAACGCTTTGAATCTTGGAGTTGTGCTGGCCGTCTTCGCCATCGGCCGTCTGGCTGGAGGCAGCGGTCTGTTGGCCGAGTTGATCTTCGGCCTCACCTTGAGCAACCTGCCGCGCTCTCCGCACATAACCCGCCAGGGTGCGCGTATGGTCGCCTTCCAGGCCGAGTTCTCCTTCCTGGTGCGTTCATTCTTCTTCGTGGTGCTGGGCGTGATGGCGCAGGTGGTGAGCCGCAGTTACATCCTGCCCATCATCGCCATTTTTGTGGCCCTGCTGGTCGCGCGCGCGGTGGCGGTTTACGCTACACGCTGGAGCATTCACGGGTCGAGCCCGGCAGACAACGAGCTGCTCTTCCTGATGCTACCCCGCGGCCTGATCACTGCCGTACTGGCCATACAAATCGTCAGCGTCCGCGGCCCGGAGTTCGCCTTCCTCCCCTCCATGGCTTTCACCGTCGTGCTGGTAACCAACGCCTTCGTCATCGTGGCAGCCATGCGCTGTCGCCCGGCTTCACAGGCCGAAGTGCAGGCTCCGGCCGCAGCCAGCCCTCGACGGCCGAAGCGGCGCCCACCCTGGCCTTGAATGCCGACGCAGGCAGCGTAGAAGCCGCCGAGGGCTAGGCACTCACCGCCATTGCTTCAGGAATAGTTTTGCCGTATGTTTTGGGCATGGAAGTTCATTTCAACGCTGATCTGCAAGCCAGGCTTACCCAGCGAGCATCTCAGCAGGGCCTCAACCCGGATGAGGTTGTGCAGGATGTCGTCGCCCGCTACTTCGAGGAAGAGGACCGTTTTGTCGAAGCCGTAAAACGCGGCGAGGCGGCTCTCGAACGGGGCGAATTTCTCACCCATGAGCAGGTGGGCGAGCGACTTCGGCGCTTTCTACAGCCCTGATGGTAGTACGTTGGTCCGAGACAGCAGCACAAGACCTTGAACGTATTTGCACGTGGATAGAACGCGACAATCCGGAAGCCGCGAGACGAGTTGCCAGAATCATCTACGACGGGTGTGGCCAGCTAACAAACTTTCCGAACATGGGACGAGCCAGCCGCCGCATGAGTGGTCGCCGCGAGCTAATCTTTCCGCCCCTACCTTACATCGTGGTGTACCAAGTGAAACAAGACATGGTCGAAATCTCGCGGATCTTTCACGGAGCACAAGACTGGCCTTAAGCAGAATCCACGGTCTTGTTCACCCGCCGCGCAGTTCTCCCTCGTCCTGCTCTACAATAGCTATATCGCTCTGGCGTTGGCCGCCGAACAAACCAGGCGCGTCCCGGGATCGGCCTCTCCGATAAACGGAATGTCTCCCTCTGCCGTCTATCATTAGGGCCGATGGATATCTCTGTGCTCTCATAAACGTGGCGATTAAGATCAAACTTCCAGCTTCCGGGAAGCCGGCTCGCAAGAAGCCCGGCACAACTTCTCGCCGCTCTTCGCGTTCGACGGCGAAGTCGGGCAGCTTTACCCTTAATGACCCCATGGTGAAGCTGTTTGCCGGCGGCTTCCTCGTCGCCGCCATCCTCTTGCTGGGCGTTTTCACATTTTTCTATGTCAAGTACTCGCGCATCGTCGACCAGCGCATGTCGGGCCCCCTCTTCAGCAATGCGGCGAAGATCTACGCCCGTCCCAAGACTGTTTCCGTTGGCGAGGACATCAACCCGCATGAAATCGCGGCCAATCTGCGGCGCGCAGGATACACCGAACAGGGAACGGACGACGATTCCCCGATTGGCCACTACCGCTTCGTGCGTGATGGAATTGAGGTCCTTCCCGGGCCGCAGTCGTTGCGTGCAGCCGATGCCGCCATCATCCGCTTTGAGAACGGCAAGGTCAGCGCCATCCAGATCACCGGCCGCGAAGGCGACGCGTCGCAGGAGTACGAGCTCGAACCGGTACTGGTGACGGCGTTGTTCGAGGGTTCGGACCGCACCAAGCGGCAGCTCATCAAGTTCAATGAGCTTCCCCAGGACCTGGTCAACGCCATCGTCGCCATCGAAGACCGGCGCTTCTTCCAGCACAGCGGCGTCAACTACTACCGCCTGGCCGAAGCCGGAATGACGGACATCATGCACGGCCATCGCACTCAGGGTGGCTCCACCCTCACCATGCAGCTCTCCCGCGGCTTCTTCCTCACTCCGGAAAAGACCATCAAGCGCAAGCTGACCGAGATGCTGATCGCCATGGATCTGGAGCAGAAGTTCTCCAAGCAGCAGATTTTTCAGATGTACGCCAACGAAGTGCCGCTGGGCCAGCGGGGCACCTACAGCATCATGGGAGTTGGGGAAGCGGCGCGCGCCTACTTCAACAAGGACGTCAAAAATCTCACCCTGCCGGAGTGCGCGCTGCTGGCCGGCATCATCCAGCGCCCCAGTTATCTTTCACCGTACCGCCATCCCGAGCGCGCGCTGGAGCGCCGCAACCTGGTGCTGGACTCCATGGTCGAGACCGGCGCCATTACCCGCGAGCGGGCGGAACAGGCCAAGGCCGCTCCGCTGAAGCTGGCTCCGCCTAATGTCGAGGCCAGCGACGCGCCTTACTTCGTTGACCTGGTGAAGGACCAGCTCTCCACCCAGTTCAGCGAGACCGATCTCAACCAGCAGGCGCTGCGCATCTACACCACGCTCGATCCCGATTTGCAGAAAGCCGCCTCCGAAGCTGTCGACGAGGGCATGAAGGAAGTGGACGAGCAGATCATCAAGCGGCGTACCCGGAAGACCAGGGTCGGGACCGGCAAAAACGCCAAAGTCGAGACCACCGTCGAGAAAGGGCCCATGCCCCAGGTGGCGCTGATTGTGCTCGATCCCCACACCGGCGAGGTGCTGGCGCTGGTCGGCGGCCGCAACTATGGCTTGAGCCAGCTCGACCATGCCGTGGCCAAGCGCCCCACCGGCTCGATCTTCAAACCGTTCGTATATGCCACCGCGGTTAACAGCGCTCTGAACGGCGGCACCATTCCCCTGGATTCCCCCACCGGCGAGGGTCCTCCCACCAATGCGGTGTTCACTCCCGCGTCGCTGCTCGACGACTCCCCGGTGAGCATCGAGTACAACAATACAGTTTACGAACCACGCAACTATCACGACAGCTACAAGGGTGAAGTCACCGCCCGTTACGCGCTGGCGCTCTCCCTGAACAACGCCACCGTGCGCCTGGCGCAGGACGTCGGCTTCGACAAGGTCGCTGCCCTGGCCCGGGTCTCGGGCGTCATCAGCGCGCGGGGAACACCGTCGGTTGCGCTGGGATCGTACGACGCCACTCCCCTGGAGATGGCCGGCGCCTACACCGTGTTCGCCAATGGCGGCAAGCACCAGGCGCCGCAGATGCTCCGTTCGGTGCGCGACAGCAAGGGCGAAGTCCTGCAGAAGTACGACTCCGAATCCAAGCAGGTGCTCGATCCCCGCGTCGCTTATGTGCTGACCACCATGATGCAAGGCGTCATCGACAACGGTACGGGATATACCGTGCGGGCGCGTGGCTTCACCGCTCCTGCCGCGGGCAAGACCGGTACCTCGCACGACGCCTGGTTCGCGGGATACACCAGCAATCTGCTGTGCATTGTCTGGGTGGGCAACGACGACTACACCGACCTGAAGCTGGCCGGCGCATCGACCGCCGCTCCCATCTGGACCGCGTTCATGAAGCGCGCGGTGAAGGTCCCGCAGTACTCCGACCCCAAACAGTTTTCCGCGCCGCAGGGCGTGGTGGTCGAACAGATCGACAAAGTCACCAACCTGCTGGCCACGCCGGCGTGCCCCCAGACCTACACCGTAGCGTTCATTGCCGGCACCGAGCCCCAGAAGACCTGCGAGCAGGCCTTTAGCGACAATCGCGGCGTCTTCTCCAAGATCCTGGGAATCGGCTCCCCGCCCGTCGCGCCTCCTCCTCCAGACACCAACGGCGCGGTGCAAGCCACCACTGCCGCAGCGCCGGAGACCGCCGAGCCCTCCGTCACAGCTCAACCCGCAGAAAATCCGCAAAAACAGAAGGCGAAGCGCGGTTTCTGGGGCCGGCTTTTCGGCGGCAAAGGCGACAGCGGAAACCAGCCTCCACAAAATCCTGGCCAGGGGAACGAAAAAGGGAACAAAAATCCGCCCCAATAGGTCTAATATGGTGGCAAATGGGGTGGAGGTCCGGCTATGGACCGTGTTTATTCTTCTCCGATTCTCTGCCGCTGCCTAGTGCTGGCGGCTGTTCTCACGTTATCCCTGTGCGCCGTAGCTGCGGATGATCTCGATCAGCAGATGCCGGGCAGTCTGCCTGTGACGCCAACTGTGGTTGCACCCTCGCCGCCACTGATACCGCTCAAAGGCTCCAGCGCCGCCGACCTTGAACACCAGGGGGACCTGCTGCGCGCGCAAAAGCGCTATCTCGACGCTGTCGACTACTATCAGGCTGCGCTTGACCAGCAGCAAACTCCGCTGCGCTATAACAAGCTGGGCATGGCCTATCTATTTCTGCAGCAGGAAAGCCACGCCAAGAAGGCTTTCAATCACGCGCTGAAGCTCGACAAGAACTGCGCGGAAGCCTGGAACAACCGCGGCTTTGTGGAGCAGGTGAGGCGAAACTACGGCAGGGCGGCCAAATACTACGAACACGCTCTGGCATTGAAGCCGGGATCACCAACGTTTCACTACAACCTCGCGTCGGTTTACTTCGCACGCCACAAATATCAGGAGGCGGCGACGGAATATCGCGCGGCGTACATGATCGATCCTGACATCTTCGATCGTGTGTCGCGCATGGGCATCCTGGCGCAGACCAGCTCGCCGGAAGATCGGGCTGCGTTTTCCTTTATGGTTGCCAGGATGTACGCCCAGGCAGGGGACGTCGACCGCTCGCTGGAGTATCTGCGCAAAGCGATGGAGGAAGGCTTCAAGAACATCAAGCGGGTCTATACCGACTCGGAGTTCGCCACGCTACGCACCGACAAGCGCTTCACCGAGCTGATGGAGCAGCGCCCGCAGCCGCTGCCGTAGCGGCGAGGACAGCGAGCGAACTGCCGGCTCATGCTGCGATGTCTCGGCTCAAGCGAAGCGGTCGCCGGGCCATGGACCAGCGGCCGACGGCCGCTGTCTGAATTCTGGCGCACGGTGATTCCAAGAGGGCAGCGTTTCTATTGTCCGGAGCTTGTCCGAACGTTAGAACTAATCTCCGATAGACAAGTCCGCCGACTCGACGACTCCTCCCGTGCCCCTACTCCCGCGTGTATTCGCGAATCAGGTCGGCGGCCGAGCGATATTGCGCGATCAACTCGTCGCGCACCCCTCCGTGATAATCGGACTGGGAGAAGCCCGGGGACATAGTGGTACCCATCAGGGCGAATTTGCCGCCCGGCGAGCCTACGGCTCTGCCGTCTTCTTCAAACGCACCCCAAGAGCCTCTGCCGCTTCGCGGAGGAAGGCACATCGGGATTGCATCGAGAGCAGGGCACCACGGGCGATCAGATACTGGAACCCACCCTTCGGGCGCCGGCGCTCGCAGTCCGCTTCGACCATGCGCAAGTGCGCCTGGGTACGACGGTGTGCATCGCGAAGGAAGGACCGTTGCTGACGCGCGTCAACCGCACCAAGGAAACGGACGCGCGTTCGCAAAGGGTCGGGCGGAACTCCCGCCACCCACTCTGGGACCGGCACTGCCAGCCAAAGCCTTAACGCTTTCGAGCCGGCGGCGGTGAGTGAGATCCGGTGTCCCCGTCTCTTTCCTTGCAAAAATACTTTGGAGGAAATGAGCTTGCGCCGGACAAGCCGCTCAATCAGCGGATAGATCGTGCCCGCACTGCCGCTCCATTGCGGGCTGGGAGAGCTCAAGAACACTTTTCGAATGGCGTAGGGGGTAGCCGGGCCCTCCACGGAGATCAGTGCCAGCACGCATGCCTCGATTTCGCTCAGCCGCTGCTCGGCCATCGGTGACGGTCATCTCCCTTCCAGGATCGTATCTTACGAATCGTACCATCGGCGAACGGCCAGAGTGGAACCAAAATCTATTGCCGACCGTATATAGTACGAATCGTATTATTATCGTTACGCGAGAATGTCAGTCCGAGGAGGCAACGTATGTCGATGAGGGCCGTAAACGTAGTCCTGGCAGTCGGGTTCGCACTGTCTGCCGCAGGTGAGGCGCAGATGCACGCCGGTCCACACCTTCCGCAACCGGCGAGCATAGAGGTTCCCCGCGATGGAGTCACTCTTCCAATGCAGGACATGGGGGGAAGGCCTGTCATTGAGGTGAAGATCAACGGAAAAGGCCCTTATCGCTTCATTCTCGACACCGGCGCTGCCACGACAGTCGTCAGCGACGAGTTGGTCCATGAACTGTCGTTGGCTCCGCCGGCGGGCGTGCAAGTGGCAGCGGTCGGAGGAGGACCTGCCCCAGCCATCGTGGTAATTAGGAACCTTCGTATTGGGGACGCAACCTTGAAAGACATGATTGCCGCTGCCATGCCGTTGAGCAGTCTTTTAAAAGGGGCAAGCCCACCGCAGGGAGTGCTGAGCGCCGCGAGTTTCCCGGGCTACCTGCTAACCTGTGACTATCCAGGTCGACGGATCCTGATCAAGAAAGGTGTACTCGCGGAAGCCGATTCCAAAAGCACTTTCCAGTACACCCAGGACGATGTTCTTCCCACGGTGCCCGTTCGCATTGCCGGCCATGACACTAACGTACATCTTGACACCGGCTCGCCATTCGGCCTGACCCTTCCGGTGAAATTCCTGAAGGAGCTTCCGTTGGCGTCGCCCCCGAAAGAAGCCGGTAAAGTTCATACGGGGGCAGGCGAGTTCCCGATGTCCGTCGCACGTGTGAATGGACCGATCGAACTGGGCAAGTACAAGTTGGAGGTGGACGAGGTTCGCTTCAGTGATGTGAGGCCTGGTTCCAAACCTGCCCCAGGCAATATCGGATATGAGGTTTTACGTCATTTCGTGGTGACCCTGGACTCGAAGAATCGGCGTATCCGGCTCGATCAATGAGCCCGGATCACTCGTGCGGAACCTCCGGTGAGAGAGCAAAATTGCCCGAACGGTCGTCGACAACACCCCTATTCTCGCGTGTATTCGCGAATCAGGTCGGCGGCCGAGCGATATTGCGCGATCAACTCGTCGCGCACCCCTCCGTGATAATCGGACTGGGAGAAGCCCGGGGACATAGTGGTACCCATCAGGGCGAATTTGCCGCCCGGCGCCAGCTTGCAGCCCATCCAGGTATTGCCGCGCACGATCACCTGCGGCCGCTCGCCCGCGGCGAGGTCGGTGCCAATCGTCACCGTCTGATGCATGCCGTCAGGATAGAGCTGAAGCATGACGACCGGGTCGCCGAGGTAGAAGTGAAAAATCTCCGAGCCCGGCACCCGATGCAGGCGCGAGTAGGCTTCGGGCGTAATCAGGAAGTAGATCGCGGTGCCGATGGAGTGCATGCCCTGCATGCCTTCCGGCAGGTAGTCAGGGGAAACCATCCAGCGCGAGCGGTAGGTCTCGCGGAAGAAACCGCCTTCCATCCGCAGCGGCTCCAGTTGCAGCAGTTCTTTGATCTCGTCAGCCGTCATGGGATTACAGCCTAACACCGAACGTTTCAGGCTGACAGCCACCGATTGCGAAGCCGCGGAGCGCCGTCGATGAAAATGCAGTTACTGTCCGCGAGTCCACCTACCGTCCACATGCGGACAGCGGGAGGCGCCATCGGGCAGATTCTGGCGACAACCTCCGAGGCGCTCGCGACGCAAGGCACTTATTCTCAACAGTTACGAGGAAGGGCAGGATGGCCAGCAACCTGCAAGTACGCTCTACGCCCTTGTCAAAAAGGTTCGTGCCCGCAGGAAAATCTTTCTAACCGACTCCGGTGCGGCGCGTCAGACAAAACAAAGGGGAGGCTGTATGGAGCGCAGATACCTGGCGGCTACAATCGCGATGGCAGCGACCTTCGCGATCTTTTCCCACGCCTTCAACTCAGGGTTAATGGGCAGGTTGCAAGCGGGGCACGCGACGTTAGTTTCGGAGATGCGGTGCGCCGCCCAAAGCTTACGCAGCCAGCTACTCGACAAGGTCAACCGCTCACTTGGCTCCGGCACTGCCGAGGAAGCGCAGCTTCGGGTTGAGATGAATCTCCCCGCACCGGTTGTGGCTGTACCGCCGGTGCCACCTGTACCTTCGGTTGCCCCGGTCGCTCCTGTGGTGCCGAGCGCGGTTGTAAAGGTTCGGGCGGTCCAAGCGGTCGTTTGCCCGGCGCGCGTGATGAGTGAGGCGCATTGGGCGCAGGACTTCAACGGCAAGATGCAAGCCAAGATGATGGCCCTGCAAGCGAAGCTGTTGGCCAAGCAAGCGAAACTGCAAGCGAAGTTGATGGCGCAGCAAGCCCGGCTTAATTCGCAGGCTATGCAGCGGGCGGCAAGGGCCCAGGAGCGGGCAGCGCGCGTCCAGGAGCGCTTAAGCAGCCGGATCGCGTGTAACGGCTCCATCAGCCAAGTCGTGCATAGCAACGTGTCCGTCACCGACTGGGACCAGTTCTCCCGCGACATCACCGATCAGGTGAACCGCAGCATGCAGGAAAGCTTCCGCAACTTCTAGCGGTTTGCCGACCGAGCGTATTGGTTCAACTCCGCGGAACGGAAACACCTTGCGTCTGCAAGCGGCTGGGTGGCATCATATAGCTGGAATCGCCCGCTGAGCCGAACTGTCACCGTATGGTGTGCATGCCCGAAAGGGCTAGGCTCGCGGGTTATTTTTTACACTCTGGGCCAGAGTTGGAGGCTGATCTCTCGGTGCGAGATCAATTTCCTGAACCTCATACGATCTGGCTTATCCTCCCGGAACGATCTGGCTACTCCCCCGCAAATCATGTCAGCTAACTGCAGCAAGTTGTTCGAGTGCGAGGGTTCGGTTTTGACCCTCCTGATGGTCTGCCGGTCGGTGTTGATCTTGCCCTTCAGATAGCTTTCGAGCTGCTTCCGAAACTCCCGATTCCCCGAACGATCGATTCAACACCACGGCATCGCGTAGATAGGGTTTGGCGTTTTCGAACAGCAGCTTGGCCGTGAACTTATAAAACGAGTCCTTGTAACTGAATCCAGGGCCGTGGAGCTTCTGCTTGTTCAGCACAAACGCTAGGTAGAAGAAATCGTGTTGAGACACGACTGAGAGGAACCGCTCCCGAATTGCATCCGAACACTTGTTGAAATGAAATTCCTGGTTTCGCCCCCTGAAACACTCCAGCCGAAGTTGGTCAATCTTGCGGTCACATGAATTGGCCTCCTCGTTTTCTTCAAAGACAACCGCGGCAATCACGAACAGTTGAGAACTGCCCTGTTTGCCTTTCATGCCGGGATCTCCGGATTCGTCCACAAATACCAGCATCGTTGCCTTCGTTTCCGATGGTAAATGTCGGCCAGTCTTGTCGACATTCTGCCTACCCGTAAAGTCGCACCGTCTTCCTGCCACAAACCCCTGACGCTGCGCTGCATTGCGAGTAAAATCACAGAAAGTATTGAGGATGGCTCCGATTGCGAGTCGCGGTAGCCCCTGCAACAATACAGGTAACTAGCTCTCATGCCACAGATTGGAAGTTTTGCGCTCCTGCTCGGCCTTGCGCTGGCCGCCTATTCCTTGGTTGCGGGCGGGCTGGCCCTCTACCGCAAGGACGATCGCCTGGGAGAAACCGCACGCCGCGCCGGCATTGCCTGCTGGGTTGCAGTGACAGTAGCAGCGGTCGCGCTGGTGATGGCGGCGTTTGGAAACGATTTTTCGGTCGCCTACATCCTGCACCACAGCAACCGCGATCTTCCCATCCAGTACAAGTTTGCCGCACTGTGGTCGGGCCAGGAAGGCTCGCTGCTGCTGTGGGCGTTTCTGCTTTCGACCTACGGCCTGGTCATGCGGATGCGCTACAAGGTCGATCCGCAACTCACCGCGCACGCCTCGGTTATCGTTGCGGGCGTGCAGGTTTTCTTCCTGCTGCTGATCAACTTTGCCGCCAACCCGTTCGGACTGGTCTCCGGAACCATACCTGCTGACGGCTTCGGCCTGAATCCGCTGCTGCAATATCCCGAGATGGTCATCCACCCGCCGATGCTCTACCTCGGCTATGTCGGCGTGACCGCGCCGTTCGCCTTCGCGTTGGGCGCGCTGATGATGAAGTATCCCGGCGAGAAGTGGATCCACATCACCCGCCGCTGGACCATGGTGACCTGGCTGTTCCTTACCTGTGGCATCTTCCTGGGCGCCCACTGGGCTTACGAAGTGCTGGGCTGGGGCGGCTACTGGGGATGGGACCCGGTGGAGAACGCCTCGCTGCTGCCCTGGCTGACCATGACCGCCTTCCTGCATTCGGTGATGATGCAGGAGAAGCGCGGCATGATGAAGATGTGGAACATGTGGCTGATCTTCACCACGTTCCTGCTGGCCATCTTCGGAACGTTCCTCACGCGCTCAGGCGTGGTGAGTTCGGTGCATGCTTTTGCGCAGTCGGGCATCGGCATCTGGTTCGTGTGGTTTCTGGCAATCAGTTTCGCAACTTGTGTGTACTTCTTCGTGCGCAACCGCGACACGCTGCGCAGCGAGCACAAGCTGGAGTCGCTGGTCTCGCGCGAGTCGAGCTTCCTGTTCAATAACCTGGTGTTGCTGGTATCGTGCTTCGCCGTGTTGTGGGGCACGCTGTTCCCCGTGCTTTCCGAGTGGGTGACAGGCAGCAAGGTTACGGTCGGCCCGCCGTTCTTCAATCGCGTTAACGTTCCGATCGCAATTTTTCTGGTATTTCTGACCGGCATTGGCCCGTTGCTGGCGTGGCGCCAGACATCGCTCGACAGCCTGCGAAGGAACTTTCTGTGGCCAACGGTTTTAGCGGTGCTGACCGCGGTGGCGCTGATCGCCGGCGGCATGAAGCCGTGGCAGGACAGCGCCTACTTCTATTCACTGATGGCGATTGCGTTGTCGGTGTTCGTCATGGGAACCGTCGGCGGCGAGTTCTGGCGCGGCGGGCGCGTGATAGCGCGGCAGCAGCACACCAACATCGTCAACGGCATGGTGCAGATCACCCGTCGCAACACGCGCCGTTACGGCGGATACATCGTTCACTTCGGCGTGGTCCTCATCATCATCGGCTTTGCCGGGCTGCCCTTCAACCTGGACAAAGAGCAGGAGATGGGCTTTGGCGACAAGATGCAGATCGGCCAGTACACCCTGGTCTGCCAGTCGTACACCCAGGACGACAAGCCCAACTACGGCAGCGAGTGGGCCGTGCTTGATGTCTACAAGAACGGCAAGAAGATTGACACCATGTATCCCGAGCGGCGCTTCTATAAGGCCAGCCAGCAGACGTCGACCATCGTGGCCAACCGCTCGCGCCTGAACGAGGACCTGTACCTGGTGTACACCGGCAAGAACCCCGACACCGGCAATCCAATCATCAAGGCGCACGTGAATCCGCTGGTGATGTGGATTTGGATTGGAGTGAACGTGGTGCTGATCGGGACGATTATTGCTTTGCTACCCAACGCCAAGCCGAAGAAGGCGCTGATCACGAAGAAGGAGCGAGAAGCGGCGGAGGCGGCGGTTGTGAGTGGGTAGAGGCCGGTGGTTGGTTTCAAGTTTCAGGTTTCGAGTTTCGAGTTGGAAGCTGAAACAATACGAGTCCACTTGCAATGCGAAGGCGCGCAAAACAATTCGAGCCCAGCGCGGAAGCGCTGGGGAAGAGTCACGTAATGAAACTGGGAGCCCCTTCAGGGGCGGCACTCATGAAGAACAGATACCTAATGGTCTACGAGGTAGGGAGCAATAACCTCAGCGGATTCGTTCCCGGAGGCTCACGGCGTCGCAGGCAGTGGCATAAGAAACTCAGGACGCCTTGCGCGCAAATGAAGCGGGAGCAGGTCCTTCGCTTCGCTCAGGATGACAAATCAAATTGGTAATAGGTAATTGAAACTCTCAACTCAAAACTCGAAACTGATCAAGCACATCGCGCAGGTTGCGCTGGTCGCCATCGTCGCCATGCTCTTTCTTGGCGCGGACACTGATGCACGCTTCAACAAGCTGGGACATGAGCTGATGTGCGTGTGTGGCTGCAATCAGGTGCTGCTGGAATGCAATCACGTGGGCTGCACCTACTCCGACCGGATGCGCAACGAGCTGATGGCCGGGATCGAGCGCGGCGACAGCAACTCGCTTATCCTGCAAAGCTTTGTGCAGAAGTATGGCAACACGGTGCTGGCTGCGCCGACGGAGAAGGGCTTCAACATCGTGGCCTGGATCATGCCGTTCGCCGTGTTCTTTGTGGCCACAGGGTTGGCAGTGTGGCTGGTAAGGCTCTGGAAGTCGCGCGCAGTGGCGCAGCCGGTGGCGCAGCCCAATCTGCCTACGGAACAACTTGATGCGCTGCGCCAGAAGGCGCGGCGGGAGACGGAATTCTGATGTTCGCACTCTTTGCAGCGGCTGCGGGGACACAAACGGCGTTTGTCATGTTCGGATGCGCGCTCTTCGCGGTGGCCCTGTTTGTGTATGTCTTCTACGGGCTGGACGACATTGAAACCGGCGAGGTCAAAACCCGCCTCAGCTATCTGGCCGAGCGCAAGGACGCCACCTACGAAAACCTTCGCGACCTGAACTTTGAATACAAGGCAGGCAAGCTGAGCGAGCAAGATTACGCTATGCAGCGCGCGGCTCTGGAAGACGAGGCGGCGGCCATCCTGGCGGAGATGGAAACGATCGAGGCGCGGCACCATCCGACGCCGGCCCGGGGGAAGGCATGAGAGTTGGGGTATCATCTCCCCGCCCCCAAGGGGCTGGTGCGTCGGGGCGAGCGCAGTTGTCGCAAACCAATCGACCTGCGACGCAACTCATCTCGCCGGCTGAAGCCGGCTCGGGGAAACAAAAAAGACTGGCGTTTCGGCACGACCAAGGTCGTGCCCTGACTCGTTTCATCGTATTCCTGATCACCATTCTTGCTCTGTCGCCCCTTGCCCTCGCGCAGAACATTACCGGCACGGTCACCAATGGCACCTCCGGCAAGCCTGCGGCGGGAGCTGACGTCACGCTGCTCTCGCTCTCGCAGGGCATGCAGGAGATCGGCTCGACCAAGACCGACGCGCAGGGCAAGTTTTCGTTTCCGCCTCCCTCGGACCGCGCGCCGCACATGGTGCGGGTGACCTTGGGTGGCGTGAACTACTTTCCACAGAGCGGCCCGCTGATGCCCGGTGCGACCACCACCCAGGTCACGGTGTACGACTCGGCCAAGAAGGTTGAGCCGCTGAATCAGACGGTCGAGGTTGACCGCTATCAAAGCGATGACGGCAAACAGTTGCAGGTGATCGCGCTGTTCGCCATCCAGAACGCGTCCAGTCCGCCGCGCACCATGGATGCCGACCACACCTTCTCCTTCACCCTGCCGGCAGGAGCGCAACTGGATTCGAGCGACGCCAAAGGCCCGGGTGGGCAACCCATCTCCAGCCCGGCGACGGAGACTAATCAGAAAAATGTTTATGCCTTCAGCTTTCCGCTGAAGCCCGGCGAGACGCAGTTTCAGATTTCGTATCGCTTGCCCTACAGCGGCGAGGCCAGCTTTGCCCCCAAGCCGCTGGCCAACGTGCAGCACTTCGTCGTCATGCTCCCCAAAGGCATGAGCTTCACGCCGAAGAACGCGCAACTGTTCCAGTCGATGCCGGACAAGTCGGGCTCGACCATCATGGTGGCCACCGACGTCAAAGCGGGTGAGGAGCTGGCCTACAGCATCGCAGGCACAGGCATCTTCCCGCAGGAAGGCCAGGAAGAAGCCGGCGCAGGTGAGGCCGGAGGCGGTGGCGCGATGGGCGGCAGCCAGGCGGCAGCCAACGACAATCGCCCCGGCGGTGGACTAGGCGCGCCCATCGACGCTCCCGACCCGCTGTACAACTATCGCGCCATCATTCTGGGAGCCTTCGCCGTAGTGCTGGTGATGGGCGGCTTCTATGTGATCTCGAAGACCAACCAACTCCGGCAGCCGGCCGTAGCGGAGGGCCCGCGCATTGATGCTCCGGTGACGGGCGACCGGTCGACGATGCTGCTCGAAGCCATGAAGGAAGAGCTCTTCCAGTTGGAGATCGACCGCCAGCAAGGGAAGGTCAGCGAAGAAGAGTACGCCAAGGCTAAGGCCGCGCTGGATGAGACGATGCGACGGGCATTGGCGAGGAAGAGCAGCTAGAGCTTACCCACCGCTGAAGCGCTGGGCTAAGATCTGCTGCGCCTACGGCGCGGCTTCTTGCACGGTTCGTACCATTTCGCAAACCGTCGCAGAAGCGGTTGCTATCTGGGAAAGCAAGTTCTTCGCGTCGCTCAGGATGGCAACCCTAATCGGAACCGCTATCACCTTAGTCGTCAATTGCTAATTGCTAGCTGCTAGTTGCTTCTTCTTACCCGCTATGCCTGATGTGCATCACGTCGCCGTCTTTCACGATGTACTCTTTGCCTTCCAGGCGCAGGGTGCCGTGGGCGCGGGCCTGGGCTTCGGAGCCGGCTTCGAGTAACTGGTCCCAGTGAATCGTCTCGGCGCGGATGAAGTGATGTGACAGATCGGTGTGAATCGCGCCGGCGGCGTCGACGGCCTTTGAGCCGCGCTCTACGGTCCAGGCGCGGCATTCGTCTTCGCCCACGGTGAAAAACGAGATCAGCCCCAGCAGCTCATAGCTTTTGCGAATGAGGCGCACCAGTCCGCTTTCTTTCAGTCCGTAGCTGGAAAGGAATTCGGCGGCGTCTTCCGGGCCCATCTCGGCGAGCTCGGCTTCGACTTTGGCGCAGACCGCCAGCGCTCCGGTGTTAGGGCGCGCGGCAACTTCGGTCAGCCCGTACTTCTCGACCGCGGCTTCCAGATCGTCGCCCAGAGTGCTGCTCTCGCCGATGTTGAGCACGTAAAGGATGGGTTTCTCGCTGAGGAACATGAAGCCGCGCACCCGCTTCTTGTCGTCGGGCGTCATCTCCATTTCGCGCAGCGGGCGCTCGGTTTCGAGATGGATTTTGGCGCGCTTGAGCAGCTCGTCTTCTTTTTCCAGCTCAGGCGTGCGCATCTTCTTCAGATCTTTTTCCAGGCGCTCGAGGCGCTTTTCCACCTGGCCGAGATCGGTGACGATGAGGTCGAAGTCGATGTTCTTGATGTCGCGCAGCGGATCGACCGGGCCGACATGCGGAATGGACGGGTCGTCGAAGACGCGCACCACATGGGCGAGGGCGTCGACATTGCGCAGGTTGGCGGCGAAGGCGGTTTCCTTCAGCGCCTCCTGGCTGAGGGCGGCGACGTCGGCGTACTCCACGCTGGCGTGGATGAGCTTCCTGGGGTTGTAGAGGGCGGCCAGGCGGTCGAGCCGGTCGTCGGGGACCTTGGCGACACCGAGGTGCGCCTCGCGGGGGTTGCCGTGCGAGCGTTGCGAGACGTCCTGCCCGGTGAGCATGACGAAGAGCGAAGTTTTGCCTACCTGGGGCAGGCCGATGATTCCGGTTTTCATAAGAAAGTTGTCAGTGGCCAGTTGTCGGTTGTCAGTTCCAAGCTACCAGCTTCCAGCCGCCAGAGGCCAGTGTCTGGGGTCGGGTGTCGGGTGTCAGATTGGGACGGAGCCGCCAGCTACGAGCTACCAGCCTTGGTATGCGAATGGCGGAGCCTTGTATCAGGGCACGACCTTTAGTCGTGCCAAGAAGGGCATTTACAGGATGACGGCTTCAGCCCCTGCCAGCGACAAGCAGGTCCTTCGCTGCGCTCGGCATGCGCCTCGCTTCGTTCAGGATGACAAACAAAAGGGACGCGCATCTTGGCCCGGCTGAAGCCGTGGCCTGATACAAAGCGGCCTCGCGAACGTGTGCTATCACGAGATTCGCCGAGCGGTCATGTAGATCAGCACCAATCCCAGTAGCAGCACCGTGCCCTCGACCCGCGTAGACCACTCGTGCAGACGATTGAACTCGACGCGGCGGGCGTCGTCGGGTGGGACGTTGTCGATGAAGCCCATGTCGTTGCGCAGCACCGCCATGCGCGAGGCGATGCCGAACATGGCGATCAGCGTCAGGATAATCATGGCGTAGATCAGCAGGTTGCGAAAGGCGAACGGGTGGGCCGCGCCGTGAACCACACGAGAGTCGATCATCGAGGTGGTGGCGAATACGAGGCCGCAGATGAGGCCCATCCAGTGCATGATGCCGAGGCTGCGATTCACCACGTTGCCGGCATACTGCCGCGCCGGAAGGATGCCGGGATGAAAGACGGTCGGCGCCAGGACGAAGGCGAAGAAGATCAGTCCGCCAACCCAGACGACCAGCGAAACAGCATGAAGAAGCGTATGAAGGACATGGGGAGAAGCTCTTGGCTCTTGGCTCTTGGCTCTTGGCTCTTGGCTCTTGGCTCTTGGCTCTTGGCTCTTGGCTCTTGGCTCTTGGCTTTTGGCCAGACAAGGCCGGAAAGGTCATTCTAACGGAAGCAAGGTTTCGAGTTTCCAGTTTCCAGTTTCAAGTTTCCAGTTTCGAGTCCCTGACTCTCGTTTCTCCGTGTCCTCTGCGTTCTCCGTGGTGAGTACTTCTCGCGTTGTCAGCGGCCGTCGCCCGTATATACTGCCTTGGGTTCCGTGCCCGGGATGATGCTTAAGAACGCTTTCGAAACTTCGATGCTCGCGACGCCACAATGCTGCGGGTAGGCCTCACCGGCGGGGTGGCGTGCGGCAAGTCGACGATCGGCCTGATGCTGGCCGGGCGCGGGGCGCACCTTCTCCAGGCCGACGCGCTGGCGCACCGGCTCTATCTTCCCGGAACTCGCGGTGTACGACGCTGTGGTACAAGCGTTTGGCGAAGACATTGTGCGCAGTGACGGCTTTATCGATCGCGCCGCACTGGCCAACAAGGCGTTCCCTGACAGGATTGGCGAGCTGAATGCCATCGTTCATCCCGCGGTAATTGCGGCGCAAAATGCCTGGCTGGGCAGACGTCGAAAAGGGCGACCCGCACGGCGTCGCGGTGCTGGAGGCGGCATTGCTGATCGAGGCAGGAGCGGCGAAGGATTTCGACAAAATCATCGTGGCGACGTGCCCGTTCGAGCAGAAGGTGGAGCGGTATGCGCATCGGGCAGGCATCTCGGTGGAGGCGGCGCGGCGCGAGGTGGAGCGGCGAGGGGCAGCGCAGTTCAGCGATGAAGAAAAGAGCAGGCACGCCGATTATGTGATCGACAACTCCGGGCCGCTGGAGAGGACCGAGGAGCAAGTGGAGCGAGTGTGGGGGGAGTTGAAGGCGGCCGCCGAAGGCAAGTTAGACATCGCGACTAAGCAAGATGCGCACCGCAACTGCACGCCGTCCCCGGGGGACTCGGACCTTTAATGGTCCCGTACCCAGCCTTCCGCTCCGCTTCCGGCTGGGCTGTCATCGCAGGCCCTGCGGGCTTGTGGGTCCTTACAATCGCAAACGTCGTTCGCCAAGTGGGCCTTTCGTGCTAGTCAGGAAAAGCAGGCCCTTCGGCGGCTTGTCCCGCGTCGGGATGACAAATACTATGGATATCAGGCAGAGCACTCTTAAACAGGCCTTCTGAAGAACCCGGAAATGGGGCGCTCGCGGACTGAAGTCCGCTCGCACTGGAAGGAATAAGGAGCTTTTCGGCACGACCGAGGTCGTGCCCTGACGCGGGCCACGCCTTCACATGAGCTTTTTGTAACGCCTGCTAGCCGCAGCCTTCCAACCCAGTGATGCCGTTGCGGGCCGCCCTCAGCTTCCATAAACACAGCCATCACGTCCAAGCTACTGCAGGCCACCAGAGCCCGGGCGCTGTAATTTCCAGCATCGGCGGGCCTAAGCTTGCATCGAAGACAGGTATAATCAAGGGTGAGTTCTCGGGCCGCATCCCACCGGAAGGACCCGTCCCTCCCTACAAAGATCGCGTAGCACAAACGATGTCAAAGACGAGCAAAGCCGTTCTACTTAGTACTTCCTTTCTGCTGGCCACGTTTGTTGTAGCCGGCGGACTGGGCGTTAAGGCCAGCACCGACGACAGCGACAACTCTTACCGGCAGCTTGGGGTATACAGCGAAGTGCTGTCGCGCATTCGCACCGAATACGTCTCAGACCCCAACATTTCCAAGGTCACCAGCGGCGCCCTGCACGGGCTGTTGGAGTCGTTGGACGCCGACTCCAGTTATCTCGATCCGACCGAGTACAAGGAATACAAGCAGCGCAAGAGCGAAGGTAAGGCCGGAATCGGCGCTTCGATTTCCAAGCGCTTCGGATATGCCGCGGTGATCTCGGTGATTCCGGGTGGGCCGGCGGACAAGGCGGATATGAGTTCGGGCGACATTATTGAGGCGATTGAGGGCAAGACGACGCGCGACATGTCGGTAGCGGAGATCGATGGCCTGCTGTCGGGCCAGCCGGGCTCAGTGGTCAACGTTTCCGTGGTACGGCCGCGCAAGGCGCAGCCGGTGAAGGCCGCTATCACGCGCGAGATCGTGACCGACCCCCCGGTGTCGGACAAGATGCTGGATGCGGGCATCGGCTACATCAAGATTGACGACTTCCCCAAAGGACGCTCGCAGGACGTTGCCGCCAAGCTGAAGCAGATTGAGAAAGACGGCGCGAAGAAGATCGTGCTGGACCTGCGCAACTCCGGCGGCGGCGAAGAGGACGAGGGCATCGCCGTGGCGAACCTGTTCCTCGATCATGGCACCATCACTTACATCCAGGGCCAGAAGTATCCCAAGCAGGTCTTCACTGCCGATCCGCAGAAAACGGTGGCGGGCAACCTGCCGCTGGTAGTGCTGGTGAATCGCGGCACGGCCGGCCCGGCGGAGATTGTCGCCTCGGCGATCATGGAGAATGCGCGCGGCGACGTTGTTGGCGACAAGACCTTCGGCGAAGGAGCGATCCAGAAGGTGATCGATCTGCCGGATGGCTCAGCGCTGATTCTGTCGGTGGCGAAGTACTACTCGCCTTCGGGCAAGGCGCTGGAAGACACGGCGATCACGCCCAACGTTCTGGTGGCCGATAACAACGACGACTTCGCGGTCCCCGACGAGGATGACAACGCCGTGGAAGGCCAGACCCAGGAAAAGAAGCAGGCCCAGCCCGACGATCAACTCAACAAGGCGATCGAGGTGCTGAAGAACCAAGGACAGAAAGCGTAGCCCCGGCACCCAACCATCGTATCGAGCCCGCCGGCGAAACTGGCGGGCTTTCTGTTTTAGTAGACCAAGGGAATCGGCTTGCGGGTTCGCCGTAACGCGATGACGCACGTCTGTCCAGACGGACGGCGCTCGTATAATCCTGCTGAGATTTGTGCCGGGCCAGGTCTCGTCAACCGACGGAGATCACCCTCAGCGGCATAAGCCGGGTTCGTTTCGTGGGATTGCGGCACGGCTGAAGCCGTACCCTTTCAAAGCGCCGAGTTGTGCAGAACTTCAGAGAGGTACCGGAGGAGACATTCATGCCAGGTGTGGAAGGCCGGGTTGCGCTGGTAACGGGAGCTTCGCAAGGCATAGGGCGAGCGTGCGCGATGGTGCTGGCGGCTGCTGGGGCGAAGGTCGCGCTGTGCGCGCGCAATGAGCAGAAGCTGCAGCAGGTGGCGAGCGAGATTGCAGCGGCGGGCGGCGAGTCAGCGGTGTTCAAGATGGACGTGGGCAGCGAAGAAGAGATCAAGTCGGTAGTGAAGGCCATCGTCGCCCACTTCGGCAAGGTCGACATTCTGGTGAACAATGCCGGGATCACGCGCGACCAGTTGGTCATGCGCATGAAGCGCGCTGATTGGGACGACGTCATCAACACCAACCTTACGGCGCCGTTCCTGCTCACCCAGGCAGCCATCGGATCGATGCTGAAGCAGCGCTGGGGCAGGATTATCAATGTCACCAGCATCTTCGGGCAGATCGGCCAGGCGGGGCAGGCCAATTACGCATCGGCCAAGGCAGGACTGATCGGACTGACGATGGCGGTGGCGCGTGAAGTGGCCTCGCGCAACATCACGGTGAACGCCGTGTCGCCGGGCTGGATCGAAACCGCGATGACTTCTGTGCTCTCCGATGAGATGAAGGAAGGCATGATGAAGAGCGTTCCGCTCGGGCGAGTCGGCAGCGATCTCGACGTGGCCCACGCGGTGAAGTTTCTGGCGTCGGAAGAGGCGGGCTACATCACGGGCGAAGTGCTTAAGGTGAACGGCGGAATTCTGATGGGATGATCGTCTGGCACAGAAGTGTTTCGGCAACTTCGTCGTGAGCATTCGGCATTCAGCGTCGCAATATTATTTCATTTACTTTGGCTCATTGCTGGCGCAGGAATTTGATCGGAAGAACCTGATTGTTGCGGAGGGGTAGCCGAATCTCACATACGTGGACAGGAGCTACAAAGAATAGTGCCGGTTAGTGCCTTGAAAAATGCACACCTTAGTAACTAGAGGGTATAGACCCTGATTGCGCGGTTCCTATTCGAAAAGAACAAATAATTCGGTCGCGTGCTCTAAAGTCCTTGCCAATCGACACCGATCTGGTTACTATGCAGTCACCCCCCAAATTGCCACTTCTTCTTCGAGGTCGAGCGCTACGATGAATATCGGTGAGACCATTCGAAATTACCGCCTGCAAAAAGGAATGTCGCAAGGAGACATTGAAAAGCGCACCGGACTGTTGCGCTGCTATCTGTCGCGAGTGGAGAACGGACACACGATCCCGTCGCTGGATACCCTGGCGAAGATCGCGACCGCGATGGACCTGCCGCTGGCGCAGTTCTTCCACAACGGTACCGGCGAAAACGGGAGCAAGGCGGGGCCACACCTCGCCGAGGATGAAGTTCGCTTCCTGACGCAGATTCGCCGCTACTCGCCCAACCTGAACGAAAGCGATCGCAAGCTGGTGCTGGCCATGGTCAAAAAAATGGCTGTCGGTCCCACCAGGTAAGTCAGCAGAATTGCCGCCCTTGAGCCGCCTTGATGGGGCGGCTTTCGTCATTTGGCATGAAGTTCGACGGCGGCTTGAGCCGGTACGAACCTGGGGGCCTGCCGGCGGACACGCCTTCAGCTATTCTGTTAATGCAGACACAATCTTCGAGGCGTCTGCCCCTACACGCAGATTCAAATCCTCTTGGCGAAGGAATCATGGGCAAGATACAGCGAGCAATTCTAAGCGTTACCGACAAGACTGGGCTGGTGGAGTTTGCGCGCAAGCTGAGCCAGATGGGAGTGGAGCTGGTCTCCACCGGAGGCACGGCGAAGCTGCTGCGCGAGTCGGGCATTACGGTGAAGGACATCTCCGAGCTGACGGGCTTCCCCGAGATGCTGGATGGCCGGGTGAAGACGCTGCACCCCAAGGTGCACGGCGGCATTCTGCACATCCGCGATAACCCGCAGCACCGCGAGGCGGTGGCCGCGCACGGCATTCAGCCCATCGACATGGTGGTGGTCAATCTGTACGCCTTCGAGAAGACGGCGTCGAGACCGGGCGTAGGCTTTCACGAGCTGATCGAGAACATCGACATTGGCGGGCCATCGATGGTGCGCTCCGCGGCCAAGAATTTTCAGGACGTGGCCGTCGTGACCTCGCCGGGCGATTACGATGCCATCGCGCAGGAGATGCAAAGCGGCGACGGAGGGCTTTCACTGGCGACCAAGTGGCGGCTGGCGCAGAAGGCGTTCGCCACCACCGCGGCTTACGATTCGGCGATTGCGTCGACGCTGGAGCGGGTTGCCGCTCCCGAAGGCAAGCTTGCGCTGGATGAGACGAGCTTCCCGCAGAGCTTGCGACTGTCGTTTCAGAAGGCGTTTGATCTGCGCTACGGAGAGAACCCTCACCAGAAGGCGGCGCTGTATAGCGATGGCTCAGGCAAGGGCGTCGCCAACGGCAAGCAGCTCCAGGGCAAGGAGCTCAGCTACAACAATATTGTCGACCTGCAAGCGGCGTGGGACCTGGCACAAGAATTCGATGGGCCGGTGTGCGCCATCATCAAGCACACCAATCCTTGCGGCACGGCTGTGGCCAGCACCCTGGCAGAGGCTTACCGGCGCGCGCTGGAGTGCGATCCGGTGTCGGCATTCGGCGGCGTGATCGGCGTGAATCGTCCGATTGACGCGGAGACAGCAAGCGAAATGGCGAAGCTATTCCTGGAGGTGATCGCGGCGCCCGGATTCGACGATTCCGCCCGTGAGATCTTCGCCGCCAAGAAGAACCTGCGCCTGGTGCAAGTTGTTCCCATGGAGCAGAAGTGGGTGCTGAAGAATGTCTCCGGCGGGGTACTGCTGCAGGATAACGATGTGCGTCCGCTCACCGAAGCCGACCTGAAAATCGCCACCGAACGCAAGCCGACCGAGCAAGAAATGCGCGACCTGCTGTTTGCCTGGACGATCTGCAAGCACGTGAAGTCGAACGCGATCCTTTACGCCCGCAACGGTCAGACGACGGGCGTGGGCGCAGGACAGATGAGCCGGGTGGATTCAGCCCGCATCGGCGCGATGAAGTCGGTGCTCGGCATCAAGGGCTCAGTGGCCGCGTCGGATGCGTTCTTCCCGTTCCCCGATGGAGTTGAGGTGATCGCCGAGGCGGGAGCGACGGCGATCATTCAACCCGGCGGGTCGGTGCGCGATCAGGAAGTGATCGACACGGCGAACAAATTGGGACTGGCGATGGTGCTCACCGGCGTGCGGCACTTCCGCCACTAGATTTCAGGAGGCCGGCTCCTGATAGATTCCGATCACGTTGCCGCCGGGATCGCGAAAGCGGGCGGTGATCTCGGGAGCGTCGCCGCCGATGGGCTGCACGATCTCCCCACCGTGGGCCACGATGGCTTCGACCGTCTTCTCCGCGTTGTCGACCATGATGTAGAAGAGCAGGCCGGGGCGGTCGCCGGCGGGGCGGTCCAGGACCCAGGTGCCGCTCACTTCGCCAACACCGTCATCGAAAGCGGTTGCGCCGTCGCCGCGTTGGCGCACATTCCAGCCGAAGACCTTTTGATAAAAATTTGCGGATTGTTCAATATTGGTGGCCGGTATCTCGATGTAGCAAATCTTGCCGTTGCCTATTGTGGGGGGCATGAAATCATCCTTTTCCTCGCTGGTGGTCGACCCGCTCGGCGTTCGACGTGCGCGCCAGTTTACCGCAGAAGGCGCTTGAAGGGCAGCCTGGGAGCCGACAGAACGAACGTCAGGCTCCCAGAAGTTGTAGTCGAGAGAGCTGCCAACTACAGAAATCGAGAGATAAGCCCGGTCGGGCGGCTATAGCCTCATTGCAAATAAAGCAGTTAGGTCGCTCGAACGCGTGGTAGCCGGCGTGCAATGGAGTCTACTAGTTTGGGTTGCGGCCAACTTTCGGGGTTGTCGGCGCTCAAAAGCGAAACGCTCGACAGATTCGGGACTTGGGGGTCCTGTAAATCGGCTGAGGCTCGGTTGCTTGTTTAGATTACATCCGGGCCTCGCGAGCGGCTGCTGTTTCTCTGCCTTCTCTTCTCAATTTTTCTCCGCAAAGTTCCAGAAGTTTGTCTTGCCGGCGGATTCGTGTCCGCCATGTTTTCATCGCCAAGGTCCTACTTGGGGTAGTGTCCTATTACGGAGTTGCCGCCCCGATTAATTCCGCAAGGGACCACGGGTGACCGGTCAATCCGCTCTCCATTGCAGGCGTCACTCAAGCGACCGATGCACCCGAGAGAAATTGTAGAACGCGAACCAAAGCGCAAACGCATACTTTAGGTTCGCCCGCTTCTTTGAGAAGAGAATGCGTTTGTGAGCCTTGTCATTCTCCGCATCCCCATCCTAATTGAAAGGGTTCTGTCTCCCGATGTGCGAGGTGCAAATGCGTTCGAAATCCGGCATCCCGATCTTGGGAACGACCTGGACATCGACAACCTCCGCTGGTGAGTAACGCTGTTCGCCATCCCGCGCAGCCGCGTAGACTTTCTGCATTTGCGCGTAATCCACGTCGATTCCGAAGCTGCGCTCTACAGCATTCGGATAGGGATAAAACCCATCTGTGGTCAATTGGAAGCGCCCAGCAGTAGCCTCCCGAAGCATCTCCATAAACAGGCGCGTGTCGCTAGCGGTGCGCCGTCCAAGATGCCAAGCGAGTATGAGCTTCGTGTTGCGCTCCATCCCCACAAAGCAATAGGCATCCCCGAGCAGGTCGGTGTCGATGGTTTTGTTCTTCTCCTTCATCCCGACCCATCCCCAAATTTCATCACACTCCACATCTCTCACCCGCACATCGCGGATACGATCTCGCAGGAGTTTCTCGGCTCTCAGTCCGGCTACTTCCAGCAGCGCGAGAACTCGTGTCACGATGCACGCCTACGATGCGTTCTGTGCTGCGAACGGAGTTTCCCTCAAGCAACAATTGCAGGCAGAGCAGTGGGCGATCTAGAGGCAGGCGCATCTCGCCTAATGGACGCGGGCCTGATTCGGTGAATGTGCGGGAGCACTGGCGACAGCGGAAACGTTGATGACCCGCTTTGTTCTTGCCGAACCGCTTGCACTCAGTTTGGCAATTGTGACATGTCATTTTCAGCCTTGCTTTCTTCTGGAAAGCGGCCCAAAATGACAGTGGGTGTCGAAACCCTGCCTTTGGGCACCAACCAGAGGCAAGGCCCAGCTCGCGGTTACCAGCTACGGGTTGGGCGCTTATTCAACGGTGGAGCCAGTCGGGATTGAACCGACCGCGAGCCGGCATGTCAAGGCGAGACTCGCGCCCCCGTGGATAGCCCCACAAGGACTAGGCCAGCAGTTCCAAGTTTTTCGACTCGGGGCTGTTGGCCTTTTGCTTTCTTAAGCATATGAAAATTATGCAATATTACATGTAGCTAGTCAAGAGGTGAAATGTAATATTGCATAATTTCTTGAATCGGCTTAACATGCCTCTGTGGAGATTCCTTGTATACGCCGAAGAGCCCGATGAGCATGGACGGAGAACTGCGCCCCTGAGGGAATGGCTTCAGACTCAAGACACAAAGGTGGTAGCGCAGTTCTACGCGGCCATTACGACCCTTAGAGGAACTCCTGATTGGGAAGACCCAGAGGTAGAAGAATTTAGCCCGTTAACCGGAGTGGGTGCAGGACTCGGAGAGGTTCGCTTTGAGGTGATTCGTCAGGAAGGGAAGAAGCAGATTAAGCGCCAACTAAGGTGTTTGGGTATTTGGCCTGCTGATGGGCATGAGTTCGTTCTGCTGAATGGATTAGAAAAGAGCGGAAGGGTGCCAATACCACCAAACGCATATAGTGAGGCACATCGTCTTAGGAAGTGGTATGGACAAGGACGGGGTACAGTCGATGAGTTTTTCAAGTGACCTGTGGAGTAAGTTTGCCGAAAGCAAAGAGTTTCGAGAGGAATACGCGGGGGCCGTCGCGAAACGGGCCTTCTCCCTTCAAGTAAGAACGCTTCGCAAGGGCCGAAAGATGTCCCAAGACGACCTAGCGGATGCGGCCAAGATCGACCAAGGCGTGATCTCTCGCGCCGAGGATCCGAATTACGGGAACCTTACGTTTAACACGGGTATTCGTATAGCTTCTGGACTCGATTTGGCGTTCATCCCACAACTCGTGACATACTCCGAGTTTTTGAAATGGGCAGAAAAGATCGGAGAGGGCCTAGAAAATCTTAAATCGTTTGAGATGGAACGGGAAGAGCGCGGATCGCAGAAACAACAAGCGTCTCAAGCTGTAGTCATTCCAAAGAAGCCTCCCGTGCGCACCGAAGAAAAGATCGAAAATACAAGAAAGGCGCCGGCCGATGTTGCGGCATCGGGTAAGCGCGGCGAGCTTCTCGTGTTTCCGAAGCAAGAAGAGGGCATTCCATACGAGCTGTTATCCAAGGGGGTTCGCGATGAAATTATCCGCGGTGGTTTTGGCGAGAGTGCTAGCGTTCGCTGAAACAAACGACCTAGATTTTCAGGGGTCGGTTTTTTACCCGCACTTTATTGCGAAACTGGTGGAACGCTATCAGTTTCAGAAATTCCCAACGTCATTCCTTGACGTGGACGAGAGCAAGGGAATTGTATTTGAAGAGGGTCTAGCCGGAACAATCGTGATTCACAAGCTCACGATTTTTAGCCAAATTTTGGCTGTCGAAACCCGATCTAACACGAACGAGTCGCGGGCTATTCTTGACGACATATCCGCTTGGGCAACTTCCGTTTTTGGACTCAGGCCGTTGTCTGAAATTGTCCGCCAGTGGGCATACGTGAGCGACCTTACATTCACATCGGATTTCGACATTCTCCAAACGACTCCGTTAGCTAATTTGGCGGGTAAGGTCAATTCTGTAGTCTCCGACATTTGGAAAAGCCCAGTGCAGTACTATCCCTTATTCACAGGCGTTGGCCATGATCCGCTGTCCAGGAAAAATAATATTGCGTCGTTCACAATCTCCCGGAGGGTCGAGGTTCCGTTCTCCGAACACAAGTACTTTTCAGAAGCCCCGTTGCCGACCGATCTGCACATTCAGTTCTTGCAGGAGTACGAGACTGATGTTATTGCGAGCCTGCCGACAGCGCGCCGAGCCGAATAAGAGGTGTTACATGAATGACGATGTTGTGGAACTGAGGACTTGCCCTCTCTGTCGAGAACCAATCGCCCCAGAAGATCGAGTCGTGGTGATTGGGGGCGGTCAAGAGGCACACGAACGCTGCGTCGTTGCTGAAGCTGCACCGCACAACCCGGAATCTTACTAGCAGCAACTCTGTAATAGGACACTACCCTACTTGGAAGGCATGGTGTAATAGCCGCTGCGATGACGCACTTGTAACTCCGCAGGGTTGGCGTAGTCGGGAGTGTTAGGGACGATCTTGATGTCGAGCTTACGGAAGTCGGAACTGGATAGGCGCTGGGCGGGGTAATAGGCAATCAGGTATTGGGTGCGCAGTTCCTGGCTGATCTTCTGGAAGGCGGAATCAAGCTGGTCCAGTCCGCTAGCGTAGTAGTACTTGCCTCCGGTGTCGCGCGAGAGCTGGATCAGGGCATGCTCACCGCCAATATCGCGACCGGCACTGTTCTCGATGGGCACGATGATGATGCTGTAGACGATGACCTCGGCCTGCTGCGCCTCGCGCACTGCCTCCTGATAGCTGACCTTGCTGACCGTGTCGCCACCGTCGGTAATCACCACCATCACCTTGCGTCCGCGGCGGGGCATGAGCGCGTCGGAGCCGAGATAAAGCATGTCGTAGAGCGCGGTGGCAGCACCGGTGCGCACCCGCGAGATCCCTTTGTCGATGGCGCGCAAGTCGGAGGTGAAGGGCGTGAGCTGGTCGACGATCTCGCTGAACTCAAAGAGGGACACGCTATCGATGGGCCGCAGGATGTCCCTGGCGAAACGCCGCGCCGATTCCAGCTCCAGTCTCTGGTCAGACTTGGTGCTCAGGCTGGTGTCGATCGCCAGCACAATGGACAGCGGCAATTCTGATTCGCGGGCGAACATCGCGATCTTCTGCGGCACACCGTCCTCGAAGACCTGGAAATCACCCTCCTTCAGCGACCCCACTGGGGCGCCGGATGGGTCGGTGACCGTAGCGAAAACGTTGACCAGCTTGACGTTGACCCGAATCGTACTGGAGGCATCGCCTCCCGTCGAATCATTCTGATCGGTGGCGGATGCGGCAGGTGCGGCGGGAGCGGTGGCCGCTCCAGGTTGTGAATGAGCCGCGGAGGGCGTCTGAGCGGCCAATGAAAACGGCGCTATGGTCATGGCCGCTGCTATCAGAAGCGCTGTTGGGATGGCTGCAAATCTCGTGAGAGGTGAGAACATTCCTGCGGGATAAACCCGATTCCAGCTAGTTTGACGTGCCACCGGGGGAAACAGAGATTTCGGGGGGAAACGGCTCGCCATCAGCCCAGACCGCTCCGTCTTCGAAAAACTCCTTCTTCCAGATTGGCACCGTCTTCTTAAGAGTATCAATAATCCAGCGGGCCGCGTCGAAGGCCGCCGCGCGGTGCGCCGACGACACCGCGATCAGGACGCTGGTTTCGCCAATCTCCAGCCGCCCGAGCCGGTGCACGATGCGAACATCGCGGACCGGGTAATTGGCAAGCGCCGGCACTGTGCCAGCTTGTCCAATCTCCGCCGCAGCCATTGGCTCATAGGCGCTGTATTCCAGATACAAGGTGGGCCGTCCGCGCGAGTGGTTGCGCACGATGCCGTCGAAGACGACAACCGCGCCGTCCTCGGGAGCCTTGACGTCTGCCGCGATCTGCGCGGAGTTGATGGGCTCGCGAACAATGCGTGTGTGCGGCGTTGTGCTGCTCGCTTCCGTCGTCCACTCCTCCACTTACCGGCGGCAGCAAGGCGACTTCATCGCCCTCGTGCAGGAGAGAGTCGGCCGCAGCGTATTCGTAGTTGATCGACAAGGCGAGAGAGCCGCCGAACTTGCTCAGGCCGGGGATGCGCTTTTGCAAATCAGAAAAAAGCTCAGCCAGTTGCGCGCCTTCGTTCAGCTCGACGGTTTCCTGATCGCGGCCCGCCATGTCCCGCAGCACTCCGAAATAGACCACCCTGACCCGCATGGCTGAAGCATAACGCAAACCAGCACCGCAGCGAGGGCATCGCGGTTTTTCGGCGATTCGCCGGTTCACGGGGCTCACAGATGCTTTGGGACGTATGTACCTTACGCAAGATCAGCGGTAATCAGTCGGATCAATGCAGGCATCGTACATTTTGCGGTCCAGTTGAATCCAGTCGCTGTGGTTTATGCCTCTCCTGTTCCTGGTTGTTGGGCTGACAGGGAAAGCGCAGGCCATATGAATCCATCTGCTCTGCAACTTTGAGATAGCTCTAATTTCGTCAGCAACTTCCGAGAGGTCTTGGTCTTGAGAAAAAACTAGGGCGATATCGTATTCATTGCGAATTGCCAGACGGATTACGTCCAACGCAATGCGAACATCGATTCCCTTTTCGCTTCCACGAAGAAACGTGTGCGTGGTGCCATCGGGTAGTACAACCCTATCGTTCCTGTATCTCAACGGCCTGCTAAACACTTCAATGCCAGACTTACCCATAACCGCGAGTTTTCCAACCCAGAAGTGATTCCATCTGGGATCGTCAGCTGCGTCGGGAACGCCTGTATAAAATCTGACTTGAACTAGATCCCAACCGCGAGACTTGCAGACAGCCTCAGAAAGTTTGGAGACGTCGTAATTTGGATAATGATAGCCAAACGACTCCTTTACTGATCTGTAGAGGTTCTGGCCGTCAACAAACGCGACGACACGCTTTATAGCGGGTTCGTTTCGATGAGCCGGAAGTGTCGCCACAAATAAATAACCCCTCCCGAGGCCTTTCAGCATGTCGAGAGGGGAGCAATTTCTTAATTAGAATACGGCATCTGACTCGAAGATGCAAACGAAAAATCAGGTACTATCCGGCTTAGGACACTACCCCATTTCTCTCGGGCAGAAGTTTGGGCTTCTCGGCTCAGCTTTCCGGATGGAGGAAGAAGCGGTTGGGGCCGGTCCCCTCTTTGCAGATGGTGTAGCCCATCTCCGCCAGCAGCGGGGCCGTCTGCGGCGAGGAGACTTCCACCAGCAGCGGAGGGTGATAGGTGGTGAGCAACTGTCGCGCACCCTGGATCAGTTGCAGCTCGTTGCCTTCGACATCGATCTTGATCAGGGCCGGCTTCATCCCGGCAAAGAGGTCGTCCAGCCGCACGACGCGCACCGGGATGTCGCCATGTTCGTCGAGGCGCGATTCGTAGATATTTCTGCGGCCGCCATGCCACAGCGGCACGGACATGCGCGCGATGCCCGAATCGTCACTGGCCGCGACCTGATAGAGGAACACATTGCTGAGCTCGAGATGGCGCACATTGTAATGCAGGTAATCGAACGTTTCGGGCACCGGCTCGACCGCATGGACGGAGCCTTCCGGGCCGACACATTCGGAAAACAGCTTGGTATAGAACCCGAAATTCGCACCAACGTCGATCGCCATGTCGCCCGGGCGAAGGAAGGGACGGCAAGCCTGAGCATCGGCTTCCGCGGGCTGATTCCGCAACATTCTGTAGTAGCGCGTGCGACGAAGAAATCTTTCCACGTTGGGAGGCAGCGGAAGCATGAAAGCCTTACTCCAGGCCCGATCTCCCGCAGAACTGGCGGGGTTCCTTCGAATTGCCTTCGGGTGTTTCTATAGTAACGCAGCAAGGAGAGCTTGCCCGGTGGCTCAGCGAAGCTGACCGAGCAGCTCCCCTCACGCGTTCTCTTCAAGTTGAATTCCGCGAACCTTCCCTTTTTGAAACTGCATACCAGTTCGGGGGGATATTTTGCACTGCGGTCCAACTTCTCCGCCTAGTATCACAATTGAGACATACGCCAAGGAGATACCGCAATGAACATCTCTCGATTCTCCCCCGTCTTTGTAGTCTTTCTAATTCTCTTGACCCTTGCAGCCGCGGCTTATGTACCGATAGCTGGGACGCCACCACCGACTTTGGTCCACAAAACCCCAACGGCGCGTGGAGCTATGGTTACGGAACTACCGGGACGTCGTTCACCCCATACTCGCTGTATAGCCCGAACTGTGAAGGCGGCATCAAGTGCTGGTACGCCCCTTTTTATGGGGACGTTCCACGGGTCGGCTTTAATCCAACCGGACAGTTCATCGATTGGGGAACGGTCGTGTTCCCGCCGGACACGCTCAGTGTTCACCCTTATGCCGGCGACGACACGATCGTGCGCTGGACGGCGCCGGCCGATGGGACCTACAGCATCGCCGGGTTCTTCGACATATTGGACATCTACCCGACCGGCATCATCGGGCTTGTCTATGAGAACGGTACGCAACTGTACAGCGGGGAACTCCTGGGACCTCCCGCTCAGTTTCCCGACAAAGTGGGCGGGCGTGAGGACTTCAGTTTTTCAGGTCTCAACCTCAAGGCGGGCGATGTGATTTCGTTCGGCGTTAACGACGACAACAACTTCTATTACGACACGACCGGCTTCGATGCCACCATCACGTTGGTTCCTGAGCCGGGCAGCTTGTTGTTGGTCGCGTCGGGGTTGGCGGCTGCCGGCGGTTTTGTACGCCGGAAGCTCAAGCTGTGATTTCTAGATTTGCATGCCTTGTTCATCGGCCGATCTAAACTCCCGGCGATCGCATGAGGCAGGAACGTCGGGAGTTTTACCGGGTACAATCTGCGGCGCTCAAGGCCGAGCAACCATCTCCAGCAGCGTGACCGCGTTCAACGCGCTCTTCGGGTCTTCTTCATGCTTGAAGAAGACATAAGTGTCGCGGCCATCCGCGAGGACGCGCTCGACTCGGGCGGCGATCTGCTTCAGGTCATCAGCGGAGTAGCTGGTCTCGCGCAAGCGGAAGTAGGTGTATGCGGCCGTGTGGACTTCAGGCGTGGTGAGCTTCTCCGTCTCCGAGATACAGAGCGCGGCGTTGGCATCGCGGAGCGTGCTATAGACCTCTTCGCTGAACCAAGATTCGTGGCGGAACTCGAACGCAGAACGGAAGTTTCTTGGGAGTAGCGCGAGGAAGTTGCGCAACAGTCCGGCATCGCACTTCAGGTTGGGTGGAAGCTGGAACAGCACGGGGCCAAGCTGCGCGCCGAACGGCTGCAAGGTCGTCAGGAAGCGCTGCAGCGGCTCCTCGACGTTGCTGAGCCGGCGAATGTGGGTGATGAACTGGTTCGCCTTGAGGGCAAATCGGAAGTCGGGACCGACGGCCGCCATCCAGCCCAGGGCCGTTTTCTCCTGCAACCTCATGCGGAAGGTGAAGTTAACTTCGACCGCGTTGAGGCGGATTGCGTAGTAGTTCAGAAAGTTCTTGGAGGCGACGTTCTTGGGATAGAAGTCCGGCTTCCAGATGGCGTAAGACCATCCCGAGGTGCCGACATAGGCGGTGGCGGGTCGCGGGTCTTGTTGGGCGAATTCGGGCTGCATCGTGGCTATGATGACATTTCAGTTGTCAGTTGTCAGTTGTCAGTTGTCAGTTGTCAGTTGTCAGCACGCCGGCCACTTCTTTTCACGCCCCCTGCCGGGTCACTTCCTGGGCGGGCACGCCGGCGGCCATGCCTTGCGCCAGGATCAGCTCGCGGGCCTGGCCGCGAATCTTCGGCAGGTAGAGCAAATAGACCATCGCTCCCATGATGCAGGCGACACCTCCGATGGCCACGGTGTAGGGTGCGCCAATGTGGTGGGCGATGAGGCCGGCGAAGAATCCGCCGAAGGGAGCCATGCCCATAAACATCATGGAATAGACAGCCATCACGCGACCGCGCATCGCGTCCGGCACCATGGACTGCACCAAAGTGTTGGACGACGCCATCTGCACCATCATGCAGAAACCGACGGGAACCAGCAGCAGGGCGGAGAACCAGAAGGTCCGCGAGAAGGAAAATGCGATGAGGGCGATGCCGAAACCGGTCGCGGAAAAGGCAATCAGTTTTCCCAGTCCTTTGACGCCCACGCGAGCGGCCAGGCTCATGGCGCCTAACAGGGCCCCGACGCCGGTTGCGCCCATCAGGATGCCTAGTGCCCGCGCACCGCCGTGCAGGACCTCGGCGGCGAAGATCGGCATGAGCACGGCATAGGGCATTCCCACCAGGCTCACCAAGCCAAGCATGAGCAGAATGGCGCGAATGGGGGCGGTGGTTTTGACGAAGGTGAAGCCGTTAACGATCTCTTCCAGCGGCGAGGTTTCGCGTTCGCGCTCGCGGCGGGGCGCAAGCTTCATCAGCAGCAAGCCGGTGATGACAGCAATGTAGCTGACGCTGTTGGCCATGAAGCACCAGCCCTCGCCGACGGCGGCGACGACAATGCCGGCGACCGCCGGGCCGATGATGCGCGCGCCGTTGAACATTGAGGAGTTCAGGGCAATGGCGTTCAGCAAATCTTCGCGGCCTACCATCTCGATGAGGAAGGCCTGGCGCGCGGGAATATCGAAGGCATTGATAACGCCGCCGCAGGCCGCCAGCACCATGATTTGCCAGACCTGGATGCGATGGGTCAGCGTGAGCACCGCCAGCACGAAGGCCACCACCATGGACAGCGCCTGGGTGGCGATGATGATGCGATGGCGGTTGTAGCGGTCGGCCACGATGCCGCCGATGGGCGCGCAGAGAAATACCGGGATCTGGTTGCAGAAGGCGACCGTGCCCAGCAGCAGCGACGATCCGGTCAGGCGGTAGACCAGCCAGGACTCGGCGACGGTGTCCATCCAGGTGCCGACCAGGGAGATGAGTTGCCCACTGAAAAATAGCTGAAAATTGCGATGGCGGAGCGCCCGTGTAGCGACGGCCAGCTTCGATTTCTTCGAAGCCGGCACGACGAACTCGCGTTTTTCCTCCTGCAGCTCCGAACGAATGGCGGCCAGCTCGGAGTCGACGGACTTGGATTTACGCATGAAGTTATTTGGATGCTGAGGCGGTCATGACGGACTGATGACCCGTATTTTCAACTATACGACGGGGCATCCTGTTTGCTGGTCGGATTGAAGGCGGTCTGGCAGCTTCCCCGCAGAAAACATCGGCTCCGCCACGTTACGGGACAGAGCCGAATTCCAAGCTGAACTCCTCAGTGCCTTACTGGCAGAGCGACCCGTTGAGATAGAAGGTAGTCGGGTTGTTGTTCTGCCCGCTGTAGGTGGCGTTGAAGCCTATGCCCGTCAGCTCCTGCCCGGGATTGATGGTCCCGTTCCACGCGGCGTTGGTCAGCGAGACATTCTTACCTTGCTGGCTGTAATTGGAATTCCACGACTGGTTGATCTGCTGGTTGCCGGACCACGTCCAGGTCAGGTCCCAGCCGTTGATTTGCTGGTCTCCGGTGTTCTTGATGGAAATCGCAGCGGTGAAGCCGGTGCCCCAGTCGTTCTGGTTCACATAGGTGATGTGGCAACTGCTGGAGGAACCCTGCTGGGTAGTAGCGCTGGCTTCGTTGGAGTTGCCCGATTCCCCAGCGGGGTCAACAGCTCTGACAATGTAGTAGTAGGTTGTCGAGGGCTGCAGATTCTTGTGAGCAAACTTGTTGACGGATCTGGGTGGCGATGCGGTTGGACGGCGCGGGCTGGAAGTTCGGGTCGGTGCTGGCATACAAGTCGTAAGCCAAGCTGCAGCTTGGCGGCGAAATGACAAGGCCCCACTTCAAGTCGATCTCGCTGGAAGAGATGGTAGTGGCCGTCAGGTTACGCGGGGGGATGGGCGGCGGCGCCTTGCAACCACTGCTGACCGAATACTGAATGCTGGCCAGCAGGCTTTGCTTCAAACTGCTCACGGGCGTTGAATCGTAGCTGCTGTCGAGCAGGGCGTAGCTGTCTTCGCCGTTCAGCGCCCAGTAGGTCCACTGGAGCTGCGAATTCTGCTGCATGAAGGTAATCAGGCTCTGGAACCACTGGCCTTGCGATCCGGGCACGCTGCTCTGAATGTCGCCGGCGTTGTTGGTGGTACCGAACTCTCCCACCCACACCGGCGCAACCCCATTCAGGCTGAGGTAGGCCCAGAACTTGGTCCACACCGCAACCAGGCTGCTGTAACTGGTGTTGCCGTTAAACCAGGACTGCTGGTAAAGGTTCGGGCCGTAGTCGTGCGCCGAGTAGACGAGGCGGTTGGCGGTGTTGAGCGTGACGGGATAATCCTGTGCACCTTCCAGGTTGCCACCCCACCAGTCGCAGTCGTTGTTGTAGCAGTCGGTGCCTTCGACAAAGATCAGCAGGTTGGGATTGACGTTCAGCACAGCATTTCCGCCGCGCTCGGCTGCAAGACGCCAGTCGTAGCTCTGCAAGCCGCAGCCCCAGCACGATCCTCCGCTCTGATCGTTGTGCGGCTCGTTGCGCAGGTCCATGCCGATGACGGTTGTGTTGCCGAGGTAGCGCTGCGTCAAAGAAACCCAGTCGGCGATCCACGCGCTCTCGGGATACTGCGTGGTGTACCACAGCCCGTTGCCTTCGGCGCTGTTGCCGGCCTCGGAGCGATGATTGTCGAGTATGACGCGCAGCCCGATCTGTCCCGCGTAGGCGACGATCTTGTCGAGGATCTGCAGTGAGTTCAAGCCCTTGAGGTCGGTATTGATCGGCCCGCTGCCATTCTGATAGCTGATGTTGGAAGGAATGATGGGCGACTCCACCATCTGGTTGGAGAACGGAATGCGCACGACGTTGTATCCGTTGCTGTGAATGGCGTCGAGAATGTAGTGATAATCCTGGGCCCACAGTCCGTGGGCGACTTCATCGGTAGTTTCGAAGCCGTACCAGTTGATGCCGGCGATGCGAACAACTTTGTTACTGGAGTCGAGAATCTGATTGCCGCTGGCGTGCCAGTATCCGGTTTGCGCAGAAGCTGTGATGTTAAAGGTTGTGACAGCGAGAACAAAGAGGCAGGAAACAGCACGCGCGAACGTTCGCGCGCTGGGAAGATTCATTCAACATGCTCCTAGATTTTTGGTCACTACGAAGCAGGCAGGGTTCAGGTATTGTGATGTCAAACGCTGGAATTCGCAAGCAGCACCATGGTGGGGTGGTGCTCCGCAAAAGTTTTATTTTGCGACGGCCGCGGCCCGCTCGGCGTGGAGCTGTTGCAGGGCGTAGACCTTGGCTTCGCCACGTTGCAGAGCGGCGATGCCTTCACACGCGGCGCGCGCTGCAGAAAGAGTCGTAATAGTTGGAATATGCGCAGTGACGGCGGCACGGCGAATTGCCTTCTCGTCAAACCAAGGCTCGATGCCATGCGGCGTATTCACGATGAGATGAATGCGCTCGCCCTTGATGAGGTCGACGACATTGGGCCGCCCTTCCTTCACCTTGTAGACACGCTCCACCTGAAGCCCGGCCTGCTCCAGAATTTGCGCTGTGCCGTGAGTGGCGACCAAGCTAAAGCCGAGTTCGATAAAGCGCGCCGCAACCTGGGCGATGAAGGGCTTGTCGCGATCGTTGGCGCTGAGGAAGACGCGGCCTGAGGTAGGCAGCATCTGTCCGGCGGCAGTCTGTGCTTTGGCAAAGGCTTCGCCAAAGTTGTCGGCAACACCCATGACCTCGCCCGTCGACTTCATCTCCGGCCCCAGCACGGTATCGACGCCGGGAAACTTGCCCCAGGGGAAGACTGGTGACTTCACGTAGTAGAAGCTTCCGGTGTCGAGGTCGGAAGCGCTGGCGATGTTCTCCGGCAGAAATTCCCGCAGCTTGCGGCCGGTCATGAGGCGGGCGGCAATCTTCGCCAGCGGGACTCCCGTCGCCTTGGAAACATAGGGCACGGTACGCGAAGCGCGCGGATTCACCTCGATGACGAAGACCTTGTCGCGCTGAATGGCGTACTGCACGTTCATCAGTCCGATGACCTTCAGCGCGCGCGCCAGGCGGAAGGTGTAATCGCGAATGGTTTGCAGCACCGGCTGCGGAATGTCCACTGACGGCAGAACGCAGGAGGAATCGCCGGAGTGAATGCCGGCCTCTTCGATGTGCTGCATGATGCCGGCAATCACAACGTCTTCGCCATCGCTAAGCGCATCGACATCAATTTCGGTCGCTGATTCGAGGAAGTGATCGATCAGCACCGGCCGCTCCTGCGAGTACTCGACCGCTTCGCGCATGTACTGCTCCACCGAAGCGTCGTCGTAGGCGATGACCATGGCGCGTCCACCGAGCACGTACGACGGCCGCACCAGCACGGGATACTCGACCCGTTTCGCGTTGGCGACGGCTTCCTCGACGCTGGCTGCGGTCGCTCCGGGAGGCTGTGGGATATTCAGCTCGTCCAGCAGCTTGCCGAAGCGCTTGCGGTCCTCGGCGAGGTCGATGCTTTCCGGCGAAGTGCCGATGATGGGCACGCCCGCGGCCTTCAATCGCAGTGCGAGATTCAGCGGTGTCTGGCCGCCGAACTGAACGACGACCCCAATCGACGCCCCGCTTGTAGCTTCGTGCTCATAGACGGCCATGACGTCTTCGTAGGTCAGGGGCTCGAAGTAGAGACGGTCGCTGGTGTCGTAGTCGGTGGAGACGGTTTCCGGGTTGCAGTTCACCATGATCGTCTCGTAACCGTCGTCGCGCAGCGCGAATGCGGCGTGACAGCAGCAGTAGTCGAACTCGATGCCCTGACCGATGCGGTTGGGCCCGCTGCCCAGGATGATGACCTTCTTGCGATCGGTGGGCGTTGCCTCGTCTTCGTCTTCGTAGGTCGAGTACAGATACGGCGTGAAGCTTTCGAACTCGGCAGCACAGGTGTCCACGCGTTTGTACACGGGAGTGACACCATATTGCTTGCGTAGCTGATGCACGGTCTCGGAGGAAGACTTTGCTTCCTGCATCTTCAACGAAGCCGCAAGGCGAGAATCGGAAAAGCCCAGGCGCTTGAGGCTGCGCAGTTCGTTCTTCTCGAAAAGGCCGAGCCCGCCTTTGCTGACGCGCGCCTGCTCGTCGGCGATTTCCTTCAACTGATGCAGGAACCAGGCATCGATGCCGGTCATCTGCGCAATCTCGCGCACGGTCATACCCTGCTCCAGCGCATAGCGAATGTACTGCAGGCGCTCGGGATGCGGGGTGACCAGGCGCTTGGTAAGAATGCGCGGCTCGATCTTTTCGGAACTGATACTCTTGCCGGTCTCCAGCGAGCGAACGCCTTTGAGCAGCGCCTGTTTGAAGGTGCGCCCGATGGCCATCACCTCGCCGACCGACTTCATCTGTGGACCGAGGGACTCGTCGGCGCCAGGGAATTTTTCGAACTGCCACTTGGGAATCTTCACTACAACGTAGTCGAGCGACGGCTCGAAGCAAGCCGGCGTCTTGCGCGTGATGTCGTTGGTGATCTCGTCGAGGGTGTAGCCCACGGCGAGCTTGGCTGCGATCTTGGCAATCGGGAAGCCGGTGGCCTTCGACGCCAGCGCTGAGGAGCGCGAGACGCGGGGGTTCATCTCGATCACCACCATGCGCCCATTGTGAGGGTTGACGGCGAACTGAATGTTGGAGCCTCCGGTCTCGACGCCGATCTCGCGAATGACGGCGATGGCGGCGTCGCGCATGGCCTGATACTCGCGGTCGGTGAGCGTCTGCGCCGGCGCAACGGTGATGGAGTCGCCGGTGTGCACGCCCATGGGATCGAAGTTCTCGATGGAGCAGACAACGATGACGTTGTCCTTGAGGTCGCGCATCAGCTCGAGCTCGTATTCCTTCCAGCCGAGCACCGATTCTTCCAGCAGCACTTCGTGCACGGGCGAGAGGTCGAGGCCGCGGGCCAGGAGTTCGAGCAACTCTTCGCGGTTGTAGGCGAGGCCACCGCCGGTGCCGCCGAGAGTGAATGACGGCCGCAGAATCAACGGGAAGCCGATTTTGCCGCTGAAGTCGAGTCCGTCTTTGAGATTGTTGACCAGCGTCGACTTGGGAACTTCAAGGCCAATGCGGGTCATGGCGTCCTTGAAGAGCAGGCGGTCTTCACCCTTCTTGATCGCGTTGAGCTGCGCGCCGATAAGCTGCGCGCCGTGCTTCTCCAGAATGCCGCTGTCGGCCAGATCGACGGCGAGGTTGAGCGCGGTCTGCCCGCCGACCGTGGGCAACACGGCGAAGATGCCGGGGAGTCCGCTGGCGGCGAGCATTTCGGCTTCAACCCGAATGATCTCGTCCAGATAGGCGCGGGTGAGGGGCTCGATGTAAGTGCGGTCGGCCATCTCGGGATCGGTCATGATGGTGGCCGGGTTGGAGTTGACCAGCACCACCTCGTAGCCTTCGGACTTGAGCGCCTTGCAGGCCTGCGCGCCGGAGTAGTCGAACTCGGCCGATTGGCCGATGACAATGGGCCCCGAGCCGAGGATGAGGATCTTCGCGATGTCGTTGCGGCGTGGCATTTAGCCTTTCAAAGGTTGAAGGGGCGCGCCTTCAGGCGCGCCGGAACCTTGTTGCTGAACCTGAAGGGGCGCGCCCCTTCAAAAACGCTAGCCCTGTCGGCGAACTTGAAGGTGTGCCCATTCGCTCTCATTTCCCCTTCCACTCCTCCATCATCTGCACAAAGTCCTTGAACAGGTAGTGCGAGTCATGGGGGCCGGGAGCGGCTTCCGGGTGGTACTGCACGCTGAACAGGGGCAGCGAGCGGTGGCGCAAGCCTTCCAGCGTATTGTCGTTCAGGTCGATGTGCGTCAAGTCGACGTTGCTCTGCTTCAGCGAATCGGGATCGACAGCGAAATTGTGATTGTGGGCGGTGATCTCGATTTTGCCGGTCGCCATCTGCTTCACGGGATGGTTACCGCCGTGATGTCCGAAGCGCAGCTTGTAGGTCTTGCCACCCAGCGCGAGGCCGATCAACTGGTGGCCCAGGCAGATGCCGAAGATCGGCACCTTGCCCATCATGCGGCGAATGTTTTCCTGCGCGTAGGTCACGGGCTCAGGATCGCCCGGGCCGTTCGACAGGAAGACGCCGTCCGGCTTCAAGGCCAGGACATCTTCCGCGCTGGTCGTTGCCGGAACGACAGTCACGCGGCATTGCTCGCCGACCAGGCGGCGCAGAATGTTCTGCTTGATTCCGAAGTCGTAGGCGACGACCTGATACTTCGGCGGCGCGTCTTTCACGCCAACCACTTCGGTCGGTTCGTAGGAGCGCACACCTTCGTCCCACTCATAGACACGCGGGGTGGTGACCTCTTTCGCCAGGTCGGTGCCGTCCATCTTGGGGATGGAGCGCGCCTTGGCGATCAGCTTTTCGGCATCACTCTCCAGGGTCGAGATGACGCCGCGCATGACGCCGTTATCGCGAAGATGGCGGACCAGCGAGCGGGTATCGATCTCGGCCAGCACGGGAATCTTGTAGCGCTCGAGATATTCTTCCGCGACCTCCTGGGAGCGCCAATTCGAGCTGACGCGCGAGAACTCGCGCACGATCAGCCCTTCGATGTACGGACGGGTGGCTTCGTTGTCGTCAGGGTTAGTGCCGTAGTTTCCGATTTCAGGATTGGTGAGAACGACGATTTGTCCGGCGTAGGAGGGATCAGTAAAGATCTCCTGATAGCCGGTGATGGAAGTATTAAAAACGACTTCGCCGTAGCATTCGCCCTTTGCGCCGTAGCCTTTGCCATGGAAGATTCGTCCGTCTTCCAGCGCAAGCACTGCCTGCATCGCATCTCCGGTGAGTGGATTTTAAAGATTTTATCAGAGTGCGGTTACGGCTTGTCGTGGCTGCCCAAATCGCCGATGACTTTCCACGTGCCGTCCTTCTGTTTTTGCCAGGTCGTCATGTAGGTGCCTTTCACGACGACCGGCTTGCCCTGCTTGTCGGCGGCGCGAAATTCGAAGCGGCCGAGGGTGTAGCCGATGTCGCCATCCCCGATGAAGTCGGCTTTGGTCGGCTCCCAGGTGAGGCTCGTCCCGGGCTTGAGTTCATCCTGCATGGCGGCCCTGATTTTCTCCGGACCGACGGTTGGCTCTTCTCCCAGCAGTACGGCGCCAGGGGCCATGAATGACATCCAGCCGTCGACGCCCTTCTCGGCGGTGGCCTTGGCAAAGTCGCGATCAGCTTGCATCAGGACATTGGCATCGCGCTCGGCAGCGAACGCACTGAGTGAGACCGAGAGCAGAACTATGACGAGTAGTGTGCGGATCTGCATAGAGCTTTCCTCAGGGACGGAAGTCCAATTTCCTCATGCTGTGACGAAAATGGGCGTCTGAAGGCGGTCCCATTCAGGTGTCAGGAATCTACTGTAGTTTGCCCATTTTGTCGATTGGCCAATAGCCGAACACCGCTTTGCCGTAGATGTACTTCCGGCTGACCGGGCCAAAGTCACGGCTGTCGTTGGAAAGATTGCGATGGTCGCCCAGAACGAAATAAGAGTGCGGGGGAACGACGATCTCGGCATACGACCGTGTATCCCAATAATCCTCAGGAACATAAGGCTCGGCCAGAGGGCGATCGTTCACATAGACCACGCCGTCATCGATGCGGACCCGATCGCCGGCGAGGGCGATGACGCGTTTGATGTAGCTCTTGGAGACATCGCGGGGATAGCGGAAGACCACCACGTCGCCGCGCTGGATGGGCTCCAGTTTGTAGACGAACTTGTTGATGAAGACGCGTTCCTGGTCGGCCAGCGTCGGCATCATGCTGGTGCCTTCCACTTTACGGGCTGGTAGAGGAAGATGATGAAGAAGATCGAGACCGCCAGGGAAATCGCGATGTCTCGTGCCCAGGCGACCAGCACCGGCCTCGCGCCATGAGAGTCAGGTGGAGGATGGTTGGTTCCGCCGGGGGAATCGTAATGGGCTTCGTTCATCGCCAATCAGGTTAGACGCTTCATCAGACATTAAAGCTACCGTAACAATCGTGCGCCGGAATTTGATAAAAGCTTCGGTCGCCTTTGTGCGGAATGCGTCCGGCGAGCTTTTGCGACGCTGCCTGCATTGCTTTGCATATAGAATACCGCCGAGAGGGGTCAGCAATGCGCAAAGTGGTTTTGCTCGCGGTGGTGGCGGCGTTCACGGTATTGGCTTTGGCGCAGGGGGACCATGTCCCGGCATACAACACGGCGCCTCCCCAACCAGGGGAGGTCATGCCCATCCTGCCTGTGGACCAGCGGGTAGGAGAGATGTTCAAGTACCCGTATCAGGTACGGGCTTACGAGCTGGCGGCGAAGATCCCTGGGGTGATCAACCAGCTTCCGTGTTACTGCTACTGCGAACGGATCGGTCATAAGAGCCTGCACACCTGCTATGAGAGCGATCATGCGGCGCATTGCGGTATTTGCATGAAGGAAGTGTTCTACGCGTACGAGCAGACCAAGCTCCACAAAACCCCGGCACAGATTCGCGCCGGGATCGTCAAGGGCGACTGGAAGTCGATCGATCTGGATGAAGTGGCCAAGACGGATTAGCCGCTGGAAAGATTTGCCACTTTCGGTCAGTTGACGGCAGGCGCGATTACGGGTAAGAATCTCCATCTAACAAGCAGATCGAAGCCTGTCCCGGGTTGTATTCGGCAGGTCTGCCATGGAACCACCTCTTGGGGACAGCGGGGATGAACAAAAAAACTGCGGTGGCCGGCAAGCGGGCCTCTGCTAAGTCTAAAGCGCACAGTCGATTAGCCATGAAAGATGCGGACAAGCCTCGCCCCAGCAAGCCGATGAAGACGGCCGACGATCCCCGCTTCACCCATGCCGTGCAGCAGTATGAGGCCGGTCTGAAGGCGATGCAGACCCACAAGTACGACCGTGCCAAGGCGTGCTTTGAGAAGGTGAGAGAAGGCGCCAGCCCTGAGCTTGCCGATCGTGCAGCCGTGCACCTGAATACCTGCAACCAGCATTTGAGCCAAGCCGCCACCAAGTTCAAGACGGGGGAAGAGCAGTACGATTACGCCATCTCACTGATGAACCTGGGCGATTACCTGGCAGCCCGGGAAAATTTCGAAGCCCTGGTGAAGAAGTATCCGCAGCTCGACTACATCTGGTACGGCATGGCGGCGCTGAACTGCCTGATGGGACATCTTCCGGAGTGCATCACCAGCCTGAACGAAGCGATCCGTCTGAATCCAGCCAACCGTTTTCAGGCACGCAATGACTCTGATTTCAAGAACCTGGCTGACGATCCGCGCTTTACCGAGCTGCTTTATCCCGACACTAGCTCCGAAGTGCCACCTGAATCGCAGAACTGGCATTTCTAAACCCGTGTCCTCCTAGCCAATGCCGATTGCACGCCAGGTCGAAGGCACGCGCGCGCTCCGGGTGGTCGCCATGGGAGGCGGCACCGGACTCTCCACCCTGCTGCATGGACTGAAGCGATACGTCTGCCTGCCGGGCGAAGCGGAGACCGATCCCCAACTGCCTTTCATCGCGCAGTTGAGCGCCGTGGTAACCGTCAGCGACGACGGCGGCTCCAGCGGCCGGCTGCGCAAAGAGCTCAACATGCCCGCGCCCGGCGACGTCCGCAACTGCATCGTTGCCCTGGCGGAGGACGAGGCGCTGCTTTCCAAGCTCTTCAAATACCGCTTCAAGGCCGGCGAAGGGTTGGAGGGGCACAGCTTCGGCAACCTGTTCCTGTCGGCGCTGTCGGAAATCACCGGCGACTTCAGCAAAGCGGTAGAGCTCTCCGCCGCCATCCTGGCGACGCGCGGCAATATCTATCCCGCGACCACCAGCAACGCTCAGCTTTACGCCGTGATGGATGACGGCTCCTATGTTCGCGGCGAGACCAACATCACCGCCAGCAACCAGCGCATCATTGAGCTGCGGATGGCTCCGGCGAATGCCAAGCCGTTGCCGGTTACGCTGGAAGCCATCGAGAACGCCGACCTGATCACCGTCGGACCGGGATCGCTCTTCACCAGCCTGGTGCCCAATCTGCTGGTACACGACGTGTCCAAGGCGATTCAGGCATCGCGGGCGACCAAGGTTTTCGTATGCAATCTCATGACGCAGGCCAATGAGAGCCTGGGCCTGAGCGCCTCGGACCACATTCGAGCGCTGTACAAGCATGCGCGGCACGAGTTCTTCGAATACGCCCTGATCAACAACACTCCCGCGTCGGAGCCATTGCGGCAAAAATATGCCGAACAATTCCAGTCCCCTATCGAAGCGGACCTGGAGCGCGTCAAGGCGCTGGGGGTGCAGCCGATCCTGGGCGACTACCTGGTGGAAGAGATGCGCCAGCCGGACGGGCTAATTGCCCGCCACAATACTGTGCACGTGGCGCACGACCTGCTCCGGCTTATGATGGAAGCGCGCGAAACTCCTGTTGCTGCCTCGCGAATGAAGTCGTAATCGTCGCAACGAATCGAGACATGATGCCAAACCAGAGTTCTGCCTCATCCGCCCACGAGCAGCCCGACTACCTGTTCGCCATCGCAATTCTGGCGGCCGGCAAAGGCACCCGGCTTAAATCGCGGCATCCCAAAGTCCTGCACGAGATCGGCGGGCGGCCGCTGCTGGCGCACGTCGTGGCCGCGGCCCGGCGCGTCGTACCGCCGCAAAACATCTTCGCCATCATCGGGCACGAGGCGGAGCGGGTGGAGGCGGCGCTGCGCTCGACGGAGATCAACTTCGTCCTGCAGGCAGACCAACTGGGCACGGGACACGCCATCATGCAGGCGCGCAGCGCCTTGCAGCAGTTCGCGCATGTGCTGGTGCTCTCCGGCGATGTGCCGCTCATCCAGGCACAGACCATCGCGGGGGTGCGTGACTTTCACATCGACAGCGATGCTGCCATGACGGTGCTCACGGCGCGCCCTGACGATCCCACGGGATACGGACGGATCTTCCGCCGCACCTTGCATGGACGGACCACCGACGAGCTGGAGCGCATTGTCGAGCAGAAGTCGCTCACCGGCGACGAAGGCGAGCAGCGCGAGGTCAACTCCGGCATCTACGCCTTTGCCACCAAGCCGCTGTTCCGGCACATCGACCGGCTGACCACCGACAACTCCGCGCGAGAGTTCTATCTCACCGACATGGCCGCCATCCTGAGCGGCGCCGGCGAAAGGGTGATGGCCCTGGCTGCCGATGATTCCAACGAAGTGCTGGGCGTGAACACCCGCATGGAACTGGCGGAGTTAGACGCCAAGCTGCGGGCCAGGAAGGCGAACGAGCTGATGGCGGCAGGCACTACCATCTTTCGTCCTGAGACCTGCGACATCGATGCGGACGTGGAGGTTGGTGCCGACACAGTCATCGAGCCGTTCGTGCAGATCATCGGGAAGACGAAGATCGGTTGCGACTGCCGCATTCGCTCCTATTCGGTGATCACCAATTGTGAGATCGGCGACGGCGTGCTCATTAAGCCGGGCTGCATCATGGAAGACTCGGTGGTGCGCAACGGAGCTGAACTTGGCCCGTACACCCATCTGCGGCCGGGCAGCGACATCGGCGAGCGCGCTCACCTCGGCAATTTTGTTGAGACCAAGAAGACCCGGATAGGCAAGGGATCGAAAGCCAATCACCTGAGCTATCTTGGCGACTCGGAGATTGGTGAGGGAGTGAACGTCGGCGCGGGCACCATTACCTGCAACTACGACGGCGTGGGTAAGTACCCGACCGTCATCGAGGATGGCGTTTTCGTGGGCAGCGATGCCACGCTGGTAGCGCCCGTGCGCCTAGGCAAGGGATCGTACATCGGAGCGGGGTCCTGCATCACCGAAGACGTTCCGGCTGACGCGTTGGCCGTGGGCCGGGGCCGGCAGGTGAACAAGCCCGGCTGGGCGGCGGAACGAAGAGCGCAGACGAAGAAGACCTCAAAGTAAAATGCCAACCGTTCTCAGGTCGGGGCCGTACCGTTTCTATTTCCATAGCCACGAACCGCAGGAACCGCCTCATGTTCATGTAGACCGGGACGACCTGTCCGCGAAGTTTTGGTTGGATCCCGTCGGACTGGCGAGGAACTTTGGCTTCAGCGCTCGTGAGCTGAACACGCTACAATCGATCGTGCAGGCCAGCCAGGAGCGCCTGTTGGAGGCTTGGGATGGGCATTTTGGCGGTAGCCGCAGATGAAAGAGTTGCAGACGTCTCCTTTGATCAGGAAACGCTAAGCGTTCGGCTCAAGGACGGCCGCACGATCAGTGTGCCGCTCGCCTGGTACCCGAGACTTTTCAGTGCAACGGTTGACCAGCGCCTTGATTGGAAGATTGCCGGCGGCGGCTACGGTATCCACTGGCCGCAGATCGACGAAGATATCAGCACCGAAGGATTACTTCGCGGAGCGCCAGCGCCGCGGCAGCCATAAGGCTGGCTGACTCTGTGGTTCCGCGTCGGGCATGTTAGCGCGCTTTCACCGAAATTCTCTGATGACATCGTGAAAATAGAGGGAGGCGTGAAAACCTCCCTCTAAAGCGAAGTCTTGAGCCAGCTTTGTTGGTGCGGAGCCCGTCAGCGGCTTTCACCGCCCGAAGCTTATTCCCCGCGGGAATGCCTCGCCGAGCGATGCACGGTGAGCGAGTTCGCCAAACGGAAGGTTACAACCGTCTCGGCGGGAATCTGCAAGTCCTTGTTGCCGGTGAAGGCTGCGCCCGCAGTTCCGGCACCAGCGCCAACCAGGCCGCCGATGAGAGCGCCCTTGCCGCCGCCGGCGAGGCCACCGATCAGCGCACCGGCGCCGGTTCCGCCACCGACTGCGACTGCAGTGCGCTTACCCTTCCCTTTCACCGTCTGGCTGAAACTCGAGGTCGCGATCTCGGTGGGAACTCCGCCGATATCGATGGAATTCAGCGTAATCGTGAGGATGCCTTCACCCTTGAATCTGCCTGGCGATTTGGATTCGACCACCGTTCCACTCACGCCTGCGCCAGATGGAATCGCCACCTCGCCGTTAGCCACCACGGACCTAGCCAGGGTGCCATTGAAAGGCTGGCCGTCCTTTGCTGTTTTGGTGTCGAGCGTAGAGCCAAGGCGTACCAGCAGAGATGAGCCCGCAGGAACTACCAGCGGTGGCGGCGGCGGTGGCGGAGCCGGCGCCTCAGCTACGGGTGCCGGTGCAGGAGCTTGCTGCGCGGGGGCTGGAGCCGGCGCGGGAGTTGACTGGGCCGCTTGCCCAGCCGCGGGTGAGCCGGCCGGAGCCGTCTGGGCGGTTTGCGCCGATTGGTCGGCGGCCGGAGGCGTCTGCGCCTGGTCGGCCTTCTTGCTGCAGCCCGCCATGCCGACAATAAGAAACGCACCTAATACGAGGCCAATAATTCGAGATCGCATATTCTGCTCCTTGTGGATGCCGCCGAATCGGAGGGTCCGGACAAAATGACGCTAAGGCTTTAAGCTAATTCTAGCTCGTAAAGGTTACCAGTGCCGCACATTCGATAAAGCAAAATCTCGACAGACGCTCCATCGCTACTCTGCGAGGGGCTGCCCGGCAACTGCCTGCGGTTGTTCCCTGATCGTCCGGCGTAAAACGATGTAGCCGACTATCCCTGCCACCAGGGACGCTCCAAGGATGGCGGCTTTGGCGTCGGTCAGCATCGCGCGATCGCTAAAGGCAAGCGAGCTGATAAAGATGGAAACCGTAAATCCGATGCCGGCCAGCGTGCCGACCGCGACCACCAGCCTCCAGCTCACATGGTTAGGAAGGCTGGCAATTCCCATCTTTACCGCAGCCCATGAAAATAGGGCGATTCCCACCGGCTTGCCAACCACGAGACCAAAGAAAACACCCCAGGCAACGTGGCTGCGCAGCAGCTCGCCTATGCCACCCAGGGAAAACTCCACCCCCGCGTTGGCCAGGGCAAACAAGGGCAGGACGAGAAACGATACCCAGTCGTTGAGTTTTCGGGTCAGCCGCTCGGAAGGCGACTCGGTGGCACTGACCACATGCTCCAGGAGACCGAGCATGCGATTGGCGGTCGCTACATCATTGGCCGCCAAGGCATCGCGATAACGCTGGACCACGTCGCTGCCGATCCTCTCAAACTCTTCAAAGCTCAGCCTGGGCGTGGTGGGCACCATGAAGCCCAGGATCACGCCGGCGATGGTCGCGTGGATTCCCGAGCGCAGGATCGCCACCCAGAACAGCACGCCCAACAACGCAAAGATCATGGAATGGCGGATGCCCACGCGATAAACGAGATAGAGAGTCACCAGCAGCACTGCACCTACAATGAGGGAATGGACCCTCAGCGTCTCGGTATAAAAGATGGCGATGACCGCAATGGCCCCGATGTCATCGGCGATAGCCAGCGAGAGCAGGAAGACCTTCAGCTCGGGAGGAATTCCCTTCACCATGGCCAGCACGCCGAGCGAGAAGGCAATGTCGGTCGCCATAGGAATCCCCCAGCCATGCGCGCTGGCCTGATGGAAGTTGAAGCCGGAATAGATCAGCGCCGGGACCACCATTCCACCCAGGGCGGCGACGATGGGCAAGGACGCGCGCCGCATGTCCGACAGCTCGCCATGCACGATCTCGTGCTTGATCTCCATGCCGACGAGGAAGAAGAAGATGGCCATCAATGCATCGTTGATCCAGGCATGTACCGGCAACTGCAGGCGTGAGAGCTGCAACTCCATGTCCCATACATGGTGGTAGGACTCGTGCCAGGGAGAGTTCGCCCACACCAGAGCGGCAATGGCCGCGAGCAGTAGCACGATGCTGCTGACACCCTGGATGTGAATAAATTCCTGGATCGGCACGACCAGTGCCCTGGTGACCAGCGACTCACGGAGCTTCATCTCGAGAGCGCCGGCCGTACGCGGAGGAATGCCTGTTTGGCTCATTCGCGCTCCAGTTTAATTGCTGCCACCGGATGTGTAGCAACCAATCCGCATGTATCGCAAACTTGTTTTTTTGGTTTTTTGAGCAATGCCCGGCGCCGCCACTGGGGCATTTACTTCGACAACGCCTCTCGGGTTGATTTCTCCGCACAGCCTCGGACCGTTTGGCATAATCATCTTGCTCTGGCTTTATATGCCGCGCGCCGGCGAAGTTTGGCGTGCGGTCCGCAAATGGCAGCTTTCAGGTCACGCGTTCCGGCTCTTCCGTGCGCGGGGTGATGTTTGCCTGGGCTCCGATCAATAAGGCAGCATGACCAACCGGAAACGCCGTGGCCCGGCGAAGCGGCCATCGGCCGGCATGACATTCGTCTCCCACGCCTTCAAACCGACGTCCAACCGGCGGCTCAATGAGCTGGTCGGGTTCCTGGCGCTGGTCACCGCGACTCTCCTTCTCCTCGCCCTGATTTCCTATTCGCCGCTGGATCCCTCGTGGAACACCGCGGCTACTCCACCGGCATCGCGTCCGGCGCACAACTGGATAGGACCGGTGGGCGCCACGCTCAGCGATCTGGCGTTCCAGTTTTTTGGGATTTCGATTTTCCTGATTCCCGTCTTTCTGGTGATGTACGCGCTGCGCTGGTTCCGCTCCGCACCGATCAGTTCCCCGGTAGCCAAGACGCTCGGCGCCACGTCCCTGGTGATCTTCACGTCGGGCTTCATCGGTCTGCTGCCCTGGCACTTCCGCTGGCGGGAGGCGATACCGGCGGAAGGCCTTCTGGGACGCATCGTCGCCGACGGGCTCATTCACTACCTCAACGTCGTCGGAGCATACCTGGTCTGCCTGGCGGCCATCGCGGTGGCGCTGTATCTGTCCACCACCTTCTCGTTTGGCGCGATTCGTATCTGGTCGCAGACGCGGCTCTCATTCGCCTATGCGGCGCTGGACAGGTTTGCCGATTGGCGCGCCGAGCGCGTTCGCCGCCGCGCCGCCCGCGAGCTGGAAAAGAAGCGCGCAGCCGCGGCCAACGCCAAGCCTGTGGTGACGGCTCAACTGGTGCCGCGGCGATCGAGCGAACAACCCGCCGCGCCTCCGCTCGCCGAACAGATCGTAGCACCGCCTCCGCCGCCCCCGGCACGTACTGAGAGTGTGCGAACCGGCATCGAGCGCACGCTTGGCGGGGAACCGATGCCCGCGCAACCGGGGCGGCTTCCCGGGCAGCCGGAGGCTCCAACCCAGGAAATGCCGGCACAAGCTGAGGCGATCGCGGTGGGGACTCGCGCCGACAGCGTGCCCCACGGCAAAACCACCATGCCGCGTATCGCCGGCGGTTACAAATTGCCTTCGACTGCGTTGCTGCGCCGCGCCGATGAGCACAGCGCCATCGATGAAGAGGAGCTGAAGAACCTGGCGCAAGTGCTGCAGGAGAAGTGCGGCGAGTTCGACGTGCGCGGCTCGGTATCGCAGATCAACCCCGGCCCGGTGGTGACGACCTTCGAGTTCAAGCCGGAAGCCGGCATCAAGTACAGCCGCATCACTGGCCTGAGCGATGACCTGTGCCTTGCGCTGCGCGCAGAGAGCATTCTTATCGAGCGCATGGCGGGCAAGTCGACTGTCGGCATTCAGGTGCCGAACCATCAGCGCGAGACCATCTGGCTGCGCGAAGTGGTCGAGGCGCGCGAGTTCCTGGCCTCCAAGTCCAAGCTGACGCTGGCGCTGGGCAAAGACATCAACGGCCGCATCGTCACTGCCGACCTGAACAGCATGCCGCACCTGCTGATCGCCGGCTCTACCGGATCGGGCAAGAGCGTGGCCATCAATGCCTTCATCATGTCGGTGCTGTACAAGGCCACACCGGATGAAGTGAAGCTGATTCTGGTCGATCCCAAGCGGCTGGAGCTGGGTAATTACGAAGGCGTACCGCATCTGCACACCCCGATCATCACCGAGCCCAAGCTGGCGTCGAATGCGCTGCGCAACGCGGTGCGCGAGATGGAGCGCCGCCTGAAGGTGCTGGCGGAGAAGGGCGTGCGTAATATCGACCAGTACAACCGCCTGTTCGAGGAGAACACGCCAAGCCTTTTCGACGACGGCAGCGAAGCGCGCCCGCTGCCCTACATCGTCATCATCATCGACGAGCTGGCCGACCTGATGATGCTCGACGGGCAGAACGTGGAAGCGTCGATCACCCGGCTGGCACAGATGGCGCGCGCCGTGGGCATCCACCTGGTACTTGCCACCCAGCGCCCGTCGGTCGACGTCATCACCGGGCTGATCAAGGCGAATTTCCCCGCGCGTATTTCGTTCCGCGTGGCGACCAAGATCGACTCGCGGACCATTCTCGATGCCAATGGCGCCGAGGCGTTGCTCGGCCGCGGCGACATGCTGTACCTGCCGAACGGCTCGGCGCGCGTACATCGCGTTCATGCCCCCTTCGTCACGGAAAAGGAGATCGCGGCAGTGGTCGAGTTCTGGAAGGCGCAGGCTCCGGCACAGTATCAGGAGAACTTCCTGGCTGCTCCGCGCGACGATGACGACGGCTCTTCGTCCGAGCCGGGCAGCGGAGGAGGCGACGGCAGCGGCGGGAACGACGAGCTATTCATGGACGCCGTGCGCATCGTCCTCGATTACGGAAAGGCCTCGACCTCTCTGCTGCAGCGCCGGCTGCGCATCGGCTATGGTCGCGCTGCCCACCTCATCGACCTCATGGAGCAGGATGGCATCGTAGGTGCCGCCGACGGGCCCAAGCCGCGCGAAGTCCTCAAGCGCCCCGACTGGCTCAGCGAAGTCGAAGACGCCATGCGATAAGCCCGCCGTATCCAAAGCAATTCAGCATCGTTCCCGCAAGTGATAGACTCCTGTTCTCAGGCTCATGGGTTCTCAGCGCAAGTCCGCGCTTGCTAACCAACTGCGGGCCATCACCGGCCGTGATTATGTTCTCGACCGCCCGGAAGACCTGATGCTGTACGAGTACGACGGCGGCGTGCGCACCAGCACTCCTGACGCGGTTGTATTTCCTCAAGCCACCGAACAGGTCTCCCGCATCGTCAAATTGGCCGCCAGGGAACGCATTCCTGTAGTTCCTCGGGGCGCGGGCACCGGCCTCAGTGGAGGCGCCATTCCCAGTGGAAGGCGGTATCCTGATCGCCTTCTCGCGCATGAATCGCATCCTGGAAGTCGATGCTGAGAACATGCGCGCGGTGGTACAGCCTGGCGTTGTCAATCAGACCCTGTCTGACAATGTGGCACATCTCGGACTGTACTTCGCGCCCGATCCGTCCAGCCAGAAGGCCTGCACCATTGGCGGCAATGTGGCGGAGAATTCCGGCGGGCCGCATACCCTGATGTATGGCGTCACGGTCAATCACGTCACTGGGTTGGAAGTTGTTCTCCCGAATGGGGAGATCGTTCACTATGGCGGCAAGGCAGCGGAGAGCGCCGGCTATGATCTGACCGGCTTTTTTGTCGGCTCGGAAGGCACGCTGGGCATCGTGACCGCCGCAACCGTCAAGTTGCTGCGCCGTCCGGAGCGCGTCGCCACCCTGCTGGGAGTCTTTGAGACAGTCGACGATGCGGCGAAGACGGTCTCCGCCCTGACTGCCGCCGGCATCACTCCTGCTGCGCTGGAGATGCTCGACGGCTGGACCTTGCAAACCATCGAAGAGTTTTGTCACGCGGGCTATCCGCTGGACGCGGGCGCAGTGCTGCTGATCGAGTTGGATGGCCTTGCCGAGTTGGTGGAAGAGCAGGCGGAGATCGTGCGGCAGGTTTGCTTCGATCAGCACGCGCGGGAAGTGCGCCGCGCTAAGGACGAGAACGAGCGCGCTCTGCTGTGGAAGGGACGCAAGAACGCCTTCGGAGCGCTGGGCCGCGTGAGCTCGTCGTTCTACACCCAGGATGGCGTGGTGCCGCGCACGCAGATTCCTGCCGTGCTTCAATTCATCGGCGAGATTTCGAAGAAGTACGGGCTGCGCATCGGCAACATCTTCCACGCCGGCGACGGCAACCTGCATCCGCTCATCCTGTTTGACGCGCGCGAGCCCGGGCAGCTGAAGATGGTCGAGAACGCGGGGCGCGAAATCCTCGAGTACTGCATCCACGCCGGTGGCTCCATCACGGGCGAGCACGGTGTAGGCATCGAGAAGCGCGACCTGATGCCGCTGCTCTTCAGCAATGACGATCTTGACGTGATGCTCAGCCTGCGCAACGCCTTCAATCCCAACTCGGTGCTCAATCCGACCAAGATTTTTCCCACCAGCCGGACATGTGTGGAGACGCGCGGCCCCGCATCGAACCCGGTGCTGGCGCGGGAGGGCATGTGAGCACGGCGGGAGTCTCGATCGACCTGGCGCGCGAGTTGCGGGCCATTTGCGGGGACGAGCAAGTAGTGGAAAGGGGCAGCGGCCAAAAGCCGTCGCTCACGGTTAGTCCCACAACGTCGGATGAGGTCGCAGCCGTTGTACGTCTCGCGAACCAGCGGGGATTCACTATCGCTCCTGCGGGCAGCGGCGCCGAAAGCGCTGCGTCCTTGGCGCAGGCGGACGTTCTGCTTCGTACCGATCGTTTGACGGAGGTCGAACACTACGATCCGGCGGACCTCACCGTCGGTATCGGAGCGGGCACGACGCTCGCTCACTTGAATGCCATGGTGGGGGAGCACCGCCTGATGCTGGCGGTTGACCCGCCCTTCCCCGAGAGCACGACCGTGGGCGAATTGCTCGCAGCTGGGCAGCAGGGCCCCTTGCGCCACGGGTACGGCGCGGTGCGCGATTTCTGTATTGGCGTGCGCTTCGTCACGGGCGACGGCCGCAGGGCGAAGGGCGGCGGTCGCGTAGTCAAGAACGTCGCAGGATACGACTTGATGAAGCTGTTGATCGGCAGCTATGGCACGCTGGCGGTTGTCACCTCGGCCAGCTTCAAGCTCTTTCCCGCGCCGCGGCAGACGCGAACCTTCATCGCCGAGTTCTCTTCGTGGCAGGAAGCGTTGAAGTTCCGCGACTCTGGTGGTGCGGTCGCCGCTGTCGCCCATGTGCTTGGAGATCGTTTCTCCGGCATGCGCGCAAGCTGATGCGACCCGAGATGACTGACGATGCATGGGTGATCTGCGTTCGCGGAGCGGGCAGCGATGCGGTGTTAGCGCGCTATCGCAAGGAACTGGGATCGGCTGTGACGCGCGAGGTTGATGGTTCGGGCGAAGTCGAGCTCTGGCGCGCGGTCGAGAACTTCCCGTGGGCCGGTGAGAATCGGGACTCTTCCGCCGGGAAGTGGCTCTTTGCCGCCATCGATGTGCCGATTGCTGAGGCCGGCAAGGTCCTCCAGTTGCTCCAGGCAATGGTGGGCGGCGATGGCGTAAACCTGATCGGGCGGGCCGGCATTGGTCATCTGGTTTTGGCGTTGCCGAACGGCCCTGCAGCCGACAGCGTTCTGGAGAAGATGGTCAGCGACTTCGCCACTACGAACGTGCGGGACTGCAGCGTTTCCGTGCATGGCCCGGGAAAGCTGTGCCGTATGACGCCGACCGATTCAGCCGGCAGGCTCGCTGTCAAGCAAGCCCTCGATCCCAACAACGTCCTGCGCGGGAGGGAGCTCTTCTGACCATCGTCGCCGACAAGACGGAGACGCAGCGCTCGAACTTCTCTCCGCACGAGAAGCCGACGTGGGATGTGTACTCCCGCTGCATCCATTGCGGGCTGTGTCTTGATCAGTGTCCCACCTATCGTGCGCTGGGCACGGAAATGGATTCGCCACGCGGCCGCATTTACCAGATCGTGCAAGTCGACATGGGCAAGCTGGCGCTGTCGGATTCCTTCGTCACGCATATCGACCGCTGCCTGGGCTGCCTGAATTGCCAGTCGGCGTGCCCTTCGGGCGTTCAGTATGGTTCACTGCTGGAGCGCGCGCGACTACAGATCGAGGAGAATTTCCGCCGTCCCTGGCTGCAGCGAACGGTGCGTGCCCACTTCTACAACAAAGTCCTGCCCTCCTTCTCGCGACTGGCATTTCATGCGCGAATGGTGCGCTTCTATCAGCAATCGGGCTTGCAAGGGCTGGCCCGTGCGACCGGGCTGCTGAAGCTGCTGGGGGTGGCGGAGCTCGACGCGCTCTCGCCTCACATCGAGAGCTGCTTTTCATTCAAAGATCTTGGGGAAATCTATCGCGCGGAGGGTGAACTCCGCGGCCGCGTAGCTCTTCTGATCGGGTGCATTGGCAGTGTCGCGTTTGCGGAACTCAACCGAGCGACCATCCGCGTGCTCACAAAGAACGGCGTCGAAGTACACATTCCTGCGCATCAGAGTTGCTGCGGGGGATTGCATCTTCACGCCGGGCTTCTGGAGGGCGCGCGAGCCCAAGCGCGGCGCAACATCGACGCCATGCTCAGCCCGCAGTTCGACGCCATCGTGACCAACGCCGCGGGATGCGGTTCGACCATGAAGGAGTACGCCAGCCTGCTCGCGGAAGATGCTACATATGCGGCACGAGCCAAAGAGTTCACCGCCAAGGTGCGCGATGTGAATGAGTATCTGGCGGAGCTCGGCCTGCGGCAGCCGAAACGCAAGCTCCAAGCCCGGGTGACCTATCAGGATCCCTGCCATCTGGCGCACGCCCAGGGCGTGCGCGCCGCGCCACGGCAACTGCTGAAACGGGTCGGCGCGAATCTGGTCGAGTCGCCACGTCCCGACACCTGCTGCGGAAGCGCGGGTGTTTACAACGTGGTACAGAACGAGCTCTCGATGAAGATTCTGGATGAGAAGATGGGCTTCATCGCCAGCGTCTCGCCGGAGATCATCGCCACCGCTAACGTGGGATGCATGCTGCAATTTCGCGCCGGCATCGAGCGTGCACACATGAATGCGCGGGTGGCGCACGTCATTGAATTGCTCGACGAGGTGTACTAGAAAGGCGGCTTTTAGCCTTTGGCTCTTGGCTTTTGTATAAGTCGTTACTTTCACATAAAGGCTGAGATACCTAAGAGCCAGGAGCTAACAGCAACAGCGGCTTTTCTCACATGCCAGGATATTTCCCGAAGAAGATGATCAGGAAATCGATGGTATCGGTTACGCCATGGGCGACGATGGGGACCGCGAGGCGGCGTCCGAGCCACAGGTAGAGGCCGCCAAGCAACAGCGCGTTGATCGTGTTCTCAATCCAGCCCGTGAGCCCCTGGTCGAAGTGGCCGAAGCCGAAAGCAAAGCTGGTGATCAGCAAACTCAGCGTCCAGCGCGCCGGCGCGCCGCGCAACAGGTCGGCCACGCGGTTCAGCAGGTAGCCGCGATGCACCATCTCCTCGCCAAAGGCGGCCAGCACCCAGGTCAGGGCGAGATAAATCAGCAGCAGCTTGTAATTGCCAACCAGGTTATTGAAGTCCGACAGATCAGGATAGTGATGCAGCCAGCGCACCAGCAGCGGCTGCGTAACGAAGAGCTCAAGCGCCTCCATCAGAACGCCAAACAGGATGCCCAGGGCGAGCGTGCGCCTCCAACCGCCGTAGATCTGCAATCCGACGTTGCGCCATCGCATTCTGCGAACGCGCAGCGAGATCCAGGCAAACAGGAACAGGTAGGGCGTCTTGCTGAAGAAGATCAGATGGTGCCAGTGAAACCAGTCGATCAGATAGATAAGCGCTACTACCGCCAGCTCAGCCAGAATCAACCAGCGCGAGGATCGCCACCCTTTGATTTGCGTGGACGGCAAAGCGGCATCGGACATTTGCAATTCTCCGGGAAGTACACACTGCCTACCGATGAGGTCCGGCGGTTGAGCATTCTATGCCGCAATTGACCGCCAATCCCAACGATTGTGACAGGGCGCGCAAAGCAGGGACACGCCTACGTATACCCACGCTGTGTCGCAAACACATTTACTTCGATCTCTCATGACGAGGTGGAAAAACATTGCCCGTGGCTGTAGCCTTGCTCTGGTTCCTTGATTGCTCGCCCAACAAAAGCCACATGACACAGACGACCTCCTCACGCACCGTGATTGACTTGACCCACACGCTGGATGACCGCTCGCCCAACTGGGAAGGCACTGAGCAGTCCCCGTTCCAAGCCAGGGAATTGGGAAACCTCGAGCGCGACGGCTACTACTCGCGCACCTTCACCACCGAAGAGCACTACGGAACGCACCTGGATGCGCCCGCGCACTTTGCCGCCGGCGCATGGACGGTGGAGCAGATCCCCATCGAGCGCTTGGTGCGGCCCCTGGCTGTGTTGAACGTGCGCGCCCAGGCTATGCAGAATCCCGACTATGCAGTTAGCGTTCAGGACGTTGCTGACTGGGAGCGGCAGCATGGCGAGATTCCGGAGGGCGCCGTGGTGATGGCCTACACGGGCTGGGAAGAGTACTGGGGATCGCAGACACGTTATCGCAACCAGCAGTCCGATGGCCTGACGCATTATCCGGGCTTCGCGTTGGAGACGGCCGAGTTCCTCGTCAAAACGCGCCACGTGGTCGGACTCGGCATCGACACCATGAACGTCGACATCGGCGTGAGTACTACTTATCCTGTGCATCAGTTCACGTCACGGGCCGGCGTGTATCACCTGGAAAATGTTGCAGGTCTGGGCAGGGTTCCGGGCGCGGGCGCGACTATTGTGGTCGCTCCTCTCAAGTTGGAGGCGGGCAGCGGCGCGCCTGTGCGGCTGCTGGCGCTGGTGGGGTAAAGCGGCTTTTGGCTTTTGGCTTTTGGCTCTTACGCTTTTAGCTTCCAGGGAGGATCTGATGAAGTCCGACCGAAGACCCTCAGGGGCTGAAGCCCAGCTCTATTTCAGGCATTTACGGACGGCCTGAAGGCCGTCCCCTTCCAAATCCGGACTTAATCAGACCTTCCCTAGCCGTTAGCATTTGGCCTTGTCCTACCCAGAATACCTAAGTGCTAAAGGCTAAGTGCTAATCGCTGAACATTAATTGGATTGCTAATTGCCAAGAGCCAATAGCCAAGAGCTAACAGCCAGCCGCCGCCTTCCTACGTTATATGCGCCCGGTACAGCAGATAGCTGAACGCCTCACGGGAGGCAGCGAGGAAGCGTCCCCAAAAGGTTTTCGGCACCGACTCGGGGCGAGGAGAAATGTAGGCAGTAACTCCCAGGCGTTGCATCATGCGCTTGGCGCGGAACATGTGGTAGGCGTCGCTGACCAGCAACACGCTGTTCAAGCCGTTGGCCCGCATGATGGTTGCGGTGCGCTGCGTCGACTCGTCAGTATTGTCGGCCTGGGTTTCGCCGATGAGGTCGGCGTCGGGAACGCCGCGAGCCATCAGGTAATCGCGTCCCACCTGTCCTTCGCTGTAGTGCGGGTCTCCACCGGCGCCGCCGCTGGTAATGATCAGCGGGGCCTTGCCTTCTGCAAAGAGCTTATAGGCGTGGTCGAGGCGGGCCCGGTACACCGGTGAGGGCCGGCCGGAGTATTCCGCCGCGCCCAGCACGAGGATGCAATCCGCCTTGTACGGCTGATTGATTGTTCCCTCGCGCATGATCTGGGCTGTGAGCCAGAGGAACCCGACCCCTACGGCCGCTACTACCATGACGAGCAGCCAGCGAATGCGATGTGATCTGGAAGCGGCGGCTCCCGTGGTAACTACTCCTGACCTAGCAACTCTGCGATCTCATCATAGGGAATGGCCCCCTGTCGCAAGATGCGCCAGTGTCCCTCTCCGCTGGTGAGATCGACGATAGTAGAAGCGATTTCGCGCGGCGACTGGCCGCCGTCGACGATGACGGGCAAACAATCGCCAAGCTGGTCGCGTACGGCCTGCGCGGTGGTGCATTCCGCTTCGCCGTGCAGATTGGCCGAGGTGGCGGTAATGGGAAGCCCCGAGGCGCGAATAATGGCCAGCGCGACTTCTGCCGCCGGCACGCGCAGCGCAACGTTGCCGGTATTGGCGGTGACCTTTAACGGCACCTTGGGATCGGCCTTCACGATGATGGTCAGCGGTCCGGGCCAGAAGCGCCGTGCCAGAAGATAAAACGCGTCCGGCACCGGCCAGGCCAGCTCGGCCGCCTGATCGACCGACTCGGTCAGCAGGGAAAGCGGCTTGTGCCGCGAGCGCGTCTTGATCTCATAAATGCGGTCGACGGCATGCAGGTTAAATGGGTCAGCCGCCAGGCCGTAGAAGGTATCGGTCGGCATCCCCAGGACGATGCCCGAGCGGATTTTCTCGGCGGCATACGTCACCAGCGACGGTTCCGGACTGCTGGGATTGATCTTTACAATTTCGGGGCGCAACCGAGCCTCGCGCAGTGATCGATGGTTTTGCGGTGAGAAAGCACACGCCACCGCCTCAATCAACAGCAACGCAGCAGATTATCATGTCGGGCACGGTTTCGCCCGGCGGGCGGGTCGGCATTGTAGGATTGCTTCCGGTATTGGAACTCATGGCCGACAGTGCTCAAGCTGCCATTCAGGACCGGCTGCGACCGGTGACCAGCCGCAACAACGCCGTAGTCAAAGAGCTTCGCCGCGCCTTCCACGCGGGGACGCCTAACGAGCGCGGCGAGGTTGCCATCGAAGGAGTGCATCTGGTCGAGGAGGCGATCCGCTCCAGCCTGCGTCTGAGCGCGGTTTTCTTCGCCGAGTCGGCGCGTGAGCGCGCCCACAAACTGCTGCCTCAGCTTGCCGAGCATACGCAAACCCTGCTGCTGCCTGACGACGTGTTCTCCAGTGCCGCGCCTACCGAGACGCCGCAGGGCGTCGCTGCTCTGGTGCAGGTCAAAACGCATTCTGTGGCCGAGCTCCTGAGATTGCAGCCGGCTTTGCTGGTGGTTGCTGCCGGGCTGCAGGATCCGGGCAATCTGGGAACCATTGCGCGCTCGGGCGAGGCTTTCGGCGCGACTGGATTGCTGCTCGCGGAGAAGACGGTCAGTCCATGGAACTGGAAGTCGATTCGGGCCTCGGCGGGATCGCTGTTCCGGCTGCCGTCGGCGAAGGTGGAAATCGCTTCGGCACTGGCGCAGCTAAGGGAGCAGGGGATTGCTGTGCTGGCGACATCGTCACACAAGGGAACTCCGATCGCTGATGCTGACTTGAAGCGGCCGATTGCGCTGGTTATCGGCAACGAAGGCGCAGGAGTGCCAAAGGACGTACTTGCACAGGTGGATGAGGTGGTTGCGATTCCCCACTCGGAAAAAGTCGAATCGCTGAACGCCGCCATCGCCGCCTCGCTGGTGCTGTATGAGGCGAGTCGACAGAGGAAGAAGGGATCCACCACGGAGACACGGAGAGCACGGAGAATAAGGGGTCTAGAATGAGCTTATGAACGGGTTGGACGACACGAGGGTTACAAGTCTCGGAGAGCAAAGCCTGGTTGAGTCCGAGCTGACGCGGAAGATCATCAACGCCGCAATGAATGTTCACCGGGAACTTGGACCCGGCTTGCTGGAATCCGCATACCACGCTTGTCTTTGTCATGAATTTTCGATTCAGGCCATCCCTTACAAATCACAAGTCGACCTGCCAATTACCTACAAGGGTTCGGCTGTTGATTGTGGCTACCGGATCGATCTCATTGCCGCTGATCGGGTTGTCGTTGAGTTGAAGGCGGTGGAGAAGCTCCTCCCTGTACATGTGGCTCAGTTGATGACGTACTTGAGATTGAGCCGGTTGCGCGTGGGACTGCTGATTAACTTCAATGTACCCGTTCTACGCCAAGGAATCGTGCGGCGGGTACTATAAAAACTCCGTGTTCTCCGTGCCTCCGTGGTAAGCCTCTCCTGTTAACGCGATGAACCTCTTTCAGAACATCCCGGCCGACGAGCCCATCGACAAGTCGCGGCCCCTGGCTGATCGCATGCGCCCGCGCACGCTCGACGAGTTTGTCGGGCAGGAGCACATTCTGGGGCCGGGTAGAGCGCTGCGAGTACAGATCGAGCGCGATGATACCGGCTCAGTCATCTTCTGGGGACCGCCCGGCGTGGGCAAGACCACGCTGGCCAAAATCATCGCGCGCATGACCCACGCCGACTTCATCGAGTTCTCGGCAGTGCTGAGCGGCATCAAGGAAATCAAGCAGGTCATGGCCGATGCCGAGCGCGCGCGGCAGTACGGCACGCGCACCATCGTCTTCGTCGACGAAGTACATCGCTTCAACAAGGCGCAGCAGGATGCGTTTCTTCCTTATGTCGAGAAGGGCAGCATTCGGCTCATCGGCGCGACCACGGAGAATCCATCGTTCGAAGTGATCTCCGCCCTGCTGTCGCGCTGCCGGGTCTACCTGTTGCGGTCGCTGACTGAAGAGCAGATCGTCACCCTGTTGCAGCGCGCACTAGCCGACAAGGAGCGAGGGCTCGGCGATCTGAATCTTGTCGCCGACGAGGATGCGCTACGCAAGATCGCGGCCTACTCCAGCGGCGACGCGCGTAGCGCCTACAACGCTCTCGAAGTCGCTACAACGCTGGCGCGCGAGGCGAGCGAAGAAGGCAAGCCGGCGCGAATCGACGATGCCATCGTCACCGGCGCGCTGCAAAAGCGCGTGCTGATGTATGACAAGACAGGCGAAGAACATTACAACCTGATCTCGGCGTTGCACAAGAGCGTGCGTAACAGCGATCCTGACGCGGCACTGTACTGGCTGGCACGCATGATCGAAGCCGGGGAAGACGGACTCTACATCGCCCGCCGCGTGGTGCGCATGGCCAGCGAGGACATCGGCCTGGCCGATCCCAACGCGCTGGGCATCACCCTGGCCGCCCGTGACGCGGTTGACTTCCTTGGCATGCCGGAGGCAAATCTGGCACTGGCGCAGGCTGTGGTTTATCTATGCGCGGCTCCGAAGTCGAACGCGCTCTACACCGCCTACGGCGCGGTGCAGGAAGATGTGGAACGCACCGCTCAGGACCCGGTTCCACTCCACCTGCGCAATGCGCCCACCGGATTGATGAAGGCGTTCGGCTATGGCCAGGGCTATCAGTACGCGCACGATCTGGAAGCCAAGGTCGCCGACATGCAATGCCTGCCCGACAATCTGAAAGGCCGCGTCTACTACCATCCCACAAGCGAAGGCATCGAGGCGCGCATCAAGGCTCGGCTGGAAGAGATCAGGCGCGCAAAGAGAGAAGCTCACCGCGGAGACACGGAGGACACCGAGAAAGCAGAGGGCAAAAAATCGCGCAGACAGAAATAGGCGGGACCGGAATGCAACGGCGGCCGCTGGTTGGCGGCCGCCGTTGGCGCTTAGCCACGTACTGCTCTATGGAAGCGCCTGCAAGATCGAACGGCGCGGTACTCGCACCAGCCCCTGACGCGACATCCCATCTCGCGCCGGCGGAGCAGCCCGCGATTCCGAACAGTAGAGGTTGTGCAGGTGGATTACCAAAGTGGATTAGAACGGATTAAGAGCAAGATTCGCCATGCCCGGGATTGACCGGCATGGAAGGCTGCTGAAAAAGTCGAGAACGTTGATCGCTCGCCCACCGGCGTCGGCTCGCGATTTCAAAAATAAGGGGATTGCAATGGCGCAGCTGAAGCTATGCCCCTTCCGAACGTGGTTACAAGTAGTTTTTCAGCAACCTTATGGGTACTGAGTTTCATCCCCGATAGGTCAGCTCCGTAATGGTGCAATCGTCGCTCAACGGCGTGGCGCCGCGGAAGTCGGTGACCGCCTGCTCGATGGCGGCAAAGCCGGCGCCGCAACAGGTTTCCAGCCGGTCATTGCCAAAGAATTCGCCGGTGGCGTCCTCTGCTTCGGTCACGCCGTCCGTCACCACCGTCAGGCGATCGCCGGGCGCAAGCTTCAGCGTAGTGGCGGCGAATTCAGCGTTGGCGATGAGTCCTACGGGCAGATTGCCGGCTTCGACCTGCTCCACCCTGCCATCGGAGATGATCAGCGGAGGCACATGGCCACAGTTGATGAGTTCCACTTCACCGTTCGGCCGCACTCGCGCGACCACCAGAGTGGCATATTTCTGGCCGCCCACCTTTTCACACAAGAAGCGGTTTACCGCCGAAACCATCTCCGGCAGCGAAGCATCTTGTGCCAACTGCGAATACAGCATGCCTTGCAGGATGGAAGCCACCACGGCTGCGGCTACTCCCTTGCCGGACACGTCGGCCACGATCAGCGACAGCGCGTCCGCCGTATACACCAGATCGAAAAAGTCGCCCCCAATGTCTTTGCAGGCATAACTGACGGCGTTGACCCTGGCAAAGGGCACGTCCGGAATGGTCACCGCCATCAGCCGCTGCTGAATATCGGCAGCGATCGACAGCTCCTGGCGGTAGCGCTTAGCGGCATCTTCCGCCTGCACCAGCGCGGCGTTCTCCACCAGGGTTGCCGCGCCGTTGGCGATGGTTTTCAGAATGTCATGATTGACCGATGACAGCTTCCCCGACAGGAAGTGCGAATCGAGGTAGAGCACGCCTTGCACATCCCCGCTGCCGGATTTGGTATCTTCCTTCGTCCTCTCTTGAATGTTGGCCTTACGCAGCGGGATGCAGATCACGCTCTTCAGGTTCTGCGCCACAATGCTGTCGCGCCCGGCGAGCTTGCCGGTGTCCTCGGTGTCCGTGACCAGGAAGTCGGAGGCGCTGTGCATGGCTTCGCGGAGTACAGAGCGCGAGATGGTGCTGTCATCCATGATGACTTCGCCGTTGCGCTCGCGCCCGGCGGCCAGCCTGAGTTCCCCCTCCGGCCCTTCCCGCAGGAAGACAAATCCGCGCTCGGCCTGGGTGAGCCGCAGCGAGGCCTCCAGCAAAGTTTGCAGAACGTCCTCCAGCACGCCGACGTTGTTCAGCTTGCGCGCGGTTTCCAGAAAGACGTTCAGCATCTCCAGTTCGGAGCCGGCGCCTGCGGCAGGCTTCCAGGTGGAGAGCTGGCTCAGGACCTGCTGCCCAATGCTGGAGGGCGAGCGGTCGGGGTTGAACATGACGAAAGCCGCGCCCCGCACTCCGAACTCGATGCGGTCGTTGCGTTCCAGCTTGTGGCGGGAAACTTTTTCGTTGTTGACGTATGTTCCCTGGCGGCTGTTCTGGTCGACGAGGTAAATGCCGTCCGGCTCGTGCACCAACTGGGCGTGCTCGCGGGAAACGCGCGGATCGGCCAGCACCAGATCACGGTCGGTACGCCGGCCTACGGTGAAAGGGAAATGATCGAGCAGCAGAGTGCGGCGCTCGGTACCTTCGACCACGATCAGGACGGTGGAATCGCTGCTCGTCGTGTTGTCGAGCGTGCGTCTCCAGATTCCTGTTGCGCCCATGCGCCCTCCGGCTGCGAATGCGTCACTGAAAGCTGCTAGCGAATATAGCCCAACTCCAGCGCCTTATCCACTTTGTGGCGATCTCGAGCCCAAAGCTGTATGGCCGGACCCGACTTCGGTGGTATTTGTCCGGAAAAAACCGCCTTGAGTTCGATATTCGCACGGTAGGCGCGACCAAGCCATAGAGGGTACACTTCTTAGGTTGATTTTCGGCGGCTTCCCGCCGCCAACCCGGGAGACACCTTTTGAAACTCAGAACCGGCCTGCTTCTAGGCACATTACTGTTACTGGCGTCGTCACTTCTTGCTCAGGCCCCGCATTTGACCCCGTTTTCCGCCGATATGCAGATTTCCTCGATGCAGGCCGGCCCCGCAAATCGCGATATGTCGGGAAAGGTGTATGTTGGCGAGCAAGCGATGCGAATGGATATGGCGGGAGGTGGCCCGCGCGAAGCGATCATCATTACCACCTTCGCCACCAAGACGGTCGACATTCTGATGCCGCAGCAGCACCTGTACATGGAGCACAAGGCCGGCGAAAATCCCATGCGCCGGGGGCCGAACACCGAAAACGTTCATCCTTACGACCCGAAGGATCCCTGCGCCTCCGAGCCGGATACCACCTGCAAGAATCTGGGCACGGAGACGGTCAACGGGCGCAGCGCTGACCACTGGCAGATCACCCACAAGGATGGCAAGGTGTCCGAAATATGGATCGACAACTCGCTGCACTTCCCCATCAAGACGGTCAGCGAAGGCACCATCTGGCAGTTGAGCAATATCAAGGAAGGACCGCAGGACGCGAGCCTGTTCCAGATTCCAGCCGGCTATCACAAGATGGATGTGCCGGGGCTGGGCGGAGTGATGCCCCACCCGCCGCAGCAGTAGCGGCGGCAAAAAGGGCATAGCTTCAGCCGCTCCGGTAGTGCCGGCCTTCAGGCCAGCGGTCAAGGCGTCAAAACCAGATTCCGGGCTTCGGCCTGATGTTCCTAGCCTCTCGGCAGCAGCACAATAATCAGCGTCGCGATCGGCCCCAGAAAAAGCGACAGCAGGAACCACAGCAGGCCGCTGCGGTCTTTTCCCTGCGCCAGCCCGGCATTGATGAGGGCCAGCGTTCCCCAGCCGATGCCGTAGCCCGGCGTGATGTAGTAGGTGTAATCGTAGAACGCGGCGATCGGGGGCATGTGAGGGTCTCCAGCGGACGAGGCGGGCTTGCATGCCCGCCTCCCGCGTTGTCGATACTACAGCTTCTCGTAAAACTCGCACGCCGAGCACGAAATGTAGATCCCGCCCGGAACGTCACGCTCGCGGTCCTTCACCCGCTTTACGATGCGCGTCGGCTTGCCGCACTTGGGGCAGTCGGTGCTCTTGGTGGTGTCCATGATCTTCTTGCGGTCAGCGGTCTTTGCGATCTTCGCCATTCACTTCTCCTGATGAATTGCAGATTTGTCCCGCTACTTGCGGGCATACTTCAGCTTGACGGAGGCAACACGAGAAGGCCGGGCAGGAAGGCACAGGCCAGCGCGAGATGCACATGTCTCAAGCTCGCGTCTGGCAGCCCATCCTGTCTTGCTGGTGGAATTGCCGGACGGCTTCGACTGCAGGCGGGCGCGTTAAACCGGGGCCCCCGACGAACGCCGCTTTTGCGTTCGGTGGGGTGATCGGTGCGCCACTCTCTACTCGCCGGGTAAGCTCTTTCATTCTACATGAGCCGCGCGTTGGCTCGGCCTCGCAGGCACTTCGACCGATCATCATGGGACCGTCATGCCCGGTTTTCGCATCTACTTTGGGTAGCGGTCGGGTAAGCGCACTACAGACTTCGTCGGCTCAATGTTGGTAGTATTCGGGATACTTGGCGCCCCAGGCAATAGGAATGTGTTTCGTTGAGAAGCGGCTTCAGCTAGCTTCTCCGCGGCAATCGCGCGCGTGATGCGAGCCAAGCAACAGCGCTCAGGAGTGGGTGATTCAACATGCTCCACAAATACAAAGAGATCTTCTTCGGACTCGCTTTTGGAATCGGCGCTTTCCTGCTTGACACCAACATGGATGCCGCGGCGGATGGCAACAGTTTCCTCCAGGAAGTAATAGTGCATCCGGGCATGTTGTTGTACCGTGCCCTGTTTATCTTGCTCGGATTGGGGCTCGGCTGGCTGCTCTGGCAAAGAAACCGGCACGAGCGTGAGGCGCGGCAACTGGCTGAAACACTAGACAGAGTTCGGCACGAATGCGCCACCCAAGGGCTACTGTTACGCACCGCACTGCAAAGGCTGTTGACGCGGGAAGATCTTCACCTCACCCCAGAAGCCTCACACTTGCTGCAGGACGCCTACGCCAAGTCGCAGGAGTTTCAGAGAATTGCTGAGGAAGACCAGCCCAGCCATCCAGCAGAGGCTTGAAAAAGCCACGTTTGCCTTGCCCTTCGCAGCCTGTTAGCTTCGTATGTTTGCCCTCCGCGAGGGCACCGAGGCACGACATGGCCATCAAATTCAAAGGCGTTGACTTCATCGAGTTCGATACGCTGCTCTGCGACGACGAGCGCCTGGTACGCGACAATACCCGCAAGTTCATCGAAGAGAACCTCGTCCCCATCATCGAGCAGTGCAGCCGCGAAGGCCGCTTTCCCAAGGAACTCATCGCCCCCATGGGCGAGCTGGGCTTCTACGGCGCCAGCCTGCAGGGCTATGGCTGCGCCGGCATGTCCGGCGTCGAGTACGGCCTGATGACGCAGGAGCTGGAGCGCGGCGACAGCGGCGTGCGTTCGTTCGTCAGCGTGCAGTCGGCACTGTGCATGTATCCCATCTACGCCTTCGGCAACGAGGAGCAGAAGCAGAAATACCTGCCCAAGATGGCTAAGGGCGAAATCCTGGGCTGCTTTGGGCTGACTGAGCCTGACGCCGGCTCCAATCCCGGCGCCATGCGCACCCGCGCCAAAAAAGACGGCGACAGCTACATCCTGAACGGCGAGAAGATGTGGATCACCTCCGGCTCCATCGCCGACATCGCCATCATCTGGGCCAAGGTCGAGGACGAAGACGAGCGCATTCGCGGCTTCATCGTGCCCACCGACACGCCCGGATTCAAAGCCGCCGACGTGCACGGCAAGTGGTCGCTGCGCGCCTCCGTCACCTCCAGCCTGTCGCTGATCGACGTGCGCGTGCCCGCGTCGACCCTGCTGCCTAACTCCGGCGGTCTGCGGTCTCCGCTGAGCTGCCTTAACCAGGCGCGCTACGGCATTGGCTGGGGAGCCATCGGAGCAGCCATGGCCTGCTATGACTGCTCGCTGCAATATGCGCAGTTCCGTAAGCAGTTTCATGACATGCCTATCGCCGGGCATCAGCTTGTGCAGGAAAAGCTGGTATGGATGATCAGCGAAATTACCAAAGCCCAACTACTCGCACTACAAGTGGGAAGACTAAAAGATGCCGGGAAAGTTAAGCCCTGGCACATCTCCATGCTGAAACGCAACAATGTCTGGATGGCGCTGGAGTGCGCGCGCATGGGCCGCGACATCCTGGGCGGCAACGGCATCGCCGACGAATACCCCATCTTCCGCCACATGGCCAACCTGGAATCGGTGAAAACCTACGAAGGCACCCACGATATCCATACCCTGATTATCGGGGAGCATATTACGGGGATCGCGGGATTCTAGGACTCCTCGCTTCGATGGGGCGGGGCGCTACGCATTCCAGTTGTTGAGCACCCAATCGGGTGCCCCATTCCGCCTTCGTTTGGCGGGGTGGGTCTTTTTCTTCCGCTCGACCAAGTAACATGTCAAAATCCCCACCCCGGCAACTGAAGCCGGAATGGGGCACCCACTTCGTCCCCCACTGGACCAAGCAAACACGGTCACGTGTTCACCGTCACAGAATCAACAGTCCACTGGACGGTAGTCTCTGTTCATGCCATGGGGCCTGATTCGGCTGCAGCAATCGCAGCAGCTTCACTTCATCACCTTCAGTTGCTACCGTCGGCAACCGTTCCTCAATACACATCTCGCAAGATCTGTCTTCGAGGAATCTCTGGAGCAGACATGTCGCAGCTACCGCTTCTTTGTCAAGGGTTACGTGGTGATGCCGGAACACGTGCACCTGCTGGTCACGGAACCCGAGCGCTCAACTCTGGCCACTGCTATACAAGCCCTGAAGCAATCTGTCGCGCAACGGCTCATCGGTCATCAAGGACGTTTCTGGCAAACCCGCTACTACGATTTCAATGTGCGGAGTCTTGAGAAGCGAGTCGAGAAATTGAAGTACATCCATCGCAATCCAGTCACGAGAGGGTTAGTGGACAAGCCCGAGGATTGGCGTTGGAGCAGCTATCACCACTACGCCACACCAGAACAGGGCGTGGTTGAGATTGAGTCGCCGTGGACCATGTACTTGCGCGAGCATCCTTCCGCCGATCCGAGTCGGCTCTCAGAGCTGTTCAGGAAATCGTAACCCGGGTGGAGCTGTGCAACCATAGATGTCGAAACTGGAGAATGGACCGATGATCAGAACGGAATTGTTCCGGCTAAATGGCGCTGTCGAGCGCGACCCCGCCATCGATGCGTGGATGAAAGAGCACGCCGGCGAATTGGGAGACATTGCGCGTCAGTGGTTTGAGGTGATGCGCAAATGCGGCGACGAAGTGCGAGAGCTCATGCATGACGGCTGTCCGACTGCATGTTTGGGCGATGCGGCGTTCGGCTACGTCAATGTATTCACTTCGCACATAAATGTGGGCTTCTTCCAAGGCGCGGCACTGCCCGATCCGGACCGTTTATTGCAAGGCAGTGGCAAGTTCATGCGCCATGTAAAGCTGAAGCCGGGGACGGCCATAAATGCCGCAGCACTACGCAGACTCATCCATACGGCGTATGACGACATAAAGGCGCGCGTCGAACACGGTTAGTCTCCAAGCATCGCAGGGCGCCCATCCAGTTTCCACAAAACAGACCGGGGATTGCTCCCCGGCCTTTCCACGTCAATCAGGAGAGGAATCAACGTGCTTCGGAGGAAGTCTTTACGGAGCGGCGGTCACCGTTGTCGTCGAATCCATCGTGTGGTTGGTGGCGAAACGTGCCAGCGTCTTTCGCGCCTGGAAGCTGAGCGCGAAGTCGGTCGCCTTCAAGCCCTCCAGCGCAAAGACACCTTCACCGTTGGTGCGAAACACCAGTACCGAGGGCCCATTCTTGCCGGCGGTATCCGGAGATCCCATGAGAAGGGCCCCGCCTCCATCCTGGTTGTTGAGAATCATCAGGTAATGGTTCTCTATGTTGAAGCCGAAGGTATAGCTTCCGGCCGGCAGAACCTTGTTCCCCGCATAGAAGCTGAAAGGAACTTCAGCGCGGACTTTGTGGTCGAAGCTTTGGGCCCAGACTGCGCCACTCAACGAGAGTGTAAATAGCATCAGGGCAACTATTTTGCGAACTACTTCCTTCTTCATACTTGCTCCTCTGCCCACCATTCGAATCAAGTGCTCGATAGCTAGACCGTAGTGAAAAATGATGGACAACGGGTTAGACAAGTGTCGTGTGTAGTTCGACTCCACGGTTGTGTAACTTCGAAGTTAAAGAATTGTCTACAGATTTGGGGGGATTGTGGAAGGGCTGGTAGCCTGCAAACTACCAGCCCGAGTGTCGTCTATCCCTTAGCGCGCCATTACCACGGTGTGCGGGCTCATCGGCACCGGATGGGACGTCACGTTCGCGAAACCGGCGCGGCGATGCATGTCGGAAAGCTCGCTGAAGGGATAAGCGTCGCCCGATTCCGTCGAAGTCAGCATCGTCATGGCGAAAGCCGCCGGCAGCGGTGGAGATACCCGGTCTTCGTTGGGCACGAACTCCAGGGTAGCGACGCACCCGTCCGGCTTGAGTGCGGCACGAACCTTCCTTAACAGGCCAACGCAGGTGTCGGGATCGAAGTGGTGCAAGAAGTTGGTGAGCAGCACCACATCGTAGGGATCTCCGAAATCGACATCAAAGGCGCTGCCTGAGAGCATGTCATAGCGCTCCTGTACGCCGGCTTTCTGCGCGTTCTCCAGGGCGACGCGCAACACCGGGGCCCAATCCAGTCCGGTAACGCGCGCCTGCGGGTTCTGTTTTGCTAGCTCGATGCCGAAGAGCCCGTGGCCGCATGCGATGTCGAGCACGCGCATCGCTCCGCTGCGTCCCTCCAGCACAATGCTGCCCAGCGGACCCGCCATGGGAGCCATCATCGGGGCCATGCTCTGGGCAAACTCCACCCAAATTGGGTTGTCCGGTTCGACCGAACCTTGTCCCGGGAGTGCGGTTCGACCACTGCGCACGACGTCGGCAAGGTGCTCATAGGACTGGTGCAGGTCCGGCAGCGTAAGGAAGTGCACCACCGACGCAATGCAACTCGGCGAAGCGGGATCGAGGAAGGCAGCGCTGGCGGGCGTGTGCCGGTAGCGGCCGTCCACCTTTTCCAGCAGCCCGGCGACGACGAGAAAGTCGCAGAGAATGCGGGTGCCCCGCTCGGAAGCTTTGGCATGGCGTGCGATGGACGGAACATCGTCGCGGCCTTCGCCGATGGCGCGGAAGATGTCCAGCTCGATAGCGGCCTTCACCGCGAAGGTGCGCTGGTAGGCCTGTATGTTCTCAAAGACAACAGCGGGGGTCAGTGGCGCGGCTTGCGAAGGGGCAGAGTTCATCTTCGGGTCCTCGATCCTGGGGGTTGTCTAGCTTCGCAGAACTATACACCGATCAGGGGTTAGGTCGACTTCGGGAAGCGGACTCCAATGCCCGGACCCGCCATCTGCGCTATGCTGTTGCTGCACCCGCCATGATGAAGTATCTGGTCGCCATTACCCGGGGAATGCACAGCGCGATCGGCATCTCCCTGCCCAAACCTGAACAGGAGAAGGCGGTCGCCATCATCTGGCTGGTATCGGCGGTGGTGTTGGCTCTGATCATCCTCGGTACTGGCTGGCTGGTTTTGAGCAGTATGTCGAGCTCGATGACTTACCGCTAAATCCTCTCGGCACAAAAAGAGCTCCTCTGGCGTCCGAATCCGGGCATTTTGCCCACGAGTGGACGCTACCGTGAACCTCTTGTACCGCCTAAACGTACAGACCACAGGAGCTTCGACCGAAGTCGTCGTGGCAACACAGGTGCGTCTCACCGAGGAGTTCGAGTCCTTTTTATGCCCAACATTCGTTACGCTATCCGGCAACTCCGCAAGTCACCGGGGTTCACCCTCACGGTGATCGTCACCATCGCTCTGGGCATCGGCGCCAATACCGCCATCTTCACGCTGGTTCACGAGGTGATGCTGAAGTCGTTGCCGGTGGTCGATCCAGGCACGCTGTACCGCATCGGAGATAAGGACGATTGTTGCGTAAACACAGGTTTCTTGAATGAAGATGGCGACTTCGACCTCTTCTCCTACGACCTCTACACTCACTTTCGCGACAACACGCCCGAGTTCGAGCAGTTAGCCGCCATGCAGGCAGGCAACGGAGGGCATACGGTACGCCGGGGCTCGGAGCCGGCGAAGTTTCTACCCACGGAATACGTCTCGGGTAACTACTTCTCGACCTTCGGCATTGGTGCCTATGCGGGGCGAGTTTTCTCGCCGCAGGACGACACGCCTGGCGCTGCTCCAGCAGTCGTCATGAGCTATGCGGCCTGGCAATCGGAATACGGCGGAGATCCCTCGGTCGTCGGCTCGACCTTCTACATTCAGGGAGTGCCGGTAACGGTAGTGGGCATTACGCCGGCCGGTTTTTTTGGCGACCGGATCAAGAGCCGTCCGCCGGCGTTGTGGATCCCGCTCGCGCTTCAACCGCAGATCGACCGCCAAGGCGCACTCTTGCATGTCGCCGAGGCGAACTGGCTTTACGCCATTGGCCGTTTGAAACCGGGCGTCAGCGTTGGACCGTTACAGGAGAAACTCTCCATCACCTTGCGCAATTGGCTGCCAAGCCAGAAGGAATACACCAAGAACGGACGCTCGGTCCTCATTCCCCAGCAGCATGTGGTGATCACTCCGGCTGGAGGGGGCGTTCAGATTTTGCAGCAGCGAACCAGCAAGGGAATATACCTGCTGATGACCCTGTCGGGGCTGCTGCTGTTGATCGCCTGCGCCAATGTGGCAAATCTGCTGCTGGCCCGAGGCGCAACGCGCAAAGCTGAGACTTCGATCCGCATGGCCCTCGGCGCGGCGCGCAGCCGCCTGATACGGCAGATGCTGACCGAAAGTGTGCTGCTGGCTTTCATCGGCGGTCTGGTGGGACTGGCCGTGGCCTACGGCGGCGCCAAGATTATTGTGTCGCTTGCCTTTCCCGAAGCTCCGCACGTGCCCATTCAGACCACTCCGTCGTTGCCAGTGTTTATCTTTGCTTTTCTGCTCTCGCTGTTGACGGGCATCGTCTTCGGCATCGTACCGGCCTGGATCACGTCGCACTCCGATCCGGCAGAGGCCTTGCGCGGGGTCAATCGCTCGACCCGCGATCGTTCCTCGCTGCCGCAAAAGTCGCTGATTGTGGTGCAGGCGGCGTTATCGCTGCTCTTGCTCGTTGGAGCCGGCTTACTGACGAAGAGTTTGGACAATCTGCAGCACCAGGATTTCGGGCTTCAGACCGAGAACCGCTACGTAGTGCATATCGACCCTGCCGGCGCCGGATACACTTCCGAGAAGCTGCCCGCGCTCTACCAGGCGCTTGAGCAGCGCTTCGGGGCGCTGCCGGGAGTACAGAGTGTTGGGCTTGCACTTTATAGCGCGCTGGAAGGCAACAACTGGGGCGAAGGCGTTCGCGTCGAGGGACGTCCCGAGCCTGGACCAAACGAGCACAACGGCTCTTCATGGGACCGGGTAAGCCCGCAATTCTTCGAGACGGTGGGCGAGCCTATTATTCGCGGGCGCGGCTTCACCGACGCCGATACCGCAAGTTCCCAACTGGTGGCGGTGGTCAATCAGGAGTTCGTTAAGAAGTTTTTCCCCAACGAGGATCCAATCGGTCGTCACTTCGGGGTTTTCGACCACAAGTATGCCGGCGCTTTTGAGATCGTTGGGATCGTGGCAGATGCCAAGTTCAGCGATCCCCACAGCAAGATACGGCCCATGTACTTCCGTCCGCTCAATCAGCGCCTCAGCGTGAGCACGCCCGACGAGAACATGGCCGAGAATTCGTCGCTCTACATCAACTCCATTACCCTGCTGTTCAAGCGCCCGCCGGAGAATGTGGATTCCGTGATACGCCGTACTCTGGCTGATGTTGATCCCAACCTGACAGTCATCAGCTTGGAGTCGATGGATGACCAGATCGGCCAGCTTCTGGGTCAGGAGAAGCTGACTGCGCGGCTGACCATGCTGTTTGGATTGCTCGCACTGTTGCTGGCGTCCGTCGGACTGTACGGCATTACGTCCTACGCTGTCGCACGAAGAACCAGCGAAATCGGCTTGCGCATGGCGCTGGGCGCCGATCGCGAGAGGATCGTGAGACTCGTGCTGCGGGGCGCGTTCCTGCAAGTGGGCATAGGACTGGCCATCGGAATTGTTTTTGCGTTGCTGGGAGCGCATCTGGTGGCGGACCAGTTGTATCGGGTGCGTCCTTACGATCCGCTGAGTATCGCGATCGCAGTGGCCGTGTTGTCTATTGCGACGGCAATCGCAGGAGTCATTCCGGCGATCCGCGCCGCCAGCATCGAGCCTATGGAGGCACTAAGGACTGAATAGCTGGTTCGCTGCGGCAGAACAAAAAGCCGGAGCATGCCGCTCCAGCTTTGTACATTGCTTCCTCTCTTAGAAGTTGAGCTTGCGACGCGCCAGGCCGGCCGGGCTAAGCAAGCTGACAGCAGCCGTGTAGCTTCACCCTACCCCCGCCAAATGAACAAGATCCCAGCGGCTACCAGCGTCACCTCAATGATCACTACGAAGAGGCTCTCAGGCAGCCGATCAACCAGCTTCTTCCCTACGTACGACCCCAGGACCATGGCTGGGCCGAAAGCCAGTCCCGCCATGATCGAATGGCCTGACAACACCGACGTCTGCCGGTACACAATCAGCTTGGTCAAATGCATGATGACGGTCGTCAACGCCTCCGTCCCGATGTAAGCGGCCTTGATCAAACCGTAGGCGAGAAAGAATGGGGCCATTAAAGGCCCAACGCTACCGACCAGAGCTGACAAGAAACTTGCCCCCGCACCGAGGATTGTGAATGCGCGCAACGGCATGCGAAACGGTCGACGACGCCAGTGCCGCCACGCAACCAAGAGCATCAGGAACACGCCCAGCCCGCGCGTCAGGATCGGCAGAGGAGCCGTGGCAAACAAGATGCCGCCTGCAATCGCCGCAGGCACGCCGCCCAAGGCGAACCAGCCTACAACCGGCAGGTCAACCGCCCGGCGATTGAACCACACCCGACTGCCATTGCCTATCAACTGGGCCACGGTGAGGATCGGAATCGCGTCGCGCGTTCCATAGGCCAACACCAGCGCGGGGAGCAGGATGGCCGCTCCGCCGAAGCCAGTGACGGCGGCCACCGTCGCCGCCAGAAATGCGACCAGGGTCAACAACCCGAAATGAAGCGCCTGAGCCATAGCAAGGATCGATCTCAGATGTTCAATAAAAGCGGGCCTCTACGCTAAGGTCTAGAACCTTAAATTACTATTGATTTTTCAACAACATACGTCGATGCGAGCCTTCCCGTTCAATGGTGCAAATCCCCGCTAAGGCGCTGATTCCTCCCGTTTGGCCCATATCCATTGGCGGCTCCCGGCGGAGTATTTAGGCTTGCCTTGGGTCGCCGTGCCTCCACTAGCCGAGGCATCGCCATCAAACCTAATGAAGGGGCTTCCATGCATAAGCCAGTTAAATATGTAGAAAAGGCAGTTACCGTCGCCGCCAAGGGCGCATGGGTGGTATTCGACAAGCTGAACAGCATCAATCCCAACCCATCGTTCACGCCCAAGTGGTCAGACAAGCCGCTGCTGAAGTCGTATCAGAAGTCGAAGCCTCCGTTGGGCTGGCCGCGCTCCACCGACTCGCTCTGTCCAAAGTGCGTACCTGAGATTCGCCAGCAGATCATCGACGGCAAGCTGCCGGTCGAAGTGCTGATGAACGAGAAGGCGGGCGAGATCAAGGCACAGATCATCGAGCGCGATGGCCAGATCCTGATGGTAAAGGACTGCCCCACGCACGGACACTTCGAAGACGTGATGGCCATCGATACCGCGTTCTTCCGCCATCTGGAAGAAGTTTTCCCCGGCCGCGACATTCGCGCCCACAATGACGAGCGCCTGCATCATCACGGATCCAGCACAGTGAAGCACGGCCGCGGATCGGTGCTGACCATCGACCTGACCAACCGCTGCAACATGATGTGCGACCCCTGCTTCATGGATGCCAATCAGGTCGGCTTCGTGCATGAGCTGTCGTGGGAAGAGATCAAGAAGATGCTCGACGACGCCATCACCATCAAGCCGCGCCGCCAGATGTCGGTACAGTTTTCCGGTGGCGAGCCGACGTTGTCGCCCTACTTCCTCGACGCCGTCGCCTATTCGCGGAAGGTTGGCTACAACAGCGTACAGGCTGCGACCAATGGCATCGAGTTCGCCAAGAGCTTTGAGTTCTGCCAGAAGGCCGCCGAGGCCGGACTGCGCTACGCCTATCTACAGTTCGACGGTATCGGCAATGCTGCCAACTCGCATCGACTGGTCGGCAACCTGTTCGACGTAAAGCTGCAGGCGATTGAGAACCTGCACAAGGCCGGCGTCGAGATCGTTCCGGTCGTGACCATCGTCAACAACCTGAACAACGAGCAGGTGGGACGCATCATTCAGTTCGCGCTCGACAATCCCAAGCGCATCTCGTTCCTGTCGTTCCAGCCGGTGTCGTTTACCGGCCGCGACGAGGCGATCACCGACGAGCGCCGCCACGCGCAGCGCTACACCTTGTCGCACCTGGCGCACGACGTGAAGGACCAGACCGGCATGGGCGAGCCCACGCGCGACTGGTTCCCCATCTCGTTCATGGGAACGTTCTCCGATTGGGCCGACCTGGTCCACGGACCGGAGAAGGACTGGGGTTCACTGAACTGCGGCTGCCACCCCAACTGCGGTGTCGGCATGGCGCTGATGATCGACAAGGAAACCAAGGAAGCCGTGCCTGTCACCGCGTTCCTCAACGGCGATAAGATTGCCAAGGACATCGCCAAGGTGAACGACGCTGCGCGCGGCAAGTGGATGTCGATTACCGGCATGACGCTGGCGCTGCTTAAGAACTACGATCCCTTCAAGTCGCCCAAACACTTCAGGTTTGCCGACCTGCTGAAGAAATTCGATAAGACCTTTGGCGCCACCGGCAAGGACTACGGCAAGGTTTCCGGCGAGCGTACCTTGACCGACATCGAGAAGCGCCGCCGCGATCGCTGGAACTTCTTGTTCATCGCCGGCATGTGGTTCCAGGACCTGTTCAACTACGACTTCCGCCGCACCGAGCAGTGCATTATTCCCTACGCCACGCAGGAAGGCGAGATCAGCTTCTGCGCCTACAACACCGGCGTGGGCTGGCGCAACATCGTAGAGAAGATGCACATGACGGCCACTCTGACCAAGTGGTACGCGGAGAAGGGACGCCACGAGATCTTCGCCGGCGGCAAGAAGGTCGGCCTGCCTACCACCGATCACACCCTGGTGCTGGTCGATGAGCATGTGGCGGCCGAAGCCAACCACACACTCGACGATCTGGGCATCGTGAAGAACGCGCGCCAGGAGAAGTTCAAGGCCCGCGAAGAGCGCCTGAAGAAAGAAGCCGAAGACGCGCGTATGGAAGCCCTCTATCGCCAGCACATCCTTGGCGAGAAGCCTGAGGAAAAAGGCGCATTCGTTCCTCTGGGGTCGATTGGTGGCGTCAAACCGGCCGCGCAGGTGAAAGAAAAAGAAGAAGAGAAGGAAGCCGTGTTCGGCGATTAGCTTCGAGCAACAAGAATTAGTCAAAACCGGCCGCGACAGCGGCCGGTTTTGACTTTGGGCCGTGGGCCGGGGAGCAAAAAGAATAACTTCTGCTTCTATGTTTCTCCCATTGTCCTATGGAGTATTCTGCAAGCGATGCTGACCCAATCCGAAGCAGACGACCTGATAGCGATGGTAAAACATTTCTTGCGCGCTCCCGCGTCGATTGCCATTCCGCCAGGCGCTGACGATAGTTACGAATTGGCAGGCCCTGGCGACAGGGAACGGTTCTGGCTAGACGTTTGGCGAGGGACCCTCCGTCTTTCCAAGCTGAAGCTCCAGAACAGAGCGCGGTCTGCGATAGTGCTGGTGCGGCTTGATGTGGACGGTGCGCCTCACACAAATCCAGATGGACGGTACCTCTCCGGCACTCACCTGCACCTTTTCAAGGAAGGTTATGACGATCGGTGGGCATATGCCGTCGATCCCAAGCAGTTTACGTTGCTGACCGACCCTGCCACCACATTTCAGGAGTTTTGTACGTTCTGTAAGATTGAGTCGCCCCCGGCGGTTCAGGGGGTGATCGTGTGAACCGGAACGAATGCCAGAAGCTTATTAACGAGTACATTGACTGGTTACGGAGCGGATTGTCGGTCCAAGATGTCGGAGCGGTCTGCGAACTTACTACGCCGTTCCTAGACCGGCATAATGACCACTTACAGGTGTACGCTACGCGGCGCAACGGGACAATTATCTTGTCCGATGATGGATATGTTCTTTCGGACCTGAGAACCAGCGGGCTTGAAGTAGACACTCCGAAGCGGAAGATGGTGCTTGACAGCGTCCTCAATGGGCTGGGTGTGCGCGCCGAGAGCAACCAATTGATCGTGGAGGCGTCACCAAGCAACGTCGCTCAGCGCCTGCATTCTTTGGTGCAGGCCATGCTGGCCGTCAATGACATGTTCGTGATGGCCCAGCCTAGGGTTGCAAGCTTCTTCTTTGAGGACGTGCAGAACTTTCTTGACGGTCACGATATTCGTTACACGGCAAGGGTAAAACTCGCGGGCAAGAGTGGATACGATCATGCAGTGGACTTTCTGATTCCAAAATCGAAAAAGCGCCCAGAGAGAATTTTGCAGGCGATCGGCTCTCCTAGAAAAGAGAACATCATTGGTTATCTTTGGACTCTTAGCGACACGCGTGCCGCCCGCGCCGCCACCTCAGAGCCGGAAGCTTACGCATTCTTAAACGATCAGGAACAAAAGGTCGGAGGAGACGTCATCGAAGCACTCGACGCGTACAACGTGACTCCTGCCGTGTGGTCGAATCGCGAACAGTATGTCGAAGCGCTGGCGTCTTAGAGCCAACGCCAGGCGTTCGATCCTGTTCTTACACTCTGCTAAAATGTAAGGAATGCGTGAGTTAAGTGCTACATTTACCTCCAAGGGCCAACTTGTCATCCCGGCGGAGCTCCGACGCAAGCATGGCATCAAGGCGGGGACCAAGGTCCATTTCCTGGAAGACGAGTTTGGGCGCATCGTGCTCCAGCCCATCACAGAAGAGTACATCGATCGAGTGATGGGCATGCTTGCCGGCGGCCCGGACTTGCTTGCCGCGTTGAGGGAAGAACGCCGCTGGGGGAGCAAATTCGACGATGAAAACCTACGTATTCGACACCAGCGCGCTCGTCGCTCTTCTGGAAAAGAAGCCCGGAGCCGCTAAGCTCCAGGAGCGCCTGAGAGAGGCGATGCGCGGACAAGCGGGTCTTCATATGTCCGCTGTGAACTATGGAGAGGTTTTCGCCGTTCTACAGCGCACGTACGGACGCGATCGCGCCCTCTCGGTGCTGGCGACCCTTCACCCCCTTCGCATTACCGTTGAAGATGCCACGCGGCAGCGCGCTTTATCGGCCGCTGACGTTAGGGTACGCCACAAACTCTACTACGCTGACGCCTTCGCCGCCGCGCTCGCCATGGAGATGAAGGCCACCCTGATCACCAGCGATTCGGATTTTCGCCGCTTGGGCCACGGCTTTCCTATCATGTGGCTGAAACCCTGACATGAGAGCCCCCGACATCCTCGTCGTCGGTCTGGGCGCGGTCGGCAGTGCCGCCTTATACCAGGCCGCGAAGCTGGGCGTGCGGGCGATTGGAATCGACCGCTTTCATCCGCCGCACGACATCGGCTCGTCGCACGGCGAGACGCGTATCACACGTCAGGCTATCGGCGAAGGGCGCGAGTATGTGCCGCTGGTCCTGCGCTCCAACCAGATTTGGGAGGAACTCGAAGCTACGACCGGCCGCAGCCTGCTCACGCGTAACGGGGCGCTCATCCTTCAGTCGCCCCACACGGTGGGAGACCATCATGGGTCGCAGTCGTTTCTCGGCGACACCATCGCCGCCGCGCAAGAGAACGGTATCGCGCACGACGTGCTCAATGCCTCACAGATCCGCGAACGCTTTCCGCAATTTCGAGTGGACAACGAAGAGGCGGGTTACTTCGAACCCGGCGCGGGATTTCTGCGCCCGGAAGCTTGTATCGAGACACAGCTTGGGCTGGCAAAGAAGCTAGGCGCTGTGGTGCGCACCGGCGAGACCGTGACGATGGTCCAGGCGTCGGGAGACTCGGTCAGCGTCACTACCGACCGTGCGACCTACTCTGCCGGGCAAGTGATTCTCACCGCCGGGCCGTGGATCGGCAAGCTGCTGCCAAACACCATCGCGCAAAATCTCAGGGTCTATCGGCAGGTGATGACCTGGTTCGCGCTCGCGCGAAACCCTGAGCTCTACACGCCGCAGCGCTTTCCCGTCTTCATCTGGATCACCGGTGAGCGGCCCAGCGATATGTTTTACGGATTTCCGGCAATTGGCGGTTTGGATGGCGGCATCAAGACCGCGACCGAGCGCTACGACACTGCAATCGATCCCGACCAGGTCGAGCGCTGCGTGAGTGATGACGAGATCGCCTCGCTGCACGCTAACTACATCTCCACTCGCCTGCCTGATGTCTCGTCGCGATGCGTGCGCGCCGCCACCTGCCTGTACACCGTCGCTCCGGACGCAAGGTTCGTCATCGATCAGGCTGACGACGCCGGAAGAATCTGGTTCGCCTCTGCCTGCTCAGGACACGGCTTCAAACATTCGGCTGCAGTCGGCGAGGCGCTGGCCCGGCGTGCGCTGAAGTTGCCGGACGTGGTGAATCTTGCGCCGTTCAGCGCTAATCGCCTGCCGGGCGGCAGGTCCCAAACGCCGTAAGCTTCCCTACTCGCCAGGATGACGCGCACTCGGCGCTTCCGCCGAGGCCGTCGCGCTGCCGCTGTCGCTGAAGTGCGCGATATACACGCTGCGCCTGCCATGCGTGCTCCACTGAGTGCCAAGGCCGTCGCCCTGGAACTCATCAGTCAGGGCCACCGCAGACACGGCGTCGGACACATCGGTCAGCGGCGGGTAGAAGTTCACCTCGTTGCCGCAGATATGGTCGTGGTGATTCAGCGGCCGGGTAATGATCGTCGCCAGCTTGCCGGCGCGGAAGACCGCGCCACCCTGATGCGGATCGGCGGGAGCGTCCAGAATCACCGGCACATAGTCGACGCGGACGATGTGGTCGAGCAGCTCTCCGCCATTGCGCTTGGCCAGCGCGATCAGCGCGGCGCGCTGCTGTGGGTTGGCCGCGTCATCGACCATCAGCACCGCCTGCGCGGGATAGGGATTGCCATAAGGGTCTCCCAGCGTCGCGCGGGCGCGCACCGCGGCCGCCACCGATAGCCCGTCAAGCTTGACGCCATCCCACGTGCCTTGCTCCACATGCCATGCCATCAGAGCGTCGTTTCCGGCGAGGCCGACTTCTCCGTTGGCGAAGCACTGGGCGACATAAACGTCGGTCGAGCGCGACTCGATGTAATCTCCGCGAAGCTGCTGGGCTTGCAACGAAGCTGTCAGAGCGACAAAAGACGTGATCAGGAAGAACCTGCGCATGGAACACCTCACCCGCTGATTGGACACTATTGTAGATGAGCGAAAGGGGCCATGCGATGGGCCCACGGGCTGCCAAACTCATCCCTCGGTCAGCCAAGAGACAAGTTGTTTACAAACCGTTGACAACTCCGAGACGACTAGTCCGCGGCACCATTGCGTAGACTGAAGCCCTTCGAGCACACTTTGCCCCCGGCGCGGCCTTGTACCCGACCCATCACTCAGGCTCCGGGGGCGTTTTTACGTCCGTCTTCAGCCCGAATGTGCCTCCTCCTCCGCGGTACCTTGTCCGACAACCCACGTTCTCGTTGACATTTCGCCTTTTATTCGCTGACAATTAGCCTGGAGGGCCTGACGATGGCGATCACCCGGCGACAACGCGAGGTCTACGACTTTCTGCAGAGGTTTGTCGAGGAACACGGCTACTCGCCGTCGTTCGAAGAAATCTGCGCCGGCCTGGGACTCAGTTCGCTGGCCACCGTGCACAAGCATCTCACCAACTTGCAGCAGAAGGGCCTCATCAAGCGCGACTACAATCGCAGCCGTTCGATCGACGTGGTGAAGATTCGCAGCCGCTCCAAACCGGCGGTGCCTGCCAACGATCTCACCCTTCCACTGCTGGGTGTGATCGCCGCCGGGCGTCCGCTGGAAGCCGTGGAAAATCCCGAGTCGATATCCCTGGGAGACTTCGCTCGCGCCAAAGACGTCTATGTCCTAAGGGTGAAGGGCGAGAGCATGCAGGATGAGCATATCGTCGACGGAGACTATGTGCTGGTGGAGAAGGCCAACACCGCGCGCAACGGCGAAATTGTGGTGGCTCTGGTGAGCAAATCGGAAGCGACGCTAAAACGAATCTACCAGGAAGGCGAGATCATTCGCCTGCAGCCCTCGAATACGGCGATGCAGCCCATCATTGTTCCCGCCGCGGATGTAGAGGTGCAGGGCCGGGTGATCGGCGTGCTGCGGAAGTACTAGCTGCCCGAAAATACAAAGGAGCGCAGCGAACTGCGCTCCCGGAAACTTCCCTCGGCAAACTTAGGAGACGGTTTCAGGCGCGACGTTTTTGTCCAACGCCTTCTCGATCACGTCACGGGCAACGTAGCCCACAATCTGTTCCTTCACCTGTCCATCTTTGAACAGCAGCAGGGTGGGAATGCCGCGCACGCCATAACGCTGCGGAGTCGCTGCATTCTTGTCGACGTCCATCTTGCCGATCTTCACCCGCCCAGCATAGCTGTGGGCAACCTCATCCACGATCGGAGCAAGAGCGCGACAGGGACCGCACCAGGCGGCCCAGAAGTCGATCAGCACCGGCTGCTCCGACTTCAATACCAGCTGGTCAAAATTCGCATCTGTGACTTCTACAATAGCGTCACTCGCCATGAATCCTCCCATTAAGCCCGAACCATGATTTCCAGCGGAGTTCTCGCCGCCAGTATGATCCTAACATTCCGGACTGGAAGTTTAGATGCGCAACTGACTCCCGGGTCGCAACGCCCCCAAATCATGACCCAAATCAAAAGCGCCCTGCGGTTAAGCAGGGCGCTTCGAAGGCAGCCCTCCCCCAGAACTGCCCAAACTACAATTGACAATGTACATCAGTTCCAGAGTTTGTAAATACTTCTTCCGTAATACTTTTGGTAATCGTTGAGTAATCACAACAGTGTGACGCTTCCGACCGTTAGTTTAGAAAGTAACTTACCGTGCGATGCTGTTGAGGATTTCAACAGGGTGGTGCACTGGCCGCTTAAAGCCGCAACTCAACTGTTCGTGGCACGAGATTCCGCTGGCCACCAGCGCTCGTGGAGGGTGGCCATCCTCCGCCTGGCGCACCTGCGCAAACAGGTCTTCCCCTACCGCCATGCTCAGTTCGTAGTAATCGCGTTTGTAGCCGAAGCTGCCGGCCATGCCGCAGCATTCGACCGACGAGGTCACCACGTCGAAACCGCAGGCGCGCAGAACGTCGATGGTTTCTTTCGCGGCATTGCAGGTCCGTTGCTGGCAGTGCGAGTGGTAGAAGAGCCGCGTTCCGTGCTTCCAGCGTTCCGCCGAAAACGTCTGGTGCAGGTCGAGCCCGAGTTCCAGCGATGCCTGCCACACAAGCTGCAACGGTTCAAAGCTGATTTGGGCCATTCTTTCCACCAGAGCCGGGTCGTCAATCAGATGACGCAGATCGCGCCGGAACATCGCCAGCACGCTCGGCTCAACCACCACCAGCTTCCTGCCCGCTTCCAGATAAGGGCCGAGCGCCTGCACCATTGCTCTTGCCTGCCGGCGCGCGGTGTCGATCATGCCCTGCGACAGTGCCGCTCTCCCGTCGGGTAGAGACGGCGTAAGTTCGACATCGTAGCCGCACTTGCGCAGCACACAAATCGCGGCCATGCCTCGCTCCGGCGAGCCGAAGTTGGTGAACACATCGGCAAAGACCGCGAGCTTGGGACGAGCTGAACCTGCAACCGTTGCCGCTTCGTGGCGCGCCTCTTCACGGTACAACTCTTCCCAGCTTCGCTCTGGAAACCTGGGCAGCTCGCGCCGAGGGTTCACTCCGAAGATGCTCTCCATTACGGTCTGCGCCGCCGACCAATCCAGCGAACTGTTAGCCAATCCTGCGGTGCGAGTGCCCCACTTGCCGAAGGTGTGGTAGTTGGCGAAAAACTGCTTTTGTAGCGGAGCCGTGCGATCTTCCCGCGCGCTGCCGGTGAGCGCTCCGAAGGCCGACTTGGCCAGCGACGCCGGTTCCACCTGGTTCATCCGATGCCGCAGGTTTTCGTTCAGCCACGGGATATCGATGCGCACTGGGCACTGGTTCACGCAGCGTGAGCAGGCGGTGCAAAGCTCGGCAAAGCGCGCGTTCATCAGATTGCCTGTGCCTGCCTCCCATGCGCCGCCGATGCCGCCGGAATAGGTCTCTCCGCCAAAAGCGTGGCCGCCAACGGTCTCGAAGTTGGCGCAAGAATTCAGGCAGGCGCTGCAGCGGATGCAATACAGCGCTTCGCGCAGCACGGGGTCTTCGTGCATCCGGGTGCGCCCATTGTCGATGAGCACGAGGTGGAACTCGCGCGGTTTCTCTTTTTTGCCCGGCGCAGCAAACGGCGGCGCCTTCAGCGGCGGATGCAGGATGCTGACGTATGACGTGATGGGCTGGCCTGTACCGCTGGCGGGCAACAACTCCAGAAATGGCCCGAAATCCTCGCGCGACGCGATCACTTTCTCGATGCCCGCAATCGCGATGTGCAGCGGCGGCAGCGTGCTGGTCATGCGGATGTTGCCTTCACTCTCCACCAGCATGAGCGAGCCGCTGTCGGCGGCGATCAGGTTGGCGCCAGAAATACCCGCGTCGGCGGAGATGAATTGCCGGCGCAGCTTCTCCCGCGCAAACCTGGTTAGCTCCTCGCCGGTATCGAGCGGCAGGTCGGTCTCGAACTTCCGCTTGAACAGCGCGGTGATACGCTCGCGCGAGTAGTGAATTGCCGGGCCGATGATGTGCGACGGCTGCTCGTCGGCCACCTGCAGGATGAACTCGGCAAGGTCCGTTTCCGCAACCCTGATACCCGCGGCTTCCAGAGCATGGTTAAGCTTTGTCTCTTCCGAGGTGATGCTCTTTCCCTTTACCACTAATTTGGCTTCGTGCTTCACCAGCACATCGCGGATGTAGTTGTTAGCGTCGGCGGCCGTGGGCGCAAGGTAGAAGTGGCCTCCATTGCGGCGCACGCTGGCTTCGAGCTGTTGCAAGAGTTTCGGTAGGTCCGCGATCGCCTGCTCTTTGATCTGCCGCGCGCGGTCTTTGAGTTGCTCGTAGTCGGCGATCTCGGCGACGGCGGCATAGCGGTTGCGATTGAACGTCTGCGTGTTGCGGCGGACGGCCGCGCTCTGGATGTCGAGCGTCATCCGAATGGCATCGAGCAGAGCCTGCTTGCTCGACTTGTTAGCGACCTGTCTGGGTTGAATCTCAAGAGCCTTCGTCGCGCCGGCCATATTTACCTCACCACGATCACATGCAGTCGATGTGGGCCGTGCACGCCGCGCACCAGCGGGCCCATGTCGGCGGTCGCGCTGGGGCCGGTGATGAAGACAAAGTCGCGCGTCAGTCCCTCGCCGTTCAGTACATCGCTGCGGAACAAGTCGCGAGGCTGCGGCACAATGTTCTCCTCCGCCACGACCGCGATGTGCAGAGGCGCAAGCAAGCTGACGATTCCTGTGCGCTGATAATTCACGTCCACGCAGACCGAGCCGGTGCGGGCTACCCCGGCAAAGGCTTCCGTGACTCCTGCCGCCGAATGCACCATCTGGTCGGAATCCGGCTGGGACACCACTCGCGGGTCCGCGGCAAATGCCGCGAACAGCTCGGGGGGCATGACCTGTGGCGGAGCAAAGAGAATTCGCGGCGCGTCACCCACCGTCGCCAGGATGGCGTCGCCCAGCGCTTCTGCTGTCCGGTCTATGACCTCGACGGTCGCCGCCGCACTGCGGGCCGCAGTAACAAACTGCTCCAGCAGCGCGCCGGTCGCCCGCGATGCAGGGAAATTCATGCCCGACATGCTACCATTCGGCCCCTTGCTTACTTATGAGCCGTGGCACCACGGCTGCCCTTACAATGGCACAATGCCTGAAAAACCGAAGCGCGCATTGCTGGTCATCGACGTTCAGAACGAATACTTCACGGGCAAGCTACCCGTCACCTATCCCGGCGGAAGCTTGGCCAACGTGACCTCCGCCATGGACGCGGCGCGCGCGCACGGCGTCCCGGTTGTCGCCATTCAGCATGCGGCTCCGCAGCCCGACTCAACTGTCTTTCGCAAAGGCAGCAAGGAATGGGAGTTGCATCCGGAGATCGCCACCCGGCCGCACGACGTGCTCGTCCACAAGTCGCTGCCTGGCAGCTTTACCGGCACGCCGCTCGAAACCTGGTTACGCGAGCGCGGCGTGGACACCGTGGTCATCGCGGGTTACATGACGCAGATGTGTTGCGACACTACGGCGCGGCAGGCGATGCACCTGGGTTTTGGCGTGGAGTTCCTCTCCGACGCCACCGGCACGCTGAACATCCAGAACGAAGCGGGCGAGGTTTCCGGTGAAGAGCTGCACCGCGCCATTCTGGTGACGCAGCAGATGCGCTTCAGTGAGGTGCTGCCGACCGGCGAGTGGATCAAGCGGCTATAGCGTCGGCGCTTCTCAGGCCGCTTTCTTCTTCTTCGGCACCTTGGCTCCCTTGCGGCGCGCCTCTGAGAGACCGATGGCGATGGCCTGCTTGGGGTTGGTAACCTTCTTTCCACTTCCACTCTTGAGCTTGCCGCGCTTGAACTCGCGCATCTCGCGCTCCACGCTCTTCTGCGCCTTGGGCCCGTACTTCCTGGACGACTTCTTGCTTGACGATTTCTTACTTGAGGACTTCTTACTCGACGAACTCGATTTCTTGTGCGACGAACTCTTCTTGTGTGCCGTTGCCATAGGGTCCAGCCTCCTTAGTTTTCAGACGCAACCTGCCTTGCCTGGGGTTGCGCCCGGACTTGCAGACTTTTGAGATTGCCGCGCCGTAATGTCCCGGGGCTGTAGCGGACAACATTCTCTGCTTGTCATCGCAGGTACCGCCTATGTTTAATCACTTTGGAGGTTCTATGGCAGAAGCGAAGATCTTGCATGTTCCCGACTCGACCAACCTTCCCCAACTTAACTTGGCCGAGTGGAAGGACACGCAGGCCACGTTGCATATGTGGATGCAGGTGATCGGCAAGATTCAGCTTGCGCTTACACCGCTGATGAATCATTGGTGGAACGTGACCTTTCAACTCACGGCGCGAGGGATATATACGCAGGCACTGCATTATCCCGGGGGCACGCTGGAAATACGCTTCGACTTCATCGACCACAACCTCGAATTCGCCACCAGCAGGGGTGAGGTGCGCCGCTTGCCGCTGCGGTCGCAGACAGTCGCCGATTTCTATCGCGAAGTCATGCAGACGCTCGGCGATCTTGGCGTTGAAGTGAAGATTTGGCCGATGCCGGTCGAACTATCCGATCCCATCGCCTTCGAGAAGGACATTGTGCACCACTCCTACGACCGCGAAGCAGTGGCACGCTTCTGGCACATCTTTTCCTGGGCCGATGCGGTGCTGAAAGAATTTCGCGCACGTTTCATCGGCAAGTCCAGCCCGGTACACTTTTTTTGGGGAAGCTTCGATCTTGCGGTCACGCGCTTCTCGGGAAGGCGCGCGCCCGAGCGGCCCGGCGCCGATCCCATCACACGCGAAGCCTACTCGCACGAAGTCAGCAGCGCAGGACTGTGGCCCGGAGGGGGCGCGATCACGGGCCCGGCGTTCTACTGCTATGCGGCACCCGAGCCGGCAGGCTTCGCCGACCGGCGAGTCCAACCGGCACAAGCGTTCTACGATCAAACGCTGAAGGAATTTCTCCTGCTGTATGACGACGTGCGGCAGGCGGCATCGCCGCGAGACGCGCTGCTTGCGTTTCTGCAATCGACCTACGAAGCCGCAGCCGATCTGGGACACTGGGACCGCCAGGCGCTGGAGCGCTAAGACCTCTCGCTAGCTACTTCAGCCGCGTCACTCATTCGCGCTATGATTACCAGCCATGGCTAACAATCGCGGCGGGATTTCCGGTCTCGCCTTCTCTCTCGCACGAGTGATTATCGGGCTTCTCTATACCTGCCACGGCGCGCAGAAGCTGTTCGGACTTTTGGGCGGCACGCGCATGATCGGCAATCCGCTGATGCTCACCGCAGGAATCATCGAATTCTTCGGAGGCTTGCTGATCGCATTTGGACTGTTTACCCGAATCGCTGCGTTCATTGCTTCGGGCGAGATGGCGGTGGCTTACTTCAAGATGCACGCGCCGCACGACTTCTGGCCGATCAAGAACAGAGGCGAGCTCGCGGTGGTCTACTGTTTCTTCTTCCTCTTCGTGGCCGCTTACGGCGCCGGGCAGTACAGCCTCGACCGCCTGCTCAGGCACAAAGATTGACTTTCATCAGGTAGGAGGCGCCCCATCCTCTGGCCGGCTTGCAGAAGGATGGGGCTTGCTGCCTCACCACGTTGGCCCGGCTATGGGAAGATCTCTACCGCAATCGGCGCTCCCGGGTATCGGGAATTGAAGAGGTAATAGCCGCCGTTCCAGAACTGAATGTAGACCTGGTCGTCATAGAACCAGTCCGGGGCCCAGTATGACGGCCACGGGTCGACTACCTGAACCCAATACCCGCCGTACTCAAAACGTGGATAGCCGCCGACGAAGGTGACCGGATACTGATAGATACGGAACGGGTGGGGCGGACCGAAATAGGCGCGGTAACGCACATCGGGCACATAGTACCCGTGGTAGCCGCCACGCTGCTCCCACGTACGGTGCTCAGCATGCCAGTTTGCCACGCGGCGCCGGTCCCAATCCTCCCGCTGTTCATGACGCGGTGGTCCGGGCCGTCGCTCCGCCACGCGCGGAGGCTCAGGGTGCGGGCCAGGTTCGTGTCTTACAGTGGCAGCCGGTGGAGGTCCAGTTCGGTGATAGTCCGGCTGCGGACGCGCCTCTGCTCTATGCGGAGTTTCTCTGGGAGGCTCTTTTGCCCGTGGGGGCCGCGTTTCTTCCGGACGCGCGTGCGCCTGGTCCACATGATGAGCGCGGAATGCCGGCGGCCCCGCGGTGTGTGCTGGTGAAGGCCGCGCCTCTGGCCGTGGTGGATGTGCCTGTGGCCGTGCCGCAGGAGGACGGCCCTGGGAATGTGACTCTACGTGTGCTGCGTGTTCTGCAGACTTCCCATGTTCAGCCTTCGACTCCTGACTAAGTGCATAGCTTCCGATTCCAAGAACTGAGATTAGTAGTCCAGCGCATACTGTGCTAATTAGTTTCATGGTGGCACCTTCTTCATGATCCAATCATCGCTCGCGGCGATGATTTGAACTTCACTACGCATACCCTTATTCGATTCTTCGGAGGCTAGGGGAAGATGCACTCGCAGGACCAGGAAAGTGTGAAGTTTTGTGAGACGGTGAGTAAGGTGAATACCTTAGAACTAGTTAGTCAAGACCCTGACTCTACTTGGATGCACCGGGCCTTCTCTAAGCGAGGTTGGAGAGTAGGGCTGGGGGTTGGTTTCTTCCAAGAGCCGGGGTATCTAAATTCAAGGGTGAGATAGTTGAGTGGACACACCTGTCTCATCTGCCTTTACTCGCACATAAATTGGCAGAAGAACTACCGGTCGAAGCCCTCCCACGATGTGAACACCTCGGCGCCGAAAGCTGCAGCCATGCCCGCAACTTGTGGGCCGGGATCGCCATAAATCTCCATCCGCGTGGCTGTCGCCACCTGCATCATCTTCGGCACCAACTGCTGCACCGCTGGCCCGTTGAAGTGTGCCGTGATGGCGGCCGCGTCGGCGTAGCCCTCGACCAGCCGGCAGAGTTTTCGATCTGCGCTGAGGACAAAGTGGTAGGCAAGCGTGCCGGGTTCGGTTTCGCTCACCGCCACCATTTGCCTTGCGACCGCCTCGAACTCGGCAAACTTGCGCTCGTGAATGTTGATGTCCACTACAACCCGTATGTGCGATGTCATGTTTGTCTTCCTGATATTGAGATTCTGAAGTAGCCTCGGGTTTAGCCGTTTACTCGATTACTTCGCAGGATGCGGCTTCTCGCCCGTCCATGTCCAGCCGCTGATCTTCCAAGCGCCCGCCTGCGAGCGCAGGACAAACGTCATCTGTCCATTCTCCTTCATGGGCTGGCCATGCTCCTTGTAAACGTACGTTGTGGGGATGACAACGTAAGCAAGATCGCCCTCCATCTCGGTGCGAGTGGGCTCGCCGTACTTCACCGAGCCGCCGGTGACGCCGGTGGCTTTGGCATGTTTGTCATAGCCGTCCGCCCAAGTATGAGCCGCCTTGCGCCCAGTCCAATGGTAGGGAGCAAACTCGTCGATGATTTGGATGTCACCGGTTGCGTAAGCAGCAAAGCCAGAGTTGGTGTCGCCGGAGTTGAACCCATCAATAAACTGGCGTATCGGCGCCATCACATCGCCCGCCGCGGCCCACAACGCAGGAACCCACAACACACTCGCCAACACCACCAGCACGACTTTCTTCATCGATCGCTCCTGGAAAGGTGGTTCTAGTGGATTCAGGAATTGTACGCGAGGCTACAAGCAGGAGGGATGAAAACAGATACCAAGTCATCCTTAGCCTCGGCGCGGTCTGGCTTTCCTTGGGCTGGGGAGTGGTAGAAACCATGGTCGCATTGGTGGTCAGTTGGTGGGTCATCTATCGAACAGACCTGTCTTGAACGAATGAACGGCACCCACACCACCTAAACGAAGACCCCACTCAATGAAAGTCAGGTGGGCCACCTCGCGCGTAGTACCAAATCAGAATGCTCGCCCCGAGTCACTAGCCCACCACACTGTGTTCCATTTTGGGCCTCATCTGCAATTGGGCTCCCTTTCTGTGCAGCTTCATCTCCCGACGATCGTACGATCAAGATTAGCAAACGAACAGGTGTGACCACCTTAGCGGACGCATCGGACGGTTGCTCTAATTCCATCAAGACGAGGTGATCGTATGGCTGCAGTATCCAGTTACAGCATTCTCTTCTACGGTGGACCAGATGGCTACCAAACCAACCGTGCGCAGATCCAGTTGAGTGATGGGGCGGGAAAGACCCTGGCCTGGGTCCGCTTCAATGATCCCGGCATGACGTTTGAAACCGATGCCAACGACGGAGGGATTATCAAGATGCATCTTCCCTCTACCATGTTCCACAGCGTGCTCGACGTGCTGCGCAACGAGAAGCCTATCAATGTCTACTTTGCCCAGGGGCGTGGTTTTCTGGGAACAAGTAGCGAGCCTGTAGGCGAAGGCGAGCAGGAGTACGCCATCGCAGGAGCGGCGGGAAGACGCTGATTGCCAGTCTGCGCCTCCAAATGAACAACCCGGTACCCCACTCATTCGCAGACCGCGAACGGGTGGGGCATCCGGCGCTCCGGAGCCCTTGGCATAAATCAACGCGTTTTTTGCTGACCCCCGAATACGTGCTGGGGAAGGAAATTGCTCGCCCTGCGGGCTGGGCGTGTCCGCGATGTGGTGCAATGTTCCCGGATTACCTCGAACGAATGGCTGCTCCGAACACGAGACTACCTTGCATCACCTGGAAAACATCCTTCCACTACTCACGACTTTGCCTGGTGTCGTCCTCCGGACTCAGCTGATAGGGTCGCAGGCCCAAGCACTCAGGTGCTGGGCTAATTGTTGTTGCGCCCTGCGGGCTTTGGTCATGTTCAATAACAACTAAACGTCACAAAGTCGACTGTCCGGATTCGTGAAAATGGCGCAGGCCCGTGGCATCAACTGAACCTACACCATTGGGGGTCTGCAGTGTAGTGATCCCAGGTTAGCCCAAAAGATGGGCGAACCTGGGACACCGGGCATATTGACAGCAAACCTAACAGGAATCACAATATCTTTATGGGAACGATTACGATGCGATCCGCTATCAGGAAAACACGCTCCTTTTCGCTCGATCCGCAGGTGCTCGCGGAGGTTGAGCGTACGAAGGGCAGTGCCTCGGCCAGCGAACGGGTCAACCAGTTGCTGAAGTACGCTCTGGAGACGGAGCGCAAGGCCAGCCTCTACCAGGAAGCGGCAGAGTTTTTCAGCAGCGCGCCCCCGCCTGATGATCGGCCAGAGCGGCGTGCCTTTCAGAAGGCGGGACTTAAGTCCTGGTCACGCCGATGACAGCCTGGCGAAGAGGAACCCGGCCCGCGCGTTGGTATCCCCGGCGGGGCGAGGTGTGCCTGATCGCGCTCGACAAGCAACGGCCGGCGCTCGTAATTTCGAGCGACAGCTTGAACGCACATTCTCTGGACGTTTGTGTACTGCCCATCTCGACCGCCGAGCACAAGGCGTTTTCCCTGCGCCCCGGGCTGAAGGCGGGAGAGGGCGGTTTGACTCACGACTCGTGGGTGAAGTGCGACCAGCCAACTACGGTGGAGAAACAGTTGGCGATCTACCCTCCACTGGGAACGCTGACATTGGCTTCCATGCAGCGGATCGAAGCTGCGTTGAAAATCGCTCTCGACCTCGAGTAGGCAAAATCCCAGGTTAGCCCAAACGAAGGGCCAACCTGGGGCACCAAGCGATCTACGAGGTAACGGAATCGTTCCCGAGCAGAGATTCGCGGGGAGCAGAAACTTCCCGGCGTGCGCTGATCGCCGACCATCGCATTACATCCCGTGAGGGAGCGACAGAAGTCGAGCTCTCCTTCACCTCGCAGGGTCTGCTGGGGAATATTGTCGTCGCTCTATTTTCCAAAATGATTGCGCAGTACGTCGCCACCGAGGCCAGCAGCCTGAAGACCTACTGCGACACCTTGGCCTATACGCGGGCAAGCTGAAGGAACAAAGCAAAAAAGCCGGGGAAATCTCCCCGGCTCAGCGTCGCACTTGCAGCGACTATTGGAGGAAACGCCGGCGCAGCACACCAGCCAGCCCCAGAGCGCCCGACCCGAACAACATCATGCTGCCAGGCTCAGGAACGCTGGTGCCGCGGATCAGAAATCCCGACCCTTGAATCTGTGTCATATTTCCGCCCGTCATGTAGTACGCATTGTTGCCATTCAGCGGGTGTGAAGTTGTGTCCCACTCCAGGGGCCCGTCGACGCCACCCAGGTTGACGTAATAGGTTCCGTTCGTCAGGCTGGCAACGAAGTCGATATCAAGCAGACAAACAATGCCATCAGGATCGCAGGCATAGAATTGAGGCAACGCGCTTGTGCCCGAGGCATAGGTCGTTCCGCCGAACGGGTCCGATGTGACTCGACCAGTTTACGTGCTGGGCACTATAGTCCCCCGGGAACGTGGCGTCGAACTCCAAATACTGCGTATTGCAAACAGCGAAGTCACAGGTAAATTGGTTTGAGAGCGCATTCGTACCGGAAATGTCCCACATATCCAGGAACTGGCTGCCCCCACCATTGTTGTAAAGAACATCGGCGTGGGCCGGAGCTGCAGTCAGCATCAGGCAAGAAAGAGCAAGAAACAGCGGCAAAACGACGCGAAATTTCATCCTAAGAACGTTCTCCTATCGTGTTAAGTGTCGAGACTTCTGTTGAATTACATCAGGAGCGAGGACCTGGAAATACGGGGCCGAGGGGAATAGATCTTATGCTTTAACATTGTTAGTTATACAATGTTTAAGAAACGGCGTCAATATAAAATCTAAGCTCTTCTCCACGCGCCTATGCCGAAAAGGCCGGATCCCGAGCTGGAAGTGCGAATCGTCGCTGCCGCCCTGCGTCTGCTGGACCGTGGCGGCGAACAGGCGGTGACCATGCGCTCGGTTGCCGCCGAAGCGGGAACCACCACCCCAACCCTCTACGAGCGCTTCCGCGACCGCAATGCTCTCATGCGGAGAGTGGTTGAGGAATGCACCAGGGAATTGCTAGCCGCTCTGGAGCCTCGCGAACCGATCGAGGAGATGTTCCGAGCTTATCTGCGATTCAACGGCGAGCGCCCTATGCGCTTCAACCTGACCTTGGAGACCTTTGGCGCGCGACTGGTTTCCGGCGAGAAGATGCCGGCATTCGATCTGTTGCGGTCGCGGGTCGCCCAACAGCTCGGAATCAGCGCAAGAGAATCTGAGGACCTGTCGCTGGCCATAGTCTCGCTGCTGTTCGGCACCATGCGGGGCATGATTGCCGCCGGCTTGGAAACCCGTCAGGCCAAAGAATTGCGACGAGCCTCGCTCTCCGCTCTGCGGAAACTGCTGGCGGCATTTGCGGGAGGATGAGCACAGGGGCGGGGGATCAACCTGAGTCAATGCAAACCAGAAAGCGCAGTCCACCCGGCATCCGGGGACCTTCGGTCTGTGAAATCTCTAGCTGTTTTCAGATCGGCGCATGTCCCCTGTTCGATTTCACGGTGGCGCGGGACGCTGGCTATCTTGCCGGTTTGAGGGTGGAGCCAGATCGAGTGTGAGCCACCTTCGCGACAAGGAACACATTCACAAGACCGAAGGTGCCGTTCGAGGTCGGCAAGCTTCATCGCTAGGCCACGTCGAAGACCTCTCGGACAGCCTTGGGCGACAGGTTCTTTTCCGCCAGCTCACGCTGGCAATCCAGAACGAGTTGCAGCGCTTCCCGCAGGTTGGCCTTGGCCTCTTCCAGAGTGTCCCCCTGCGAAACGGCGGAGGGGATCTCCTCCACAAAGCAGGTGTACCCGCCTTCTCTGGGCCGGCTCGAATATAGCAGTGAGCTTCACGCGCTCAGAGTATCACAGTCAGAGCTCCCCATTGGATGGAGCACGGCTTCAGCGGCGCATTGGATGATCACCAGAACAAGAACGGGATCGGGCACCCTCGCGTGTATTGCTCATCAGTCTCTCGTCAGTATCGCTTCTGCCGCACCGTGCTCACGCCACGGGCACCATTCTCTTATTTTCCTTTCTCAATTTTCTCTTTCAGGTGCTTGGCACAAGATTCGGCGGTGCTCTTTTTTCCATGGGCCGAACTGTTCTTTACGGCAGTGTAACCATAAACCACTACACCGGTCTTTGCATCTGAAACGCGGATGCTAGCATCCTCGTTTGAGTGCCAGTTCAGCAGAATAACCTTCTTGGCCGTACTGGCCTTCTGGCTCTCAGCCGTACTGGTGATAATGAAATCCGCTTGCGCTTTGTCCTCAACTATTACCACCGGTACATGCTTAGCAATCAAAGCCGCTTTCAGATAGGTATCGTAACCGTCGGAAGCCGGAGAAACAAATACTTTGGACCCTTTAGGGATTCTTCCAGACGATACTTCGGGCTGCGAGGTTTGAGCGCAGGCAGCGCATTGCCACAGCAATATGAGTGTAATGCCACACACCAACATTTTCACTTTCACAGGTGCTCCTTTACGCACAGCAAGGTCACTTCTGGCTCTCGATCTTCTCCTTAAGATGCTTAGCGCAGGCTTCCGAAGAGCTCTGTTTGCCCTTCCTTGAATTCGACTTATGAACGTTGTAGCCATAGACAACGGCATCTGTCTTTAGATTGACGATTTTTATGCTCGCCTGCTCATTCGTATTATCTCTACCCAAGAACAACATCTTTGCCCAGCCGGCCTTATCGGTCTCTGTAACACCGGAAATCTCAAAATCTGCCTTGCCCCGGTCTTGAACGATAACCACAGGAACTCTCTTATGAATAATCGCCGCGGTCAAGTAGATGTCGTACCCATCCTCCATCGGTGCAACATAGATCTTCGACCCGGCAGGAATCACCGCCGATCCCGGCAGATTCATTGGAACAGCTAGTTCCTGTGACGATGTGAAGAGTGATACTGCAAGAAGAAGCGCTATACAGAGCATATACGCGGAGTACTGGCGTTTCATGGGTATTTCCTCCTCGCCTGAAGTTGGAAATGATGGTCGCCGGCGCGGATTTTAGAACAGCGCTACCGGCTGTGTCCATCGATTTCTCCGTAGAATGATACTGAAGGCCGTCCATCCACGGTGCTTGTATGGCACACCCTGGAGAAAGCAAGAGTGCATTTCGGTCTTAGTGGTATCATCATCTCTCGAAAGTCGCGAAGCTTACCGAGTAATCGTCACTGCCTCAATCAGCTGAAAATTAAGTTCAGTACCGGGAGCTAGTCTGATATCTCTACGCTTCAGCGAGACTTGCGCCCACTGATTGGTTTGAATTCTGTATGTCCTACCATTCAGGCGCATGGAGCTGACTTCCAGAACCAAGCCGTGCCGAATGCCGTTTATGCTTCGGCTTGGATCGACCATACGGCCCATAATCTCAGTTCCAGCCGGAACCAAGGTTCTGTTATCAATTTGGATTGGGACTGCAACCGTTCCAGACCAAGTACTGCCAGGGCGATTGCTTTTGGAGTCGAGCGCCTCTTTCAATCGCACTGCGAGCTGCGCACCGGACGGTATCGTGACCTTCTGAGCTTCTCTACTGCTCAACACAGCCACGCCGGGTGGCGCTTGGAACTGAGGAAGTGGCGCCATCGCTGATGTTTGCAACACAGGGGCGGCCGGATCAGGTGGACTATCAGAGACTCGCGGCGTGTGGCTTGGCCGATCTTCAATTTTCGGCGTCAACGGAGCATCATTTCTTAAGGGGGCGGAGGCCTTATCGGCGAGATGATCACCCCGGCCGGTTGGTAGCTGCCCTAGTTTCGGCAGGGGCTGCGGGGGGGCCGCTGACGCGGACTGCAAGGATGGGACCTTGGTCCCGGTCCCGGCTTCTTGGGGGATAGCACCGTCTGGTTGTGAACTTGCCGATGAAGCCAGAGTGGATTTTGCAGAGCTCGAATAGTCTGGGGCAATTTGGGCGACTCCTGATGTGCTCACCCCGCGGTCTCGAACCTTGTGCATTAGATAAGGTATCGCGACGACCAGTGCCGCGATCAATGACACAATCGCAGCGATGCGAAAAAGCCGTCTTCCGTGACCAGTCGGCGCGCCATCTCTGGAGTGCGGTGTTGAGTCACTCGCGGAGCCGTGTGAAACGATGGTCGGTAACGCTCCCGCAGCCACAGCGGACAGGTGTGCCGAGTTACGCTCGCGGCGGGGACTGGGACAGTTCTGCTCTGCCTCTGCGAGAATAATTTGTCGTTCCTGCTCTAGCCTACCCAGCTGTGTTGCCACGTTAATTCGCTTCCGGGACCGCGTCAGATGCTCGGAGAATTCAGCGCATGTTTGGTACCGGTCCTGCGGCTTCTTGGCCAACGCCCTGTCCATGATTGGCTGTAGTTCCGGCGGATCGATGTCTCCCACCTGCTCCAGCCTTGGCGGAGGTTCGAGCAAGATCTTCATTATGGTCTGAGCGGTGCTGGCACCTTCGAAGGGCAGCTTGCCGGTCAACAATAGGTGGAAAACTATACCCAGAGAGAAGATATCGGTGCGCCCGTCTACCGCTTGGCCATTAAGCTGTTCTGGCGACATATACGCAACGGTACCCAAAACCATGCCAGTCCGGGTGATAGTTTGGTCGGCGAGATGGGCGATGCCGAAGTCCACCACTTTAATGCTGCCGTCGAGCAGCAGCATAATGTTGCCTGGCTTCACGTCGCGATGGATGACTCCCTTTTCATGCGCGTAATGTAGCGCTTTGGCTACCTGCAGAATGATGTCGATCTTCTGAAGCACTATCAACGGGCGGCGGTTGCGGATGGTTAGCTCGAGTGTTTCGCCATCCAAGTACTCCATAACGATGTAGGGCATCCCCGCATGTTCGCCAAGCTCGTGTACCACTACGATGTTGGCGTGCTGGAGGTTGCTGACAGAGCGGGCTTCGCGTAAAAAGCGCTCGCGCACCTCGGCGTTATCGGCGAGTCCGCTAGTCATAACTTTGAGTGCAACCAGTCGTCCCAGAACGCTGTCGCGGGCTTTGTACACAATTCCCATACCACCACGCCCAATAACATCAACGACCTCGTACTTACCGATTTGTAGCGGCATGGCCATTCAGAATCTGCCCCTGCGGCAAGCAGTGTACCGCAGATTGGACGGGCCGGCAGACTAAGGTCGTCCTAATAACTCAGGGGTGGGCTAGCGCCCACCCCGTCGTAATACCGCACCCAGATCCAGGTTAGAACTAAACCCGCAGTGTTAGTGGGCTGGCTGCATAGGACGGCTAAAAGCCGCGCTTTCAAAGCGAGCGGGCCTGTCGGCCCGCTCCATCCGTTTAGTTAACCAGTCCCTGGTCCAGCATGGCGTTCGCAACTTTCACGAAGCCGCCGATGTTGGCGCCGTTCACCAGATTGCCCGGCGTGCCGTACTGCTCGGCCGTCTCGAAGCAGGTCTTGTGGATGGCGATCATGATCTTGTGCAGACGATCGTCGACTTCCTCGCGGGTCCAGCTGATGCGCATGCTGTTCTGCGCCATTTCCAGACCTGAGGTGGCAACGCCGCCGGCATTGGCCGCCTTGGCCGGTCCATAGAGGACTTTCGCCTCGAGGAACAGCTTGGTAGCGTCAAGCGTGCTCGGCATGTTCGCGCCCTCGGCAACGACCTTGCAGCCGTTGTTGATGAGGTTCTGCGCGTCCTTGGCGTTGATTTCGTTCTGGGTCGCGCTGGGAAACGCGCAATCCGCCTTGATGTTCCACAGCGGGTTGTAGCCCAGCTTCAGATCGGTCGGCATGAAGACGGCCTTCTTGTACTGCTCCGTGTACTCGCGGATGCGGCCGCGCTTCACGTTCTTCAGCTCCATGACCCAGGCCAGCTTCTCGCGATTGATGCCGTCAGGATCGTATACCACACCGTCGGAGTCGCTGAAGGTGACCGGCTTGGCGCCGAAGTCGAGCAGCTTCTCCACCGTGTACTGCGAAACGTTGCCGCTGCCCGAAACCAGGCAGAGCTTGCCTTCCAGCGTTTCCTTGCGCGTCTTCAGCATTTCGTTGGCGAAATAAACGCAGCCGTAGCCGGTAGCTTCCGGACGGATCAGCGAGCCGCCCCATGCGAGGCCTTTGCCCGTGAGCACGCCGGTAAACTCGTTGCGTAGCCGCTTGTACTGGCCGAACAGGAAGCCGATCTCGCGTCCGCCCACGCCGATGTCGCCGGCCGGCACGTCGGTGTCGGGGCCGATGTGGCGGCACAGCTCGGTCATGAAGCTCTGGCAGAAGCGCATCACTTCGTTGTCGCTCTTGCCTTTGGGATCGAAGTCGGAACCGCCCTTGCCGCCGCCCATGGGCAGCGTGGTCAGGGAGTTCTTGAAGACCTGTTCGAAGGCCAGGAATTTCAGGATGCCGAGATTGACGGAGGGGTGAAAGCGCAGGCCGCCCTTGTAGGGGCCGATGGCGCTGTTCATTTCAATGCGGAAGCCGCGGTTGACTTGAATGTTGCCCTGGTCATCGAACCATGGCACACGGAACATCAGTACGCGCTCGGGCTCGGTGATGCGCTCCAGGATGCGGGCGGAGATGTACTCCGGATGCCGCTCCAGCACCAGACGCAGCGACTCGAGCACTTCCTGCACGGCCTGATGGAATTCCGGCTCGGCCGCGTTCTTGGCCTTAACCAGAGCCATAACATCGTTGATGTAATCGGTTGGCGTTTTGATCGCCGAAGTCATAACTGGCATAAGTAAAGGTCCTCCTTAAGGAACCTTGCGGTATTTACAAAGGCTTGGCCGAATGAGCTCTCACCACGGCTGTGGTGGTGGGCCATCTGTATTCCATTCCCCCACGGGCATTTGTGCCGTGACCGTTATCACCCCGGAACGTGACTGGTGGGCCGGGGATGTGTGCTTTCGCTTGCGCCGGAGCCCTGTCTAAAGAGGAACCCCGCGGCCAAACCAGTGTTCTGGCGGGCTTCCCCGCAAAGCACCGGAAACAATACCCCGGATTGCGTCTGGGCCGCAACTGCGGAAATGTGGTTTGTGAATCGGACAGGTAGGTGGGGGCAAGAGAAACGCCTTGAGTCTCACTGCGGCGGTTGATGTCGTTCGGGGAGGTGAGTAGAAAACTGGTCCCACCCCAGCGCCAACTCTTCGAACGCCAGGATGGGACGCGTCTTTACTGACAACCGATCACTGACAACTGACAACCGGCTCTTACTTGCCGCTCTGGAAGCGCTTGTTCACTTCCGGCCAGTTCACCACGTTCCACCATTCCTTCAGGTAGTCGCCGCGGCGGTTCTGGTACTTCAGGTAATAGGCGTGCTCCCACACGTCGTTGCCCATGATGGGGTAGAAGCCGTGGGACATGGGATTGTCCTGGTTGGGCGTGCTCATGATCTGCAGCTTGCCGCCGGTATCGCGCACCAGCCAGGCCCAGCCGCTGCCGAACTGCTTCAGGCCGGCATTGTTGAACTTCTCTTTGAAGCTGTTGAAGTCGCCGAAGGTGCTCTTTATGGCGTCGGCGATGGCGCCGGTGGGCTCCCCGCCGGCATTGGGGCCCATGATCGTCCAGAACATGGAATGGTTCACCTGGCCGCCACCATTATTGCGCACTGCGGTGCGTATGGCCTCAGGAACGTTGTCCAGGCTCTTGAGCAACTCTTCGGCACCCAGCTTCTGCAGCTCGGGAGCCTTCTCCAGGGCGGCGTTCAGGTTGTTGACGTAGGCCTGGTGGTGCTTGTCGTGATGCAGATGCATGGTCTGCGTGTCGATATAGGGTTCAAGGGCAGAGTAGTCGTAAGGCAGCGCCGGAACTTCATGTGCCATTCTGATTTTTCCTCCAGTGGCTGTGATGATCAAAAACGAATGCTGGGTGCAAAAGGCCTGTGCTGCGGGGCCGGGGCACCATTATACGGGGAAAGCGGCGATGCCGAGGCGACGCACGACTTCAGAAATCTCCGTGAACGCGACATCGTAACAGTGTTACTTGCTCGTCGCTAATCGCCACGCTTGCCCTGACCGGGCCATTCTCCATCAGTTGCCGCCGCATCTCAATTCCTCTATCACGAGCAATTCCAAGTGTTTCGAGAAAGCTCGCAAGTTCAGGTAGGGCAATGTCACCAATGCTTCCGCAGGCTTTCCATTCTGGAGAATCTTCATATACGTGAAATGTGGCCATGTCTGGCCCCGACATGTACATAAAAAGAGAGACAGATTTTGGGATAAGACTCCTCCGAACTTAGCGAAAGGCTTCTTTGTTCACAACGTACGGCATCTTTGTGTAATCGCCGCCATAGTTCTGCTCCAGCATGTCGATCAGCCCCTGCACGCAGCGGCCGGCCATGCCGGCGTTGGGATCGAGCGAAAGCCGGGTGATCCTCTCCGCGCTGGCGAAGTGCGGAAACAGGCGGCAGCGGTCGGCAATGTCCGGATCTCGGAGCGGTGAGTCGGGCGGCAGCGGTTCCTTCTCAAACACGTCGAGCGCGGCGCCGGCAATCCAATTTTCTTTGAGCGCTTTGGCCAAGGCAGCTTCGTCGACCACCGGCCCACGGGAGGTGTTCACCAGGTATGCGGTGGGCTTCATGCTGCGCAGCGTCCTCTCGTTGATCAGGTGATAGGTCGGCGTGTCGCTTTCGCCTTCGCGCATCAGCGGCACGTGAATGCTGATGAAGTCCGCCTGGCTCAGCGCCTCCTGCAAGGCAACATAGCGTATGCGGGTGTGCTCGCGCTGCAGTTTGCGGCGGTAACGCAGGTCCATTTCTTCCTGGATCGCGGCGGCAAACTCCTTGTTCGGCCCCAGGGCCTCGTAGCACAGGATGTTCATGTCGAAGCCGACGCACTTCTTGATCATCGCCTGGCCGATGCGTCCGGTGCCGATGACGCCCATGGTCTTGCCGGTCATCTCGTCGCCGAGAAATGGCAAGTAGGGATGCCAGTAGCCCCACTGGTCGTCGCGCAACAGCTTCTCCGCCGACCATAATTTGCGCGCCAGTAATGCCAGGGCGAAAAATGCAAACTCGGCAGTGGCCTCAGTCAGCACATCGGCAGTATTGGTGAACGGGATCTTGTACTGGTTGGCGTCGGCGCGGTTGATGTTCTCGAATCCGACCGCATATTGCGCCACCGCCCTCAATGTGCCGTTGCCTGCTTCGAAGATCTCGGCGTCGATTTTGTCGCGCAGGGTGGTGATCAGCGCGTCGATCCCGGTGCGCACCTTCTCGATGATCAGGCTCTTCGGTGGCGGCTCGGGGGAAGGGTAGACTTCGACATCGTAGCCCCGCTCGCGTAGACGGTTGATAGCGGCGTCGCCGATGTCGCACGTCGCAAATACGCGAAAAGTTCTGTCGCTCATTGCGTTCTTCAAAGACAGGGAGCCTGTCTTCCCACGAAAAAAGCCCGCCGTGTAGCGGGCCCGCTCAAGCCGCTTCGGCTATCTTACAAATTCTTCTTGGTCCACTGGTCGATGCGGTCCAGCGCCAGATTCAGGTTCTCCATCGAGTTCGCGATGCTGAAGCGCAGGTATCCCTCGCCGAACGCTCCGAACGCCGTGCCTGACAACGCAGCAACACCAGCCTGCTCAAGCAGGGCATCGGCCAGCTTCTTCGACGGCCAACCAGTCTGCTTGATGTTCGGGAAGGTGTAGAACGCGCCATGCGGCAGGCGGCAGGAGAAGCCCTTGATCTGGTTGAGCCCTTTCACGAAAACATCGCGGCGCTTCTTGAACTCCTCGTTAAAGCGCTCCGGCTCGCTCTGATCGCCTTTGATCGCCTCGATGCCCGCGCGCTGCGTGAATGTTGCGGTGCAGGAGTTCGAGTTCGTCATCAGACGCGACATGTGTGCCGCCAGGTCGGGCCGCATCACGCCGTAGCCCATGCGCCAGCCGGTCATCGCATAGGTCTTGGAGAAACCATCGAGGATGATGGTGCGCTCCTTCATGCCTGGGACGGAAGCAATGCTGAACTGCTCGCCCTCGAACAGCAGGCGGCCATAGATTTCGTCGCTCATCACCATGATGTCGCGATCGCCGATGGCGGTGGCGATGTCTTTAATGTCGCCGGGCGTCATTACGCCACCGGTAGGATTGTGCGGCGAGTTGATGATGATGAGCTTGGTGCGGTCGGTGATCAGGCCTTTGAGTTCGTTGACGTCGAGGCTGAAGTCGCGGTCTTCGCGGATCGCGATGGGTACAGGCCTTGCGCCCAGGAAGTTGATCATCGACTCGTAGATGGGGAAGCCGGGGTTGGGATAGATGACTTCATCGCCCTCTTCGACCAGGGCAAGCATGGTGAAGAAAATGATTGGCTTGCCACCGGGGACAACCACCACTTCGTCGGCGCTGACCTTGATGCCGCGCGATTTGGCGACATCATCGGCGATGGCCTGGCGCAGTTCGGGCAGTCCGGCCGACGGGCCATAGTGGGTATAGCCCTGTTGCAGTGCTTCGACTCCGGCGTTCACCACATTGGCTGGGGTGTCGAAGTCGGGCTCGCCGATTTCCAGGTGCACGATGTGCTTGCCCTGTGCTTCCAGCGCACGGGCGCGAACCAGAACTTCAAAGGCAGTTTCGGTGCCGAGGCGCGACATCCGCTTGGCAAGACGCAATTCGGTTTGAGTGGCAGGCATAGGCAAACTCATGGATTATAACTCCGGGAACAGCCGAGGTTGGTTACATTCCATTGTATCGCTGGACCATGGCGGTTCAGTGATATAGGACGCAACCGGCTGTGACCTTCGGGCTGGAGTAACGCCAGCCTGCTGGCGCCTCCGCGAGCCCGCTAGTCTGCCAGGTCCATGTCCCCAGACCCTTCGGGGCTAGTCGCCCGCTACCTTCACCTTCTCCGCATCAATCTGCTGGACCCGGCTATGATGGCGGCCGTAGCCGAAGTAAATCACCATTCCGATGATCAGCCAAATGATCAGACGCCACCACGTATCCAGGGGCAGGCTGGCCATCATGCCAAAGGAAATCACAATCCCCAGAATCGGCACCAGCGGAACCATCGGAGTCTTGAAAGGCCGGTGCAACTCCGGACGCCGCACCCGCAGCACCCATACCCCGGCGCACACGATCACGAAAGCCAGCAGCGTTCCTATGCTGACCAGCTCGCCCAGAATACCAATAGGAATAAACGCGGCGAATATGGCAACGAAGATTCCGACCGTGATGGATGAGATCCAGGGCGTGCGGAACCTGGGGTGAATCGCTCCCGCCCACTTAGGCAGAAGACCGTCACGCGACATGGAATAGAACACCCGCGACTGTCCCAGCAACATGACCAGCATCACGCTGCCCAGGCCCGCAATCGCCCCCAGCTTCACCAGGAATGATCCCCAGCGAATGCCAGTAGCATCGATGCCGACGGCCACCGGATCGGAGACATTCAGAGCGCTATAGGGAACCATGCCGGTGAGCAGCCCGGAGACCAGGATGTAAAGCACGGTGCAAATGACCAGTGAGCCCAGGATACCGATGGGCATGTCTTTCTGCGGATTGCGTGCTTCCTGCGCGGCGGTGGAGACCGCGTCAAATCCAATGTAGGCAAAGAAAATCACGCCTGCGGCGCGCGCGATTCCCGACCAGCCATATTGGCCAAACTCACCTTGATTGGGAGGAATGAAAGGATGCCAGTTGGCGGTCGCGAGGCTGGGATGCTTGGTAACAAAAGCCGCGGCTATGCCAATAAAGATGAGCACAATCGTGACCTTGACGATCACGATACCGGAATTGAAGTTAGCCGATTCCTTGATGCCGATGACCAGGATGATCGTCACCAATGCGATGATCACGAAAGCCACCAGGTTGAACACCCCCGTGACCTGCGGCAGTGTCGCTGGGTCAACGCCATTCTGCTTCAGCGTTGGCGCCAGTGTGGTGAGGAGCTCCCAGCGCCCCTGGTACTGCACCAGCACATTCGGCACCCAGTGATTGCCCGCGTGGGTAAAGGGTGTCGCCGTGAACCGCGGCGGAATATGGATTCCGAAATCCTGTAAGAAGCTGACGAAGTATCCGGCCCACCCTGAGGCCACAGTGGCGGCGCCGAAGGCGTATTCCAGAATCAGGTCCCAGCCGATGATCCAGGCAAAAATTTCGCCCAGCGTGGCGTAGCCATAGGTATAGGCGGAGCCTGCGATCGGGATTAGGGAAGAAAATTCGGAGTAGCAAAGGCCGGCGAAGACGCAGCCCAGTCCGGCGAGAATAAACGAGAGCACGATGGCCGGACCGGCATACTGCGCTGCCGCCGAGCCGGTGAGCACGAAGATACCTGCGCCGATGATGGCGCCGATGCCCAGGGTGATGAGGTTTACCGGGCCCAGAGCGCGCTTGAGGCTATGTTCGCCCTCTTCGGACGCCTCTCGCATCAGCATGTCCAGGGGCTTGCATTTCAGGAGATTGGCCACAACAGTTGTTACTCCTTCGAAATCAGGTTTGGGCGCTCACTTCCCGGCTGAGCCTCGACCACACGAAGTATACGGGAATGCCCAGTAAAACAATGATGAGTCCAGGCCACGTGTACTGCGGTTTATAGCGCAACAAGACTATATCAATGAACACCGCCATCAAAATGTAAACCGCGGGCAGAACCGGATAACCAATGGCGCGGTAAGGCCGTGGCTCATTGGGGCGCTTGACCCGCAGAATGAACAGCCCGGCAATGGTCAGGATGTAGAACATCAGCACCGCAAAGATGATGTAGTCGAGCAGTTGGCTGTAGCTGCCCGAAATACAGAGCACGCAGGTCCAGACGCACTGCATGAAGAGCGAGTGTGCCGGGGTGCGGTACTTGGGATGCAGCTCGCCCGCACGGCGGAAGAACAGCCGGTCGCGCGCCATGGCGTAATAGACGCGGGCACCCGCCAGAATGAGGCCGTTGTCGCAGCCGAAGCAGGAGATCAGGATGGCAATGGCCATAATGCCCGCGCCCGCAGAGCCGAAGATCTGCTGCATGACTGCCGTTGCCACCCGGTCTTCCGAGGCGTGCTGGATACCACGCGCTACCACCGTCGCACCGTCAGCGACTCCATGCAACGGCAGCACGTGCAGGTAAACCACGTTCGCCAGCACGTAGAGAAGGATGACCGCGCCCGTTCCCAAGGCCAGCGACAACGGTAAGGTACGCTGGGGGTTCTTCACCTCGGCCGCTGTAAAGGTCACGTTGTTCCAGGCATCGGAGGAAAACAGCGACCCGACCTGCGACACCGCGAGGATGGTTAGCACTCCCACCATCGCGATCGGCCCGCCGATTCCGACCTGCACCGGATGCATCACGCTCCAGCCGGCATTGTGCCAGAAGTTGGAGAAGCTGGAACCGAAGTTGGCAGCGATGGCCTCGGCGTTACGGCCTACAAACAGCCCGAGCAGCACCAGTCCCAGCAGCGCAGCCGTCTTCGCAAAAGTGAAGACGTTCTGCACGATCGCGCCCGTGCGCACGCCGAAGATATTGATCACTGAGAGAAAGACCACAATCAGAACGGCGAAGAGGTTCTGCGTGTTCAGGCCGACATCCATGTTGCCCAGCACCATTGGCCCGACGGGTATGGGCGGCACCTTCCACAAATGCAGGATCCAGTTCGTTGAAGAGACCGACGGGAAGAACACGCCAAGAAACTTGCCGAAGGCCACGCCGACGGCGGCGATGGTTCCGGTCTGTATCACCAGAAACAGCGTCCAGCCGTAGAGGAATCCCCACAGCGGCCCGAGCGATTCGCGCAGATAAACGTACTGCCCGCCGGCATGAGGCATCATGGCCGCCAGCTCGCCATAGGCCAATGCGCCGGTGATGGTCATGAAGCCGGTAACCAGCCACGCGCCGATCAGCAGCGCCGGCGAATCGGTCATGCGCGCAATGTCGGCGGAGACGATGAAGATGCCGGAGCCGATCATGGAGCCCATCACCAGCATGGTGGCGCTGGTCAGGCCCAGACCTTTTACGAATCCGCTGTCAGGGGATGGGGTGATGGTTTTGGTTTGCGTGCTCAAGAAGCCTCGGTGCCGATCCGGTTTGTTGAAGCATACAACGTCAGCAGGTTTGAGGACAGGATCGCAACTTGCGAACGTCCGGCCTACCGTCCAAACTGTCGCAGCTTACACTATCAGCCGCAGAAATTCCTCTGCCGCGTGTCGCGGCGATGTCACAAGATCGGAGATCACCGCCACCGAATCCGCCCCAGCATCGATGACCGACCTCGCATTGGCGCGCGTGATGCCGCCGATGGCAACCAGCGGCTTCCTGGTGGCAGCGCGCGCGGCACGCAATCCTTCCAACCCCACAACCGGGTCAGGGTTTTGCTTGGCGGATGTGCTGAATATCGGCCCGAAGGCAATGTAGTCAACCGGGCTGGCGTCGGCCTGCTGTAACTGCTCGAGGTGGTGGGTCGAGACGCCGACGATCCGCTCCGGCCCAACCACGCGCCGTGCCCCTTCCGGCGACAGGTCGTCCTGCCCCACATGCACTCCGTCGAACTCAGCTGCAAGGCACAGGTCTGCGCGATCGTTCATGATGAGCTTAACTTTGCCTCCGAGCGCCCGCCGCATCTCACGCGCCTGGCTCAGCATGGTGCGCACGCCGCCATCTTTGTTGCGGTATTGGATGAGCGTGACCCCGCCGGCCGCCAGCTGGCTTGCAAACTCCACTACCGCCGCAGCGTCAGGCGACACATGGAACAGGGAGCTGACATCAACAATCGCGTACAGAGGGGGGAGTTGGATGCGGCGTTCGCCCAAGGTTTCTACTTCGCGACCTCTGCCTGCCGTGCCAGGAAGCGCTCCATGAACTTGGTATCGAGGTTCCCTGCACGAAACTCAGGATCGGCCATAATGCGCCTGTGCAGCGGAATGGTGGTGTAAATGCCTTCGACGACAAACATGTCCAGCGCGCGCGCCATGCGCGAGACGGCCTCTTCGCGATCGCGGCCTCGCGCCACGAGCTTTGCAATCAACGAATCGTAATAGGGAGGAATGACTCCCTCGGCATAGGCCGCGGTATCCACGCGAATGCCTGTGCCGCCCGGCAGATTGAAGGCCGTGATCTTGCCCGCCGAGGGCGTGAATTTTTCCGGATGCTCGGCGTTGATGCGGCATTCGATGGCGTGCCCGCGAAAGTAGACGTTGTGCTGGATCACCTCATTCAGCTTCTCCCCCGCCGCGATGCGAATTTGCGACTTCACCAGGTCGACGTCGGTGGTCATCTCGGTCACGGGATGCTCTACCTGGATGCGGGTGTTCATCTCGATGAAGTACAGCTCGCCGTCTTCGTCCATCAGGAACTCGACCGTACCGGCATTCTGGTAGCCGATTTCGCCAAGCGACTTCACCAGGATGCCGCCAATCCGGTCGCGTAGCTCCTGCGTGACTACGACTGACGGCGCTTCCTCGACCAACTTCTGATGGCGGCGCTGAATACTGCACTCGCGCTCGCCCAGGCTCATCACGTTACCGTGCTCGTCGGCCAGCACCTGGAACTCGATGTGGCGCGGACGCTCGATGAACTTTTCCATGTATAGGTCGCCGTTGCCGAACGCCGCCGCCGCTTCCGACTGCGCGCCGTGGTAGAGGTTGGGCAACTCTTCCGCCGAGCGGATGATTCTCATACCGCGCCCGCCGCCTCCCGCCGAGGCTTTGACGATAACCGGATACCCGATAGTGTTCGCCCACTCCGCCGCCTCTTCCGCCGACTCAATAATGCCGTCGGAGCCGGGAAGAATCGGCACGCCAACCTTCTTCATGGTGGCGCGGGCTTTCTCCTTTTCGCCCATGGTGCGCGTAACTTCCGGCGGCGGCCCGATGAACTTGATGCCGCAAGCCCCCACCACCTCGGCGAAGTTGGCGTTCTCGCTCAGCAGGCCGTAGCCGGGATGGATGGCGTCGACGTTGGCGATCTCCGCCGCACTGATCACCGAGGGAACATTCAGGTAGCTCTCGCTCAGGCGGGGCGGGCCGATGCAGATGGCTTCATCGGCAAAGCGTACATGCAGCGAGTTGCGATCGGCCTCGCTGTAGATGGCGACGGCCTTGATGCCCAGCTCCTTACAGGCGCAGATGACGCGCAGGGCAATTTCGCCGCGATTCGCAATCAGGATCTTCTTGAACATGAACGGGAATTCTCAGCTCTTGCGGATGCCGAACAGCGGCATACCGTATTCCACCGGCGCGCCATTGCTGACGAAGAGTTTCGCGATTTCACCGGAGGCGTCGGCTTCGATTTCATTCATCAGCTTCATCGCCTCGATGATGCAAAGCACTTGCCCTTCTTTGACCGAAGCGCCCACAGCCACGAACGGCGGCGCGCCCGGCGAGGGAGCTTCGTAAAAGGTGCCGACCATGGGTGATTTCACGATGTGCAGGTTGGCATCGTCCGAGGCAGCCGCGCCCGCGCCGGCTGAGGGACTCGGCGCTGCAGCGGCCGGCGCAGATGGTAACGCGGCCCCCGGCGCCGGCACCGGCGTAACCGGAACAGCATGGGTGACAACCGTCGGGGCCGGCAGCACGTGTGCGGCTCCTGCCCCGCGTTTGATGTGGAGCTTCAGGTCGCCGCGCTCCATCTCGAACTCGGCGATGTCCTTCTCCACCAGAAACTCAATTAGTTCGCGCAGTTCTTTCTGGTTCATGCGATTCCTCGGCACCAGGACTCACGGGCACCCGGATTGAGCGCCGGGTTCATGAATCCCGGCACCTATCGTTCGATTAGTTCTTTGGTAACCGGGGTCAGCACTTCGGCTCCGCCGGCGGTGACAACCACCATGTCTTCGATACGGATGCCGCCCTTCCCGGGCACATAAATACCGGGCTCGATTGTAACGACCATGCCCGGCTCCAACTTTTCCGCCTGCGCCTTCCCCAGCCGCGGCGGCTCGTGAATCTCCAGACCCACGCCATGTCCCGTGGAATGAGTGAAGTACCGATCCAGTTTGGCCTTGCGCAATACCCAGCGCGCCGCCTCGTCCACGTCGCCTGCACTCGCACCGGGCTTGACCGCCGCGATGCCGGCAAGCTGCGCCTCAAGCACCGCCTCGTACCACGCGCGCTCCAGGCGGCTGACCCGGCCCACATACACAGTGCGGGTCATATCGGAACAATAACCGCGCAGTATAACACCCGAATCGATGACCACGAACCCGCGCCGCGGTATGGCCGCGCTCGACGCTCGCCCATGCGGCAGCGCGCCGCGCTTGCCCGCCGCCACGATTGTCTCGAATGACATGCCATCGGCTCCGCCACGGCGTGCCGCATGTTCAAGTAGCCCTGCAACTTCGACTTCCGATACGCCAGGCTTCAGCGAGGCCAGCGTCTCTTCGTAAACCTTCGCACCCAGCTTCACTGCCGCCCGGATCAGCTTCAACTCATTGGCGTCCTTGATGATGCGCTGGCGCATGACCATCCCTGACGTCGGCTTCCAGCGAATGCGCTTGGGCGTCAGCCCGCGCATCTGCTCGGCAGCAACGACCGTCGTAAGGTCGGCTTCGAAGCCAATCGCAGCCGAGCGCAGCTTGCCCAGCCTGTCGGCCGCGTCTTTGACCAGCGCGCCTTTGGAGATCACGATGCGCGCGCCCTTCACCTCTTCACTCGCCTGCTCGGTGTAGCGCCCGTCAGTAAAAAACGTTTTCCGCCCGTTCAGGAAAAGCAGCAATCCGTTGCTGCCGGTGTAGCCGCAGAGATAGCGAAGATTTGCGGCGTGAGTTACGACAAAACCGTGAAGGTGTTGAGCGTCGAGGGACTGCTGGAATTTCTTTTGCCGGGCGAGATAGTCCATCTCTGCATTGTATTAAGACGCACGCCGAAATCACCTCTCACATTTATTCTTGGCAACCTGAGCATTCACCCGTATTCTGCAAGGACACTGCCTGGCTGCGCCCATCGTCATGGAAACTTCCCAACCGCCAAGGCTTGATTCGGCACGCGCCTGGTTCGTCACCGGAGCTGCTTTCCTCTCCTCCTTCATCGTCTTTGGTTTCCTCTATGCGTTCGGCGTGTTTCTGAGGCCGATGGCTGCGGCCTTTGGCGTTGGTCACGCAGTCATGTCGTCCCTGTTTTCCTTCATATGTCTGCTGTCCTACATTCTGGGACCGTTCACCGGAGATCTTGCCGACCACTTTGGACCGCGCAGGGTCCTGTTTGCGGGCTCCCTTTTCTTTGCAGCCAGCCTCATCGCGACGGCATACAGCACCAACTTCGTACTCGCGTTTTTCACGCTTGGCGTCGGAGTTGGCACGGCCCGGGCTTGCGTCTTCGCTCCCTCCACCGCGGCAGTCGGGGAATGGTTTAAGCGCTATCGCGACATCGCGCTCGGAATCTCCAGCAGTGGCATCGGCGTTGGCATCCTGCTGGGTCTGCCTTTGGCCGCTTGGCTCCTGGAAAGCGATGGCTGGCGAGAAACGCTGAAAGTGCTCGGTATTGGCGGTGGCATCCTCCTGCTGGTCAGCTCGCTGATGATGGCCTCGCCGCCGATCAAGGTCACGGGCAAGAAGGGCGATGGCGCTGTGCGGAAGAAGGTGCGCACGCGGGCCTTTTGGGTGTTTTACCTATCGCGAACATTTTCCGGCGTGCCGGTGTTTCTCGCCCTCGTCTACTTGCCCGCATTGGCCGCCGCCAAGGGGATTGGACACCTGTCGGCGGCGGTTCTGGTAGCCTACGTCGGCGGGGCCAGCGTACTCTCGCGCATCGGATTCAACGCGCTGGCAGAAAAACTCGGCCCCGTCCGCCTCTACCAGATCAGCTCCCTTTGTGTCGCGGCGGGCTGCATCGTTTGGATCTACGCCGATTCCTTGTCTCTGCTGATCGTCTTCGCCGCCGCCTTGGGCATCGGATACGGCGGACTGGCGGCGCTTACCGCCCCTGTCGTTATTCGACTGTTTGGACTGGAAGATGTCGGCGAGGTGCTGGGCATCGCCATGACTTCCTGGGGAGTGGCCTCGGTCGTGGGTCCGCCGCTCGCCGGATTGCTTGTGGACTGGCGCGGGGATTATATCGGCGTACCCTGGTGCGCTTTCGTGAGTGCCGCGCTCAGCGCCATCGTTGCCCTCGCAATGAGTGGATCGCGGACTCCTGAGGCGGAGCCGGCATAGAGGCACAGAGGTCGTTCCCCTCAGTAATAATCGGGTAGGCTGGACGCCTCCGCCGAACGCCATTCCATGAAAACGGCCGCCTCAACGGGGCGGCCGCATTCTCAACCCAACAATTTTGTTAGACCAGCAATCTGCGGCGCACTACGCCCAGCACCCCAAAGGCTCCGCTTCCCAGCATGATCAGTGTTCCCGGCTCCGGCACATCGCTGAGTTCCATCTGATACGCGCCGTTATCGGTGCTGAAGACGCCGTTCTGATTGGCGAAGTACTCGCCAGGGACCCCGATGCCGCTGGTGTCCACCGACCACGACCAGTAGGCCACGCTGTTGTCATTGGAGCTGAGTCCAATCCAGTAGCGCATGTTCGGATCCAGCGCCTGGGGCTGTGCCAGAGTAAAGAAGTAATCCTGTAACGAGTCGGTCAGCGAGCTGTCCTGCACCGTCGCAATGGTGTAGATCGGGTTGCCGGGACTGATGTTGTTGTCCGCCATCAACTGAATGGTGAACGACCCAGTCGGCTCGCCGATGTCTTCCAGCTTGAGCCCGACGCTGGCCAGGGTAAAACCACCTGCTCCAGTGGAGAACGAATCCGCCAGCGGACCGAAGAAGAAGACCGAGTCGCTCCCGTTACTGTCGGAGCCTAGGTTGTTGTAGATGTCCGTTGCTCCGGCCGCACAGCTCAAAGCCAGCACGAGAACCAGTGGAAGTAAGCGCTTCATGCGCACTCCTCCTTTCAAAGAAGGCAAAACCTGGGTAGTGATGCGAACTGCCAGCCGCCACATCCGCACCATGCCTTGCGCGGCAGTTGTGCATAGGATGATGGCACGAGAATGCCGGCAATACAAATGAAATGGAGCTGGGTGCAAAATGCAGGTTTCTTGGAACGGCACGGCAGGACCCGGGCCCACCGACGCCACTCCCAGCTAAGTTATTGACTGGTGGTTACTTGTCGGCCCGTGCGAGTGCACTTGTGGTCTCGCTCCCTCAGCTATGCCGTACCACCAGTTCGCCTTCCCCCGTCTGTTTCGATGCCCGCAGCGTGGCTTTGCCGCTCGAGAAATGGGCGACTGCATCCGCGCGCACCAGATAGCTTCCTGGTCCGGGCTCCGCGCCGAAAGGGAATTTCCTGCTCCTCCTGCGGCTGAATGGTGAAGTACTGATAGCCCAGCGCGGTTGCGCGTCCAATCTCATTGACCGCGACCACGAGCACGGTCAGGCTTGCAGGTTCGTCGGTATGATTGGCGACGATCAGCGAACCCGCAATCGACGTGCCGCTGACCTGAGGCGGGCTCTTCCACTCCACCGTAAGCCCGGCCACGACCACAAGCGTGAACTCGCGCTGCACATGACTCGGCGGAGCATCCACGTCGGAGAGGTTAAGCGCGAAGTGATACTCCCCAGGCGTGGAGGGCGTCCCCACGAGTTGGCCGCCATGACGGCGCAGATGCAGTCCCGGTGGGAGGTGGTCCCGCGCCGCTAGTTGCCAGGTGTACGGGCTCACACCGCCACCCGCCCGCAATGCCACGTTGTAGGCAATGCCGGCCGCGGCGGTTGGCAGCGACGAGGTAACAATCGTCAGCGGATCCACCTGCCCGGCCGCTGGCTTTGGATGCATCAGCAGGCAGGCTGTTACCAGCCAAGCCATTGAACAGACCGAAAGCGAACGGCGTACCTGCGAGGGAAGCATCGTGCCGCCATTATCCACGACGAAGGAAGCGTGCTGCCAGCGATTTAGTGGCGCCTAAAGGGCCTGTTACGAATGCTATAATCCAACTTGCCACGGTGGGTGTAGTTCAGTGGTAGAACTCCGGACTGTGGCTCCGGCTGTCGTGGGTTCGAGTCCCACCACCCACCCCAATCCTCGCCTGATTCTGAATGGGTTAGCTATTTCATCGACCCTTTCTTCAGCCTGAAACCACCGGATTTTGTAGGCTTCACAACAGTCGTCTCAGTCGATTACGCCGGTGCCAATCCAGCACTGTGCCAGGGACTTCAAGTTTTTTTTGTAGGTTCGGGTCACGGTGTATTCCTGGCCGTTCTTGAGACGCAATTCGTATTCCCCCGTCAGCGATGCCTGGATGTTCTCCACGTACGAGCCGTTAATGAGCACCGATCGATGGATGCGGAGGAAGCCGTATGGTTTGAGCGTCTCCGCGATCGAGGAGATGGATTCGCGAATGAGATACGAGCCGTTCTTGCGTTCGAGCAGCACGTAATTCCCTTCGGCCCGAACCGCCAGCACCTCAGAGGGGTCGACGAACAAGATTCGCCCGTTGGACTTGATGGCAATGCGGCGTGCCGGGGCGGCAAGGGTGGACTGGAATTGCGGCACGGCTTCAAGCAGACATGCGGCGCGTTCTCCTGCGGTTCGGCGGAAGGCGACGTCCAGCGCCTGATGAACCCGCTCGATCGAGAACGGCTTCAGCACGTAGTCCACGGCGTGTTTTTCAAAGGCGGTGATCGCGTGTTCGTCGTGAGCGGTAACGAATACGACGGCAGGCCACGGCTGTGGCCGTTTCTTAACTTCGTCGAGCAGTTCCAAGCCGGACATCTCCGGCATGTGGATGTCGAGCAGCAGAACGTCATAGCGATGCTCTTTGATTTTCGCCAGAGCATCGACCGCATCACTGGCCGAATCGAAGTGCTCGACCTCGTGTCGAAGCGAGAGGATGTTCGCCAGAGCGGTCACCGCCAGCGGTTCGTCATCGACGATCAGTACAAGCATCTCGGTCTCCTGATGAGTTCGCGGCAGCAGCCGATTGGGTATGTGTTGCTGAGGCATGTTCGTGCAGTACCGGCAAGAAAATGGTTGCAGTCGCAATGTGAGCTTCGTCGGCGAAGCTGAATTTCGCTTCGTCGCCGTACAAGCACTTGAGACGTGCGGTGGTATTTCGCAGCCCGATTCCGGTGCCGGTAGAGTGCTTCCCTCCAGACGTATTGTTGATGCAGATTTCAAGCATCGCGCCACACACTTGCGTTGAAACCTTGATCCAACCGCCCTGACGAGAGGAGGCAACGCCGTGGCGCACCGCGTTTTCGATAAGTGGCTGCAAGATAAGCTGGGGGACCAGTATGCTTTCAATACCGGGCTCGATCGACCACTCCACGGTCAGCCTCGCGCCCAGCCGCATTCTTTCCAGCTCGAGATATTCGCGCACAAAGTGAAGTTCGTCTCTCAGGGGGACGAGATCAGAGCTGTGATGATCCAGCACCAGACGAAGCAGTCGGGAGAGCCGCACGATCATGGATTTAGCGGCGCTACGGTTGGTATCGATCAGCGTGGAAATGCCATGCAGGGTGTTGAAAAGGAAGTGAGGGTGGAGCTGCATTTTAAGTGCCTGCAACTCACTCGCGGCGAGCGCGCGCTGAAACTCGGAGCGTTCTACCTCCTGCTTTCGACGGTTCTCGAAGTATTGATATCCATACGCTGCGATCACGATCGCGAAATAAATCGTGATCTGGTCCGCGAAGCCTGAACGAATGAATTGCAAAGGCGAGTGTCCGGCCCGAGGTACATATTGCTCTAGCGCTGCGTCCCACGGCGGCAATACGATCCAACGAATGCACGCGTCGACGAGCATGAACGGCCCAAGCGCAAATATGTATACACCCAGGGTCTGAACCGGCTTTAAGGAGCGTTTACCGGTGAGAGCTACGAGATAGAACACCGGTGGGGTCAGCAGCGCGTAGGCCAGGCCGCGGGAGCCGGCTAGCAGCAGCATGTCCCCCAGCGTTGACTGTATGTTCCACTGCTCGTCCAGGATGCGGTACTGGAATCCGGTCACGATAGAAAGCACGAACCACAGGCCAAGCGAAAGAGCATAAGCGCGAAATATCCGGCGAGAGTCGATTGGCCTCATTGCGTTGAATTTTACGTCCCTTGGACTGCGAAGCGTCACGCGCTCGGTGCGAATCTACAGCAATCGGTGATGAGCCTACGGATGACTGTCACCAGCGAGCCTGGTCGTGGCCGTGATCTCTAGCGTTCTTGCCGGCGAAATCCAAAGCCATAACTTAGATGCTCGCAACGCGTACAGGGTGAGTAGTCACAATCGCAAGGGCTGAGCCGGAATTTGCGATAGAGTGCAAAACCTGAGTGATTAAAAATGGCCAGCGAAGCAATGACGATGCACCTAGTGCGAGTGCGAGCGCTCCCGATGATTTTGAAAGCAGGTCTTGTTGCCGGCACTCTCGACGGGCTCGACGCGGCCATATTCATCGGCATTGTGCGCGGAGCAGGTGTGCTGCGCGTCTTCCAGTTCATCGCCAGCGGACTGCTGGGGACGAGGTCCTTCGCGGGAGGATGGTTAACCGGCGCGCTCGGCGTGCTGCTGCATTTCTTCATCGCGATTGTGGCTGCTGCGGTCTACTACGCCCTGAGCCGACGACTGGTGTTCTTTGCCAGGCGCCCGCTGCTCGGCGGCCCGGCCTTCGGAATCGCGGTCTTCGTATTCATGCATTATGTGGTCGTGAAGCTTTCGGCGGCGCCTTCTCGCCCATTGGGAACGATCGATCTCGTCAACCAGCTCTTTGCCCACATCTTTTTTGTGGGCATCCCGATCGCTCTGATAACGACGCGCAATCTCCGCAACAGTCGCGGTGTTTCGCGACGGGACGCGCGGTATGCGTGAAACGGGTTGCGGAAAGAGCGTCGCCCTCTACGGCGTATCGTTCACCTGACACTGGTTGCCAAAGGTGAATGTGTGCAGCGTAAGCCCAGCGTGCTCCGCCTGCAAAGCGACCAGATGTGCCCCGATGCTCGGGCTTCGCACGATGTAGTACATTCGCGGCTCCGTCACCTCGACATACGCACCCTGGTTGTCGAACTTCACGTCCGCGCCGGCGCTGCCTTTCGGAAGCGGATTGCCGTCTTCAAAGATGTTGACGCGCACTGACTTTCTGCTACTTAGGCTCAACACACTGTACAGTGATCGCGCCTGATAACGGATCTCTGCTGAGGCGCCATTCGATTGCGACGTAACCCCTTCCTCTTCGATCTTCCATTTTCCGGCGAGCATGACGCCGCCGTCGGCAGGAGAGTGGGGCGGCACAAATTCGGCAACATCGCCGCTCCCGTGACCGTCCAGATCGGCTACGGAACTGCGCCCACGCACCTCGCCGACAAATGTTTCCGGCGTGATCGAACCACAGCGAGGATCGAAGTCGTTAGTACTCGGGTCTAGCGGGATGCTCTTGACTTCGGGATGCGCGGAGGCGAGCAGAGCGCGGATCTTCGTTTCCATTTCCTGATTGTTTCTCTCGCCGAAGACCCTCATGACGATGTTGCCATTGGCATCGATGAGGTAGCGCATGGGCCATCCCTGGGAGCCATAGGCCTTCCAGGTGTCACCGGTAACATCGGCGGCGATCGGCCAGGGCAAACGGAAGCGCTGCGCGGCGTCCCGTATGTTCTGCACCTGATTGCCCATCGTGAATTCAGCGTAATGGATGCCGAGGACGTCGAGCCCTAGCGGGTGGTATTTCGAGTACCAACTCTTCACTACGGTGAAATCACGAATGCAGTTGATGCAGGTGTACTCCCAGAAATCAATCAGCAGTACATGGCCGTGATACCCCGCGATGTGATGCGGTGCGCCTTTGTCCAGCCACTCGAGCCCGCTGCCAAAATCCGGAGCAGGATGGACGCTGAGGTCGACCTCCTGCGCCACGAGCGGCGAAGCAACGACGGCAAATACCAAGGCGCAGACTACCGAGCGGGCTGAGCGGCGTCTGTTGTAAGTTGCCTGTAAAACCGCACTTCTTTGTCGAGATCGCCTCAAGGCCGCTGTTCCCCCACCCCACAATCTACTGCGAATGCCGAGCGCTCCCGAAAAATGTGATGAACGAACAGATATAAGACGGCCGATTAACAGAAAGGTTGCATGAGATCCGAGTTGATGAAGATTTGTCTCGGCCGGCTCGCCATCTTCTGAGTTTTGTATATGCGAAATTGCGATTCCATATGCTACGTCACTACAAGACAGCGTGACGAACCTATGGAAGGATGCTTCGAATCCACGACAATTCGACACAGGCCGGAAAATATGAACTTTCCACAATTCATAGCTTCGCCGTGGTCTCCGGACTGCAAGCCGAAGTAAATACTCGTAATTCCGATTGGCTAGTGTCGTGCATTCTCCCTGGCAGCGTTGCTTGTGGGGTGTGCTTCGGAAATACCGGACCATCAGCACAACGCATGAATGAACCAGAGAAGTGGAGTGTGCGATGAATAGAAGTACTTTCACACTATTCACCCTGCTCAGTTTCGCGTTGCTGTTGTCCACCCTTTCCTTCGGGCAGGCAATCAGTGGCGACTTGACGGGCGTGGTGAAAGACCCGTCGGGCGCGTATGTGTCCGATGCCGACGTCACGGTGACAAACCTGGGCACCGGTTTTAAGCAGACCCTCAAAAGCAACCCGCAGGGCGAGTATCGCTTTGTCAATCTGCCGGTTGGCCACTACTCCGTAGATGTGAGTGCCCCCGGCATGAAGGGCGGCTATCGCGATGTCGAAGTGGTGCTCAACAAAGTCGCGACCGCAAACGTCACCACAGCGGTGGTGAGTGCCGGCACCACAGTCGAAGTCAACGAACAGGCGGTGGCGATCGACACCACGACGCCAACCATCTCCACCACCTTCGGAGCCAAGCAGGCGGCCGACTCGCCGATTACTTCGACGGGCGGTACCGGCAGTGGCGTGCTGAACCTGTCGCTTCTCGACGCCGGCGTAGCCAGTTCCGGGGGCATCGGTGTTGGTATGGGGCCCTCGGTAGGAGGACAACGGCCCCGCAACAACAACTTCACGGTGGATGGCGTGGACAACAACAGCATCACCGTAACCGGTCCACTCATCCAGATTCCGAATGACGCGGTGGATAGTTTTACCGTGTTGCAAAATCAGTACTCGGCGGAATTCGGTCACTCTTCCGGCGGCCAGTTCAACGAGACCATCAAGAGCGGAACCAATCAGTTCCATGGCCGTGCGTACGAGTACTTCCAGAACCGCAACCTGAACGCGATCGACTCGCAGACCGCCTTATCACAGGTGAGTAATGGCGTGACGCCGTCCAATCCGCGGTTCGACAACAATCGTTATGGCGGGCAGATTGGTGGACCCATCCTGAAGAACAAGCTGTTCTTCTTCAGCGATTGGGAATACAACACCATTGGCCAAACCGCAACGCCGTCCACGGCTTGCGCGCCTACCTCAGCGGGCTATGCGGCATTGGCCAGCCTGTTCCCCAACAGTACGAACCTGCAGCAGTTCCAGAAATATGTTCCTGCTGCAACCTCGGCCCCGACGGTTTGCGGGTTGAGTGGCGCTGACAACACAGTCTCGGTTGCTCCTGGATTGGCAACCACAGATCCGAATTTCGGCAACTCGGCGGTTAACATACCGGTTGGCGATGTGGGGTTTCTGGGCTCCAGCTACCAGAACTTCCTGAACACCGCCAACTCCGTTGACTACAACCTCTCGGAAAAGGACCAGTTCCGCTGGCGTCTGGCCTACACCAAAAATCCCGCTTTTGACACGAGCGCGCAGATTCCTACGTTCTGGACGGTCAATCCCACCTATTTCTGGTTGATCACCATGAGCGAGTACCACAACTTTTCACCCAATGTGAACAACGAATTTCGTTTCGGCTTCAACCGCTTTAACACGGTTACGGCCTCCGGTGACGCCAGCTTTCCTGGACTGGGAGGTCCGGGCACATTCCCCAACCTGCAGGTCTTTGAGTTGAACGGCATTCAGCTTGGTCCCAATCCCAACGCTCCGCAGTTTACGATTCAGAACCTGTATCAGTTCGTCGACAACGTGAGCTGGGTGAAGGGCAAACACAACTTGCGCTTTGGCGGTGAGTTCCGCTGGATCATCAGTCCGCAGTCGTTCACCCAGCGTGTGCGTGGCGACTACGAGTGGAGCTTCCTGTCCGACTACCTGAACAACATCGCGCCGAATCCCAATCAGGGCGATTTTGCCGAGCGCTCTTCCGGCAACGTGCTTTACTACGGAAACCGGCGCGCCGTCTATCTCTACGCCAACGACGAATGGCGCATCACTCCGACCATCACCATCAACGCCGGTCTGCGTTGGGAGTGGACAGGCAATCCTGCGGCTGCATCGTTGCAGTCGCTGAATGCCATCTCCAATGTACCCGGACTGATTACATTCGGCACCCCGACCAGCCAAACCACGAACTTCATGCCTCGTGCCGGTATCGCCTGGGCGCCGGATCCGAACACCTCGGTGAACGTCGGCTTCGCTATGGCCAACGACGTTCTCTATGACAACCTGGGCATCCTGTCGCTGCCGCCGCAGGTACAGCAGACCTGCGATACGACAGCCCCGGGCACACCACAAATCTGCCCCTATTCGTACAGCAACTTCCTGGGCGCCGGTGGCCTGCCGAATACCCCGGCTCCCATCACCGATCCAGCGACGGCACGTGCTCTCACCGGCGCATATATACCCAACCAGACGATGCCCTATTCGGAAACCTGGACAGCGGGTGTGCAGCACATCTTCGCCAACAAGTACACCTTGGAGTTGCGCTATCTGGGGACTCGTGGCATTCACCTTCCGGTGCAGACCCGCCTGAATGTGACTAGCCCGGTAACTGCCAGCAGCAACCTGCCAACGTATCTCTCGATGCCGAGTCAGGCTACGCTAGACTCGCTCGGTACTACGCTTGACAGCTTGACTGCGATCGGCAACCAGGTACCGTCCTATGCCAACGCTGGTTTCCTGAGTAACATTACAGCGTTCGAGCCATGGGGCTCGTCGAACTACAACGGCCTGCAAGTGTCGTTCAAACGGAGCTTCACCAATGGCCTGCAGTTCGATGCGGCCTATACCTGGAGCCACACCTTCGACAACTCGACGGCCGATGTATTCTCCACCGTACTGACTCCGCGCCGCCCGCAGGACTTCCAGTGCTTTGCGTGCGACTACAGTAGCTCGGCGCTGGATCGCCGCCAGCGCGCCACCCTGGCGCTCATCTACGACGTGCCATGGTTCAAGAACGGCAACTGGTTCATGAAGAACCTTGTCGGCAACTGGCAGGTGTCACCCATTTATACCTACCAGTCGCCGGAGATGGTCACCGTGCAAAGCGGTGCCGACTCCAACCTGAACGGCGATTCGGCAACGGACCGTGCCGTCCTTAACCCCGCCGGCATTCCGGGGACGTCCTCGACCGTAACTCCCTTGATGAACTCGCAAGGGGCGACGGTAGCCTATCTTGCGACCAACCCGACCGCCCAGTACATCCAGGCGGGAGCCGGCGCCTATGCAACGGCGGTACGCAACACCCTGTACTCGAACGTGATCAACAACTGGGACTTCTCACTGATGAAGCGCGTCAACATTACGGAGCGTCAGTCGGTGGAGTTCTCGTTCCAGGCAACCAACATCTTCAACCACGCGCAGTACGTGCCCGGGAACATCAGCGACGTCGCGCCGGTCAGCTTCACCAGCGGTGTCGTTCGTGGATCGCTGCTCACGGGCTCGCCGACCTTCGCGCAATGGAACCAGGTTTTCAGCAACCATCCACGCGATGTTGTGCTGGTGATGAAGTACAACTTCTAACTTCCGCTTAAGTTAGCCGCTCCCGGGGAGCCTGCGGGCTCCTCCGGGGGCTTTTTTCGTCCGTCTACGGACTTGGCATGAGGCCTCACGCCCTGATCGCGATCACCTCAAGATATTCCGCGTCCACAAACGTCAGCTCAGCGCCTCCTCGATTGTGCAGGGACCACAATATCTCCAGGTCCGCGCGGAGCTCTCTTGCCGCGTCCTCACTCAAGGAAGCAAAGGCGCGATTGGTAGGCCCATAACACTGCCGGAAAAGCTCGACCACTTCGGATGGAGGAAACGGGTAGTCGAAGCTATAGTGACGCCGTCTCATCTTCAGGTCCGAGACGCCGGCGCCCAGCCGCTCCCGGACAACCGCCTCGTTGCCCCACAGCACCGGAGCCGGCATCCCTGAGGGCGCGATGAACCTGGCAAACGTCTTGAACATCTGCCCGACGAATCCTTCCGACGTCCAATTTGCCATGGCGATCGTGCCTCCCGGGCTGCAGACTCGCAGCAGTTCTTGCGCTACAAATTCCGGGCGCGGCGCAAACATGGCGCCAATCAGACTAGTGACAACATCAAAGCTGGCGTCTTCAAACGGAAGAGCTTCGGCATCACCTTGTACGAAGCGAGCGTTGAGGCCTTCCGCGTTAGCGCGTGCCTGTGCCCGGCGGACCAGATTGGGAGCGAGGTCGACGCCGGTCACCTTTACGCCATCGCGAGCCGCCCACAGTGCGAGTTGGCCCGAGCCACAAGCGACATCCAGCAACTGGCAGCCTGCCGAAATGTCCAGTTGGTCATAGAAGACTTGCGCGCCCCGCTCCATGTAGCGCGAAAACAGGTCGTAGTTGCCGGCGGTCCAGGTTTCTTCCAGTCGTGCTTTCAGACCGTCGATTTCCGGTGCGATTGTAGTGGGACTCATGCTTTCTCCTTCCATTCAGCTCGTTTTTGTTACTTGCGGACGGTGGTGTGCGCGACGGCTAGTCGTGCCCTTTCGGGGTGATCTTGGCAGCAAAGGACTGCGCCACTATCTTTCCGTTCTGCACAACGAACGTGTCAGTGGCAAATTCGTAGGAATTGTCAGCAGTCTCGGCGCTCCACAGGATGTAGCCGTAATCACCTTCAAAACATTGCTGTCGCATCGAAAACGTAGAGCCAGGCTTGGAGAACTCTGAGAGCAGGGCCTGGAAAAACGACTTCATCGCGTCACGGCTTTTTAGCACTTGGCCAGGTATGAACAACATGGCGTCGAGTGAGTAATCCGCGAGTACGCCATCGAGATCTTTCTCGCGGAAGCACCTCAGATGTTGATCGACAACATCACTGGTAGTCGGCATTTGTTATCTCCTTCTGCATTGCACTTGGTTTGAAACGCTCTTCGCATTGGCAAACGCTTCAACGAGTCCAACTATGCGCCGCTATCGCGGCCGATACTTGCCTGCGCGTCCGCCTTTCTTGCTCACGCCACGGTTGCCGTATGATGATTTGCTCAAGAGTCCGGAGAGGTTTGCCGGGAGGCTGGTATGGACGTGCTTTCCGAAGTGTTGAGGGTGGTCAGGCTTCAGGGAGCGCTGTTTTATAACGCCGAGTTTTCGTCTCCCTGGAGTGTTTATGCCGCTTCTTCGCATGGGCTGGCGCGCTACTTCGCAACCGACACGGAGCGTGTGGTCGTCTACCACCTACTCACGGAAGGGCGTGCTTCGGTGCGGCTGGAAGGTGGCAAGAGCTTAAGTCTCGAAGCCGGCGACATCGTGATGATTCCGCATGGTGACAGGCACATCGTGGAGAACGGACCTGCGAGCCGAACGGTGGACGATTGCGACCATTTGACCGAAGTCCTTTCCCAGGGCTTGAAACTATGGCGAGTGGGCGGAGGCGGAGAGGTCACGAAATTTGTCTGTGGCTATATGGCCTGCGAACCACGACTGGGGCAGGTCTTTCTCAGCGGCTTGCCCCCGGTGTTCAAGGTCAGTATGCGCGCCCACGGGTCGGGCGGATGGCTGGAGAACTCGATCCGCTTCTTCGTGGATCAGGCAGACAGCTTCCAGCCCGGCGGAGAAGCCGTGTTGGCCAAGCTCTCCGAAGTGCTGTTTGTGGAAACCCTCCGCGCCTACATTGCGACGTTGCCCGCAAAACAAACCGGTTGGCTGGCGGGTGCTCGCGATCCGGAGGTTGGGAAGGCGCTGGCCTTAATGCACCAAAAGCCGGCGCATCCATGGACGATTGCTTCTCTGGCAAAAGAAGCGGGGATCTCACGCTCGGTGCTGGCGGAGCGCTTTCGCCATTACCTGGATCAAACTCCCATGGCCTATCTCACCCGCTGGCGCCTTCAACTGGGAGCGCAGATGCTTGCCTCCACCAACTACTCGGTGGTGCAAATCGCAGCCGAAGTAGGCTATGAGTCGGAAGCCGCTTTCAACCGTGCCTTCAAGCGTGAATTTGACAATCCCCCCGCGCGTTTTCGCATTCAGTCGCGATCTACCCATAGCAAGCCGTCTCAGGCTGGAAATCCAAGCTAACCTCGCCAGCCTCGAACCGACGGAGCCCCCGCGAGATGGAAATGAAGGTCCAGGTCAGGTTTGCTGTTATCGCCTACTCGGTTGCATACATGCTGACGATTCGTTCGATAGCGCGCCGGCATACGGCGCAAAACTTGTCGTAGCGGGTGAACATGATGCAATTTTCCTGCGGCCGATAGTATCCGTGGGCTTCGTAGTTCGCGCCTTCGAAGGCGCCAACACGGTCCGAATACTTGTCCGTCCCCAGCAACTCGTCCTCGTGTTTCTTCTCTTTCTCGAAAAGGGCGTTCATCTCGGACTCGGGCCGGTTCTCGGCTCGGATCTTGCGCCGCTCCGCCTGAATGTCGTGCTCGTAAGCTTCGAATTCCGCCTTGCGCCACGGCGTGGGAACCGGGGTTCCCTTCACAACCAGGTCTTTCCACTTCAGCATTGCTGGGTCGAGAAGCGCGGTCACGTTCGGCTCCCAGGGCTCGATGCGCTTCGATTCCGACTCGTACGCCACGTCGGAGGTGTAGTACTCGTCGGCCAGTCCCGCGAGGTGGTGGCCGAACTCGTGAACGAAGACGTAGGGCGCCCATTGGTTGTCGATGGCGACGGTCGCGTAGAGATTGAAGATGCCGCCTCCGCCATAGGTGCCGGCATTCGCCAAAATCTCGATGAACTCATACGGCGCGTACGAGGCCACATTGCGCAGCGCATGATTGTTCGTGGTCATGATGTAGCGCTCGCTGTCGAAGGTGTCGTACGAAGTACCGAGCGGCGAGTCGCGATAGACTCCGGTCGAGGGGCGCGAGATTCCCGACTGCGCAGCCGGCGGACACAGCCCCCAGACGTTGAAGTCCTTGCGATGCCCCTTGAACGGCGAACGCGAAAACAGGATTTCCATCGCTCGCCTGGCGTCTTTCTCGAATTTGCCACGCTGGGCCGCTGTGTATCCATCGCCCAGGATCAGCAGGTCGACCTTGGTTTGCGGTTCGCCCATTTTCTGCAACGTCAGCAGCGGACCCGGTGACGGCGGCTTGGCGCGATCGATGAACTTGTCCTTGGGATCGACGGTCGTCGTCCAGACTTCATGGAAGTCGACGTCCTTGCCCTCGCGCCGCTCTTTCAACACGATCTTCACGGGCGCGCTGGGCGCAGGAAACCGCAGCGACTCGGAAAAGGTGCGGTTCAACTTCTTCGCCTCCTCCGTCTGCGACCATTCGCTGAAGATGGAGCCGAAACCCCGCGAATACAGCAGTTTGCCGCTCGCGGCGTCATGCACCTCAAAGAAGTAGTTGCCCAGGTTGGAATCGTCGATGGTCTTGGACATGTCGCCCGGCCAGGGCAGCGGCTCGATCACCACGCGGTCAAAGCTGAACGTCTCGGTCGTAGCATTGCCGGTGTGGTAATAGTCCAGGCGCATGGTTGGCGGCTGGACCGCGTGGGCGGAAGCAAACAGTGCGGCGATTGATATGAGCGTGCTAAACAGCAATCTTGGAAGTCTCATAAGTTTTGTAGGTGGCCGGTTCTCGACCGGGCACGACCTTCAGTCGCACCACAATGTCCTGGTTTGTTCGAGGCCCTGTCTCCAGTCGTTCGCAGTAGCTTACAGTCTCGCTGGGATTTGCGCTTGAAAACTTCGGTTCAGTGTTCCCGCAACTGTCTCAGCCGCCTTCAGGATCTTGCCTGCCTTGGCCCGCTCGCGTAATTGTTGGATGACGAGCTGGATGGAATGAGCGGATCAGCGTTTTCGGTGGGTTCGAATCCCCCCACCCCCACCGTGGCCTTATCGTTCCACCAATTTGGCCTCCGGGTTGCCCAGCGGAACCGGCGCCGCAACGTCCAGCCAGCGCTCGCCATTGCCCTTCACGAAGGTAATGGCGTCGATCCGGATCTTCCTTCCGTCTTTGAACTGCTCCCACCTTTGCCGCGCAACTTTGGCAATCTTGTGCGCCTCCTCCATGGTGTCGGCTTTGACCACGGTCAGGTGCGGCATGTAAGGCCACGGTTCGCAGAACTCCAGGCCGTCGCGGTTGAAACGGTCGTGCAACTCCCGCATGCGGTAGGCGCCATAGGCCACGCGGATGAACACCGTCGGCGTCGCCGGGATAAAGCTTTCTACGTCCCCCATGGTGATCTCAAACGGCTGAGCAGTGGCGCACACCCGGTGCAGGATTTCCATGGCCTGTTGTTCGGTTCCTATGAGCGGGCGAGGCGGCAGGATGGTGATATGGGCGTCAGCGTGAGTGTGCGAGGGGTGCAACTCGCGTCGCAGTTCTTCTACGAAGGTCCCGACCGGGTTGCGTACATACGCAACGGCCGCGTACTGAAGCCCAGCCATGCAGAAAGCATTATACCCGCTAATGAGAAACCTACGACCTGGGATCGTCGCCCAGCGGCTGCTCCAGTTCGTGATACGTTCGATTCACAAACACCTCCAGAAAGTAGGCCTTGAACGCCGGAAGCTGTTGCTGCCCAAGCCCAATGTCGGCAGCATAAGCAGCTGCGTTGCCTGCCAGCGCGGCCTGCGTCTGTTGCAGAGTGCGGCCCTCCGCCCGGGCCTTCTTCACATCGGAGGTGACATGCTCAAAGAGCTTCAGGTTCTGTCGCAGATAAGTCTTGTCGTACTCGGCGTCGCCATGGCCGGGAATGATCGTTTCGGCTTCCAACGCGCCGATCGCCTGCAGCGTCGCGATCCACTCTTGCGGATAACTGCCGCCTACGGCAAACGGAATCGGACTGACCAGAATGTCTCCCGTGATCAGCACCTTTTCCTTCGGTAGGTAAACGTAGGTATCGCCAGGGGTGATGGCGCGCGCGTGCAACACGCGGATCTCCCGCCCGCCGAGAAAGAGGGTGACGGAGTCGGAGAAGACGACATTAGGAAAGGTGTATACCACCGATCGCTTCTGTTGCAGGAAGTCTTCGTCCGCCGCCAGCAATTCGCGCTTCGGCGCCAAGTCCGCCTCGGGTGCGTGCTTCGCCTCCGCCGCAGCCAAAGCTTGCTTCTGCTGCGCGATGTAGTTGGGCAGGTCACGGGCCAAGCCGGGAGCGTTCCACTCCACCGCCACATTCATCATAAGATCGCGGTTCTTCTCGTACGACAGAAACTGCACGTTGGGCCACGCCGCTTTGAAAACCTGATTGCCACCCCAATGGTCCCAATGCCAGTGCGAGTTGATGACGTATAGGACCGGCTTCGCCGTCAGTTTGCGCAGCTCGGCGACGATGGTCTGCGCGCTGGCCGGCGTGCCGCTGGTGTCAAACATGACGACGCCGTCGTCGGTCAGGATAGCGATGGCATTGCCTCCGAAGCCCACGTCGCCGTAGGGTGATGTGGTAAACAGGTAAACTCCGTCGGCGACCTTGGAGCTGGTTACCTTACCGTAGTCAGCGGCCAAGCCTGCATAGACGAGCACGAGAAGTGCAACCGCAATGTAAAACGGTTTCGGAAGATGGAAACTTTTGCGGTGCGGAGGTTGGTGGCTCATTCAGCAGAGAAGCCTAGCATCCGGCCTGCAATTTTGCTCACGCAACGTTACGAATGCCGTGCTGGACGGGCCGAAATGCAGCTTCAGGATTGTTATAATGAAGGCTCAGTCGGGGCGTAGCGCAGCCTGGTAGCGCACCTGCCTTGGGCGCAGGGGGTCGGAGGTTCGAATCCTCTCGCCCCGACCAACCAACCCATCCATTCTCCATTTACCGAGAAGGAGTCGGCTTGTGGCAAATCACATGGGCGCAACCGGCAAATTGAGAACCTATATGGAGCGCATCACCCGCGACCCAAAGGTTTGCGGCGGGGAGCCGGTGTTCAAGGGGACCCGTGTCACCCTGCGCACTGTGCTTGCCAGTCTGGCAGATGGCGACTCTACAGCGGAAATCCTTACTGACTTTCCTAGTCTGAAGCCGGAGGACGTTCAAGCTGCCATCGCGTTTGCCGCCGCGTCGGCTGAAGAAGACCTGCCCATTCCGGAAATTCCCCATGTTCGATGAAGGTCAAGTTGGACGAGAATCTTCCGCTCCAGCTTGCAGGTTTGTTGCGGGCGCTTGGCCACGAAAGCGAGACTGTACATGATGAGGGTCTCGTCGGCCATGAAGACAGCGAAATTTGGGAAGCCACGCAGAGAGAATCACGGTTCCTTGTCACTCAGGACATTGACTTTTCGGACCTGAGGAAGTTCGCTCCCGGCTCGCACCACGGCATCCTTCTAGTGCGGCTCCATTCTCCGAACCGTCGAAGCTTGGTCGACCGAATTGTTAAAGTTTTTCAGGAAGGAAGCGCCAATGACTGGGCGGGTTGTTTTGTCGTGGTCACGGAACGCAAGATTCGTGTCTTGAGGCCCGAAGGCAAGTGAGATTCATAGCGCAGAGGTCGGAGGTTCGAATCCTCTCGCCCCGACCAATCAGTTTTGCCGCAACAGCCCATCCCCAGAAAAAGCGACGATTTAGCCCTGGTTTTTCAGGGTCTCCGGCATCCCCATGAGTTTCGTGCTGAATCAACGAGTTTATGGTCCCATTCCTGTCACCTGGTCTCGCGGATAAGATCGAGAAGAACGAGCAAGTACGCTGATAGATGCTGCTGAGCGACGCAGAAAGGAGTGTTTCCACAACGAGCATTCCGTCTCGCAGGAGGTTGATAGATTTCGCCAGGGATTTGTGGCGTGAAATTCAGGACGACCACGTACTCGACGGTGCGGCCGTTCTTGCGTACTTCTTTTTGCTCGCGGTTTTCCCAGGGATGATCTTTGTCCTTTCACTGCTTCCTTCCCTCTCCATCCCCCACCTACAGCAGGCCATACTGGATCTTCTCCACCAGGTCTTGCCGCAGCAGTCTGCAAACCTGTTCGAGGTAACCGTCCGGTACGTCGCTTTCGAAGGAAGGAAAGGACTGTTGACATTCGGACTGGTCGTTGCGCTCTTCTCGGCATCCACCGGCGTCTACGCGATCATGACGCAACTGAATGTGATCTACGATGTCAAGGACCGGAGGCCCTTCTGGAAAACCCGCGGCACCGCGATTCTTCTGATGCTCCTCTTTTTTCTGTTGGCGATCGGAGCCCTGTCGCTGGTCATCTTTGGAGGGGTGGTTCAGTCGTGGGTGGCGTCGATCATCGGATGGAGCCAGCCGTTACTGATCTTCTTCGCGACGCTACGCTGGATCATCATTGCCGCTGCCTTGCTCCTGGCTCTTGCCGTGACTTACCGGTTTGGGCCCGACGCAAATCTTAACTTCCGGTTCATTACCCCCGGCAATGTGGTTGCCGCCACTCTGATCGCGCTGGCGTCGGTTGGATTTCGATTCTACGTCTCCAGGTTCGGCAACTACAGCGCCACGTACGGCAATCTCGCTGCCATGATCATCCTGATGCTGTGGATGTATATGGCTGGCATCGCGCTTTTGGTGGGTGGCGAAATTGACGCGATCTTGCACCCCCGCAAGTCTGAGCAATCTGAATTGAATGACTCCGGGCCTTAGCTTCAGAATTCGAAGGTGGGGCAGTATGCGAGTTCCTGATCACCAACCCGCGTGATTCCCATCACTGCATGGAAGGTAACCGCCTGATACAAACAGCAACATGAAACGCGTGGGGCATCTCTGCCGAACCCTGCTGGCGCCCATCGAGCTAAGAAAGGCCTTAGTCGAGATCGGGAACAGCGAGCACTTTCAATCCCAGTCCGTTCTGTTCCATGCCGGCGACCAGAATGCCGGTGTATTTCTCATTTGCGCAGGTCAGGTGTGCCTGGAGGTTCCCGGTGTGCCACAGCTCAGCCGAGCTTTCTCCGCCGGCTCCATACTGGGCCTACCCTCGACATTTTCCGAGAAGCCCTACAGTCTTACTGCCGCGTCGGTTACCGACTGCGACGTCATATACGTGAACAAGAAGAAGTTCCTGGACTTGATGAAGCGCCAGCCGGATCTTTGCCGCCAGGCTACCGACATCCTCAGTCGCGAAGTTGCGTTTATCCTCACTGCTCTCCGCGGACAACCGGGGCCGGCAGTTCGTAATGGAGGGACAGCCCGGTCTCGGGGCGGTGCCCGCCCGCAGGCGGTCGGCGGGTAGAAAGAAACGCTGCTGGTTGGGAAGCTGATACTTCACGGCCTTTCTTCCATCACTTCAGGCAAAGATAAACGCCCATCGCGGCCATGACCTGCTGCGGAATCCAATGGTCGTTGGCTTGAAGCTCAATCACCTCGCGAAAGCCAAGCTTCTTCAGGCTCAAGTGGAGCAAGCCGGTGGAGATCGAATTATTGTTATCGAAGCAGATGGGGAAATCGTCGCCTTTGTAATAGGCATTGGGCTCTTCGTACTTGAGCAAGTATTCACCGCTGTGAAGCACCCGGGTAAACAGGAACAGCACCTTCCTGGTGACCCCGGCCAGGAAATGCAAAAAGTATAGTGGGTCGCTGAGGTGAAGCAGGATGGCGGAGGCGATCACTACGTCAGCAGGGTTGCAGCCGGGTAACCGGTGCGTCCAACTGTCATAAGGCCTGTGAATGAATCGGGTGTTGGTCCCCAAAATGCGATTCAGGTAGGCGAAGGCCTCGGCCTTGTCGAGCCGATCGTAACCGGTGCAATCGCGATACCCTTTCTGGGCAAATCTCTGCAGAAAGTAGCCGCTGTTGCAGGCAACATCAAGGACAGATTCGCCACCTCTGGCATGTGAGCAAGCCACATCGATCCACTGGTCATACATGGAGCGAAGCTGAGCATTGGCGGCATCGAAACGTCGCCATGTCTCCTCGCTCATCTGGTCACGACGGGCTACATAGCGGCCGGGATCCTGTGCTCCGTAGACCCAGTCGTAGCCGATCCCCGTCTGTACGTCGTCCGAGAGGATGAACGGCTGATAGTCGAGCAGTTGGGCGCCCTGCTGTACTTGCTCTCGCGTCAGTTGAAAGGGACGAAGGTCCATGTCTGTACCATGCTGCGCAAATGGACTTCTCGTCAAGGATGGGACAATAGCTTGGTCAAATGCGCGGATGTCAGGAAGAACATTAAGTGCCGCTCACATCGCGCTAGCCAAACCAAGGTCCCCTCGCGGTAAGATTTCCGGGCTGGAACTGGAGCCTCACTCATGCAACAAGCCGTGCTCGACATCCTCTCCCGCTGGACCAACTTCTATCTCATCGTGGGCACTTCGGCTGGAGCCTTGACCGGCCTGCAGTTCGTGGTGATTGCCCTGGGCCACCAGATGCGCGCCACCGGCAGCCGACACGACGTCCGCGCCTTCGGATCGCCGACCGTCGTCAACTTCTGCGCCGTGCTCTTCATTTCTGCGATGGTCACCGCGCCCTGGCACAGTCTTACCCTTGCCGGACAGACTCTGGCGCTCGGCGGAGCACTGGGAATCATCTATATCTTCAACTCCATTCGCCATGCTCGAAAGCCCACCCCCTACACCCCCGACGCGAGCGACTGGGGCTGGTATGTTGGGCTGCCGCTGGTTACCTACATGGCTTTGTTGATGGCTGGAATCCTGCTCCCTCGAAACCCAAACGGCGCTCTCGCTGGAGTGGCGGGCATCGCGCTTATCCTGTTGTTTACCGGCATTCGCAATGCCTGGGACACGGTGACCTATCTTGTGGTGGAGAAGGCACAAGGCTCCGACAAAAAAGGTGACACCGTATGACGGGGAGACGCCCCTAGATCAGCCGGAAGTACCGAGATCGATGCCGCAAGTGTGCTGGCCGTCCGCCATTACCGCCCAGGCCATGCGCGGCGTATTGTGCGCCAGGCCGTAGCGGCCCTGGGTATCGACGACGATAATCCCGCCGTGACCATTGAGGCGCTTCTTCAGATAGGCCAGTGCTCGCTGCGCTGCCTCTTGCGGAGTCAGGCCCTCTTCCACCCGGTCGGCTGTCCACTTGCTCAAGACCAGCTTCATCATGGGCTCGCCCCAGCCGGTGGTGGAGACGGCCGCGCTCTGGTTGTCGGCATAGCAGCCGCAGCCGATGAGCGAAGAGTCCCCCACGCGCCCCGGAGCCTTGTTCAGAGTGCCGCCGGTTGAGGTGCCGGCGGCGATGTTGCCTTCCGCGTCGAGCGCCACCGCGCCCACCGTGTCGTGATACTGCGAAGCCGCGCCGAACTCCTCCGGCATCTGCAGGTAGCCTTGCTTCTTGGCCTCGCTCAGCCGCACGATCTCCCGCTCAATCACCAGCTCCTCATTGGGCACCAGTTCCAGGCCGTGGGCCTGGGCAAAGCGCTCTGCGCCGGTGGAAACGAAA
>CAVVDY010000002.1:0-160668 GCA_963747055.1 uncultured Acidobacteriaceae bacterium | reverse complement strand
TTGGAAAGGGGCAATCGAGTCGATGGTTGGCTGGTTTGGCGAGTTCGAGACCGATGTCATGTGCCGTTTGTTGAAAGGGCCTGCAGAATTAGTGGATGTGAACACCCAGTTCGCGCCTAAGGCCTGATCTACGGTTACGGTGTTGTTACTGGTGTTGATGTACGTGTACTCGCCACGAGGGGCGTTCGCCACGTGCTCAAAGGTCGCCCAAATCATCTCGGGATGCCCTGCCGCGCTTCCAACCACGTGCATGCCCACTAGCGCCAACTGCACGGTTTTCAGTCCCATCGGAATCCAATGATTGGGATCCGACTGGTCGTACGTCTCAACCGTGGCCGTCGTAGTGATGTAAGTGCTCAAGTTCGGAAGTCCCGCGGCCAGCACCCAGGATGACTTCACCATGATCGCCAGAGCGGTTGGATCTGGGAAAGAAACCCCGTGCGATGCGGCAAACGTCGTGATCTGGTCTAGGTCGGTTTGCGTTACCGGGAAGTGGGTCGGCATTGGACTAAGCGCATTGTCCTTCAGACCGGTGGCAAGAAAGGCATAGATATCGTTCACAGTCGTCAGATAGTAAACGAGCGAACCCCCAGCAGTCGCCTGCGCCTCCAGAACAGACAAGTCCGTTTGACCCTGCTCAACGCCAAGGACTGCGGGTGACGGGTGCGGGATGAAGGTGCGACTGCCATTGGTTTGGTCGGGGGGTGAGACGTCAAAGAAAGTGTTCGTCCTAAACACCTGCCTGTTGCCACCGACGGGCGAAGTAAGCCACAGAAACATCTGCTCCGACCACTGATAGAAAGAGCAATTGGGAATGTTCGGGAAGGTAAGGCTATTGGCGGGGTCGACTAGGCCGTTCAGAGTGTGAGTTCCTGAGTGAAACCAACTATCAAACATGCTTGTTGCAACCGCGCAGGAGTGGTTTGCACTAGTATCCGTTGGCAAGGAATTTTGAGTCAGCGTAAGTAACGGAGTGATTGGCGACATTTCGAAAGCTGCACTGATCATAACCAACATTCCTGCTGCCGCAATCAGCGCCAACCGGGTGGTTCTACCAGATCTCGTCATATCTCTATTCTCCTCAGATTTTTTCTCATGGATCCTCTGGGGCCTGGATATGTGTCTCTGGGTTGCTACGACAGCAATTCCATCGTTGCCCCTTCGGACACCTGCTCACGCGGAACCGTTCGCATTTTGTGCCCCAAGTTAGCGTCCTTCGTTCGGATGCTAACTTGGGCGCAGCAAGATTCGAAGCGGAGATCCCACTCAAGGAGGCGGGCCAGGTGGGGCATGGCGCGTAATCGCTGCTGGTCGCAACCGGTTTCTATTGCAACCGGAACGCCTGCGTGACGCCGCCGGGAGTCCACATTCCGACTGCATTGCAGCCACCAGTCGGGCTGGCGCCACGCTTCGGTTTCGGATTCGCCAAATCTACGCGCACCAGGAACATCGGCTTTGTGCTACCCCAGTTTCCTTGATCGGCGATGTTGTCAGTCAAGATATATGCGACGTCGTTCACCCCATCCATGGTAAGCGAATTTGGATCGCCTAACGCACGGAGAGTTACCTTCGTGCCGTTGATATCCCCTTGAGGAATAAGCGTGGCCGCGATTGTATACACCGAATTGGCATCTTCGGTCGGCCCGTTACAAGCGCCCTTATTGTTCAGCTTGCCAGCGGCTACGCCTGCCATGGGAAGTTGGATCAACTTGAGGTTGGGCCCGCCTTCGTCCACCACCGTAGCCTGGTGCATGGAACAGTTCACGGATGCCTGTCCACCGGGACCTTCAAAACCAGCATACAGAGAGTGATAGTCGATATACCCTAGCCCATCCACATGGGTCACATCGGCGGTGGCCTCAGCGCCCATGGTGTTGAGCGTGGCCATGTTGATCCCCCAGGTTCTGTCTGGTTGGCCCATCGAATAATACCATCCGTCCTCTTCACTTAGTAGGCCAACGCTGGTTGTTGAATCGAACGCGATACCATCGGTGGGTTGGAACCCGACGGTGAGGCGCTTGAACGGTATTGGGTTCAAGGGCTTGTTCGTGTCGATCACCTGGTTTGTGCCATCGGCAGAGATAAACAGGATTCCGGCGCCCACTCCCCCGGGTATTTTGATTCAACGATATGGAGTCAGTCCCCTTGGTTGTTACCACGGACGCCGCATTCCAAGTAGGGAATGGGTTCGTGGTGTCCAGAATTCCCAAGTTGACTTCGCCTGCGACGAAGGCACGTTTGTGTACCGGATCCTGCAAAATACCGCCATACTCATTATCGGGATAGGTAAGCCCCGTCGCAGCAAGAGGGCTGCCGGCATCAACAGTCTGTGTACCGGTGTCAATGACGTAGATGCCGATCGGGGTGCCGTCCTTGAGTCGCGCCTCTGCCAAAATTTTCTTATTTGCAGGATCATAGCTGGTTGCGATTGGCCTGTCCGCACCCACCAAAGACAGGGTCTTGATCTTGGTCATCGGGCCGTTCAGATTCACTAGTTGAATTTGGGCATTGCCGTTGGCGTCCAGCCCGTAAATTGGCGCATAGGCTACGTTGTGGGATGGATCAAGGGTAATCAGCGACTGCCCAGAGCACGCCTGTGCCGAGGTGTTGGTGAAAGTCGCCTCGGTAGTGCCGTGCTCGATGTCAACGTGGATTTGATTCTTACTTTGTGCTCGCCGCGCTCGGGCGGGCTCACAGCAATGTTGGAAACAAGGATTCCGTCCGGCGGAAACTCCTCGACCCTGACTTGGGTACCTACTGGATAGGCACCAGCCAGCTGACAGTACCCATTAGGCGGTGGCCCTGCCGGAACAATGTATCTCACGTCGCCATCGGGACCACTGACTGTAAAATTGAAAGCATCATTGACGCTAACGCCAGGGCCTGCCACTTTGCAGATTTTTAGAAGCCCGGTTCCATACTTGCAGTTGGTAAACACCGCAACTGTTTCATTCTCAATACCGCCTGCGACCAGCGTGACCTCGGCTTGACGGTGTACATAATCGGACGAGACAAGCCGGTTCACCGGGTCGGGAGGTAGGTTGCGGTTCATCGAATTGTGGACATGGTCGTAGCCATAAGCTTCGATTTTCGAGACCCCAACTCCAAGCACTTTACCTTCCACAATGAACGCACTCCCAGCGTAGTTGAACCCGATAGGACCGGAGCAGGCGCCCACGGGAACAGTCGCTTCCCATGCCACCCCGATAAACTTGAAATTCCCACTGAGCGGCATGTGCCCAACGCACTGCGCCTTGCAAATTTCGAGATATGACGTGTCATCGGCCCAGAGATTGCCCGCAAGCAGCAGAAAAGCAACGATGCAGGCCGTGAAGGAGCGGGTCATGTGGCTTGCGTTTGTTGAGAAAGAGAAGAAACTATTGCCACGAAGTGTTGCAACGAACCTAGAACTGGGATTGCTTTTCATAGTCAGCCTCCGGCGAAACCATGGCTTCTAGACGCAAAAGAGGTTGGAGCACTCCGTGGGGAGCGCTGTGTATGTGGGAGTGATTGTTGTCAACATGATTCCCTGTTGTAACCTTCGTCCAGAGCCTTCATGTATCCCAGCAAGCTTTAGTCCTCATAATTCGCCCCTTTTGAATATGGCCGGCCTAGCGTTATTTGAGACTGCCCAGACTCCTGAATAGTCTGAACAGCAGATTCAAAATCGAGACAAAACGTCCTCTCCCACTCCAAAGCGAACTTTGGGCGGACGAATAGCTCTATCTGCGTTCAATTAGTGCGCAACGAGCAGCGCACGTGCCGAGCGGGGACCGACACTTAAACAGCTAACAAATTGGCTTGCTGCAGACCGCCTACCCTGAAAGGCGATCTGTGTCGTTCTTAAGAAGGGAGCCCATGAAGCCGGTTATGACTTGACTATCTCCAATGGAACCGGGCCTGGTACTGACTTATGAATTAGAGCCTGTTACGGGCCTACAAACTGAGCCTACATGCCTGTTACGAAACTCGTGCCGTCCGCTGAAGCGGACTCGGAATTTCTCACTGGCGCCCTCCCAGCGATAAATCGCTGGGCTTAGATATGCTGTCCCTGCGGGACGGGCGTGTGGTTTGTTCCACCGTCGTCGCCCATCAGGAGCTTCGTAACAGCCTCCTAAGTGCGGGGCCGATGAAGGATGCGTCTGGTCAAGCGCCCGACGTTATCGATCATTTGTAGCGTTCCATAAAAGAGAGCAGCCTTAATTTGTAGGTCGCAGTAGTATGGCTGCTCAGCAAGGCATGTCGATACTAGGTTAATTCTCCAGCATGTCAAGACCACGGAAGTGGTGGGCGGGTGGGTAGCCGTGTGGGAGCAAAGGAAGAGCAGATGCCTCGGCAACTAAAGTTGCCTCGTGATGACAAAGGTATAAGGAGCGGCGGTCGGCCCGGCTGAAGCGGGGGCCTGATACAGACCGGAGGCTCTTATTCCCTCGCATAAATGCGAGGGCTCCCACTGCGTCAGACAGCAGGTTTCCCTGACCACCGCAGGACAGGCGCTCACTCGTCACGCAAAGCCACCACCGGGTCGACGCGGGTTGCGCGCCTTGCCGGCACGAGGGCGGCGACCAGGGCCGTCGCGCTTAGCACGATTACCGCGGATGCCAGCGCCAGCAGGGTCGGAGCCGCCGATCCCGTACAACAATCCTGAGAGAAGGCGGCCGGAGACGATGGCGCCGAGCAAGCCGATGCCGATCCCGACGATCAGGAGCAGCGCCGCCTGGCGAAGCACCATGCGGAGCACGTCGCCGCTCAGCGCGCCCAGCGCCATACGGATTCCGATCTCCCGGGTGCGCTCTCTGACGTTGTAGGAGATGACGCCGAAGATGCCGAGCGCGGCAAGCAGGAGGGCCACCGCGCCAAACGAACTGAGCACGGTGGTGAAGAAGCGCGGCTGGGCCTGTGTCTGGTGCACCAGCTGCTCGAGCGGCGAAATGTTGGTGATGGCCTGGTCGGGCGCGAAGTCGCGAATGGCTTGCCGCACCTGGTTGGCCATGGCCAGGGGATCGCCGCTGGTGCGGATAAAGAGGTCGAGCTTCTGGCGCGGTGCGATGCTCGATGGAATGTAGACGGCGGTGCCGCCCGGCTTGCTCAAGCCTTGGTTTCGCACATCGCCTACGACGCCAATCACTTCGAGCTTGGCGGTACCGATGTCGAGAAGCTTGCCTACCGGGTCTTGTCCCACAAAGTAGGACTTGGCAGTGCTCTCATTAATGATGGCCACAGGCTTTTTCTGGGCGAGGTCGCTCGCGGTGAACACGCGGCCGGAGATGACGGGGATCGACAGCGCCTCGAAGTAGCCTTGCGTCACGATGTAGGTGCCAGCCGTCGGAGTCAGGTGTTCGGGCCGTCCGCCGGCGCCCACGATATCGAAGCGGTAGGGTTCTCCACCGCCATAAAGCGGCAAGGTCTTGCTGCCGCCGACCGCAATCACTCCAGGCAGGGCGGCAATACGGCGCAGCAGTTCGTCGCGATACTCGGGAAGCTGCTTGGGCTGGTCGCTGAACTTGTAGAGTGGGAGCGGCAACTGCACCGTGAGCACGTGGCCGGCGCGGAATCCGGGATCGGTATTGACCAGTCTCCACAAGCTGCGAAGCACGAGCGCGCTTACGCTGAGCAGTACACAGGCCAGCGCGATCTCCGAAACCATGAGCACGCTGCGCCCGCGCTGATGTTGGACGTCAAAGCTCGTGGAGCTCCCGGTCGCCTTCAACGACTCCCATATACGTGATGCGGTGACACGCATCGCAGGCAGCGTGCCGATCAGGAGGCCGGTGACCACGCTCAACAATACGCCGAAGGCGATGACGACGGGATCAATGCGAATCTCGGCGGCGCGCGGGATACTTTGGCTGTTCAGCGCCAGGATGAGTTGCGTAAGAAAGCTGGCCACGGCGAATGAGGCAGCACCGCCCAGCAACGCCAGCACCATGCTCTCGGTAAGGGCTTGCCGGCGCAGGGTCCCGCGGTTTGCGCCCAGCGAGGCACGGATGGCGAACTCGCGCGAGCGTCCCCGGTCCCGTGCCAGTAGCAGGTTCGCCAGATTGACGCACGCCATGAGCAGGATGAGAGCAACTGCCGTGAACAGCGCCAGCAGCACGGGGCGAATGTTGCCGGTGATGGTCTCACGCAGGTTGGCGACCGAGGCCGCACCGCTGCCCCGGTTGGTCTCCGGATATTGCTGCTCGAGCTGCTTCATGATCACGGACGACGAAGCCGCAGCCTGTGCGATGGAGACGCCGGGCTTGAGGCGGCCGATGACATCGATCCAGCGAAGCTGCCGGATGTGGGGGATTTCCTTGTCGGTGATCTGCGCGAGCGGCAGCCAGACATCGACTTGCGGCGAGGGAAAGGTGAAGGATGGCGGCATCACGCCCGAGACAACAAAGGGCGCGCCGTCGAGCAGCACTGCCTTGCCTACGATCGCGGGATCACTATCGAACTGTGTGCGCCACAGGTGATCGCTGAGGACAGCGACTCGATCGTTGCCGTGAATGTCTTGCGAGGCGACAAAGATGCCGCCGCGCGCGGGTGCGACTCCAAGGGTCGTGAAGAAGGCGGAATCGGCGAAGGCCGTCTCCAGATGGAGCGGCTCTCCTTTGCCGGTCATGGTCTTCCCCGATGACGCCGTGGAGTACCAGTAGGCGCCGACAGTGCTGAACGCGCTCTGTTGACGGCGAAAGTCGTCGAGGTCTTGAGGAGAGAAGGGCTCCGTCTCCGCCGGATTCGTCGCATCCGCGGTGAACACCTTCACCAGGCGCTCCGGCTGATGGTAGGGCAAAGGCCGCAGCAGGACGCCGTCAACTACGGAGAAGATGGCGACGTTAGCACCGATGCCGAGAGCGAGAGTCAGCACGGCCACTAGTGCGAGGCCGGGGGCTTTACGCAGGATGCGGATGGCGAAGCGGAGGTCTCGGCGAAGAGCGTCCATCGAGCTGTCCTCAGTGTGGAGCAATGTCTAAGGTCAGGCAGCAATTAGCAGGCCAGAAGACGCGCTGTAATAACAGTAGGTTGGGCGTGCTGGGCGAGGACCGGTGCTTTCTTTTCGTGCAGCGCTGTTCGCTAACGGACGCCGCGCGGGATCAGCCGTCCAGCTTCTTGGTTAGCAGTTCGTTAACCAGGGCGGGGTTGGCTTGGCCTTTGGAGGCGCGCATGATTTGGCCGACGAAGAAGCCGGCCACCGTCTTCTTGCCTCCACGATACTGCTCGAGCTGCTTGGGATTGGCGGCGATGACCTCGTCGATGATCTTCTCGATGGCGGCGGTATCGGTGATCTGCTGCGGCTTCTCGCGCTCGTAGACGATGGCGAAGTCCTCGCCGCGCTCGAAGGCGATGTCGTAGAGCTCCTTGAGCTGCTTGCCGCTGATGGCGCCGCTCTCGACCAGGTCGGCGGACATGGCGACGCCCTTCATCGAGATGGGCGACTGCTCCAGGTCGAGGCCCTTGGCTTTCAGGCGGCCGAGCAGCTCGCTGTTGACCAGGTTGGCTACGCGCTTAGGGTTCTTCGCTGCTGCTGCAGCCTCTTCGAACTGGTCGGCGCGCGAGCGCGCGACGGTGAGGGTGTAGGCGTCACCTTTGCTCACGCCGTACTGCTCGATGAAGCGCGCACGGCGGGCCTCGGGAAGCTCGGGCAGGTTGGCGGCGATCTGGGTGCGCCACTTCTCGTCGACCACCAGGGGCAGCAAGTCGGGCTCGGGGAAGTAGCGATAGTCGTGCGCCTCTTCTTTCGAGCGCATGCTGTAGGTCTTGCCCTCGGCGGCGTTGTAGAGGCGCGTCTCTTGGGTGATGCGGCCGCCGGATTCGAGCACGCGCTGCTGGCGGGCGATCTCGTACTCCAGTGCCTCGCGGATGAAGCGGAAGGAGTTGACGTTCTTGATCTCGGCCTTGGTGCCGAACTCGCGCTGGCCGACGGGACGAATGCTGACGTTGGCGTCGCAGCGCAGCGAGCCTTCCTCCATGTTGCAGTCACTGACGCCGGTGTAGAGGATGATCTCCTTCAGCTTGGTCAGGTATTCGTAGGCTTCGTCGGGGGTGGCGATGTCGGGTTCGCTCACGATCTCGATCAGCGGCGTGCCGGTGCGGTTGAGGTCGATGGAGGTCCAGTCGCCGGAGTCGGGCAGGCCATCGTGCAGGCTTTTGCCGGCGTCCTCTTCCATGTGCAGGCGGGTGATGCCGATGCGCTTGGGCCCGCCGGCGCCTGTCGATCTCGATGTAGCCGTGCTCGGCGATGGGCTTGTCGTACTGCGAGATCTGGTAGCCCTTGGGCAGGTCGGGATAGAAGTAGTTCTTGCGCGCGAAAATCGAGGTTTCGTTGATGCGGCAGTTGAGGGCCATTGCCGCCAGCGTGGCGAACTCGACCGCCTGCTTGTTGAGCACGGGCAGCGCTCCGGGCAAGCCGAGACATACCGGGCAGACGTTGGTATTGGGCGAATCGCCAAAGCGCGTGGAGCAGCCGCAGAAGATCTTGGTCTTGGTTAGGAGCTGCACGTGGACTTCGAGTCCGATGACCGGCTCGTACTTGGAACGGGTTGCGACCGGCGCTTCCGGCGTGGTGGCCATGAGGTCGATTATAGCGAGGCCGAGGAAGGATTAATCGCAGGGGCGCGGAGGAAAGGCGACAGATCTGAACCACGGATTGGCACGGATGAGCACGGATCGGGATTGAAGTATAACAACGCCTATTCTGATCCGTGTTCTTCCGTGTGAATCCGTGGTTGTCTCTCGTTTTTCTTCCGCGTTCTCCGCGTTTATTCGAGGTTCGCAACATCACTGCGTCGGATTCGACGGGCTCACCGGGATTTCGAAGTACATCAGCTCGTTGCCGGTGGCGTCATGCAGGCCGGTGAGGTAGATGTGCGAGCCGGCGATGGGGTCCTTGATGCCTCCGATGTCGAAGAACAGGAAGCCTGACTTGGTGGCGTGGGGCTCGACGGCTTCGGCGACCCACACGGCCTTGGTCAGCTCGTCGTACTGGGCGCGCGCCTTCTTGTTCTTGGAGCCGTTCGGCAAAGGAATGGGCCCAACATGTCCGGGAGTGGTGCTGCTGGCCTTGATGTGCGCCACGCGGCGGAAGACGTCGTCCACGCTGAGGGCTTCGAGCTTGCTGCGTGAGCCGGTCACCATCTCGACGTGCATGCCCTTCACGGAAACCGCCTGGTCTCCGCTGTTGGTGATGATGAGTAGCACCGGCAGTATGCCCTCCTCGGCGTAGTTGGTGCTGAAGATGTCGTCTTTGGGCGGGGTGTTGTAGAGCTCGATGGCGGCAGTGAGCTTCTCGTTAGGATGGGAGTCCTTACTGGGATAGCTGTTGGCGTTTTCGGGCCGGGGGGCGACGAACTCCTTGAAGGCCCAGACCGTGGTGGCGGTCAAACTGAGAGCGATCACCACGAGCAGGAGACAGCCTGCACTGGCAAACGGCACAAGACAACCTGCATTACGAGCGCGAAAGAACATAGCTTGGATTATCCGCCTTCGGGCGCGCCGGGCTCAACTTGCGGGGCTTTGGCGTTGCGAGATCCGCAAGTACAATCGCACACGTGTATTGGGTGTACAGTGCGCTGCTGCTGGTGACGCTGGTGCTGAGCGCGCCGTGGTGGGTGTGGCAGATGCTGCGCCATGGCAAGTATCGCTCGGGCTGGAGCGAGCGCCTGGGCAGCGTACCGAAGCGCCTGCGGAAGCCCGGAGCGCCGGAGACGATCTGGATCCACGCGGTCTCGGTCGGCGAGGTGCTGGCGATCACGCAGCTTGTGGCTGAGCTCAAGGCACAGTTGCGCGACTATCGAATTGTTGTCTCGACCACGACCGATACAGGGCAGAAGCTGGCGCGACAGAAGTTCGGCGAGGAGAATGTCTTCCGCGTCCCGCTCGATCTGCCGTGGGCGGTGCAGTCGTTCATCGATGCCCTGCGGCCGCGCATGCTGGTGCTGGCGGAGAGCGAGTTCTGGCCCAACCTGCTGCACTGCGCCCACGAAGCAGGAGTTGCGGTTGCGGTGGTGAATGCGCGGGTGTCGGACCGGTCGCTGCCACGCTACCAGCGCTTTCGCTGGCTGTTCACGCGGGTGTTGGCGAATGTCGATGTGCTGTTGGCGCAGAGCGAAGAGGACGCCCGCCGACTGGTCGCGATCGGCGCGCCTGCCGGGAGAGTACATGTGGGCGGCAATCTGAAGTTCGACGTCAGGCCGCCGGCGCGAACGGAGATCAACGACCGGCTGGCAGAAGCCATAAAGCGCGACGGGATCGGGCCGGTCATCCTTGCCGGCAGCACGCTGGAAGGCGAAGAGTCGATGCTGCTGGAGGCATTCCGCGCGGTGCGCGAACGCTACCCCCAAGCTATGCTGCTGCTGGCGACGCGCCATCCTGAACGCTTTGACTCGGTGGTGGCGTTGCTTGCGTCGTCGGGGATTACTTTTCGGCGGCGTTCGCAATGGGACAGATATCCCACTCATTCCAACTGCAGGAATGAGTGGGGCACCCGACGACCATGTCTCGCCTACGGCAGGAATGAGTGGGGCACCAGGGATGTCGCTGGCGGGAGGCGTGCTGCTGCTCGACTCCATCGGCGAACTGGCCGGGCTGTATGAGTTCGCCGACATCGCGTTCATCGGCGGCAGCCTGGTTCCCAAGGGGGGGCACAATGTGCTGGAGCCCGCATACTTTGGCGTGCCGATTCTGGTGGGGCCGCACACCGAGAACTTTCGCGACATTGTTGAGATCTTCCTGCGGGCCGACGCACTGCGGGTTGTCACACCGCAGACGCTGACACCGGCCATGCTCGGGTTGCTGGAGAACTATCAGGAGCGCGAAAGACTTGGCCGCAATGCGAAAGAGGTCATGCGTTTGCAGCAAGGCGCAACGCGGCGAACGCTGGACGCGCTGCTGGCCCTGCTGCCCGAGCCTAGTCGCCAGCCCGCGGCCGAGGCCACCGCGGAGCGACCGGCATGAACCCGCTGGCGACAGTGTTTGGTGTGGCGGTGCGTGCGCGTAACGACCTTTATAACCGCGGCACGTTGGAAGCGCACCGCTTGCAAGGACCGGTGGTCAGCATCGGCAATCTTTCGACCGGGGGCGCGGGCAAGACGCCGTTCCTGCTTCTGCTGGGTGAGTTGCTCAAGCAGCGCAGCATCCTCTTCGATGTGCTCTCGCGCGGGTACCGCCGCGATACGAAAGGGGTTGCGCTGGTCGATCCTGCGGGTACGGCGCGGGAGTTCGGCGACGAACCGCTGCTGATCGCGCGCAAGCTGGGCGTGCCGGTCATCGTAGGAGAAGACCGCTACGAGGCTGGGCTGTATGCGGAAGGCAACTTCGGCCCACAACTGCACCTGCTCGACGACGGCTTCCAACACCGGAGATTGGCGCGCGACTTTGACATCGTGCTGCTCACGCCTGAGGATGTGCACGACTCGCTGCTGCCGACGGGACGCTTGCGCGAGCCGCTGTCCTCGCTGGAGCGTGCCGACGCTGTGGTGTTCAGTGGCAACCTATCACCGGACTCGGTTCCGGTGCCGATCAAGCGGCGATGGCGGGTGCAGCGCAGCCTGTTCGCGCCACAAATCAAAGAGGCCAGTGTGGCGTTCTGCGGCATCGCACGGCCGGAGCCGTTCTTCGCGCAGCTAAAACAGGCGGGGCTGAACATCGTCGCGACGCAGAGCTTTCGCGATCATCATGCCTACCATGGCGGCGATATCCAGAGGCTGTTACGCTTGCGGGACGAGAATCGCGCCTCGGCGTTTGTGACCACGGAGAAAGATGCGGTCAACTTGGGAGAACAGTTGCGCAACTTAGGAACGGTGCATGTTGTTCCTTTGCGCATGGAACTGGAGAATGCCGATGCCGTGGTGAATGAGATTCTCGGGCAGGTGGGTAAACGGCGGAAGCGCGGCGCGTGAGAGAATTGAGTTTCGAGTTTCAGGTTTCGAGTTTCAGGTTTCGGAATGTTGATGCCCCACAGGTGTTTTAGCGGCGTTCGGCACGACCCAGGTCGTGCCTGACGCGATGTCTCGCAAGGCGAGCAAACAGCAGGTCCTTCGCTTCGCTCAGGATGACAAGAGTGGAGGGAGAGCTGGTACGGCGCGGCTGAAGCCGCGCCCCTTCAAGTGGGGTTTCGTGGCGCGAAGCAAGAGCAGGTCCTTCGACAGGCTCAGGGCAGGCTCTTCGCTTCGCTCAGGATAACAAGACTGAAGGATCGCTCATAGCGAAGAGAGATTGCGAACAGGGATAGCGAAGAGCCACAGGCGAAAGGCCAAAAGCCCAGAGCCAAAAGCCAATTAATGACACGGCACAATCACCATAAAGATACCGACCGCTGGAAGAAGATAGTTCAATCCTTCCCTAACCTCTCCATCACCGTATTGGGAGACCTGGTTGCCGATGAGTTTGTCTTCGGCGAGATCGCGCGCGTCTCGCGGGAGGCTCCGGTGCTGATTCTCAAGCACCGCGAGCGCACCGTGGTTCCCGGCGGTGGTGGCAACGCGATCATGAACCTGGCGGCGCTGGGGGTGAACGTGCTGCCGGTCGGCGTAGTAGGCGACGATGAGCCGGGCCACATGCTAATCGACGCTCTGCACCAGAAGAAGATCCCCACCGGCGGCATTCATCGCGTGAAGGAGTACACCACGACGACCAAGACGCGCATCCTGGCGGGCATGTCACACAATAGCCGGCAGCAGGTGATCCGTGTGGACCGCGAGCCTGAGGCGCTGGACGACACCGATCCTGTGCTGCTCGATCTGGTGGATGCGGCGCGGGAGTATGCCACAGCGTCGGACGCCCTGATGATCTCCGACTACGGTTATGGGGCGGCCACGCCACGCCTGCTGACGTTCGTGCGCTCCAACGGTAGCCTGACGAACAAGCCGGTCACGCTCGACTCGCGCTATCGCATGCTGGAGTTCACGGGCGTAACGGCGGCCACGCCGAATGAGCCGGAGGTGGAAGAGGCGCTCGGGGTCCGCATCGGCCACGACGACCAGAAGGTTCTGACCGTGGGAGCTGACCTGATGGAGCGCATGGGGCTCGAATCGCTGGTCATCACGCGCGGGCGAGACGGCATGGTGGCTTTTGATCGCGATGCCGAGCCGGAGAACATTGCCATCTTCGGCTCCGATCAGGTGGTGGACGTCACCGGCGCGGGCGACACCGTGATCGCTGCGTTTACTGCGTCCTTGGTCGCGGGCGCCGATGCCCGGACGGCAGCGCGGCTGGCGAATCTTGCCGGCGGGCTGGTGGTGATGAAGCGGGGTACGGCGACAGTCTCGGCCAAAGAGTTGCTGGGCGCCATAGATCAATACGCGGCGGAGCACGGGTGAGCGGCGAAGAAGAATTAAGCAATTCAATCGTGCTTAGCGGACCAAAGCTCCCGTGGCGGACATTGTCGCACGGTGCAAAAGCAGGTCCCTTCGGCAAGCTCAAGGCAGGCTCTTCGCTTCGCTCAGGATGACAGGAGTGGAGGGATGCTTGTGCGGCACGGCTGAAGCCGTGCCCCTTCAAAGCAGGCCCTATCAATCTGAGGGGTAGATGGTTTCCTCAAGGAAGATCTATACGCGAGGGGTGCTGCGTGATCAGGTGGAGCGCTGGCGCGAGCAAGGAGAACAGATCATTCTCGCCAACGGCTGCTTCGATCTGCTGCACGTGGGGCACGTGCGCTATCTGCGGGGAGCCAAGGCGCTGGGCGGCAAACTCGTGGTGGCGATCAATTCCGACGCCAGCGTGCGCGAGCTGAAGGGGGTGGGACGGCCGCTGATGCCTGCGGCGGAGCGGGCGGAAATCCTTGCCGCCATCGAAGACGTGGATGCCATCGTCATCTTTGATGAGCCGGATGTGCGGGCACTGATCCGCGAGATGCACCCTGATGTGCAGGCGAAGGGGACGGACTACACGCGCGAGAGCGTGCCCGAGCGCGACGAAGTGCTGGCCTACGGCGGACGGGTGGAGATCGTGGGCGATCCCAAAGACCACTCGACCACTGAGTTCCTGTCACAGATGAAAGATGGCGGAGGACGCCGAGGCCAGTGACCGTCGAGTCCATGCCGCAGAAGGACACGCAAACTCCGGCACAGCAGCAGATCTCGTGGGGCCGCATCGCCCGCCGTATTCGCGTGCCGCTGGGGTTTGCGTTCGCGGTGCTGTATCTCTGGCGGGCACGTCCAACCTGGGTATGGCTGGCAGTAGGAGCGGCGATCGCGTCGGCGGGGCTGGTGCTGCGGGCGGTGGCATCGGGACACGTGGACAAGAATGAAGAGCTGGCGACGACCGGGCCGTATGCGCTGGTGCGCAACCCACTGTATCTGGGATCGATTATTGTGGCCACCGGGTTCGCCGTGGCCGCGCGCGATGTGGTGATCGCGCTGGTGATCATCGCGCTGTTTGTGCTGATTTATGTGCCGACCATCCGCTCGGAAGAAGAATACTTGCGCAATCGATTTACCGAGTTCGAGGCGTACACGGAGGCGGTGCCGCGGCTGGTTCCGCGCAGTTTGCGCTTTAGGGGAATGACCCAGGGCTTCTCGCGCGAGCTATATCTGAAGCACCGCGAGTACAATGCCTTCATTGGGGCCGCCGTCGTGCTGGCGGCCCTTGTTGCAAAATTGCTCTGGTTCCGTGGATGACTTCGACCCTGGTTCAAAGCTTTACGACCCTCATCCTTGTTTTTCTGCTCCTGCCAGTGCCGGGAATGCGGGCGGCCAGTGGACCGCCTACGCCTTCGCAGTCAGCTGCGGCGCAGGAAGCGACCATCAGCGCTACCGCCCACATGGAGCCACTGCGCCCGGGCTTTTCCTTCCCCACCCAGACGTTGCGCTATGAAGCGGAGTACCATTTCTGGACCGCGGGCGTGGCCACGCTGAAGGTGCAGCGTAGTGGGTCGCAGATGCGCGTGCTAGGCACGGCCGACTCCACGGGCGTGGTGGCGTTGCTGTTCCGGGTGCAGGACCGTTTCGAGTCGTATTTCGATGCCACCAGCTTGTGTTCGCAGTCGTTGCATAAACACACAGAAGAGGGTTCGCATCGCCGCGATACCCACATCGTCTTCGACTACAAGGCAGGCAAGTCGGTGCTGACGGAGACCAACCTCAAGACCAACCAGAAGAAGCGGGACGAGCACGCCATCCCCGGCTGCGTGACGGATGTGGTCTCGGGACTACTCTACGTGGCCAGCCTGCCGCTTGCGCCGAACGCGACCTATGCCTTCCCGCTCAACGACGGCGGGAAGACGGTTACCGTACAGGCCCACGTCGAAGGCAAGGAAGAAGTGAAGACGCCGGCGGGAACGTTTCAGACCATCCGCGTCGGGCCGGAAGGCGACTACGGCCCGCTGAAGAACCGAGGCCGCATCTGGATCTGGTACACCGACGATCCCCAACATTTGCCGGTGCAGATGAAGGCGAAACTGTTCTGGGGAACCCTGACGGTGTACCTGACGAGCGTGGATTCGGGGAAGTGAAGCCGCTCTTCGCCTTTCGCTCTTCGCCAGAACTTGTTGTGGTTCGTCCCGAGGTAATTTGCGGTTTTCATATGGTCAGCTACCCAGCACTCCGCCAGCGGCTCCCTGCTGGGCTGTCATCCTTCGGGCTTGAACTTCGCGGAGTCGGCCTCCATTCGAAGCTCCAACATTGACGGTCGAGTAAGCCGGGAGGACTTTCGGGCCTGGAGTCTGGCGAAGAGCGAAGAGCGAAGAGCGAAAAGCAGCCCTGCAAAAACTTCGGCCGCGAGTCCCGGTCGGGCTGGTATGCCTTTCCGAATCTCGCGGCCGCCCACGAAGAGCCCCAGGAGGAAGCCCGCGGAGGAGGCCGCACCGCGGGCTGGTGATGTTAGGTGAGGAAGAACTCACGGACGATCTTGGTCCACTGTTCCTCAGGAAGCTGTCCGGCCACGTCGTCGATTGCCACGCCGCCGTCCTGCGCCAGTGCTCCAACTGCCGCCGGCATCATTCGCTGTAACCGCATGGAGGATTCTTCCGTCCACCAGCGGGCCAGCGCGCCTCCCAGCAGGTTGCGGTAGTTGGTCTTGGCGTCGGGATGACTGCACGGTCACCAGCCAGCCTTCGCCGTAGGGGTCTTTGGTCGCCAATGCGGGATCGTTGACCACGGCTTCATTGATGTCGGCCACCGTGCCCTCGATGGGCGAGACCATATCCAGCTTCTTGCCGTTGCGCACGATGCTCCAAACCTTCTGTCCCTGGCGAATCCACTGGCCGCGCTGCGGGAGGGAAATGCCTTCGATCTTGCCCGCCAGCTTGGAGGCGAAGTCGTCCATGCCGATGCGCACCAGGCTGGGGCTCTCGCTGAGCGCCCAGGTGTGGCCGGGATGGTAGCGCAGGTTGCCAGGCACGTTGAAACCACCAACCATGCTCGGCTGGCGCGGGGCGACGGAAACGCCTGCCGGCTTGCGGATCGCCGGAGCCACCTGCAGGACAGGGTGTTTGGCTTTAGCGTAGAAGTAATCGATGGTCAGGAAGATAGCGAATGTTGCAAGAACCAGTAGGACTGTCATAACGGCCTCCCGAAGCTTTCTGTTTTGCGCCTGTGTAGCTCGCGCTTACACCTTTCTTAAGGCACGGGGCATGCCAAAGGGTGAGAGGGTCGTGGAGGGTAGCTAAGTTGTTGTGAATCTGTTGATGTTGCATTCACTTACAAAGATCGATGCAAAATCTCGCAGTGCTTCGAAGAGGCTTCGATCGCGGTGTCGTCGTTGAGTTTCGCAACGGAGGATAGTGCGCGGATGACGGTAGTAAGAAGTGAGAAGGTTCGAAGCTATGCATTTGCAGGGAGTTGCGGGTTGCGGAGCTTGCGGTTGAGTTGTGTTGCGGATTGCAACGCCCAAAGATGAGGATTGCAACAACGGAGCGCATACGCCAGTGTTGCGATGCCTGCTGAGCAAAAGATTTTTTTCGGGCGGAAGGCGCGTGGAGTCCTTCGAACGTACGTCGGCGAGCAGGTGCCGGTGGCTGGGGCCGAGTTGCAAGGCTTCGGCCTACTGCGCGGCCCGTCCCTTAAGCACGATACCCAGTTTTTCGGGCTTGGCTCCGGCATTGACGCTGACGGTGAGCACGAGGAACTTCTGGTCATCAAACGCAGCCGTGCCGGGGTCACCGGCTTTTTCCAGAGCCAGGACGGCGGGGTGGGCCCCGGTCGTCTTCGAGCTGAGGGCTACCAGTTTTTCGAGCGGATAACTGGCGTCGGGCCTGGTGTCGCTTTCGACGGGGATGGCCAGCAGGAAGTCCGGGTTAGGGGAGACGCCCATGTGGTTGGCGTCCTGCGGAATCAGGTGATAGCGAAGGGTGAAGGTTCCTGCAGGAACCGCCTGGTCACGAAAGTCGCTCATGCCCTTGGGAAGACTAATGATGCCGACGAATTCTCCGTTGCTCAGCTCGGGGTAGAGTGCGCCGGGAGCGTCCTTGGGCGTGAGTTTCAGGTCCTTGGCCAGCCACAGGTCGGCGGTCCAGCCGTCGTCGAGGGTGACGCGATAACCTTTGTCCTCCAGTGCGGTGCGCACGTCGGACGGCACGGTGCCAGGGGCAGGGCCGATGCGCTCGACTTTGGCGGATTGGGCAAACGCGGCAGCAGTGAGGATCGACGTGATCAACAGGAGGCGACGGAGCTTGAGCAGGTGATTCATACGAAATCGAACATAGAACGCAGAGCGAGCAGAGGCAAGGTCGGACGTCACAAAAGCAGTTTCGAGTTTCAAGTCTATGACGGCGCAGCTGAAGCTGCGCCCCTTCAACCCGTGCCAGCCCCTCAGAGCGTGGCACCCAGCAGCTTGGCCTTGGCCATCTGGAGATAGCGCAGCAGACTCTCTTTGGTGACGAGTTCGGAGCCGGGAAGGCGCCAAAGGTAGAAGCCGGCGAGGTAAACGGCGGCAAAGCTCAGGCCGGTGAACGCCAGACGCACGAACAGCAGCTGGCCCATCGCCAGGTGACGCACCCCGGCGGCGGCAAGCGCAGCTACGGCAGCGACGATGGCGACGCGCAGCACATCGGTCAGCCTTCGAAAGTCGCGCCGGTTGACGCCGATGGTGCGGCAAATCCTCTTGCCCACGATCAGTCGTTCGGTCAGGTCGCCAAGCACAGCCGTGACCGCGGCTCCGATCATTCCAAAGTGGTGGATTACGGGGGCAAGCACCAGGAACAGGACGACAAACACTGCGATGCGGACGACCAGAATGAATTTGCGCAGCTCGACGTAAGCGCGAACGATGGGATCGTAGATAAAGACGTTCAGCAGGATCAGAGTGATGGTGATGTAGAAGATGGGAGCGCTGGCCTCGTAGCGCTTGGTGTAGAAGAAAACGATCAGGTCGCGGCCCGCGACCAGCAAGAGGGCATAGATGGGAAACTGCACCGTTGCCACACGATTGATGGCGTTTGCCAGCACATTGCGGATATCTTCGACACGACCCTCCTGATGCAAGGCGCTGATGCGGACTACCATGACCGCCATCATTGAGTCGATGAAGAGAGAGATGAGCGGGACTTCGAGCCAGCCGATGGAATAGATGGCGTACTCAGCCGGCGAGTACATGTAGCTGATGAAATAGTTGTCGAGGTCTTTGCGAACGACCCAGATGATCCCATAAGCCCCGAGAGGCAGGGCGTAGGCCAACTGCTCGAAGAAGAAGTGCCGGTCGAAGCGCTTCCAGAACGGTCCGAACCTGCGGTAGAGGTATTGCAGCAGAATGGCGACGGAGAGCGCGGCCGCAATGATGGAAGCCACGAGGATGCTGCGCACCGTTGCAAAAGCGACGGCAGCGAGCACCATGGCCGTCGCCTTTGCCAACTGTGTCCCGACCACGAAAACCGTCGAGTTTTTCACATCCTGCATGGCGATAGGAATGGTCTCCACCAGGTTGGCATTGAGCAGCAGCAGCACGAAGATTCCGAGCAGCAGGGCGTAAGGCTGGAGGTCTCCGCTGCGAAAGACCAGGTTCAGGACCTGCGGGAAGGAGACGAGCACCAGCAAAGGGATAAGGCCAACGAAGAGGTTGTAGACGATGATGTTGAGCGCGATCTGGCCTCCGCGCTGCGGCTGGCGGGGCATAAAGTAAAAGGCGCTGACAGCAACGCTGAAGGAGGCAAAATTGGTAGCCGTTCCGGAGAAGAGATAGACCTGCTTGTAAACGCCATACTGGTGTTGGCTGAGAATGCGGACCAGCACGATCGGCAGCAGGATGCCGAAGACGGCGGCAATAAACTTGGCGAAGGTGAGCCAGAAGGCTTGTATCGCCAGCCGCGGATGTTTGCGTGTAACCGGGGGATTGGTTGCCAAAAGCAGTTCCTGGCCAGATCTGTAAAGCGAATTCTAGCTTAACGGTGCTGTAGTTCGATTTCCTAATATGGTTGCGCGAGTGTGAAATCAGGCGGGTTGCGGCCTTCCCGCCTTGCACGGAATGCGGGGCATTCACTATAGTCGAGGCTGGTATGCTGCCCGAACGCATGGTGTCCTCCTGTGCGTGATTTCGTGCTCACCAGCACCGGGACCTTTTCCATGAAGATCACAGAAGCCCTCAGGATTGTGCAAACAACACCGGCCGATGCCACGCCGTTTAAGGTGGCCCTGGCCTGTGGATTTACCCCACTGCATCTTCGTACGTTTCTGAACGCCCACCTGCAGTTGGCTTTGCCCGGCAGAGCGGTACGGATAACAGAAGGTCTGTACGGAGATTTGTGCGGCACGCTGGAGCGGAGCGGCGAAAGCGACGGGGTGGTGGTGGTGATCGAGTGGGCGGACCTGGACGCGCGGCTGGATTACCGCAATGCCGGCGCATGGGGACGGGACACGGTTGCGAGTGTTGTGGAGCACGCGACGCTGGTGCTGGAGCGCCTAAAGGCTGGGCTGGGACGAATACCTTCGGGAGTTCCAGTGGCGCTTGCGCTTCCCAGCCTTGCGATTGCGCCGATCTTCCCTGCTCCGGGCTGGCAATCATCGGAGGCCGAACTGCTGCTCAGCAGCACACTTTCGCACTTTGCGGCGGAGTTGGCGCACGATGGCCGGGTGCGGGTGGTCAGCGGCGAGCGCCTGGCGCAGGAATCTCCCTGGGAGACGCGCCTCGATCTGAAGAGCGACCTCAAGGCAGGGCTGCCCTACACCATCAAGCACGCCGATGCGTTGGCGGCGTTGCTGGCCAGGACGCTGGTTCCACCTGCTCCCAAGAAGGGCATCATCTCCGATCTGGATGACACCATGTGGAAGGGCATCGTGGGAGAAGTCGGTCCGGAGAATGTGCATTGGGACCTGCACGGCGATGCTCAGATGCATGGCCTATATCAGAAGATGCTGGGCTCGCTCTCCGAGCATGGGACGCTGGTGGGCGTGGCCAGCAAGAACGATCCGGCGGTGGTCGCGAAAGCCTTCGAGCGTCCGGACATGATTCTTCGGCCCGAACAGGTGTTCCCCATCGAAGCGAGCTGGAATGCCAAGTCGGGAGCGGTAAAACGCATACTTGAGACTTGGAACATTGCCGCCGACAGCGTGATCTTTGTCGACGATAGTCCCATGGAACTGGCGGAGGTGGCGGCGCAGCATCCCGGTATCGAGTGCGTGCTGTTTCCAAAGCAAGACCCGGTCGCGGCGCTGCAGATGCTGCGGCGGCTGCGCGATCTTTGCGGCAAGGACAAGGTGTCGTCCGACGATCTGTTGCGGTTGGCGAGCATACGCCAAGGAGCGGCGTTCCGCGAGCAGGCAGAAGGCGGGGCGGCACCGGAGAGCTTCCTGGAGCAGGCAAAGGCCGTCATTACCTTTGATTTCTCGGCCGCGGGAGAGCCAAGGACGCTGGAGCTGGTGAACAAGACCAACCAGTTCAACCTGAACGGACGGCGCTGGGCCCCGGCCGACTGGCACAAGGAAACCTCGAGCGACCGGTCGCTGACCGTTGCGGTAAGCTACGAAGACAAGTTCGGGCCGCTGGGAACCATCGCCGTCGCAAAGTCACAGTTTCACGAAGACCGTTTGCTGGTAGACACGTGGGTCATGAGCTGCCGCGCATTTTCGCGCCGCATCGAGCACCAGACGATGCGCCTGCTGTTCGAGAGTGCCGGAGTGAAGGAGATCGAATTCTCCTTCGAGCCCACGGCGAAGAACGGTCCGACACAGGAATTCTTCGCTTCTTTGCTGGGCGAGGCTCCCAAAGCGGCGTTTCGTCTGAGAAAATCACAGTTTGACGAACGTTGCCCAGCGCTATATCACGAGGTGCGAGAGTTGAAGAAGGCAGAAGCTCATGGATGATGTGAAGCCCAAACTCATAGAATGTTTCCAGATCGTATTTCCTGACTTGAACGAAAAGGACATCCCGACCGCTTCGCAGGAGACGGTGGCAGCATGGGATTCGGTGGCCGCCATCACCCTGGTGAACGTCATCGAAGAGCAGTTCGGCATCGAGATGGACCTGGATGATGTTGCCGACCTGGACTCGTTCGACAAGGTCTGCGCTTACCTGCAACAACGAAGCCAGCCGGCCTGAGCCTGATAGCGATGCGCCTGCACCATTTAGGGTTTGTGGTCGCGGACATTGCCGCCGCCATGCCGGGGTTTGTGCGCTCAATGGGGGCGACGTGGGACGGGCAGATCTTTGCCGATCCCCACCAGAAGGTGAAGGTAGCGTTTCTCTCCACGCGGCCGGGCGATGCGCTGATCGAACTGGTCGAGCCCAACGGCGACGACTCTCCCGTGTTACGCTTTTTGAACGAAAAAGGCGGGGGACTGCATCACGCGTGCTACGAGGTTGCGGACCTGGAGCAGGGGCTGAGCGACTTTCGCAGCCGGGGATCGCTGTTGGTGAAGCGTTCCAAACCGGCGGTGGCCTTCCAGGGCCGGCGCATCGCGTGGGTGCTGACGCCGGAGAAGTTCCTGGTGGAGCTGTTGGAGGAGAGCAGCAAGAACCTGCCTAGGGAAATTGCCTGATTCATGGGATCATTTGGGTACAACATTCGGCGGAGCAATTCTCCGTTCTATCGCACGCTGCGGGGCATCGCTCGCAGTGTGCGCTCCAGCAATCTGCCGCTGCCCCGGTTCCTCAATCCGGTCCTGCGCGCCGGTTTTCAAGCGCAGCATTCCCTGGAAATCGGGGTTCGCTGGGTATGGGCCTACTTCTTTTGCGAGCCACTATTTCGGGGACGCTGCGAAGCAGTGGGCAAGCGCTTCCGCTGCTCGCGCATGCCATGGGTGGTGGGCCATGCGAAGATCACTATCGGAGACGACGTGAACTTCTTCGGCAAGGTAGACATTTTCAGCGGGGGCATTTTCGCCGAGCCGCGGCTGGTGTTGGGCAACCGCGTGGACCTGGGCCACAACACTGTCTTCATCGTGAACAAGGAGATCGTGATCGAGGATGACGTGAATGTCGCCTCGGGAGTGCGCTTCATGGACAGCGATTCCCATCCTCGCGATGCCATGGCCCGCATCTCTGATCTGCCGGCGCCGCAGGATGAAGTGAAGCCGGTACGCATTCGACGCTATGCCTGGATCGGGCACAACTGTTTCATCATGAAAGGCGTGACGGTTGGGGAGGGCGCCATTATCGGTGTCAACAGCGTTGTGCTTAATGACATTCCCGACTACAGCGTGGCGGTGGGGAACCCGGCGCGCGTAATCGTGAAGAACATCAACCGGACAGCAGCCCCGGCGGCTGCGCCAGCAGAGGCAGGAGCCGAGACCAGCAAGTAGGGTTCACACCCTGACAAGAATTCAGCGGGCTTTGGCTCGCACAATGGACACGGGCCTTCAATGAAAAAGTATGCAGTAACAGGCGGCGGCGGTTTCATCGGATCAGCGTTGGTGCGCGGACTCCTCGCATTGCAGGACGGCACGGTTGAGGTCATCGATAACTTTTCAACCGGCCACGAGGAGAACCTGCAGGAAGTGGCTTCCGACGTGCGGCTGCACCTCGTGGACATCCGCGATTATGATGCAGTCGCTCCCATCCTGGCAGGTGCGGATACGGTGTTTCACATTGCGGCGATACCGTCGGTCCCGCGTTCAATCTCCGATCCGGTTCCGTCGCACGAGACGAACATCAACGGCACCTTCAATGTGCTGCGTGCGGCGGTGGAGGGCAAAGCGCGCAAGGTGGTGTACGCAGCGTCCTCGTCGGCCTATGGCGATACTGCGGTGCTGCCGAAGGTCGAGACCATGCAGGCGAATCCCAAGTCGCCATATGCCGCGCAGAAGCTGCTGGGCGAGTACTACTGCAGCAGCTTTGCCGAATGCTATGGGCTGGACACTACGTCGCTGCGTTTCTTCAATGTTTACGGCCCGAGGCAGGACCCGTCGAGCCAGTACTCCGGAGTGCTGTCTATTTTCATTCGCTGCCTGCTGGAGAAGACGTCGCCCACCATCTTCGGCGATGGCGAGCAGACGCGCGACTTCACCTTTGTGGAAGATGTGGTCGACCTCACTGTCAAAAGCGCGATGGCGCCCGGGGTGGCGGGGATGATGTTCAACGCAGGCAATGGCGGCCGCTATTCGCTGAATGAGGTGTGGCAAATCCTGCAGGAGATTGAGGGGGTGTCGATTCCGGCGAAGTACGGGCCGCCGCGGGCGGGCGACGTACGCGATTCGCAGGCCGACACTACCGCTGCGGCGAAGTTTCTGGGACACGCGCCGCGCTTCAGCCTGCGGGAAGGATTGAGCCGCACCCTGGAGTGGTATCGGCAACACGTGTCGGCGCAGCCTCCGTCGTCGGTTACGGTTTGAATGCCAGATCCCGTGCAGCAGATTCGATGACCGACGCGGTGATTGCCGAGCGCATTCGCGTACTCACCTTCATCGAAAGCGCAACGGTTACGGGGCCAGCCCGCGTCCTGCTGGACTTCGCCCGGGAAGCCAAACAATCCGAGCCGGGACTTCCGGCGGTGGACGTCACGTTCGTGACCTATCGGCGGGGCGAGGGCCAAAGCGTGCTGGCGGCAACAGCCGTCGAAGCCGGCGTACCGGTAATCGAAATTCCGGAGCGCGGCCGCTGGGACCCAAGCGTGATCGCAGAGTTGCGCCGGGTCGTGACCGAGTTCCAGCCCGACATCCTCGAGTCACGCAACGTGAAGTCGCACTTCCTGATCCGGCTCGCGGGCCTGCATCGCCAATTTCCCTGGGTAGCATGGAACCACGGCTATACGCTGAAGGACCAGAAGGACCGCGCTTATAACCAGTTGGATCGCTGGTCTCTGCGCGCCGCGTTCCGCGTCATTGCAGTCTGCAAGCCATTCGCGGCAAGGCTGGAAAGGCGCGGCGTGAGTGCTGACAAGATCCGCATCCTGCATAACTTCGTGAAGCCGTACGTAACTCCGCCCGAGGAAGAAGTTCACGCCATCAGGCAGCAACTGGGGCTTAGCGACGAGTTGGCCGTTGTCACCGTCGGCCGCATGTCGCTGGAGAAGGGGCAGGCCGACCTGCTGAGCGCGATAGCGCTGCTGAAGGACATTCCCGAGCTGCCGCGGCATCGTTTCGTGCTGGTTGGCGATGGGCCGGAAGAAGAAAGCCTGCGCCGCCAGGCCGCGAGCCTGGGTATCGAAGATCGGGTCGTCTGGGCGGGATTCCAGAAGAACGTTGTGCCGTACTACGCGCTGGCGACGATTTTCGCCCTGCCATCGCACTCCGAAGGTTCGCCCAATGTGATTCTGGAGGCAATGGCGGCGGGGCTGCCGATCGCGGCAACCAGCGTCGGAGGAGTGCCGGAGATTCTTGAAGACGGCGTCACCGGGCTGCTGGTTCCGGGGCACAATCCGCAGAGGCTGGCGGAGGTGCTGCGCCGACTTCTGACCTCGGGAGAGCTGCGCGGTCACCTTGCAGCAGCCGCCCAGCGCCAGGCCGAGACCGCCCATACCCTCCGGGCCTATAAGCGCGAGCTGACGAAGTTCTATGTGGAGACGTTAAGCACAAGAGGAAGATAGTCTTCCAGAAAAGAGCCGATTCGAAGTATGAGTCGAGTTTCTTGGCGGTTCGCAGCCTGTCTAAAATCTCGTAGAGTTACCTAGTACTGCGACTAGCTCACAGCGAAGCATTATTTATCGCGTCGCCTACCACTTATCGGCCATACTAGCTTCATAGGTTACTACGAAGCAGTAGAGTAACCATTGTAGCCATTGAAGTCTAAATCCAGTGCCTGGTTTTCTATGCCGAAAATTAACTCTGGGTTAATAAAATAAAATTGACAAAAAAACTATAGTAATAAACTATCCAATGCGTGGTAGCATGCCGGGCGTCCTGCGCGAAGAAGTCTACTTTAGTGCGAGAGGAGTGGGGGAAGATTATTATGCGACAAGTGCTAATGATATTAGCTCTGACATTGCTCCTGGCCTTTGGCTTTGCGAGTTCGATGGCAGCACAATCCATCAATGCTCGAGAGCCGGCAACAGAGAACCCGGCGTCCTATTGGGCTGATCCCGGCGAATTGGCTGGAGCAGTTCGTGCCCGACAACCAGTTGTTCTGGGACAATTCGAAGAACTGGACGACGAATTACGGACCCGCCTATCGCGACACGGTGGAAAAACCTTTCGCAGTTGCTGGCGTGCTCGCCGCAGTACGCGCTGTGTTTCCATTCCGGCGCCGATCCGTATCCGTGCCATCTGGCTCCCGATGGTCGTTCCGCCAATTGCCTGTGCACTGTTGCAAACAAAAACCAATTACACGCTGATGACGGCGATTCTGAACTATCCGGTTTATCTTGCCACGATCAAGAAGTGTGGCACCGACGGTTCTGGGTGCACGGACCCGGACACCGCGCCGGTTTGCAAGTTTCTGAACGATGGAGCGTTGATTCCCGGGGCGGATGTGATCTCCACCTTCGATCGCTGACTCGCGTTCAAGGAGATCTTGCAGGCTCTTGCGACGGCAGGGCCGAAAATTACCGTTGCCACAAAGGGTCCTTATGCGGCCTGCATGACGGCGCCGTGCCGGCAATAACGGACGGCACCGCCAACTGCAAGTGTCCCGGTGTTCTATGGCGAGTTTCAGTTATCAGGGAAAAATGCGCAGTGCAGTCTGGGTGGAGATCTGGTACCGTCGTCCTCGTATTGGCCATGGATAACAAATAAGGATATAGAGGTCGGATCGTGGCGATTGGCCGTTTTGCCTGAGGCCGTCCGACTCTCGTCGGAGGCCTCAAGCCTTTGCGCCGCCCGCACTTGGCCAGGCTCATTCGGATGCGCGCTCGGTTGCTTTGAGGTCACGCAACAGGCGCTCGAAGGCTCTCACATAGGCCGAGTGGTCCTTCCACTGCCGTGAAATCACCAATGTGCCGCGCCCGGCGCATGTCCGCCGCCCAGGGCTGGGGCGCGTTCATGATCGCGTCGTCAATGCGGATGGGAAAAAGTATCGTGCGATTCTCGCGGTCTTCGCGCTCCACCCAGCGGCTCTTCACAGATGCCTCCGACAAAACGATCATCAACTTATCGAATACCCGAATGGATTCTTCGTTCAGGCTTGCCAGATGTTCAGGGTTCGCCATGCAGGTAACCATACCAAGCCTGTGGCGCGCCCGCGAAATTCTCTGGCTTACTCCGCAGATTGCCTCGTATCAGGGCACGCCTTCAGGCGTGCCGAACGACGCGTAAAAGGATTCCGGGCTTCAGCCCCTGGACAACGCGGCGCAGGGGCTGAAGCCCAAACCGCTGTTTCTCGATTGCGGACCCGCAGAAGCCGCACCCTTGCAAAGCCGCTTTATGAGATGGCTAAATAGCTTCTAGTTGGAAGTTGCGCCTCTGCGCGACCACTTGGGAATTCCATTCGCACTTCGCAAAGTCAAGACCTTGTCGCCCTTCTTGATCTCCCTGGCGATGATCGAGTCTTTGCCTCCGAGAACCTGCTTGGAGCCGGTGACGGTCAGACTGTCGCCCTTTTCGAACGAGAATCCCTGTTTCGTGATGAAGGCTTCAGGACCGACGTGGACGTCGAAGACACCGGACTCGGTCTTGAGATCAACATGAGTTCCGATCATCCCATTGGGGCCTTGAGGATGGTTCACTTGTTCCACGGTTCCGGTGATGGTGGTTTCGGTGGCTAGATCGTAACGATGGGGCATGCCTTGGGAAGCCTGGCCGAAGGCGTAGCCGACCGATGCGATCAAGAAGAAGCAGAATAAGACGATACGGTTTTGCATGGGCATCTCCTCGGATGAATCGTTCCTGTGGGTTGCGGGCCGTCCTTCCGGGGACGTCCCCCTACTGTGAATGAACGCAGTTTCCGAGGTCGTGTTTCCATTTTTTCGCGCGTGCACGCTGATGGGTGACGTGGATCACTTCCGCGCGTGGGCGACACGGAACTGCGCGAGGGGTTGTGGGACGGACAGATTCTTCGCGGACTACGGCAGTTTGATGGTTGGTTCAGTTCTCGTAGAGCCGACCTTCAGGCCGGCGTCAAGGGCGCGTTCCGCAAGACTGGGGCGAAGATGGTCAATTTGCAAGTGACCATCCCCGCCCCAGTGGTTTACCTGTCGACGGCGAACGCGGCGCTGAAGCGCCGCTCTACCCGTCTAGACCTTCTGCTCCCGCAGCTTCTTCAACACCTCGATGCCGCCTTCGGGGATGGGTTCGCCATGGCCGACGCCGACGATGTCGATGTCGTCGAAATCGGAGAGCTTGCCGACCGACTTGACGTTCTCCTTCATGTCCATGGTGAGGCCGCGCCAGCCGGCTTCCACGCGGGGCCAGGTCACGATGACATCGCCGACGAACAGGGCCTTCTTCGCAGGCCAATAGAACGAGAGACAGCCTGGGGTATGTCCGGGAGTGGCGACGATGGTCAGCGGTCCTATGTGGTCGGCTTCTTTCAAAGGTTGATCGACCAGACAGGGCTTATGGCCATCGAAGCCGAGAGCCAGCCCGAATTGCGTGTAGTAGGCCTTCAACGGAGGTTTGGGCCAGATGGAGACGCGAGTCGACTTACGCTGGCCTTCGATGATCCCGGCTTCCCATTCGTGGGAGTAGGTGCGGGCATTGGTCATCTCCTTGAGGACCGCCATGCCGCCAATGTGGGAGCGGTGAGCGTGGGTGGCGATGATGTTCTTGAGATCGGAGGGCTGGCGTCCCATGGCGCGGATCTCGTCGAGGATGCGATGCGCGTCGGTGTCGTAGAGGGCGTCGATCAGGGTGAGCCCGTTGCCGTCATCCAGCAGGAAGGCGTGCACGTGGCCGCCCATGGTCTGACGCACGTAGTGAATGCCATCGGCAAGTTTCAAGATGTCGCCTCGCTTCTCGGCGCACTTTACAAAACTCGTGCACAGGAATTTGATAGGCACCTAGAGTGGCCAACACTATACACCCAAGCTGCTTTGTCGGCGTCCTACTTGTCAGGGAAGAATGCACGGTGGCCGTGACCGTAGGGCCGCGCTAAAGCCGTAACGGTTTTGTCCGATGATGCATTTATTCAACGGCTGGAAGAAACCGGAATCGAAATGCCTCTGTACGACTACATCTGTTACACCTGCGGCAGCAACTTCGAGAAACTTCGCCGCATGAGCGATGACGACCGCGAGGTACGCTGCCCGGACTGCGGTTCGGAGCACATTGAGCGGCTGCTCTCGACGTTTGCTACCGGAGGGTGCAGCAATTCGGGATCGAGCCGCTTTCGTTGAGGGTCCTGACAGGGCGGCCGGTCGGCTGCCGTATTTGCAATTCAGCAATGATTCGGCCGTTGGATTGGAGCAAGGAATGATCTACTCGGTACATTCGTCCAAGCCGCTGGCGGAGCTTGACCAGGCAATTCGGGACGCGGCGCAGCGCCACAAGTTCGGGGTGCTGAACGTGCTCGATCTGAAGCAGACGCTGAGCAATAAGGGCATTGAACTGGGCCGCGAATGCCGGGTGTATGACGTTTGCAATCCGCAAGCAGCGTCGAAGGCACTGGGGCACGACATGAGCATTTCGGTCATGCTTCCGTGCCGCATCTCGATTTATGCGGAGGGTGACCACCTGGTGCTGGCGACTGCGAGCCCCGGTGACTTGATGAGGGCAACCGGCTTGAAGGGCGTCGAGAAGCTGGCGGCGGAGATCGAGCGGGAGATCTTTGCCATCATGAACGAAGCGGCCTGATGTGTTCGAAGCACCTCAGGGGCTAAAGCCCGACACATTTTCAGCGGCTGGACGCTGGCCTGAAGGCCAGCTCTACCGTCAATTTGATTTTTCTATCCGCTGCTGACGCCGTGCCGGTTGGCCAAGGCTTTGCCCGTCGGCTATCTTAAGAGGTATGCGGGCCGATGTTGAGCAAGCTCTAGAGCTGATCCACAGCAACGAAGCGTCGTCGATCGAGCAGGCCCTCGGACTCCTGCAAAATACTGTTTTCTCTTTCAGCATGAAAGTCTGTGGCCATCCGCAAGACGCGGAGGACACCATGCAGGACGTGCTGTTGAAGTCGCTTCCTTATCTGCCAAAGTTTGAGAATGCGCAGGCGCTCTCGGTGTGGCTCTACAAAGTGGCGCGCAATCGCTGCCTGATGAGCCGGCGGGGCGCGAAGTTTTCTTCGAAAATCAACCTATCGCTGGACGCGTTGATGCCAGACGGCCGCGAGCTGCAGGAGTTGCTGGAGAGCAGCGGCCCAAGCCCGGAATCAACGGTGCTGAGCAATGAGGCTTCTGACCGCTTGCGCCGCGCCATCTTGAAGCTGCCGCCGCAGTACCGCTTCGTTCTGGTGCTGCATGACATGGAAGGGCTGGCAACCGGCGAAGTGGCAAGAGTGATGGGACTGCGCGAGGGTACGGTGCGGGTCCGGCTGCATCGTGCCAGACTCCTGGTTCGTAAAGAACTGGCGCGTGTCAACAAGGACGGCAAGGCAACGGGGACAGGGCGCAAGCCAGCAGGGCATGCGAAGCCAAAAGGATGTCGACAGTTGTTTGCGGCGCTTTCGGATTACCTGGACGGTGTCGTGGATGACGCCGTCTGTGAAGAGATGCAGAAGCACATCGGCGACTGCGAGCCCTGCCAGGTGTTTCTCGACAACCTGGAGAACGTGGTCAAACAGTGCCGGTCGTATCAGCCGCCCTGCGAGCTTCCGAACAAGGACAAAGTGACGCGAGAGCTTCTGCGACAGTACCAAAGAGCACAACTGGCACTGGCGAGAAGATCCGCAACGGCAAAGGCGAACTGAGGGCGGTCACGCGGACAGGTGACCTGCGTCATGGCAAAGGGTGAGCGTCAGCGGTATGTATTCTGCAGGAGTGTCCCGCCATGAAGCTCAAAATTGCATTTGTTTTGGCTCTCTCATGGATCCTGCCCTCGCTGCTTTGTGCCCAGGCTTTTCATGGTGCTCCGGCGTCTTCCGCGGCAATGACCAATCCTCTTGCCGACGATACGTCGGCGGCTGCGGATGGCAGAAAGGTTTACATGCAAAGCTGTGCCCGCTGCCATGGCGGCGACTTGCAGGGCAGGGGCGCTGCGCCATCGCTCGACAGTTCAGCCCTGGAGACTGCCAAGCCGGGAGAAGTGTTCTGGTTCCTTACCCACGGTAGTATGAGTCGGGGCATGCCGTCGTGGTCGCAGCTCAGCCGGCAGCAGCGCTGGCAACTCGTCAGCTTCCTGGAGTCGCGGCTGACGCTGGAAGCGCGATCTGAACAATCCACGACAAGTGATGGCAGCGTCGCCCGGGTAAGGTGCGCGAGCATGCATGGACGCTGCGGGGGTCGCGATTGCAGCGGCTGTACACATCATTGCGGTGGCAAATAACGCGGCTGAGCCGGGTGCTGAAAAAGTCGAAAAACAGTGATCGCTCGCCGACTAGCGTCGGCTCGCGATGTCAAGAATGACGGTGTGGACGGCGCAGCTAAAAGCTGCGCCCTGCACTACAGTCCGGCGGAGGGTTTTTCATCAGCCTGGGTAGCGCGATATGCTGGTCACCGCAAGCTGTGGCACAGATCACTGAGCGCCGGGCAAGGCCGGCGAATACTGGAAGGTTTGGTCGGCGCCAATCCCTGATTTTATTGACGTGGGAAATTCCTGGCTTGAAAGGAAACAGGATGGATACGAAACACCTTGGAATCAACAGCAAGCTGATTCATAGCGGGTACAAAGCAGATGCTACCGGCTCGGTCAATGTGCCGATCTATCAGACCTCGACCTTCGCCTTTCGCAATGCCGAGCATGGAGCCGCCCTGTTTGCCGGCGCGGAGGATGGATACATCTATACCCGCATCGGCAACCCCACGATTCAAGCCCTGGAGGACGCCGTCGCTGAACTGGAAAATGGTTGCGGAGGAATCGCTACGAGTTCCGGGATGGCCGCTGTGTGCACAGCCTACATGGCGCTGCTTTCGGCGGGCGATCACGTCGTGAGCACGGCCTCAGTCTACGGCCCGAGCCGTGGCCTGATGGAGAAAGACTTTTCCCGCTTCGGCGTCGACTCCAGCTATGTGGACACCTGCGACCTGCGCCAGGTTATGGGTGCGATGCGTCCCAATACGCGGCTGGTTTATTTGGAGACGCCAGCGAACCCGACCATGCAAGTCACTGACATTACGGCCGTGGCGGAGATCGCGCATCAGCACAGGTGCCTGGTCGTGGTCGATAACACGTTTGCCAGCCCCTATCTACAGCAGCCCTTGAATCTCGGCGCCGACGTTGTGCTGCACTCTGTGACCAAGTTCATCAATGGTCATGCGGACATTGTTGGGGGCGTGCTGGTGGCGAAGGACAAGGACATCTACCAGCGCCTGCGCAAGACCATGGTGAATTCCGGGTGCAACATGGACCCGCACCAGGCGTTCATGGTGATTCGGGGACTGAAGACGCTGGGGATTCGCATCGAGCGCGCGCAGAGCAACGCGATGCAGATCGCGCGCTGGCTGGAGAAGCAGCCGGAGATCAGCCGCGTGCGCTATATCGGACTGGAGTCGCATCCGCAGCACGAGCTGGCTGCACGCCAGATGAAGGGCTTCGGGTCGATGATCAGCTTCGAACTCAGGGGCGGGATGGAAGCCGGCCGGGCGCTGATGGACCATGTTCATCTGGCGACGCTCGCGGTGTCTCTGGGAGGCGTGGAGACTTTGGTCGAGCACCCTGCATCGATGACGCACGCTGGTATGTCTCCTGAGAACCGTCGCGCCGCGGGGTTCAGCGATGGCCTGGTGCGCTACTCGGTCGGCATCGAAGATGTGGAAGATTTGATTGCCGATCTTCGACAGGCACTGGACGCGATTCCGAGGGGGATTCGTAACGGTGTGGAGTCGAGAGCAACGCCCATCGAGGAACCAAGCCTGCGCTGAGCGGAATGCGTAGCAGGCTACTGAAAAGCCAAAAACATTGATCGCTCGCCGACAACCCTCGGCTCGCGATGGCAAAAATAAGGGCTTACAACGGCGCAGCTAAAGCTGCGCCCCTTCAAAACCCGCAATAGCGTCTAGCTTCCATCGCGGATGATGCGGCAGGATTGGATATCGAAGGTGACATCCCCAACGGCAAGCTGGGTCTGGTCGCGGAATTCAGTCACGAACTGGAGAAAGCGCTGCACGTCAGCAAAGTTGCTGGCCAGGCCCATCGACACCCGAAGCGCTCCCGCGCTTTTGCGTCCTCGATCCTGCATCAGGCGCATGAAGCTCATCAGATTGGCCTGATCACCCAACGTGTGTGCGGCTTTCATATCGTCTTCGGTCAGGCCTTCCGCAATTTCACCCACGCCCGGATTGCAGAAACACCCGCTACGCAGCGAGATTCCTTGCTGCCCCGCTAATTCCTCGACCCGGCGATAATCCAGCAAGCGGCCATGCGGATCATAGAGGTTGAAGGTTATAGTGCCCCCCCTGGCTTCGGTGGTGGCGGGGCCGTAGATCCGCACCATGAGCTGGCCGTTACTGTGCCGCAAGGCCAGTAATTCCTGCAACAGCCAACCGGTGAGACAGCGTACGCGTTGCGCAATGCAGTCGATGCCTATGCTTTGGATATGCCGTAGTCCGATTTCGACCGCGGGAATCGACAGGTAGTTGAGCGTGCCGTCTTCGAAGGCAGCTTCGTTGGGCGCGAGGACGTGCGAGCGTGACTGTACGGAGGCGAAGTTGACCGTTCCTCCGGCAAACCATGGGCGCCTGAGTTTGCTGAACGCCGACCGACGAATCAGCAGCGCACCCACGCCGGTGGGATAGCCGAACATTTTGTAGAAGGAAACGGTTACAAAGTCCGGCTGCACCGTCCGCAGGTCCAGAGGATTGGTAGGAACAAAGGCCGCCGCGTCGAGCAGCACGCACCACCCTTTGTCCTGGGCCCGCTTGACCAGGTCGAGCGGATGCTTGACGCCGGAGAAGTTGGATTGCGCAGGAAAGGCGAAGAGATTGTCCTGAGCGGGGTCAGCTTGATCGAGCAGCGTGTCGAGGAGCTTTCTGTCGAGACGCAAATCCGGAGATACCAGCGGCGCATAGGAGAAGTGTGCACCCCTGGCGCGCGCGAACTCACGAATTCCGTTGACCGAATTGTGGTTGTCGAAGGTGAGCAGCAGGCGGCCGGAGGGCGTGAAGGGGAACGACTCGCCGATCAGCTTGAGCGCGCCTGAGGCATTCTGGGTGAAGACAAGAATGTAATCCGAAGCGCCCCCGAAGTAATCAAGCACGGCCCGGCGGGTGCGCTCGACATGCTCCGTCATGGCGGAGGATGTGGGGTTGTGGGAGTGCGGATTGCCGAGGACGCTGGAGCGCAGCAGATCGATATGCTGCTCAACCTGAGAATCGCAATACAGTGAGCCGCCGGTGTAGTCGAGGTAGACCTGATGCTGCTCATCCAAGCGATGATACTCAGTGGCGCGCAGGCGGTCGATGATCTCGGTCGCGGCGTACTCGGGATAGCGCTCGAGAAAGCTGGCGTAGGCGTCAGCGATGGATGGGCGCTTGGCAGCGGCTTCAGTCGCCATACTGCAACATCTTACGGCAAAGCGGCTTTTTGCTTCAGCAAGTTTGGCGCCGGCGCGCCAGGGACGCAGGGACCGACGGGCCAACAGGCCACGATTCCGAGTCCAAGGCGCGCACGGCCAGTTGCGGCTCATCAACCCGTCAACTGTAAATCGCAGGCGTCTTCGTCGTGTCCCACAGGGTGGAGACCGGCGGGTGGGCCAAGCTCAGGCAGGTTTCCCGTAGTGTCGTCGATCGCATGGACCGGGGCTACGAATCGATAACCGTGGCGGGACACGGTCTCGATGAATTTCCGGCCGCTGTTACGCTGCCGAAAGACCCTGCGCAAGACACTGAGATTGTGTTGCAGGTTGTTCTCTTCGACGGTGATGTTGGGCCAGAGGGTCTTCATCAGCTCCTCTTTGGGCATGAGGCGACCGGAGTTTCGGACCAGGACGCACAGTGTCTCAAACACTTTGTTGCGCAGTGGAATGACCTGGCCATCGCAGACCAGCAGACGCTCACGCTCGTCGACCAGGAAACGTTCAAACTGATAGATCCTTGCTGCCATCTTGTTCTCCTGAGGTGTAAAGGGCGACACGTTCCTGGAAGTGAGGAACGGCCGGGGACGGGTGCTTACGCCGGCCGGAGACCGCGCGCAGGACGAGTTGCGGGAGAACACTGCACTCTCAGCAGAGCCGTTCGCAAAACCTCGACAGGCGCATGGGCAGGGACGGATGGAAGGGATCTTCACGCAGCGGGGTCCATTCCACGTGCGCGAGGAAAGCAGCAGAGCTGAGGGAAAGCACCAATGCCAACGCGTTTCCATGGGCGGAGCTGGTGGAAACGAGATGCTTCGCGCGCAGCAGGGTGGGCAGGAGGTCAACGTGCGGTGCCGCTACCAAGGTCGCGACACAGGCGATGAGGGCAACGCAGACGACAAGGCGTAACCTTCGCGACGCGACGATTGGGGAAGCAATCTTCATTGACAGAATTAGAGGTTCACCCCTCACTCCCCTCTTGGACGACCTACTACTGTGAAGGTCATCTTGCCACAAACAGGGCTCTGATCGGAGGAAAATTCAGGAATCCTTAAGGATTCGTAAAGTACACACCGGAGGTGCCGGGTCTGTAATCGCTCTCACGGGAGGGCGAAGCCATGCCACACCTGCGACCCCCAAACGCTACTTCCAGCGATAACAACCCCGTTGCTGGACTTCTTTGACGGTTAAAGAAGCCTTCTTGGACTTCGACCTCCCGATGACATGGCGCAGATGAGCGCTGCGGCCCAAGGCCAGGGAACAAACACATGGAGGCGCCCATGACGGAAATGACAAAATTGCTACCCGACCAAACTTTCTATCCTTCTCCAAGGATGGCCATGCAAGCGGAGCCGGAGAAGCTCGCGTACGTGGCCATGCTCAATCCCCAGAACAATAATGGAGCGACCGATGCGCTGGGCGTTGTCGATGTCGATCCCAAGTCGCAGAGCTACGGCCAACTGATCTATCAGCTGTTCATGCCGTATGGGGGAGATGAGCTGCACCATTTTGGATGGAATGCCTGCAGTTCATGCCTTTGTCCGCACGCGCCGCACCCGCACATGGAACGGAGATATCTGATCGTTCCGGGACTGCGTTCTTCGCGCATTTACATCATCGACACCAAGCCCGATCCTGCGAAGCCGCGCATCTGTAAGGTCCTGGCGCCGGACGAGGTCATGAAACGATCAGGCTACAGCCGCATACACACCTCGCATTGCGGGCCTGATGGCATTTACCTGAACGCGCTTGGATCGCCCGACGGCAAAGGCCCCGGGGGGATCTTCATGCTCAATCCCGAGAACTTTCAGGTTAAGGGAGCCTGGGAGATGGAACGCGGGCCGCAGTATCTGGCGTATGACTTCTGGTGGCACCTAGCCCAGGACATCCTTGTGACCAGCGAATGGGGAACTCCGGAAATGGTCGAGGACGGAGTGAATCCGGAGCTGCTGCTGGCCGGCAAGTATGGACACGCGATACACGTGTGGGACCTGGCGAAGCGGCGCCACTTGCAGACACTCGACCTGGGAGCGGAACAACAGATGGTGTTGGAACTGAGGCCGGCGCATGATCCGAGGGAGACCTATGGATTTACAGGTGTAGTGGTGTCGCTGAAAGACCTTTCGGCGTCGGTCTGGCTTTGGCACCGGGAAGGAAGCAACGGCAATAGTTCCTGGAAGATCAAGAAGGTAATTGAGATCCCGGCGGAACCCGCGGATCCGGAGCTGTTGCCTCCGCTGCTGAAAGGATTCGGAGCGGTCCCTCCTTTCGTCACCGATCTCGACCTGTCGCTCGACGACCGCTTTCTGTACGTTTCCTGTTGGGGCACAGGCGAGCTGAAGCAGTATGACGTTTCTGACCCATTCAACCCCAGGCCGGTCAGCTCACTGAAGATCGGCGGCATGGTGCGGCGGCAACCCCACCCCAGCCATCCGGAGGTACCGCTGAATGGAGGGCCGCAAATGGTGGAAATCAGCCGCGATGGGAAGCGAGTGTACCTGACCAACTCGCTGTATCGCAGTTGGGACGACCAGTTTTATCCGGACGGAATCCGCGGCTGGCTGATGAAACTCGACGTCGATGACAAGGGCGGGATGAAGCCGGACCCGCGCTTCTTCGTGCAAAGTGAGGGTTTTCGGCCCCACCAGGTGCGGTTGCAAGGTGGCGATGCTTCCTCTGACTCCTACTGCTATGCGTCCGAGGACAGTTGATGCTGGATCAGAGCAGCCTGTCGTGGGCAACACTGGTGGCGCTGGGCGCGTTTCACGGCGTCAATCCCGGGATGGGCTGGTTGTTTGCGGTGGCACTGGGCATGCAGGAGCGGCGACGCGCCGCGGTGTGGCAAGCCCTGCTGCCACTGGCGACCGGCCACGCTCTGGCGGTGGCCGCGACCATGGCGTTGGCGATTCTGGCCGGGGCAGTTGTGCCCCTGCAGTATCTGCGCTGGCTGGTTGCGGTCGTGCTGATTGTTTTTGCGGCGAGCTGCCTGCTTCGTCATCGGCACCCGCGGTGGGCCAGCATGAACGTAGGCATGGGTCGCTTGACCCTATGGTCCTTTTTAATGGCGTCTGCTCATGGCGCAGGTCTGATGGTGGTTCCGGTGTTTCTAGGGATGTCCATGGCAGCCGGACATCATTCCGGCCATGCCATGTTGGGCTTCGGAGACGGAACGACTGCACTGCTGGCGACCGCCGTTCACGCTGCCGGCTATCTGTTGGTTACTGGTTTGATTGCCATATTGGTGTTTGAAAAGCTGGGCTTGGCCATGTTGAGAAAAGCCTGGTTCAACCTTGATCTTTTGTGGGCTATAGCACTCGGGGGGACCGGACTGATGACTCTGCTGGTTTGAGTCCTGGTTCCGGCGGTCCGAGCTACCGAGGGAGATGTGAGTAATGAAGTCTGGTTTCGATGAAGGGGCGACATGGGGGAAATGAGATGAGTGTGAAGTCGATCCTGCCGAATGGCGGTGACAGTTTTGACTTTGGCGGCTTTGGCGTGCAATGGAAGGTCGACGGCATAGAGACGGGCCACCTTTTCTCCGTAGTTCACCATCCCATGGCGCCGCACGCGCTGGCGGCGCCGCTGCACCGTCATCATCGGGAGGACGAGTTGTCGTATGTACTGAAAGGCACCATGGGCGCCTTGCTGGGAAACGACGTGGTCTCAGCCCCGCAGGGGACCTGGGTATTCAAGCCTCGGCGGCAGTGGCATACCTTCTGGAATGCCGGGACGGAGGCGTGCGAGGTCATCGAGATCATCTCACCCGCGGGATTCGAGAACTATTTCCGTGAGGTCGCTGCGGCGTGGGGCAGTGTAAGCAAGTTCGCGGAGATCAACAAAAAGTATTCGCTGGAGATGGACTTCGATAGTGTGCCGCAGCTTTGCCAACGTTTCGGCCTGACGTTTCCCAAGCTGTGACAGCCTTTGAGTCCAGAGGGGCTACCTGGGAGCCAGCCGAAGTGCACTAGCTGGCTAATGCTTTGGCGAACTTGGGACCGAAGAGTTTACGAACCGTCTTGTACTCCCAGAGCAGCAACTCTTCGTCGGCCAGCAGAACTTCACGGACAAAGCTTTCAGCCAGCGGCGAGAGGCTGCGATGCGCCAGGCGGACAATGCCGAAGTTTCCGCGGAGCCATTCAGGGGCAGGAATGGCCACCAGGGTCCCTCGCTGCACTTCGTCGCTCACCATGTTGAGGGGCAGCAGGGCGACACCGTCGGACTCCATGGCGATGGTCTTCATCATGTGCAGCGATTCGCAAGCCACGGACATCAGCACTTTGGAGCCAAATTTGTCTTTCTGCGATCCCAACAGAGCGGAGGCGAGATCTCGGAACACAGCGGCGGGGAAGCGCGAGGTGGTCACAAAAGGATAGTTCCAGGTAGCGGCGAGATGATCGTCGCCAGTTCCCTTCAGCAAGGGATGTCCGGCGCGGAGAACCATGTATCCCTTGTGCTGCCGCAGCAGGGTGACGTGCATCTCCGAATCACTCTCGGCGGCGCTGGCGTCCATGATGGCCAAGTCGATCTTACGCCGGCGCAAGGGGAGAACGAGGTTGCCCCAGTTGTCAACCGATACTTTGATGCTTACCGCCGGATGCTTGCGCACCAGGCGAGCGACGGCCCGGTCCACATACATGTGCGAGGGATAGGTGCCGACGCCGATTCGCAGTTCGCCGGTGTCTAGGCCTTTGAGGAGGTCCATCTCGCGCCCGAGATCGGCAGCACGCGACATGACGTCGCGGGCGTGATCGAGGAAGACGATTCCGGCATCGGTTGGTTCAACGCCGCTGGGACCCCGATCGAAGAGCCGGGTTCCGGCGCGCTGTTCCAATTCCTTGATGGCGCGTGAGAGTGCGGGTTGCGAGATATGGACAGCGTTCGCCGCCCGCGCAAAGTTACGATGCTCGGCCAGGGCCAGGGCGCAGCGCAGGAGGCGCAGCTCGAAGTCCATGCGCGTAGGTTATCAGCTTGATGAGAAAAAAGCATTGGACGCATAGCGTTATCCGGACTAGCATCCCCTAGTTCGTGGTTTCACCTAGCTTCCCGTCACTAGCCCGGGGATTAGTTTCAAGTTCTGCAGTAAAAGGGAGGCCCTTCTGGGGGAGGGCCGACTTTGATTCGCAGAAAGCTGGGGGGACGTGCTACGGGTACGCCCTCCCTTTGCCGACCCAATTAACGCCGTGGCTGTGATCGTCACGTTTCAGCCACCGGCGAGCGCCAATTGCAGGCGAACCGTTATAGAGAACGATAGCAGTCATGCATTCTCTTGTGGCGAGGGATTGCACATTTCATTCCGCGATAGCGAATCAGGAGGGAGCATGAAAAAAATCAAGGGCATTCCGTGGCTGGTCAGCCTATGGCTTTTGGCCGTGGCCACAGGAGCCAACGCGCAGCAGAAGAAGCCCAATATCCTGGTGATCTTCGGTGATGACATCGGCATGTGGAACGTGGGTGCCTATACCCACGGGATGATGGGCCGCACGCCGAACATTGACAGCATCGCCGCCACCGGCATGCTGTTCACCGACCACTATGGTCAGCCGAGTTGCACAGCAGGCCGTGCGGCATTCATTACCGGGCAAATGCCGGTCCGCACCGGCATGACGACCATTGGCATTCCGGGATCAACCCGGGGTATCCAGAAGGAAGATCCAACACTTGCCGAGGTACTGAAATCGGTAGGCTATGTCAATGGCCAATTTGGCAAGAACCATCTCGGCGATCGCAACGAGTTTCTGCCGACGGTACACGGGTTCGACGAGTGGTTCGGCAATCTCTATCACCTGAATGCGGAAGAGGAGCCGGAAGAGCTGGAATATCCGGGCCACAAGAATCCGGCGTATCAACAGAAGTATGGCCCCCGAGGTGTCCTCCACGCCTGGGCCACGACGGTGGATGACCCCACTGTCGATCCTGTGTTCGGCAGAGTGGGCAAGCAGAAGATCGAAAACACCGGTCCGCTGACGCGCAAGCGCATGGAGACCTTCGACAACGAAGTTCTGCAAGCCACGCTTACCTTTATGGACAAGTATGGCAAGGGGGACAAGCCCTTCTTTATCTGGTTCAACACCACTGCCATCCATATCTGGTCGCATCCCAATCCGAAGTATGTCCAGATGGCGGTGGACGAAGGCCGGGCCGAAACTGACGTGGTGCGGGCAAAGATGCTGGAGCAGGATGAGCAGGTCGGAGAGCTGCTGAAGGAGCTCGATAAGCTGGGCGTCACCGACAACACCATCGTGATCTACAGCACCGACAATGGCAATGAGCTGATGTTCTGGCCCGACGGCGGGTATGCACCTTTCCGCGGTGAGAAAGGCACGACATGGGAGGGCGGTGTTCGCGTGCCATGCCTGATCAAATGGCCGGGGCACATTCCTGCGGGACGCTGGGGCAACGGCGTACAGTCGCATGAGGATTTGTACGTAACGCTGGCCGCTGCGGCCGGCTTGCCCAATCTCAAGGAGGACTTGCTCAAGGGATACACCATGAATGGCACCAACTATAAGGTGCATCTCGATGGCTACAACAATCTTGACTACTGGACCGGCAAAACTGACAAGTCAGCACGCCGGGAGTTCTTCTACTACGACGAAACCGATCTCATGGCAGTTCGGGTCGATGGCTGGAAGATGGCCATTGGCGTCAAGCCTAACGGAATCTGGTGGGACGCCAAGTACTATCCCAGCGTGCCTTACGTCTTCAACCTGCTCATGGATCCTGAGGAGAAGATGGATCCGGAGTCGCATGAGTGGGGCTACATTGGGCGTAAGTTCTTCGCCGAACATATGTGGGCGCCGAATGCAGCAACCCCGTTCCTGGCACAGCACCTGAAGAGCCTGCAGGAGTTTCCGCCACGCCAGGGTGCGGACACACTTAGCATGAAGAAGGCCATCGATAAAGTGATGCAGGAGATGCAGAACCCGAACTCCAGCAGCAACTAGCCATCCGGCCCGGCCGCTTTCGATGCAACCAGAGAGCGGCCGGGCTGTTCTACCTTTTCCTTCCGAAGCCCCTAGATGCGGGCAATTCCGCTGTTCGGTTCCGGACAATTCATCTCCAAGTGGACAGGCTTTGCGGAACGGAAACAGATGGCAGCCTACCTTTTCAATAGCTTGCAGAGAGCGTTTGCGGTAATAAGGTTGCACTCATCTCGGTCGGACTGAGTGTGAGTAGCCTCTGGCTACTGGGGTGATCGGCAAGACCCGGCTGACGATGGCCACATCGCAGCGGAGGTGGGGGACACATGCAGACACTACTGCAGGATGCACGGTTTGCCGTGCGCATGCTGATCAAGAATCCGGGATTCAGTGCCATCGCGATCCTCTCGCTGGCACTGGGGATCGGCGCCAACACGACCATCTTCACGGTGGTGAACGCCATTCTTCTGCATCCGCTGCCGGTGAAGGATATCTCCCGCCTGGTCCAACTGGACACCATCGACAGCAAGACGCAGGTGACCGCGGCCAATGCCACCAAGCTTGGCATGTCCAATCCGAATTATCAGGATTATGCGCGAGAGAACCAGGTCTTTTCGGGGCTTGCCTGTTTTACTGGACCGTTCCCCTTCACCTGGAGCGGCGGCGGTGAGCCGAAGCAGCTATTCGGGCAGATGGCGAGCGCGAATTACTTTGAGGTCCTGGGGCTGCGTCCTGTGTTGGGCCGGTTCTTTCTTCCGGACGAAGACACCAAGCCTGGCGGCAACAATGTCGTCGTGCTGAGCTACAGCCTATGGGCCAACAAGTTCGGCTCGGACCACGACATTCTGGGGAAAATTCTGACGCTTAACGCAACGCCCTACACGGTCATCGGAGTGGCTCCTCGCGGTTTCAAAGGAGTGTTCACCTTCGGCAACGCGGAGCAGATCTGGATCCCCACCAGCATGTACCCCCTGGCGCTGTCGGGTTTCTTCAAAGAGAACTTCAACGACCGCAGATTCCTGGACATGGCGGTGTTCGGCCGGCTCAAAGACGGGGTGAGCATCGGCACGGCGGAGGCGTCGTTGAAGACCATCGCTTCGCGCCTGGAAACGGCCTACCCGAAGGACAACGCCAGCCGCAGCGTAACTCTGACGCCGCTGGCGGATGCGGCGGTGGGGGTCAACCAGCACGGCCAGTTCGTGCTGGCCGGTGGATTGATGATGGGAATCGTTGGCCTGGTGCTGCTGATCGCGTGCGTTAACGTGACCAATCTGCTGCTGGCGCAGGCGGCGCGCCGGGAAAGAGAGATGAGCCTGCGAGCCGCATTGGGAGCCAGCCGGCGGCGGGTGATCCGGCAGTTGCTCACTGAGAGCCTGGTGCTCGCGGTTCTGGCGGGGATCGTCGGAGTGGCGATTGCCTATGGAGGACGGGCGTTGCTGTGGGCATTCCGGCCGCCGTTCATTCTGCAGGGCGATGTGGAATTGGGATTCGACCTCCGCGTGCTTCTCTTCACGTTTGGTGTGTCGTTGGTGACAGCGCTGTTGATTGGACTGGCTCCGGCGGTCAAGGTGGCGAGGCCAAACCTGATGGAGGTGCTGAACGCGGGCGGCCGCGGGGGCAGCGTAAGCTGGGCGCGCAATCGCTTCCGCAGCCTTCTGGTGGTGACGGAAATTGCGCTGGCACTGGTGGCGCTGGTCGGCGCGGGACTGTTCATTCGCAGCATGCAAAACGCGCAGAGCGTCGATCCCGGTTTCGAGTCTAAGAACCTTTTTGTGTTCGCCTTCGATCTGGGGGCCTTGCATTACGATGAAGGCCGCGGGCAGCAGTTCTTCCGGGCTGCGATTGAGCGGGCTCAAGCCTCGCCTGGAGTCGCGTCGGCAACGATTGCGTCCAACTTTCCGCTGGGTGGAGGCTTAGGGCGCACCGTGTTTCCCGAGGGCCAGGACGAATCGTCGGGTTATCGCGGGACGTTGACGCAGATCGACGACATTGCGCCGAACTTCTTCAAGACGCTGCGCATTCCGCTGATGAAAAGGCCGGGAATTCACCGATTCGGACCGTAAGGACACGACTCCGGTCGCGATCATCAGCGAAGCGATGGCCAAGCATTTCTGGCCCGATCAGGACGCGGTGGGAAAGCGCTTCCACTTTTTTGGGGACCCAACCCTGCGCGAAGTAGTTGGAGTGGTACACAACACGGTGGTGAATGCCATCGGCGAAGAACCGCAGCCGCTGGCCTATTTGCCGATCACGCAGGACTACTCTCCTGTGGCCACGATGCAAGTACGGACCACAGGCCGGCCGGAAGGCGCTATCGCCACGGTGCGAAGCAATGTCCAATCGTTGGATTCCAATCTGGCGCTCACCAACTGGAATACCGTTGGAGAGCTGCTCGATCAGGGACTGTGGGCGCCCCGCATGGGCGCAGCGCTGCTGACTGTGTTCGGCGGCCTTGCCCTGGTGCTCGCGATTGTGGGTGTGTATGGCGTGCTGTCGTATTCAGTGAACCAGCAGACGCGCGAGATCGGTATACGCATGGCAATGGGCGCTCAGACCAACACTGTGTTGGGCCTGGTGGTGAGACAAGGCATGCGGCTGGCAATCGCGGGGCTTGTCCTGGGATTAGCGGTTGCACTCGCCACGATGCATGTGCTCTCCAGTCTGCTTTTCGGAGTCAGCGCCTACGATCCATGGATCTTCGGTGGCGTGTCACTGATTTTGGCGACGGCGGCGGTTCTGGCGTGCTATTTCCCGGCGCGTCGCGCAGCCCGCGTCAATCCAGTGGTTGCACTGCGCTACGAGTAATTCGCAGGGAACACGCAGGACCGTCTGGTCGCCGAGAGCGGAGAGTTCGTTCCTTAGGGAGAATCTGGTTAAGTCCGACCGAAGCCCCGCGGGGCTAAAAGCCCAGCTCTATTTCAGGCATCTACGGACGGCCTGAAGGCCGTCCCCTTCCAAATCCGGACTTAATCACACCTTCCCGGAAATTGGCGGCCTGAGCGGGCAGGGGATATTCGCGGTCGAGTTCCAGGTTCAGCTCGAGGACATTCACCCGGGGCTCGCCGAGTATCCCAAGCTGGCGGCCCTCAATGAATTTGCTGACAAGTACATTCAACTGGTCTTCCGTAATATGGCGAGCCTTCGCCACCCGGGGCACCTGATACAAAGTGGCGCCGGGTGAGAGATCGGGATCGAGACCGGAGGCTGAGGTGGTCACCAGCTCAACGGGCACCGGCCGATCACCGACCTGCTCGGTCTTGACTCGATCTTCGACAGTCTGGACAAGCTTGGCATTGGTGGGCCCGAGATTCGATCCACCCGAGGCGGTGGCATCGTAGCCGTTCCCCGCCGCCGAAGGACGGGAATGGAAGTAGGCCTCGCCGGTGAAGGGCTGGCCGATAATGCGCGATCCGACTGTCGTGCCGCCGCTGACAATGAGCTGGCCGTCGGCCTTGTCGCGGAACATAAGCTGCGCCAGCCCGGTTACCACCAGCGGATAGATGATTCCCAGCAAAACGGTTGTCACCACGGTCATGAGAAGTGCAGTTACAAGGTTCTTCTTCACCGATGCCTCCTATGCCAATCCAACCGTGGCGATGAGCATGTCGATCAGCTTAATGCCGATGAAGGGAATGACGATTCCGCCGGCGCCATAGATCCAGAGGTTGCGGCGAAGCAGTGCGGCCGCACCCATGGGCCGGTATCGCACACCGCGCAGGGCCAGCGGAATCAGCGCCATGATGATGACCGCGTTAAAAATCACCGCCGAAAGGATGGCCGATTCGGGCGTTCTGAGATGCATGATGTTCAGCGCGTTGAGCACCGGGAAGGTCCCGGCAAACATGGCGGGGATGATGGCGAAGTACTTTGCTACGTCATTGGAGATGGAAAAGGTGGTCAGCGAGCCGCGCGTCATCAAGAGCTGCTTGCCGATCTCGACGATCTCAATGAGCTTGGTGGGATTGGAGTCGAGATCGACCATGTTGCCGGCTTCTTTCGCCGCCTGAGTGCCGGTGTTCATGGCAACGCCGACGTCGGCTTGCGCCAGAGCAGGCGCATCATTCGTACCGTCGCCCGTCATGGCGACCAGTTTCCCATCAGCCTGCTCTTTGCGAATCAGCTTCATCTTGTCTTCCGGAGTGGCTTCGGCAAGGAAATCGTCCACCCCGGCCTCGCGGGCGATGGAAGCAGCGGTCAGCGGATTGTCACCGGTGATCATCACGGTGCGGATGCCCATTTCCCGCAGTTGGGCGAAACGATCGCGAATGCCGCCCTTCACGACGTCCTTAAGGTGAATGACGCCGATCGCCCGGCCATTTTCGGCAACCACCAGCGGCGTACCTCCGGAGGAAGCAATCCGTTGCACGCTTTCGCGAATCTCTTCCGCCATGGTGCCGCCCGACTGCTCCACATAGCGGGCAATCGCGTCGGCCGCGCCCTTGCGTATCTGGCGGCCATCAAAGTCCACACCTGACATGCGCGTCTGCGCAGTGAAAGGAATGAAATGCGCCTCATGGGAGCCGAGCTCGCGGCTACGCAACCCGTAGCGTTCCTTGGCCAGAACCACGATGGAGCGGCCTTCAGGTGTCTCGTCGGCCAGCGAGGAAAGCTGTGCGGCGTCGGCGATGGCCTGCTGGGTCACGCCGTTGGCGGGTATGAATTCCGACGCCTGGCGATTGCCGAAGGTGATGGTGCCGGTCTTGTCGAGCAACAGGGTGTTCACGTCGCCGGCTGCTTCGACGGCACGTCCCGACATGGCGAGCACATTGCGTTGAATGAGGCGGTCCATGCCGGCGATGCCGATTGCCGATAGCAGGCCACCGATGGTGGTCGGTATCAAGCAGACCAACAGGGAGACCAGTACGAATACTGTTTGCGGAGAACCGCTGTAAATGGCCAGGGGCTGCAAGGTTACAACCGCCAGCAGAAAGATGATGGTCAGCCCCGCCAGCAGGATGTTGAGGGCGATCTCGTTGGGCGTCTTCTGACGCGACGCGCCTTCGACCAGCGAGATCATGCGATCGAGGAAGGTTTCTCCAGGGTTGGAGGTGATGCAGACGCAGATCTGGTCGCTGAGAACGCGGGTTCCGCCGGTAACCGCAGAACGATCGCCGCCCGCCTCACGAATCACTGGAGCCGACTCGCCGGTGATGGCCGACTCGTCCACCGACGCCACGCCTTCTGTGATTTCCCCATCGGAGGGAATGAATTCACCCGCGGAAACGATGACCGTGTCGCCGGCGCGCAGCTTGGAGCTGGCAACCTTCTCCATCTGACCATCCTCCCGGCGGCGGTTGGCGACGGTCTCCGAGCGGGCCTTGCGCAAAGTCTCGGCCTGCGCTTTGCCGCGGCCTTCGGCCATCGCCTCGGCGAAGTTGGCAAACAACACGGTGAACCACAGCCATAGGGTGATCTGAAGGTTGAACAGGAAGTGTCCGCCGCCGCGGATCAGCAACAGCGTGGTAATCACGCTGCCAATCTCCACTACGAACATGACGGGATTGCCCATCATGTGACGGGGATTGAGTTTGAGGAAGGAATCAAGAGCGGCGCGGCCGACGATCCTCCCTTCCCATAATGCCTTCTTCCTGGGCTGCTGTGGCGGGTGCCCAACACGCGCCATCGCGGCTTCAGCAGCAACTTTTGGTTCCATGATGCTTGCCATTCGAATTTCCCTAAAAAGTCTTGCCCGCCTGCATCAGCAAGTGCTCAAGGATCGGTCCCAAGCTCAAGGCCGGGAAAAAGGTCAGCGCTCCCACGATCAGAATCACGCCCATCAGAAGTATGGTGAACAGCGGAGTTGTGACCGGGAACGTCCCTAGCGATGGCGGAACATATTTCTTCTGCGCCAGGTTCCCGGCAATCGCCAGCATGGGGATGATCATCAGGAAGCGGCCGACCAACATGGTGACGCCGCCCGCGATGTTGTACCAGGGAGTGTTGGTGGTTAAGCCGGCAAACGCCGATCCGTTGTTGGCGGCCTGTGAGGTGAACGAGTACATGATCTCGCTCAGCCCATGCGGCCCGGGGTTGAGGATGCTGGAAGTCCCGAAACCGTGGACCGCAAGAGATAGCCGCGAAGACCAGTATCACCAGCGGGAATACCAGCACTACCAGCATCGCCATCTTTACGTCGTAGGCCTCGATTTTCTTGCCCAGATATTCCGGGGTTCGGCCCACCATCAGGCCGGCGATGAAGACCGCGAGCACGATGTAAATCAGCATGCCGTACATGCCGGCGCCCACGCCGCCGAAGATCACCTCGCTCAACATGATGTTGACCAGCGGCACCATACCGCCGAGGGGGGTGAAGGAGTCATGCCAGCCGTTGATTGCGCCGCAACTGGCATCGGTGGTAACGGTGGCCCAAAGTGCGGTGTTGGTGATGCCAAAGCGGACTTCTTTGCCTTCCATGTTTCCGCCGGCCTGCATTGCGGTCGCCTGCTGGTTCACGCCATGCAACAGCGGATTGCCTTGCGCCTCGGCCCAGTAGGCGACGGTAACGCCGGCGACGAACAAGATTGCCATAGCCGCCCATACCGCCCATCCGTGCGCCTGGGAACCGGTCATGCGTCCTAGTGTGTAAGTCAGCCCGGAACCGATGGCAAAGATCGCAACTAACTCGATCAGATTGGTCAACGGAGTGGGATTCTCAAAAGGATGAGAGCTGTTGGCGTTGAAGAAGCCTCCGCCATTGGTGCCGAATTCCTTGATGAACTCCTGTGAAGCCACCGGCCCTTGTGCGATGGTTTGCGTGGTTACGGTGTCCATTACCGGCCTGCCGCTGGCGTCAACGGCTGGCTTTCCATCGGCTCCGATATGCGGGACCTGCATGGGCTGGACCAGTTTGACCGTATCGTAGGGGCGCAGATTCTGTACCACGCCTTGCGAGACCAGTACGAGCGCGCCGACTATGCAGAGCGGCAGCAAGACCCACAGGCAGCTTCGGACAATATCCACCCAGAAGTTGCCGATGGTCTTCATCTGACGCCGTGCGATGCCGCGGATGAAAGCAATTGCCAGCGCGATGCCTACGGCCGCAGAGACGAAGTTGTGATAGGCGAGCCCAGTCATCTGGGCGAGATAGCTCATGGTGCTCTCGCCGCTGTAGTTCTGCCAGTTGGTGTTGGTGGTGAATGAAGCTGCGGTGTTGAACGCCAGCGCCTGCGGCAATGCGGCAAACTTCTGCGGATTCAGCGGCAGATATCCCTGCAGCCGTTCCATGGCGTAAAGCAGCAGCATGGAGACCAGGCTGAACAGCAGCATGGTCACTGCGTATTCGGTCCAGGGCATCTCGTGGTTTTCGTCAACACCGGTCAGGCGGTAGATCAAGCGCTCGACGGGACGCAGCACCGGGTCCATGAAGGTTCGCTCGCGGTTGAAGACCCGGGTCATGAACACGCCAAAAGGCTTGGTGACCAGAAGGACCAACGCGAGGAAGATCGCGATCTGAAGCCAGCCGTTGGCACTCATTTCAGAATTTCTCCGGCTGCAACAGCGCGTAGAAGAGATAAACCATGGTCAACGCGCAAATTGCCAGAATGACAATGGATTCGGGGTGCATGGTGGTACCTCAATGGAGGCGGTCGCAAAAATATACGTAGCCCAGCGACACTGCAAAGAAGGCTATCGTGATTGCGGTGAATAGAACGTCTTGCATAAAAATCCCTTAAACAGACAGGTAACCCCGTGTAATAGTGGTGAGGTAAGTCGGCAAACCCTTCCACTCGTTCCAAATTGACTGACACACAGCACTACCTTGATCCTGCTTTTACGCGCTCTTGTCCTCCGGCGGCCGCACTATGCCGGGGCGAAATTCTGGGCATAATTAACTGCCTTGTGAATGTTTTTCGTGGAAACCAGAGAGCCGTGACTGTCCGCGACGCCTGACAGAGGATAGAGCAGGGGGCGGGCGTCACCTTTCCTCTTGGTGCAGTAGGTGTGTCCTCCCCGATTCGCGTCAGATCTGTCCTGCGATAGCGCAGTGAGGAACATCACCATGAAGAATGCCCCCAGAGACGCCAACATCACGAAAATCAGTACCGGCATGGCCGCTCACCAGACGTGCCCGCAACCTGAAGATCAACCTCGGCCTCGGGTCGCCACGTTGCTCTGCATGGTCTATTTGATTTGAGGAGATGTAAGGCCGGTCTAAAGCAAATGTAAAGAGGACATAAAACGAAAAAGCTTTACTTCTCGAACGGTTCTCCTTCAGGGAGGAATCGATAGCCGATCCAGCGCTCAGTAACGATGTAACGCTTTGAGCCGCCTGAGCTTTCGATCTTCTTGCGCAACTGCCCAACAAAGACTCGCAGATACTCGGACTGATCGGCGTGGTCGGCTCCCCACAGGGCGGAAAGAATCTCGCGATGGGGAACGACTTTCCCCGCTTTACGCGCGAGGTACAGGAGCAGCTCAAATTCCTTAGGCGTAAGTTTGACTTCGGTGTCACGGACCTTCACCAGGTGGGCGTCGAGGTCGATGGCGAAATCGCCGAGTTCAATCAGTGACAGCGGCTCAGGGGCAGGGGCGCGACGCAGGTGTGCGCGGACGCGGGCCAGCAGTTCATTGAGGCTGAAAGGCTTGGTGACGTAGTCGTCGGCGCCGAGGTCAAGCGCTTTTACCTTGGTGCGTTCATCCTCTTTCACTGATAGGACGATGATCGGCACATCACTGCGCATCCGCAATTCGCGGCACAGCGCGAGCCCATCCATGTTCGGCATGGACACGTCGGTGATCACCAGGTCAGGCGACCAGTCCTTCATGATCTCCAGCGCCGTCTCGCCGTCGTTAGCCACGCGCACGTCGTAACGCTGGGTCGAGAGCGTGGTGCGGAGGACGCGAGTGATCTGCGGCTCATCGTCGACGACAAGGATGCGCGGATTGCTCATCGCATCTCCTGGGTGACGATGTGAACGTCGACGGGTGGCGCATCGCGCAGGAAGCGATGGATGGCCGAGAGGTAGAGATAACGCTGAACTCCGGTGCGGGCGGAGCGGCCGAAGATGACCTGTGTAATGTGATGTTCGCGGACGAACTTCGCCACTTCGGTCGCTATGTCTTTTCCCTTCAGGCGCACGACCTTGCCGCCCAGGTGTTCGGCAAACTGGATATTGTCGGCCAACGTTTTCTGATCTTCGGGCCGCGTGTCTTTTCCGACGTCGATGTAGACGACAAATAACTCGCCGCCGATAGCTTGCGCCATACGCGATCCGCGCGCAATCAGGTACTGTGCCGCGGGGTTGGAGCTGATGCAGACGGCGATTCTCTCGCGAACCGCTGGGGCGCGGTCAATGTGCTCCTTTTCAAGGAATGCGTCGAGACTGCGGTCCACCACCTGGGTGATCTGGCGCAACGCCAGTTCCCGCAAGGCGATGAGATTGCCCGGCCGGAAAAAGTGGCCCAGGGCCCGCTCGGCGCGGTCGGTGGGATAGATGTCCCCGCGCTTCATGCGGGTACGCAGCGCTTCGGGCGTCACGTCGGCGAGAACGATCTCGTCCACGCGCTGCATCACCCAGTCAGGCACAGTTTCGCGCACCTGCACGCCGGTAATCTGGAGAACGTTGGGCCCCAGGCTCTCCAAGTGCTGGACGTTCATGGTGGAGAGCACGTCAATGTTATGGTCGAGCAACTCTACGACATCTTCATAGCGCTTGCGGTGTTTGCTGCCCTCGATGTTGGTGTGCGCCAGCTCGTCGACCAGAACGACGGCGGGCTGGCGCGCCAGGATGGCATCCACGTCCATCTCCTGAAACACCGTGCCCTTGTATTCGATGTCGCGGCGAGGGACGGTCTCCAGTTTCGCAGCCAGCTCCTGCGTGGCTTTGCGGCCGTGGGTTTCGATAATGCCGATCACCACGTCTTCGCCGCGGCTGACACGGCGAATGGCTTCGCCGAGCATGGAGTAGGTTTTGCCGACGCCGGGCGCGTACCCGAGAAACAGCTTGAAGACGCCCCTGGTCTTGCTCGGTCCGGCTTCCTCCAGCCACTGTTCGGGAGTCTTGGCCATCGCCGCCATTCTATATGTACTCGCGCGCGGGGCTTACAATGCAAGCGTGCAGCGGACGACTGCTACCTACATCGGCCGATACTCCGCAGTCGCGGCGATTGTCGCGGCCATAACACTCATCTATGCGCACCTCCCGGTGAATCCCACTACGGTGGCGATGACGTTCCTGGTTTCGGTACTCCTGACATCGGCATTTTGGGGACTCTATGTCGCCGTGGCGCATTCCATACTGGCTACCGCGGCGTTCAACTTCTACTTTCTGCCCCCGGTCAAGACTTTCACTATCGCCGATCCGCAAAACTGGATTGCGCTGTTCGCGTTTCTGGTCACGGCACTGTTGGCCAGCAATCTGTCGGAGCGCGTGCGACGTGAGGCGCAACACGCCCGCGAGCAACGCCGCAATGTAGAACGGCTGTATGCCCTCAGCCAGCAATTGATGACCGTAGAAAATGTTGGCCAGCTCATGAATGCCGTTCCGAGATTTGTGAGGGATTCCTTTGCAGCCAAGGGCGCTGCGCTGGTGACGACTGCGAAACCTACCATCTATCGCTCCAGTCCGGACCTTAAGTTTGACGACGGAATGCTGCACACCACGCTGGGGCGCGGAGAATTGAGCTCGAGCGGCGATACCAGCTACCTTCCGGTGCGCATTGGCGTTAAGACCATAGGAGCGATGGCGGTGAGCGGCAGCTTGCTGCCGCGCGAAACGGCAGATGCCATTGGGAGTCTGGTCGGTACCGCCATCGAACGGGTGCGAGCAGTGGAGGAATTGACCAACACCCACGCTGCCCGGGAGAGCGAGAGGCTACGTTCAGCGTTGCTGGACTCTGTCACGCACGAGTTTCGCACTCCGCTGACCAGCATCAAGGCGAGTGTCACAGCTCTCTTGTCCAGCCACAGTGACGAGCCTGCTGTCCGCCAGGAACTGCTAACGGTGATCAATGAGGAGGCCGACCGGCTGAACCGCCTGGTAGGTGAGGCGGCGGAAATGGCCCAGCTTGATGCTCATGCAGTCAATCTGGAACGCCGCCCGATCTCCATGGCTGAGGTAGCGGAATCGGTTCTGGATGACCTGCGCGGCGCACTGCTAGACCATACAGTTGAAACCGAAATTCCACCGAACCTCCCAGCGGTCCTTGCAGACCATGACAGGATCCGCCAGATTCTTACCCACCTGGTAGAGAACGCAGCCAAGTACTCTCCATCGGGTACCCCAATTCGGATTACTGCAGAAGAGAAGAACGGAGCCGTCGTCACCAGCGTCGCCGACCGTGGACCAGGCATCGATTCCTTCGAGCAAGGGCTTATCTTCGACAAGTTCTATCGCGGCCAGAAGGAGAGATACGCCGCTCCCGGTACCGGCATGGGTCTAGCGATTGTCAAGGTGCTGGTGGAGGCGCACGGTGGGAAGATCGGGGTAGTCAGCCAGCCCGGCAGCGGGTCCGTATTCTCTTTTTCCTTGCCGGTGGCCGAATAACAACTCAAATAGCTGCAGCCTCGGTGTAGAGACTCTTGGATACCACCTGCAATATTTTGCAGCGGCCGTCCATTTTTGGACTATCTAACCACATCTCAAACCTGGTCACGGTATCTTGTTGCTGATGATGTGTATACCATCTTGTTGCCGTTTGCCACGCCTTATCCTGATAAGTAGTATCCGCAGTTTGAAACACTGCTCTTACCCCTCTAATAAATGCAAATGTCCCTAAGTAGACATATGGCGGTGACCTTTACATGCCGCTAACGTCCATCGTGGCACATTGAATGCTCGAATTCCTGGTTGGGCATGGGAACGATGGAGCATTCGAGGGGGCAGTATGCAACAGGTCTGGTCGGGAGTGTACCAGCGAACGGAACCGCCCGCAGTCTCAGGTGGGATGCGGGTCATCATTGTGGAGAAAGATGCGGGCATCCGAGATCACATGCAGGCAGTGATCCAGCAGACTCCGCCCTTCACACTGCTTGCGAGCGTCGATCTGTGGCCGGCATGCGAAGCTCACGTTGATCAGTATCTTCCTGAGCTATTAATCGCCGACAGGAAGGCCATCCCTGCGGCCGCCTGTTCGCGCCTGGTGACAAACGGGTTTCCAGTCATGCTTTGGCTTCGAAGTTCCGGCAACACAAGCAGCAGCCTGGGGCTCGCTGGTTTGGAGGATCAAGAGATCCGCCACGCACTGGCGGAGGCCTGTAGCGAAATTTATCGGCGCAAGGCCACAGAGCTGTTGACCTTATTGGATCACTATTTGACAGGTACGATGAACGGAGGTGGCTACGTGACCTCACTTACGATTGAGCGGGCAGAGGGGTCAATGGAGATTGCAGCGGACAGCATCTTGTCGATGTCAGCCGCTGGAAACTACGTGCGAGTGCATACAGCGACTCATACGTATGAAATCAGGGATACCATGACTGGAATCTATGAAAAACTTGATCCCGCCAGCTTTTCAAGAGTACATCGTTGCCACGTAGTCAACCTTAGCCAGGTCGCCCAACTTATAGAGAAAGACAGCATTCCATCGACTCTGATAATGAGTAACGGGGTTGAAATACCAATAGGGCCAAACTACCGCGCAGAAGTCGCCAGTCTTTTTAACGGCAAATTACAGCATCTAGTGTGAACTGCAGGCACGGGGGGTAGATCGCTCGTAAAGCCCCGCCAGACTCACTATGCTGTGTTGTGCCCGTTATCTTTCCTTTCTTAAGTAAGCCGACAAACTGCTTGTTTCATCACGTGACGAACTTCATCACGGTCGACTTCATGTTTCCCGTAACCCTTAAATCCCGTAGTTGCAACACGCGCAAATGGCCACCTTCGTGCTTAGTACAAGCCAAGCGCGCAGAGCGGCGCATGCCGCTCATGGCGCTCAGGCATGCCCTAGAGGCATAGAGGGGGAATCCATGCGCAGAAACTTCAGGTTGGTATGCGGCGTACTGTTGCTGTCAGTAGCAGCATTTGCTCAGGTCCAGACCGGGAGCATTAGCGGCACCATTCGCGACAAGGCAGGCGCTGTAGTCGCGGGTGCAACCGTGGCCGCTCACAACGTAGACACAGCGGCCGAGCGAACCGTGCAATCGGCGGGCGACGGCGGCTACACCATTCCGGGCCTCGCGCCCGGTCTGTATGAGTTGACATTCACCAGCGGCAACTTCCAGCCCTTCAAACAGAAGGTGCAAGTCACCGTCGGCGGGAAGAGCACCCTGGATGCCACGCTCGGAGTGGCGGCAACGTCCACGACCATTGAGGTCAGCGCCGAAGCCGCAGGCGTTGAGGTGAATACCCAGACCCAGGAGCAATCACAAGTCATCTCGCAACAGCAGATAGCCCAGCTCCCAAGCCTTACGCGCAACCCCTACGATTTCATCGCCCTGGCGGGGAATGTCAGTGGTGGCGATCGCAGCTCGCAGGCGGGCAATTCGCAGACCAGCGGCGGTGGACAGAACAGCACCGACCGCGGGGTCGGCTTCAACATCAACGGGCAGCGGTCGTCAGGAACAGAGATTCTGCTCGACGGCGTGGAGAACATCAATCTGTTCGATACGTCGGTTGCACTCGAGGTCCCGCAGGACGCGGTCAACGAATTTCGAGTGGTGACCAACAACTATGACGCGCAGTATGGCCGTGCTTCCGGTGGCGTGGTGAATGTCAGCACCAAGAGCGGCACCAACCAGTTGCATGGTTCTGCATACGAGTACAACCGGCTGTCGGCTTATACCGCGAATACCTACGACAACAATGCGAACGGAATTCCGAAAGGAACCTATACCCGAAATCAGTTTGGCCTTACCCTCGGCGGACCGATCGTCAAGAATAAGCTATTCGCCTTCGGCAGCGCCGAGTGGCTGCGGGTGCGCAGTAATGCAAGCCTGCTGGGATATGCTGCAACTCCGCAGTTGGTCGCGGCAACCTCCCCCAATGTTCAGGACTTTTTCAATGCCTACGGAGGCAATCTGAACTTCATCAGTACGGTGCCTAAATCCGCCCTGGCGGGCAGGTATGCGCCTGGTGGTGCTTTCGACGCTGCGATTCCTAATCCAAATACGCCGGTGTTTGGATTGGTAAATTACTTCGCTCCGTCCGACGCAGGTGGGGATTCGCCACAGAATACCTACGCCTTAATGGCCCGTGCAGACTATAACCTCAGCGACAAGACGACGATGTTCTTCCGCTATGGCCGCGAAGATCTATTCCTGCTTCCGGGATCAGCCTTCAACACGGTCTATCCCCAATACGACGTGGGCTACACGCTGGTGGACGACTCGTATCTCGGCTCTCTGAACCATAACTTCACGCCTAATCTGCTGAGCAATACCCGCCTGGCCTTTACGCGTGACACGCGGGTCAACCAGTACAACAGCGCGCTCAGCAATACGCCAACGTTATTCCTGTTCAACAATGCGACCTTCAACAGCCAGCCGATAGCCTTCCCGGGGTTCTACAACGCGACCACCGGCGTCGGTGGTCTGCCATACGGTGGACCACAAAACACCATACAGGTGTTTCAGGACTTTGCCTGGACAAAGGGCCGGCATACCATCCGCTACGGTGGACAATGGGACAATATTCAGATCAACAAGGCATATGGCGCCTATGCCCAGGCCGTGGAGCAGCTCGGTTCGAGCTTCTCTACCGGTCTCGATAACCTGGTCACCGGAGTACTCACCAACTTCCAGGCGGCCGTAAGTCCCCAAGGAAAGGTGCCTTGCGTCCGTAACTACACGACCCAGCAGTTGGAACAAGTGCCGGGCTGCACACTGACTCTGCCGGCCACACAGCCGTCATTCTCGCGCAGCTATCGCTTCAACGACTGGGCGCTCTATGCCCAGGACAGTTGGAGAGCAACCCCACGGCTCACTTTGAACTACGGCGTTCGTTATGAGCACTATGGGGTGCAGCACAACAACGACCAGAACCTTGACTCGAACCTCTATTACGGACCAGGGTCGAATATCTTCGAACAGACACGAACCGCGACCATACAACTCGCTCCCGATAGCCCAATCGGGAAACTATGGGCGCCCAGTTGGGGCACGGTAGCTCCGCGCGTTGGCTTTGCCTATGACGTATTCGGCGACGGAACAACCAGCTTCCGCGCCGGCTTCGGCATAAGCTACGAGCGTAACTTCGGCAACGTTACCTTCAACATGATTCAGAACCCGCCAAACTATGCCACCGTGCAGCTTCGCAACGTCCCGGTCACAACCGACAACTTTGGTCCCCTGGGAGGAGGATCGGGGCAGGTAGCACTGCCGCCGGTCAGTCCACGCCAAGTGGCACAAAACATCCGGACGGCCCAGACGCAGTTCTGGGGAGCCTCTATCGAACGCCAGCTCGGGAGGAACGCCATCCTTGCGCTGGAATACAACGGCGCGCATGGAGTGCATCTCTATGACATCAAGAATGTCAACGAACTGGGAGCGGGGCAGGTCTATCTCGGCGATCCGCTGGTGACAACCGACGCCTGCGGTGGGCCATGCTATTCGCGGCCTAACCAGCAATTCACCTCCATCAACAATCGCGGAACCAGTGGATACTCTCACTATGACGCATTGAATGTTCGCTTCCAGACGCAGAGCCTGGGAAACACCGGGCTCACGATTGTGACGAACTACACGTGGGCGCATTCGTTGGATAACCTGAGCGCCACCTTCTCCGAAAGCAGCGGTGGAGCAAACGGCGTAGGGAACCTGGGCTATCTGAATCCGGCATATCCTTCGCTGGATTATGGAAACTCCGATTTCGACATCAGGCAGCGGGTCGTGGTCTCCACGATCTGGACCGAACCCTACTTCCGCAGTGGCGGAGGATGGAAGCAGCAGGCGCTGGGCGGCTGGATCGTGACTCCGCTGTTCACGGCGCGCACCGGTGTACCGTTCACCGTCTCCGACAGCACGAACTCACTCAATGCCACTACGGGGCCGTACGGTATCCCGCGCTATACGGCAAGCGGACCCTACAGTACGAGTACGAGCAGCGGCACGGCGATTGGTCCGAATAACTTCGACGTTCTTACGCTGCCGGCTTCCCAGAGCTGGACTGGCCTGCTGGGCGTTGCTGACTTCGGCCCCTATCCCGCAAACATGGCAGCCAGGAACGCATTCCGTGGTCCGGGCGCGTGGACGTTCGACATGTCGGTGACCAAGAACTTCAAGCTGAGCGAACGCTTCAACCTGGAGTTCCGTGCTGAAGCGTTCGATCTGTTCAATCACCACAACCTGTATGTGAATGGATTCCTGGCGGACGCGGCGAACTTCGCAGGAGAGCCGGTGGTCATCCAGGGCAAGAAGGGCGGACTGGGAGCGGCGGCCAACAACGGCAACCACGACGAGCGCCGCTTCGGTCAGTTTGCCTTGCGGTTGTCGTTTTAGGGCTGCTGAAAGGGGTAGGGTTTACTCAGCGGCCTGCGGGATGGACACTCCTCCGGCCGGGGGAATCCATCCAGAGGTGAGCGCCCCTCCGAGCGCTCACCTCTTGCTTTTTCTTATGCCATGCGAAGGCATGGGACGCTTGCCCGGATACATCAGTGGTAAGGATAGAAGATAAAGAACATCAGGGAGAGAGCGGCGAGCACCCACAACCCCGACTTCACCTGTCTAGGCTTACCTGCGACCAGTTTGCAGATCGGGTAAAGCACAAATCCGGCGCAGATCCCGATGGCGATATTGAAGCTGAACACCATGAGCACGACGACGCCGAACGAGGGGATCGATTCCGAGTAGTCGCCGAAGTTAATGCGGGTGATCGGCTCCAGCATGAACAGCCCCACGATGATAAGCGCCGGCCCGAAAGCCTGCGGAGGAATGGCAGTGACGAACGGGCTAAAGAAAAGCGCCAGCAGAAAACAAGTTCCCGTCACAAAGGCGGTCAAGCCGGTGCGGCCTCCGGCCTCGATCCCGGTAGCCGACTCGATGTAGGCGCCCGAGATGCTTGTGCCCAACACGGGTGCCAGGGTGGTGGTGATGGCGTCCACCATCATCGGCCTTTCGATCTGTGGCAGGTGGCCGTTCTCGTCGAGGAAGCCGGCACGCGCGGAGAGTCCGATCAGCGTGCCCATGGTGTCGACGAAGGCCATGATAAAGAGGGTCAACACTACCGGGAACGCCCGCCAGGTGAAGGTGCCGTGAAAGTCCAGCTTCCAGAAAATCGGCGCCAGGCTGGGAGGCAGGCTCACCAGGCGTTCAGGAGTCGGCGCGGTCTTGGTGGCGAAAGCCAGCAGCGCGGTGATCACGATGCCGATGAGAATTGCCCCCGGAACTTTGCGGATCACCAGCACCGCGATCAGGATGAAGCCAAACATCGCCACCAGGGCCGGGGGTGAGGTCAAATGGCCGGCCTGTACTGGAGCGCCGGGAACGCCAAGCCGTACCAGGCCACTTTCGTTCAATCCGACAAAGGTGAGAAAGAGTCCAAGGCCCACGGCAAAGCTGTAGCGCAACGACGTGGGGATCGCCTCCAGAAGCCACTGCCGTAGGCGCAGCGCAGTCATGACGATGAATGCGATGCCCGCGATGAATACGGCGGTCAGCGCAGTCTGCCAGGGGAAGCCAAGCACTTTGCAGACGGTGAAGGCGATGAAAGCGTTTTCGCCCATGTAAGGAGCGATGGCGAAGGGCCGATTGGCGTAGAACGCCATCAGATAGCATCCCGTGGCCGCAACCAGTGCGGTGGCCACCAGGGAGGGCCCCTCCGGAACCCCAGCCACCGCCAGGATTGCGGGGTTGACTACCACAATGTAAGACATTGTGGTGAAGGTCGTGAGACCGGCCAGAACCTCGCGGCTGAAGGAGATCGGGTGGCCATCAACCGTGAATAACGCTTTCAGCCACTGCAAGGCGTTCTCCGTAACTCGGATTCGCCTTGGACGATAGTTGCCCGGCAAGGATATTTCAAGCGCTTCGTCGCAAACCGGAAACAGAAGTAGGTAGAATGAACGGCCAGAGTGAGGATGGGCATGGGAACTGCTGAAAAGCCTGATTTCGACAAAGGGATTCCAGTCGATAGCATTCCCGACGGTGGAAAGCTGCACGGAACTGTGGCGGGAGAAGACGTTCTGCTGGTGCGAAGCGGAGCAGAGTTCTTCGCCGTTGGCGCTTTCTGTACGCACTATCACGGTCCGCTCGCGGATGGCCTCCTGGTTCGAGACGAAGTGCGTTGCCCATGGCATCACGCCTGTTTCAGCGTGCGTACCGGCGAGGCCCTGCGAGCTCCTGCACTCGATCCCATTCAGTGCTGGAAGGTGGAACGGCAGGGCGACACGGTCTTTGTAAGAGAGAAGATCACGGCTTCTTCTGCTGATCCCTCTACTCAGAACCATCCATCCTCGATTGTGATTGTTGGTGGAGGCGCCGCCGGGTTGGCTGCCGCCGACATGCTGCGGCGCAAAGGATATGCCGGGCCGCTGACGATGATCAGCGCCGACAGCGCTCCGCCCAGCGATCGTCCAAACCTCTCGAAGGACTATCTTGCAGGCACAGCGCAAGAAGATTGGATCCCGCTTCGTCCACCCGAGTGGTACAAGGAGCGAAAGATCGAACTAATCCTCGACACTCGTGTGACGGAGTTGGACACGAAAGCTAGGACGATTCGGACAGACAAAGACAGGAGCTACGAGTATGGCGTCCTGCTATTAGCTACAGGCGCCGATCCGGTCAAGATCCCGATGGAAGGGGCTGAGCCGTCGCAGGTCTTTTTCCTTCGTTCATTCGCCGATAGCAAGGCAATCGTCGCGAGGGCGGAAAAGGGAAAGAAGGCAGTGGTGGTTGGCGCCAGCTTTATTGGGCTTGAAGTTGCCGCCTCGTTGCGCACGCGTGGAGCTCGAGGTGCATGTCGTCGCTCCTGAACAGATTCCGATGGAGAAAATTCTCGGCGCTGAACTTGGCAAGTTCATTCGCAGTCTGCATGAGTCGCATGGCGTCAAATTCCATCTGGGTGAGACCGTGAAGCGGATTAACAGCAAGCAGGTGATGCTGAGCAGCGGAGCGGCCATTGAGGCTGACTTCCTGGTAGCTGGCGTTGGAGTGCGGCCCTCCCTTGCATTGGCGGAGCAGGCAGGTCTCACAATGGATCGCGGAATTCTGGTGAATGAATATCTCGAAACCAGCGCTGCCGGCGTGTTTGCCGCAGGTGATGCGGCGCGTTGGCCCGATCCGCGTTCCGGCGAGCCCATTCGCGTGGAACACTGGGTGGTCGCCGAGCGTCAGGGTCAAACTGCAGCAAAGAACATGTTAGGACTGCGCGAGCGATTCGATGCTGTGCCTTTCTTCTGGAGCCAGCATTACGATATTCCCATCAACTACGTGGGTCACGCCGAGAAATGGGATTCGATCGAGATCGACGGTGAAATTGCGCAGCGTGACTGTTCGGTGCGGTACCAGAAAGCGGGAAAAACCATGGCGGTGGCGACAATTTTCCGCGACCTCGAAAGCTTGCAGGCGGAAATCGACATGGAACGCGTCGGATGATCGAGCACGAACGATGCATGAGACATCGGGCAGTTCGCAGTAACTCATAAGCAGGAGGATTCTTTGCAGTGCACTCTTTGAGGCGCCTGGCTGATGTTGTGCTCGCGATGGTAGTTGTATTCCTCGGCGTTCTAACCGCATGGTCGCAGACTGTCTCACCGCAAACTTTCAGCGCACTGGAGTGGCGCTTCATTGGCCCGTATCGCGGAGGCCGCGTGGTTGCTGTGGCCGGCATTCCCGGCGACGCGCGCACCGCCTATTTCGGCGCAGTCGGTGGCGGCATTTGGAAGTCCCCCAACGCCGGGATTTCGTGGGAATCGATCTTCGACGGGCAACCGGTGGCCTCCATCGGAGCGCTGGCCGTCGCGCCTTCGGATCCGAACATCATCTATGCAGGGACAGGCGAGTCGGACATTCGCTCCGACCTGTCCTCAGGCGACGGCGTCTACAAATCCACCGACGGCGGCAAGAGTTGGACCAATATCGGCCTGCGCGACACACGCCAGATCAGCCGTATCGTCGTCGATCCTAACAATTCCGCCATCGTCTACGTAGCTGCAATCGGTCACGCCTACGGGCCGAACGAGGAGCGCGGAGTTTTCAAGTCGACTGACGGCGGCAAGTCCTGGTCGAAGGTGCTTTACAAAGGAGCGGAGATTGGCGCCTCCGATCTGACGATGGCTTCCGCCAATCCGAATGTGCTCTTTGCTGGAATGTGGCACGCTGTGCGTCCGCCGTGGAGCACGTATGCTCCCGTGGAAGGGCCGGGCAGCGGGCTCTACCGCTCCACCGACAGCGGAGCAACGTGGACCGAACTAACCGGTCACGGGTTGCCCGACGGCCAATGGGGGCGCGTCGGTGCTACCGTTTCGCCTGATGGCAAGCGGGTTTATGCGCTGATCGATGCAGGTAAGAAGTCCGGCCTGTATCGCTCGGACGACGGCGGCGACAACTGGGTTCTCGCCAATGCCGATCCTCGACTCACCAGCCGCGCGTGGTACTTCAACTGGCCGAAGATCGATCCCAGCAATCCGGATGTTGTGTACATCCCCAACGTTGCCTTCTATCGCTCGGACGACGGCGGCAAGACGATCTCCATCGTTCGCGGGGCGCCCGGTGGCGATGATTATCACGATGTGTGGGTCGATCCCAAGAACTCCGACCACTTAGTTCTTGGCAGTGACCAGGGAACGGTCATCAGCCTTGACCGCGGCAAAACCTGGTCGCTTTGGTACAACCAGCCCACGGCGCAGATGTACCACGTCGCCACCGACAATCAGTTTCCGTACAACGTCTATGGGGCCCAGCAGGACAGCGGCAGCATCGGTGTTCCCAGCCGCACCGATCACCAGCAGATCACGCCACGTGATGTTTTTCTGGTGGGCGGGGGCGAGAGCGGTTATAGCGTGGTCGATCCCAGCGATTCGAACATTCTCTACGCTACAGGCGTTTACGGTAGTGCCGTGCGCTTCAACCAGCGTACGTCGCTCAGCCAGAACATCAGCCCGTGGCCTAACGAGAGCTTTGGCACCGATATTTCCGGCCGCAAGTATCGCGACACATGGACGCCGATGCTGGCGGAATCGCCAAGTGAAAAGGGCGTGCTGTACATGGGTACGCAATATGTGTTGCGCAGCAGCGATGGCGGGCTGCATTGGACCCAGATTAGCCCTGACCTCACCGGCGCGAAGGGGCCACCAGATTCCAAAAAGTCTGAGGGGGCACCCTCGGTTCAGAACGCGGAGCAGCGTGGCTACGGTGTAGTCTTCAGCATCGCGGCCTCGCCGCTCGAGGCCAAGCTGATCTGGGCGGGCAGCGATACCGGCTTGCTTCACGTCACGCGCGATGGCGGCAAAACGTGGCAGGCTGTCACGCCCCCCGGGCTCTCCGAATGGAGCAAGATCTCCATGATCGAAGCCTCGCACTTTGATCCAGGAGTCGCCTACGTCGCAGTCGATCGCCATCGTCTCGACGACTACGCGCCGCATCTCTATCGCACAGGTGATTACGGAAAAACCTGGCAGCCCATCACGAACGGTATCGCTTCGAATACCTTCGTCAGGGCCATTCGCCAGGACACCCAGAAGCAAAATCTGCTCTTCGCCGGGACCGAGCTCGGAGTCTACGTGTCCTTCGACGGCGGTGACCACTGGCAACCGCTACAACTCACCTTGCCCGTGACCTCGGTGCGCGACCTGACGATTCACGGTGATGACGTGGCCATTGCCACTCACGGTCGTGGCTTCTGGATTCTTGACAACATCACTCCGCTGCGGCAGATCAGCAACCAAACCGCAGCGGAGCCGGTCGTCTTTTTCGCCCCGGCTACTGTTGTTCGCGTCGACAATGATGGTTTTCTCGGGACGCCGCTTCCGCCAGAGACACCCACGGCGAAGAATCCGCCTGACGGCGCCATGATCGACTATTACCTCAAAGACGGCGCGCGCGAGGTCACGCTCGACGTCTACGATCAGAACAATAAGTTGGTCCGGCATGTCACGAGCGCTGAGAAGCCGCCGACCTATCCTCCGCTACCCATTGCCGAGCGATGGTTGCCCAAGCCATCGCTGCTGGAAACTGCGCTGGGCATGCATCGCTATGTGTGGGACCTGCGCTGGGGAGGCGCCGCATCAGAAGCTGGGGAGGAAGACTATCGCGCGCCGCATCCCCCGCGCATCGTGCCGGGGACGTATTCAGTGAAGCTGACGGTGGATGGCAAGAGTTACACCCAGCCGCTGAAAGTCACCATGGATCCACGTTCTTCGGCGACTCCCGAGGTGTTGCAGCAACAACAGCAACTCGCATTGCAAATTTACGGTGAGGCGGAACAAGCGCGCAGCGCGTTGCACGAGGTCGACTCTGTGAGCAAGAAGCTGGCAGCGCTCAAGCCGGAAGTTCAATCCAAGCAGCCTGATCTGATGTCGCAGCTCAACGCGGTGCAGTCCACCGTGAATGAGATCAAGAACGGAACACCCGGGTCCCCGGGCAGCATTTCAGGGCTTTCGGCTGCGAGCAGTGGGCTGGCATCGGCCTTGCGCGTGGTCGAGAGCGGTGATCGCGCGGCTCCTTCGCAGGCGCTTGAGGTTTATCACCTCTCTTCGGAGGTGGCGAAGAACAGCCTCGCTGAATGGCAGCGACTCCAATCCGGAGCGCTGGCGCAACTCAACCAAGCCTTACAAGCAAAGGGACTCAACCCATCGCTCATGCCGTGATCAGAGAGGCCGGTAGGCGGTATCGCCGCGAGAAACTGATGATCTAGTCAGTCGTCGCTTAGCAAAGTGCGCACGAGGGTTTCGGCCAGCCAAGCCTGGTATTTCGCAGGGGACCATTTGCGCTCCCGCACCAGCATGCGGTAGACGTCGTCTCCTGTCAGCATCCAGAAAATGTCACGGGCGCTCTGGTGGCTGAGCCCGGTGCGAAGTCTGCCTGAGTCGCGGAGGAAGTTGATCACGCCTTTCTCTCTTTCGTAGCGCATATCCTCGCGTTGCTGCTCCAGCTTCGCCAGTTCCGGCGCAACCACACCTGCACCCCGCATCAATCGAACGTCGCGCTCTGCGCGCCGCGAAGCTGCCGGGCAACGGCTGCCGCCCGTCGTAAGCGTGTTTCCGGATCGGGCGAGCGGAGGGTCTGGCGCACGACTTTGTCGTGCTCGGTTCCGAACATGGATTGATCCAGCAGCGCGACCAGAAGTCCGGTCTTTGATTTGAAGATGGCGTAGACCGTCTGGGCCGAGACCTCCGCCCGCGCGGCAATTGCGTCAATAGTCATCCCGTCATAGCCTTCGCTTTTCAACATCTGACGGGCCGATTCCAGGATGCGGCAGCGGGTGTCGCCAGCCTGACGTTTGCGGGCCGGTGATTTGTAGGGACGTTTCTTCTGTTTCGCCATCGGCCAAAAATTATAGCATCGTATATTGACTATAGTCGTCTATATCAAATAGTTTTAGATCGCGGACCCGGTGTGCAAGGTGATTCGGGTGTCTTGGAATGGAGGTCAACCATGAAGCTGGTCGTATTGGGCGCCACCGGAGGTACGGGGCTGGAGGTCGTTCGACAGGGCCTGGAGCGCGGCCATTCGCTGACCGCGCTGGTGCGCTCGCCGGAGCGCCTTAAGGAATTCGGGGACCGGATCGCCGTAAAGCAAGGGACCCTGCTTAGCAGTGCAGACCTGCGACAAACGATTCAAGGCCACGACGCAGTGGTGTCAGCGTTTGGTCCGCGGGTGCCGATCTCCAAAGCGGATGCAAACCTGCTGCAGCGATTCGCGCTGGCATTGACCAGCGCCATGCCACGTGCCGGAGTCAAGCGGGTGGTGGTTGAGTCGGTGGCCTTCCTTTTCAAGAATGCCATCTTCCCGCCGGCCTACCTGCTGGGACGATTATTCTTTCGACAGGTTGTCGACGACGCCTCGGCGATGGAGCGGCTCTTTGCGGAGAGTCAACTCGATTGGACGATGGTGCGACCACCGGAGCTGACCGACAGCCCCTACACAGGGAAGTACCGCGTACAAGAGGAGCATCTGCCGTTGTTCGGACTAAAAATCTCGCGTGCCGATGTCGCCAATTTCATGATCCGGGCCGTTGAGGAGCACGCCTCAAGCCACAAGGTCGTCGGTGTATCGAACTGACTGGTTTCGGTTCGAGGTGTGCCTCATGCAGCATCTTCCTGTTGTGTGAGCCCGGAGGGAAGCGCGGGTTCGTCTGTGACATCCGGCAGACGAAATCTGTCGACACCTTTGCCTATCAGTTCCGATAGCTGCAAGAGTTGCCCGGCGCTGACGCCCGGCATGATTCGAGAATGCCCGACCGCAGCTAATCCCATGCTTGCCAGGCATCCGCACTGCGAACAATCGGGAGTGCCTCCAAACTGGCAGGGCGTGATCTTGGTTTTTAGGTCCGCTGACACCGTGAGGGTGTTACGGGCGAACATGCAGTCCTTCGGTGAGGCGGGCGGATGCATGAATTCTCTGATGACATTCGGCGGCATGTCGATCAGCGGATAGATAGCCTGTAGGCGGAACAGATCCTCGACAACACGCCGGCGCTGGTTGGGCGCCAGAATTTCCGGATCGGTAGCGCCCTGCTGTGGGGTAAACAGGCTGATCCAGATTCGCTTCGTTTCCTCGCGCTCGCTCCAGAAGCGAACGAACTCTTCGAGGTAGTCCGCACGCTCCGTCATCTGGCTGGTCACGGTGCAGTGAACTGTGACCTTTGTCCCAGCAATGTTCTTGAGAATGCGTTCGTAGGTGGCTGGCTTGCGCCGGACATCGTGTTCGGCCGGCAGGCCGTCGATCGAGACGACGATATCCAACCCGGACAGGCGATTCCATCGCACCGGAATCTCGCGGAACGCGCTGGTCACAAGCTGTACCCAAACGCCACGCCGATGTAACTCGGGCAACAGTTCCTCCAGTTCGCGATAGCGCACCAAGGGGTCGCCCCCGACCAACGAAACATGAAGAGGGCGATGCTTTTCGACGAGGCGAAGAACACCTTGCACCAGAGCACTCCCTTTGGAATCCGAAAGCTGACGAAGGGTGAGCCCGGGAATTCCCAGGTGGGCGTCGTCGTAGGCGTAACAGCCGGGACAGCGAAGCGGACACTCACGAGTAAGCTCGATCGAAAGACATGGCTGCCTGCCGGCCAAAATGCTGCCCCAGGCGCGAACAACTTGGAAAGCCTTCAATAGGTACCCCTATGGAAATCGTTGGCGTTGAGTAGGTAGATGCTTTTGGTAGGACAAAAGGATGAGAGTAGCTCGAACTCTAGGTATTGTACCTTGTCAAAGCCTCGGGCACGCGCAAGATCCGTGATCCCGCGCTCAGAGCGACAATATGGATCTCGGCAACCACGGCCTTCGGCAAGCGGATGACCGACAACCGTCTCTACGCTTTCCACTTGCTGAGCTTCTCGCCGGTGATGGGTAGTTGGCGCATGCGCTTCCCGGTTGCGGCGAAAATCGCATTTGCGACTGCCGGCGCAACGGGTGGGACCGCCGTTTCGCCAAAACCTCCCGGTGAATGATCCGAAGCAACGATGTAGGTCTCTATGGCAGGGGCTTCGTCGATACCGATCACAGTGAAGTCCGTATAGCCCGTCTGCACTGCACCCCCGTTGCGAAAGTCGATGCCACCGTGCAGCGTTGCCGACAGCCCCCAGGTGATACCGCTCTCTGCCTGGCCTTCAAGCCCTCGGGGATTTATGACCAGCCCACAATCGACGGCACAAACAATGCGATGAACCTTGATGTCATGCGATTGTCTGCCAATGGAAACTTCCGCCACTTGCGCGATGAAGCAGTCCTGATCGTAGACGTTACAGGCGATTCCCCGCCCCCAGAGGCGGTCGCCAGTATGCGACAGCGGTTGCTTCCAGTTGGATCTGTCTGAGGCCACCTGCAAGACTTTTATTAGCCGGCTGCGATCGATCTTCTGGCTGCCAACCTTCAAGATGTTGCCCGGCGCAAGCAACTGCAAGCGAAATTCGACAGGATCTTTGCTTACAGCGAACGCCATCTCGTCCACAAAGGATTCGCGCGCAAAGACTCGGGCCGGATACATAACCGCACGCCACGGACCGGTAGGAACAGGCGCTTCCATCGGAATGAAGTCAGCCTTCAGATTTGGGAAGTTGTAGGGATTATCGAATGACCCCCAGGGCTCCTCATTCTCATAGTAGCGGCGCACGTTTTTTCGGTCGGCTTCGCTGAGCGGAAACATCGTCAAGTCGCAGCCAACCGACTTCTGCAACCAGGCGATGGGTTGGTTGTCGGCGCCAAATCCGCCTTCAAGGCGTTCCACGCTGGGCGGCTGAAAGTAGCCAAAGCGCATGTCATCGGTGCGTGTCCATAAGAGCTGGACCGGCTTGCCGATGGCGCGAGAAAGCTCCACAGTCTCGTGAACATAGTCGGAGAACAGCCGCCTTCCAAAGCCGCCACCGATGAGTGTTACGTGTACGGTCACCGCCTCCGGCGGCAGGCCCAGCATTGCGGCAGCTTCTTTTTGTGCTTCGTGGGGGCACTGCGAGGGCACCCAGATTTCGCAAGAATTGCTTCGCACGTCGGCGATGCAATTCATGGTTTCAACCGGCGCATGGGCCTGGTAGGGAAACTCGTAGGCGGCCACGAGCTTAGTCGCCGCCGAGGCGATAGCGGTGGACGCGTCACCGTCATGGCGAACGAAGTATCCGCCCTGCGCTGTGGCGTCGTGCATCTGCTCAATGAACTTCGCCGAATCGAAGCCGTGATGAGGCCCGAGATTCCATTCGACGCGAAGCGCGGAACGCCCTTTCATGGCAGTCCAAGTGTTGTCTGCGACAACGGCAACGCCGGGTGAGAGTCCGCTCTTGACAGGTACAACGTACCGAACCCCGGGTATCGCCAGACACTTGCTCGCGTCAAAGGTCTTGATTGTGCCGCCCAGGACTGGGCAGCGCTCCATCACTGCATACAGCATTCCAGGCACGCGCACATCGATGCCGTAGATTGCGCGCCCTTCAACAATGGCATCGCTATCTACGCGATTGCGCGGCTTGCCGATGAACTCAAAGTCTTTCGGATTCTTAAGCGGCGGATCCTTGGGAACCTGCTGCCGTGCAGCCGACGCTGCCAGTTGCCCGTAGGTGAGCCGCCTTCCGCTGGCGGGATGGGCTACCGCTCCGTGTCTCGCTTGGCAGGTGGAAAACTCCACTTGCCACTTCTGCGCTGCTGCGGCGATCAGCATTTCGCGCGCGGTAGCCCCTGCCTTGCGCAAGGTGGCGTAGGTTCCGACGGTGCTACCGCTCCCGCTGGTGCGTAGGCGGATGCCTTTGAACACCGGGCTGGTGGTCGCCTGCGTCAGTTGGATCTGCTTCCAGTCCACTTCGAGTTCTTCCGCCAGCATCATGGGAAGGGTGGTGCGAACGCCCTGTCCCATCTCTGAGCGAGTAACCCACAGGCGGACCACATTATCAGGCGTGATAGTGATATAGGCGTTAGGCGTGAAGGCAGTTGCGGCTGTACTTGAGGCGTCGTCAAATGCCGAAACCGGCAACTCAACGGCGAGGACCAATCCCGTAGCTACCAGCGTCCCTGTCTTGAGAAAAGATCGGCGCGTGAGAGTCATGCCTTGCCCTCACTTGCGGCGCGGTGGACCGCGCGCCGCATCCGCTGGAATGTGCCGCAGCGACAGACATGGCTGGCAAGGGTGGTGTCAATGTCCTGGTCGTTTGGATTTCGGTTGCTCGCGAGCAACGCGGCGGCCTCCATGATCATGCCAGCCTGGCAATAGCCGCACTGGGAGACGTCTTCCTCGATCCATGCCAATTGGCAAGGATGGGTTCCGCCAGGCGCTAAGCCCTCGATAGTGACATAACGCTTGCCTTGGGTTGCCGAGAGAGGGACCTGGCAGGATCGAACGGCTGCGCCGTTCTCATGGACGGTACAGGCGCCACAAGCACCAACCCCACATCCGTACTTGGTGCCGGTAAGGCGAAGCAGGTCGCGCAATGCCCACAGCAACGGCATCTCAGGGTCGGCATCGACGTGACGCTCAACGCCATTCACCAGCAGGACATAACTCGCCATTTAGCCCCCTGCTATGTGTTTTGAGACGGGAGGCTTCGCAGGAAGTTAGCACAGTGGGACGAACGCCACTAACAGCGGCTCGACTGCTAGTTAGTCTCGCGATTTTCGAAGCACCCAGGTTGTCATGCAGCGATGGTCCTGAACGATCGTCGTCTTCAAGGGATCCACGAGCGTGGCGTTCAACTCCGCCGTCAGGGCAAGCAGCATTTTCTGGTCGACCAGGAACCACTCACTGCCATCGGGCATCTTGAAGATATCGCCACGCAGCCGCTGGAAGCTCATGCCGATTCGCGACCCCAGGCGGGTAAATAACATTCCGCCTGGCGCTAACACTCGCCAGAGTTCGCTCAGCATCGCGCGGAAGTGCTTTTCGTCGCGCGCGAAGTGCAGCACAGCATTGCAGATCACGACGTCGGCACAGCCGTCGGGAAACGGTATGCGCTCGAGCGTTCCCACCTGGAAGTTCTCCGCCGGCAGTCCCGTCCCAAGCGCCTCCGACAACTGCCGGACACGCTGTACAGCATCAGGATTTGTGTCTATGGCGAATACTTCAAATCCTTCGCGGAGCAGGTAGACGAGATTTCGGCCCTCGCCGCATCCAGCGTCGAGCACGCGCATACCGGGAGCGATGTTGCCTCGCAGGATTTGGTCGAAGACATAGATATCGATTTGACCAACCTGCTCTTGCAGGTTCATAGCCGGCACATCGTCGTTAAGGCGCTCTCGATGCCGCGCTTACTTGCCTGCTGCATGCGCCTTCTTCGGAGTGCCTGCAGCCGCCTCTGGAACCTTCACATCCTCCGAGTACATGGAGCCGTAATAAAGGAACTGATGTACGGCGTTTCGGGGATAGATCATGTCGACGCTCATTGCCTTTCCGCTGCCTTTGGCATTCAGCTGCGCATTGACACCTACCCAGTAGGTGGGGATGTTCAGGGTCTTGTAGCGCTGCACCACCTGATCGCGCAGTTTCGGATCAAAGTGGACGCCATACTTGTCGACCAGGGCCTTGATCGCGTCGTAATCGCCTTCAGCTTTGATGCGCATCAACTCCGCCAGAAGCATGCCGACACCCTGCTTCATCTTCTTGTAGTCGGTGACCTCGACGTAGGTTTTGCCATCACGCTCGAACATGCGGATGGCTCCTGTCTTGTCCATGATGTAGTTGGCAATCAGAGCACGATCGCGCTGATGGTCTTCTTCGATAGTGTCGCCATGGGGAATCCTGTTCAACTGGGTCAGGACCACCATGGCCGCCGAGTCGTACATGGCTTTCGCTACTTCGTCCTGGTTGCCTTCAATCAGTCCAAGCTGCTTCAGCTTCGGGTCCCAGACATTCCACAGCGCGCAGAGGTCGGCTCGTCCCTCCTCCAGGGTGGAGAAGTATTCCTTGAGATAGGGCTCAGCGCCGTTCTTTAGCCGGTCGCTTAACTTGCCGGAACCATGCCCGATAACTTCATGCAAAGCTGTCATGAGTTCCTGGGCCTGCTGGCCATACTTGATGTCGCGCTGGATCACGGTCTGGTTTGCACCAAACTCTTCGATCACCTTGTGGCCGGCCGCGGCCTTTAAAGCGCGGCTGCTACCCGTGAACAGGAAGTTCTTGGTGCCATACTTCTCGTGGATTTCGTTTTCATTGGGCAGGTTGTCGCCAATGGTGATTACGCTGAAGTCGCCGGTCTCGACGATGGTCTCAATCGCTTTTACCGTCGGCGGGATGAATGAAGTTTTCTTGTATTTCGCATCCCATGGCGCTTTCTCTTCGAAATACTCCGCGTTCTGCGCCAGCTTCTGCATTTGAGCGGTTAACGCCTTGTCATTGACGCTGACAAACGCCTGCGAGCTGGCCTTCATGCCATTCGCATCGCGGTAGATCTCGATGAAGTTGTTGGCAAAATCGACCTTGGCATTGTTCTGCACCCACAACGTGTCGAACTTGATCAGGTCGTCGTAGTCGCCCGTCTGGTAATAGCGGATGAGGGCTGCAATCACCGCGGCCTGTTGGGGATCGGCCACGGCTTGCGCTTTGGCGAGATAATCGTTCGCGCGCTTCAAAAAGACTGCATACAGGCCGGGAGGCACTGAACCGTCCGGTGTTCCGGCACGGTAGACTTCCTCAATCAGCCTGCCGTCAGGTCCCTTGATGACACGCGAATTCAGGGGATACCTCGCCGTGAAGTTCTTCAGGTCGGCCAGCGTCACGCCGGGTCCGTAGAAAGTGTTGGAGCTCGACTGCACGATGTCCTTGCCGCCCTGCGGGCTTTTGGCGGTCATCATGGGCTGGAATTCGGGATCGAACAGCGAGGGCTTCAACTCGTCCAGTTCCTTGTTGAGTGCGTCGGCTCCAGTGATGGGAGGAAGATCGGCGTAGGACGACTGGAACGCGCCATTCTTCTGCGCCTGCAATGCGGCTTTTTGGAGCTCGTCGAAGGTAAAGTCGGGCAGGAATTTCTGCGCCGTCAAATCATTGTGATTGCCGCGATTGCCCCAGAAGAGCTTGGCGTAATTGGTAATCTTCGTCATCGTCGCCGGGTCAATGCCTTGCGGATGGGAGACGATCTCCTCCAACAGCCGCTTTTGGCGGAGTCCATACCAGGAAAGCTGGTCGTAGATGATGGGATCAATGGCGATGGCGGCCTGCGTAAGCCAGTACGCCAGTTCTTTCTCCCGCGGAGTCAATGCCCGGAAGCTCTCAGCGTGGATCTGTACGAATCCGGTGTTCCCGACGCGGTCGACCAGTTCGCCGGGGGATGTGGTTTTGCTCGCAACCGGCTTGGATCCCTGAACCTGGGCCGCGGCGGGAATCACCAGAGCTGCAACTATGAGGACCAGCGTGCAAGTGCGAAATTTCATGCCTACCTCCACAAAATCCGAAACCTGGACAAACCAACCATGGTAAATGAGACGGACAGAAAGCGCTGCCATGGCTTGGCTTTCTAGCTCCCGGAACACTCACCGGCGCCTGCGATGTACTTGGGATCGCAGCCGAGCTGCACCCGTGCCAACGCGTGGAGCGGCTTGACTTCCGTTTGGCCGTGGTCTATGAAAGAGACGTATAGCCTGCATAAAGAGGGTGAAGGACTTCACCTTAAAACCGCTGTCCAACCGGTCTCAGAGCTGCTGCCCGGCACTGCAGAAGGGGTGACCGGCGCGGAACCGCTGAACCCTTGTTGAATTTCCCCCTCAACCTATTCACTCCGGCCCTAATTAGCGAGGACTCTCCCAATGTTTCGCAAGACGCGACTATTCACCCCCGGCCCAACGCCACTGCTGCCTGCCGCTCAGTTCGCCATGGCGGCCGCCGATATACACCACAGGACTCCGGAATTCCGGGCGCTCTACTCGAAAGTGCTCGACCAGATGAAGAAGTTCGTCGGGACCGGGAACGACGTGATCCTGCTAACGTGTTCGGGGACGGGCGCTATGGAGGCGTCGGTTTCCAATCTGACGAGCCCTAATGACGATGTGCTGGTACTCTCTGCCGGAAAATTTGGCGAGCGCTGGACGGCCATCGCAAAGGCATTTCAGTGCGGCGTCACTACGATTTCGAAGCCCTACGGCCAGACCTTTGCGTTGGAAGAGGTCAAAGCGCAACTGAAGCCCACCACGAAGGTCCTTTATATGCAGGCGACGGAGACCTCGACAGGCGCGCGCCATGATGTACAAGGAGTGGCGAAGCTGCTCCAAGGTACAGACACCCTGCTCGTCGTCGACGGAATCACGGGATTGGGAACGACTGCGCTGGATGTGGATGGTTGGGGGATCGATGTCATGATCGGCGGCTCGCAGAAGGCGCTGATGATTTCACCGGGGCTGGCCTATCTGGCAGTGAGCGATCGTGCCTGGAAGCGCATGGAGTCAAGCCGGCAGCCAAAGTATTACTTCGATCTCCTCAAGGAGCGCAAAGCAGCGGCCAAGGGTGAAGCATCCTATACGCCATCGGTTGCTCTCGTCGCCGCGCTCGGCGCGGCCCTCGACCATCTCGCGCAACAAGGCGGCGGAGATCTGGCTAAGGGACGCGACCTGCTCATCGAAAATGCCGAAACCTGCGCGGCCATGACTCGCGCGGCGGCGAAGGCGCTCGGGCTGGAACTCTTTGCGCCGGATTCTCCGGCGGCCGCGGTCACCGCGATCAGCGCTCCCGCCGGCACCAGCTCTGACGACGTAGTCAAGGGCATGAAGTCGCGCTTCGGCGCGATCATCGCCAACGGACAAGGTGACATGAAGGGGCAGCTCTTCCGAATTGCCCACCTGGGCTACTTCGACTACCTCGACACGATCGCGCTGATTGGCGCGCTTGAGCAGGTGATGAGCACCATTGCGCCCGGCAAGTTTCAACTTGGGGACGCTCTTGGCGCTGCGCAGAACGTCTTCGCCGAACGCAGCAACAATGTCGCCGTTGCTCAACCAGCTTAAAGAACGGATCGCGAATGAAGATCGTTGTCGCAGAGAAGATTTCGCCGGCCGGCATCAAGAGCCTGAGCGAAGAGCCGGGATGGACCATTGTCGGCCCGGACGAATATGCGAAGGACCCTGCCGGGTGTCTGCAAGACGCGGACGCACTGATTGTGCGCTCGGCGGTGCAGGCCAATCAGCAGCTGCTCGAGAAAGCTCCGAAGCTGCGTGTCATCGGGCGTGCCGGCATCGGCGTCGATAACGTCGATGTGGACTACGCGACCAAGCGTGGCATCGTGGTGATGAACACGCCGGGCGGAAATGCCATCGCTGTGGCCGAGTTGACGATCGGCCTGATGGTGTCGCTGGCGCGTAACATCCCCCGCGCCGATGTCACTACCCGCGCCGGCCAATGGGAAAAGAAATCCCTGCAAGGCACGGAGGTCAACGGCAAGACGCTTGGCATTGTCGGGCTGGGCCGCATTGGAGCCGAGGTCGCCCGCCGCGCGCACGCCATGAACATGACCGTTCTTGCCTTCGATCCTTACGTCCCTCCCGAATACGCGAAGAGAGTGCACGCGGAACTCGTAAGCATGGACGAGATCTGGGCCAACGCCGACTACATCACCTTGCATGTTGGGCTGAGTGCGCAGACTCAAGGACTGGTGAACGCCACGACGCTCCAGAAGATGAAGAAAGGGGTGCGCATTATCAACTGCGCACGAGGCGAACTAATCGACGACGCTGCACTCGCCGAGGCGCTTGCCTCCGGCCACGTGTCGGGCGCCGCCCTTGACGTCTTCGCCAAAGAACCGCCGAAAGGCAACCCGCTTCTCACCGCTCCGAACGTAATTGCCACGCCGCACATCGCGGGCTCGACCGACGAGGCCCAGAATGCCGTCGGCTTGCAGATTGCGCTGCAACTGAAGACCTACCTGAAGACCGGGGTAGCGCAGAACGCGGTCAATCTGCCCTCGATCTCGGAGGTGGAGTATCAGCAGATCAGCCCCTACCTGGAAGTGTCGGAGCGTTCCGCCGCTCTGCTCGCGCTCTTGCTCGATGGAAATCTGGAAGAGATTCACCTGACTTTCACCGGCCCGGTCGCCCAATGGAAGACATCCCTGCTGCGCGCGGCCGCAATCAAGGGCGTACTGCAGCAAGCTGCGGCCGAGACGGTGAACCTGATCAACGCTCCTTCGCTGGCCGAGGAGCTTGGCGTGCGCGTCACGCATGACCTGGAAGAAAGCGACGGCCCCAGCGAGATTACGGTCGTCCTGCGCTCGAACCGCAATGAAGTCAGCGCCAAAGGCATCGTGATCCATCGAATCTCGCCACGGATCATCGAGTTGAATCACGTGGAGCTGGAGGCCCCGCTCGAGGGCCATCTTCTTGTTATCACCAATCGCGACCTGCCCGGCGTCATTGGGAAGATCGGATCGCTACTGGGAAACAACAATGTCAACATCGCCCGCTTTGCGCTGGGGCGTGAAGTGCAGGCCACAAAGTCCGCTCGAGCCGGCTCCTCCGTTGCTGCCGGCGAGGCAAACAAGGCCTACGCCATCATTCACGTCGACACGCGTGTGCCGGAGCCGGTGCTGCAGGCACTGCGCCAGATGGAAGAAGTCATCGCCGCATTTCCCGTGTCGTTTGCTTAAGCAGCAATTAGCCGTTAGCCATTAGCCTATTGGCCATCGGCAAGCAACTATGGCGCAAGCGAACCAATTCGTCCTCACATTGCTGGCAGAGGCGACATCTCCCGAGACTCGTTTCGAAGCCACGCTGGCGAAGTTGCATGAAGTCCTGGCGCAGTACGGATTCCGCGTACAACAATCCCGATCACTCACGGCGATGGACAGCGAGTGTCAGTGCTTCGAGTTCGTCATCGCCGGAGTGCCGGAAAGTCTTGACGGCTTGCGGGCAGCACTTTTGGAACTTTCCCACAGCTTGGACCTGGACTTGGCAATACGCGCTGAAAGCAACGACTACCGGCACTTCCGGCTGGCAGTCTTTGATATGGATTCCACGCTGATCGAAGCCGAGGTGATCGACGAGCTGGCGCGGGAAATGGGAGTGGGAGAGCAGGTCGCGGCGATTACGGCAGCGGCGATGCGAGGCGAATTGGATTTCCCGCAAAGCTTCCGCAAACGCGTCGCGCTGTTGAAGAGCCTGAGCGAGACGCGGCTGATGGCCGTCGCCGAACGTATTCTCCTGACCAGCGGCGCAGAGCGCCTGTTCCGTGTGCTCAACAGACTCGGCATCAAGACGGCGGTCTGCTCCGGCGGCTTTACCTTTATGGCCGAGCGCCTTCAGCGGCGGCTTGGCATCGACTACATCCACGCCAACGAGTTGCAGATCAGGAACGGAGTCGTGACGGGCGAAGTATCGCTCCCGGTCCTCGACGGCAATCGCAAGGCGGAACTGGTCCGCCAGATCGCCGCGCGCGAGGGTATTGGCCTCGACCAGGTCATCGCCGTGGGAGATGGCGCCAACGACCTGCCGATGATTAACCTGGCGGGAATGGGCGTAGCCTTTCGCGCCAAACCAGTCGTCCGCGCTAGTGCACGATACTCCCTCTCTCATGCCGGTCTTGACGCGCTCCTGTATCTCATCGGATTGCACGAGGACGAGATCCGCACATTGCTGTAAGCAATCCTTCCGGAGCGACACAGGTATGGAGTAAGGAGCCCGGAGCCATCGCCGTGCGTTGCTGGAGTCGTATGCCGTGCCGGCTAGTCTTGCCTGGGCTGCCCGGCAAAACACCAGTCCCCACTCCGTTCAGCATGACAGACATGCGACAGCAGTTGGGCTCTACCCTATTTAGCGAAGGGTGAGCCCGACTGCGCGGACAAGTCTTTTATTGCCTGCACATAGATGACCTTGGTCTGCGGGTCGGGAGCGGCGGCTTCCTTTTCCTGTAGCCACTTCAGCATGGGGGCGCGCGCGGGGTGAGGGTAGTTGGGGTTGAGATCGGTGACCTTCAGATCGCCGTTGATATCCTGAACCGTGAACTCGACCTGCCTCGTACTGCCTGCCGACTCGGTGGAATAGCCCTGCCCCAGGTTGAAGCGTCCCAGCAGGTGATAGGTGACGGTGACTCTCCACTTGCCGTGGTCAGGTGGTGCGACCGAATTGCTCACGTCAAAGCGCGAGACCACGTCGATCAGCGGGTAGTCGGGGTCCTTGGGCCAGTTGACCACGGACTTCAGCTTCTGGAAGTCCTGATCGCTCAGGCGCGCGCCGGTGTAGTCGAGGCGGCAGTACTGTGCCACCTTGTTGCGGATGTCGGCGTCGGTGGTTTGCTTGGGAATCTGCGTGGGAATGCCGAATTGGGCGAAAGCGGAGCTCGCTGTCAGGATGAAAAAAAGAAGCAGGGGACGCATAAGTGCTAATTCCGTATTCCTGATTAGAAGAGTAACGGTTCCCGGGATGGAAGACAAAGCGCGACCGTTGAATGAATGCTTCATGACAGAGGACCAGATTGCCCACACCACAAATGCGCCGACCGATACAACCGGGTCGACATTCTTGGAATCGGATACTTGCTGCGACCGGTTCCGTGGCTGATTACGTTTTGGACGCAACAAAACCAGCGCGCTGTGGGTTCTTGTAGCAGGCCGATGAAGTTTCGCAATAGCTGACACCAGAGCTGATTTCGATGGAACATCGGTGTTCGCTTGTCGGCAGCGGAAATGCAGGCCTGAACCGCGGCACGTGTGATAGACTCCGCTCCACTTAGGTCGCAAAGGAAGCCGGTTTGGGCGCCTGTTTCCGACAGGTAAGTCAAAATGGAATGGCAATTCCCCCCGAGGTCCGCGATGAAACCAGCGCTTCTGACCACGTTTGCTGCCCTGCTTGTCTTCATGTTTGCAGCGTGCGGCAATAACCCCAAAAGCAATCCTACTCTTACGGTTTCACCGGCGACGGCCAATGTGCAGGAAGCCTCGCAGCAGCAGTTCACGGCTACGGTCAGCGGCACCAATGACAATGCTGTCACCTGGCAGGTCAATGGCGTCACCGGAGGGAATACAACCGTCGGTACCATCAGCTCTACAGGGCTGTACACTGCGCCTTCCGTCTTACCCAACCCGGCCAGCGTAACCATCACCGCTTTCATTACCGACATGACCACAGTGTCGGGCTCGTCGATTGTGACCATCACGGCGGTGACCTTCAACAATTCGTCACTCAAGGGCAATTACGTACTTGCCCTGTCGGGCATCGACGGAAACGCCAATCCCTTCTATGCACTCGGTGCGATCACGGCGGATGGCAATGGCAACATTACCGGAGGCGAGGAGGATATCGTCGATACAACTTCTGGATACAACAACGCCACTACGACGACAGGAACCTACAGCATTGGGTCGGATGGTCGAGGCACGTTGACGTTTACCAATTCCATCGGCCAATTCCAGTTCGCAATCGCCATGCAGGCGATGGGCAACGCGGTCATGAACGAAACCGATAACGGCGTTGTGGCCGCCACCGGAACCCTCGAAGCCCAGGCGGCTTCGCTGGTGGCTCCATCGGGCAATTACGCCTTTGGCTTTTCCGGAAGCGGACTCGGCTGCGGGCCGGTGAACTCTGCTGGAATCTTCAACCTGAATGGCGGCACCGTCGGCGGTGTCCAGGACCTCAACTGCGGGGGCACGATTGTCAAAAGCCAGACCGTCAGCGGGTCATATGGCGCCATCGACGGCCTGGGACGCGGTACCGGCTCCTTCACCGGCTCGAGCACGGGTTCGTCCAACATGATCTACTACGTGGTCTCCTCCGGCCGCTTTCGCTTCCTGGCCGATCCCAATAATCCCAGCTTCTTCTTGGGCAGCGCCGACTTGCAGACCCAGTCGTCGTTCGCGGCCAGCGATTTCAATGGCAACTACGTCATCAACAGCTCGGCCATCACAAATGCCGGCGTCTCGTACACGTTGATCCAGATCAACGCCTCGGGCGGAAATGTTTCCAGTGGCTATTTCGATGTCAACAACACAGGAAGCATAGGCTCGGCGGCGCTTTCCGGCAGCTACAGCCTGAACTCGAACGGCTACATTAGCGGCACATGGAACGTGTCCAATGTCAGCTTGCCGTTTGCCATGTACCTGTTCTCACCCACCCAGGGCTACTATCTGGACGAGCGCACCACCGCCGTCGGGGGCGGCAACATCTATGCTCAGAGTTCGTTGGTCACCACGAATGCCGACTGGGCGGGCAGTTATCGCCACCAGGCAGTTTGGCTACTTCCTCACTAACGGCGTCTTGAATAACAACAACGCCAGCGGAGTTAGCGGCCAAATCTCTGCCGATGGCAATGGCATCCTGGCTGGAACGCTGGATATCAATGATCCTGGCGGTGTCACCACCGGGGAGACAACGCAGGGCACGTACGATGTTGGCACTGTCGCCCCTGGTCGCATGACATTGAGTACCACCACCGCCGTCGAGGGCACCCGCAGCTACGTCGGCTACATCGTCGACCAGGGTCGGGTCTTGCTTCTGGAAACCGACAACAACCTGGTGTCCAGTGGAGACGCGATCCGGCAGTTCTAAAGCATCTGTATTTTCGTGTGACCCGGTAGAGCGGGCCTTCAGGCCCGCGTTCGGTCGCCGTTTCAAAAGTGAGGGTTGGGCATCGCGCTGCAATTTGCAGCGGGATGCCAACCCCAAGCGGGAGGCCAACGTTAACCCGCTTCTGAAAGGGCCGTTCTACTGTGCGGTTGCAGAGTGGGGCAGTGCATTCTCCCACCCCCGGGCAAAAAGCAGCGGGTTGGGCATCCGGCGAAGAGCCAAGAGCCAAGAGCGAAGAGCGGATCCTATTACGCCCTTGCCGTTTTCTGGTCGCTGAACACCTGGCCGTCGCGGATGTGAATGACGCGGTGAGCGTACTCGGCGATGTCGTGCTCGTGGGTCACCAGAACGATGTTGTTGCCCTGCTCGTGCAGGCGGTCGAACAGAGCCATGATCTCGATGCCGGTTTGCGAGTCGAGGTTGCCGGTGGGCTCATCGGCCAGAATGATCGACGGCCGGTTGACCAGGGCGCGGGCGATGGCAACCCGCTGCCGCTGTCCGCCGGAGAGCTCGTTGGGCTTGTGGTTCATGCGTTCCGCCATTCCCACCGAGCGCAGCGATTCCTTGGCGCGTTCCAGCCGTTCTTCCGAAGGCACCCCGGCGTAGATCAGCGGCAGTTCGACATTGTGTAGCGAAGTGGCGCGGGCCAGAAGATTGAAGGTCTGGAAGACGAAGCCGATTTCCTTGTTGCGAATGCGGGCCAGTTCGTCGTCGTCAAGTTCGCTGACCAGTTGTCCATTCAGCCAGTAGCTGCCCTTGCTGGGAGTGTCGAGGCACCCGATGAGGTTCATCAGCGTCGACTTACCTGAGCCGGATGGTCCCATGATGGCGACGTATTCGTTGCGCTGGATCTTGAGGCTGATGCCGCGCAAGGCCTGCACCTGCTGCTCCGAACCCATATCGTAGGTCTTCCACAAATCCTCGGTGCAGATGATGCAGTGATCGGGCGGAGCCACCATCGCTTCATCCCTTAATGTCGCCAGTTCGGTTACCATCCTCTTCTCCTCATTGCGCGGGGCGCCTTGCCGGTCACTCATGCTTGTCTCTGCTCTTCGGGCGTTGGCGCCGGATTACGATTCATCCGTCTTCTTGGCGGGGCTGTTATCTATTTTGACGCTCGCGCCATTCTTAAGTGTGCGCAAAGTCTTGTAACTTCCGGTGACGATTTCGTCACCCTCTTTGAGTCCGCTGGCGACCTCAATGTCGGTCGTACCCGCGATCCCCGTAGTGACTGGTACGAAGACCGCTTCCTTTTTGTTCTTCAGAACGAACACGCCTTGGATCTCTTCCCTGGGATCCTCCTTGGGCTTGCCATTCTGGGCCTTCATGCTGGCCTCGACGACCTTTTCTTTTGCTTTCTTCTTGTCCTTGTCGGTCTCTAAGTCGCCCCGCTGGCGGACTGTAAGTGCTTGAATAGGAATGGCTAAGACGCCATTGCGGGTGGCAGTGGTAATGCGCGCCGTAGTGGAGAGGCCGGGTCGCAGGTTGTCCGGCGGATTCTCGATGGTCAGCACCACCTTGAAGTCCTTGGCTTCCTGGCTGCTCGAAGTCGACTGCGCGGTCGAGACACCGGTAGAGCGGATGACGGCGTTGTCGCCGATCTGGGTGACTTGCCCCTTGAAGGTCCGCTTGGGGAAGGCGTCGATGGTGATTTCGGCTGGCTGCCCCAGCTTCACGTTGACAATGTCGGTTTCGTCGACCATCACTTCGGCGGTGATGACTGAGGTGTCGGCGAGCGTCATCAGGGTGCTGCCCGGAGCGTTCTGGATTCCGACCACCACGGTCTCGCCTTCGCGGACCGGCAGGTTGGTGATCACGCCGTCAAAGGGAGCGGTGTATTCCGTTTTACTGAGCACATCGGTTACGCGCGTCAGGTTGGCGGCATTCTGCTTGATGTGCATGTTGGCCGAATCCTGCTGGGCGCGGGCCTGGGCCAATTTCGCTTTGGCCTGATTCAACTGCGCCGACGCCGTGTCGTAGGCGGCCTTCTTGGTGTCGTAGTCGGACTTGGCAATGAGTTGCTGATCGTACAGCGACTTGTTGCGGTTGTAATCCAGCTCCGCGCGCTCGTACTCGGCCTGGGCCTGATGCAACTCGGCAACCCCAGTATTGACGGCTGCCTCTGCTGCGACGTAATCCGTCTTCGCCGAATTGAGCGCCGCCTTGGTTGCGTTCACATCCGCCTCCGGCTGGACGTTCTCAATCGTGGCCATCATCTGGCCCTGCTTGACCCGGTCGCCTTCCTTCACGTAGAGGTGAGTGATTTTGCCGAAAGCGTTGGCGCCGATGTTCACATAGACCTTGGGCTTGATCTCGCCGGACGCGGTAACCACGGCGGTCAGGTCTTCCTTGACAACTTTCCCGGTTTGAACCGGGACCACGCCCTTGCGGCTCTGTTGTAACGTGACGCCCACAATGATCAGCAGGACCACCACAACACCAGTCGTAATGAGCGCAGTTTTCTTCCAGTTCTTCATTGATCCTCAGTCGGGGAGCTCAGACACACCAATCTGACGTTCTTTACGATTTGAGACGGCGCAAGGTTCCTGACCAGAGCAATAGCCGAAAGCCATGGCGGTCAACTAGATCGCCGCGCCGCTCGTGCCTGCGGGCCGGATGAGAAGCTCCTTTCCGGATGACTCGATTATAGCCGCACAGCTTACCCCATGGGCGCGGCCATTGTGCGGTGCCCGGCTGGTCACTGCAGCGGTGAATCTTGCCAGAAGCGGGAGAAAAGTCACGCAATCCAGGAACTTTAAGCAGCACAAGGGGTTCTAAGTGGCAAAAGTCGGGGGCGCGGCATGGGGCAGTATCGCCTGCAATCTTGCTTTCACAGCAGCGAGCACTTACAATTTATACACCAAAAGTGCGTGTGCAGGAGTCTGTTAGCACCAATGAAGTCCTCGTGTTTTCGTTTTCTTTTGAGCTCGTTTGTCGGCGTCCTTCTCCTGACGGGCGGGCTAGTCGCACAATCCCAGAGTACAGGTTCTGATAGCTCGAAGACCGCCGCGCCGGCCGCCGCAGCGACGGGAAGCAACAGCGGCGCAAACACCCCTGCGGCCCAGGCTCCCACCAGCCCGGACCAGGGTAAGAAGGCAGCGGACGACCGCGACAGCAAAACTGATCTTGCCGCTCCCGAGACCCCGCAGCCCGACCCCCTGAAGCGGCAACTGAGCGAGAAGCAGAAGAAGCAAAACGCCAAGAAGCTCAAGCAGGAGTTGGGTGCCACCTACAAGAAGTGGCTCAACCAGGATGTGCGCTGGATTATCACCCCGGAAGAGCTCCAGGCTTTCAAACAGCTCTCCAATGACGAAGAGCGCGACGCGTTTATTGAGCAGTTCTGGCAACGGCGCGATCCCACGCCCGATACCGAAGAAAACGAATTCAAGGAAGAGCACTACCGCCGTATCGCCTACGCCAACGAACACTTTTCCGCGGGCAGGCCGGGATATTTGACCGATCGCGGTCGTATCTACATCGTCTTCGGTCCACCAGACGAGATTGAAGCCCATCCTTCCGGCGGCACCTACAATCGTCCTTTGGAAGAGGGTGGCGGCGAGACCTCCACCTATCCTTTCGAGAGATGGCGCTACCGCTACCTGCCGGGATTGAATAGCTCCAATAAGCAGGAAGTGTGGATCGAATTCGTCGATACCTGCATGTGCGGCGATTACCACATGACGATGGATCCCAACGAGAAAGACGCCCTGCTGCACGTTCCCGGCGCCGGCCTTACCATGTACGAGCAGCAGGGCCTGGCCAGCAAGTCGGACCGCATCAGTGGCTTCGGAACCATGCCCCAGGGTCCGCTCTCCGGTCAGCAGAACACCGAGACATTTGAACGGCTGCAGCAATGGGCCGCTTTACAGCAGGCGCCGCCGGTCAAGTTCAAGGACCTGGAAGAGGTCGTCAGCCACAAGATTAACGTCAACCTCATGCCCTTCGATGTGAGGACCGACTTCATCAAGATCACCGACGATACCGTGCTGACACCTGTCATCGTGTCGGTGAAGAACAAAGACCTCACGTTCGTGAACAAAGATGGCATTCAGCGCGGCACCGCCAACATCTTCGGCCGGGTCACGACCCTGACAGGCAAAATCGTTCAGACCTTCGAGGATACGGTGCAGGTGGATGTGCCTTCCGAACTGCTGGCCCAGACCCAGGAGCATTCCTCTCTGTACTGGAAAGCCCTGCCGCTGCGGCCGGGACGCTATCGCTTTGACGTTGTGGTGAAGGACGTAAACGGCGACCGCGTAGGGACCTGGACCCATGGCGTGATTGTGCCCGAATATACGGAAGACAAGCTGGCATCGTCTTCCTTGATATTGGCCGACCACCTGGAGAAAGTTCCTGCCAAGAGCGTCGGCGCCGGAAACTTTGTGATCGGCCAGACGAAACTGGCGTATCCGCATATTGAGCCGGCGGATGGAAGCCCGGCCAGCTTCCATCGCGATCAGGCGATGAATCTGTGGATGCAGGTGTACAATTTGCAGTTCGACGAAAAGACCAAGAAACCGTCGGCCAAATTTGACTATGAAATCGTAAACTTGGCTGACAATAAGCCGGTATTGCACGCCACCGAGTCCACCGACAGCATGGTCAACGTCGGCGATCAGGTGACGCTGGAGAAGAGGCTGGCACTGAACACCCTCGAGCCAGGACAGTACCGGTTAACCGTGAAAGTAGACGATAATGTCTCCAAGCAACAGATAGCACCCTCGGTTCGCTTTGCTGTCGAGTAGCTTGGAAAGGGAGCGCGGTGATCGTTTCAACCGCGAATGTTTTAGTCCCGGAAAACGCTCTGTGGGGGTTGTCATAATGACCCGTACGACAGGCTGGGTCCTCGGTTCCGTACTCGCCCTGTGCCTCGCGGCTGGGGCGGCGGTAACGCCGGGTTCAATTTCTGGGTATGTAAGAGATTCCGCCGGCGTTCCCCAGATGGGTGCCGCGGTGGAGGTCTACGGGACTGCCACCGGTCAGCACCAGCTCGCCTACACCGACGAAACTGGTCACTTCAGCCTCAGCGGATTGCTGCCCGGCTCCTATGATCTGCGCGCCTCAGCTGCCTCGTTCCTGCCGACTTTACGTGAGGACGTAGCGCTTTCCGCGGGCGCGGCGAAGGTCCTCAACCTCACCCTGAACACCCTGTTCGAAGCGATGAAGATGGTTCCACCGGCCAAGCGTCCGGGGGATGAAGACGATAGCTGGAAGTGGACGCTGCGCTCCACGGTCAACCGGCCTATTCTGCGCTTCGACGATGGCTCCCCGGTCGTGGTGGAGGCGGCGCAGCAGGAAAAATCGTTCACTGGCGGACTCGCTTTCGTGGCCGGCGGCACCAGCGCGGGATATGGAAGCGGCTCCGATCTGGGTACCGCATTCAATTTGGAGCACCCCATCTTCTCCGGATCCACCGTAGGCTTTAACGGCACGCTGGGTTACGGTACAGGAATTCCCGACGGCATTCTGCAGCTGACCTACCGGCGGCAAAACTACGAAGTGGGCATGGGCCCCGAGATGGCGCTGAGCATACGGCGTTTTGCGGCGCCACAAAATGGCGCCCATTTCGGCTCATTCCAGGCGGTCACCTTCTCCTATTCCAACGGTTTCTCAATTGGCGAGTTGCTCGATGTCCGCGTGGGCAGCGAGGTGCAGGCGATCCAGTTCATGGGACGCGCCAATGCGCTGCGGCCTTACGGTTCGCTCGACGTGCATGTCGCTCGCAACACCGTCCTGGAATACAAGTACACCACCAGCGAACCCAACCCCATCGGCATGGCTGCGGATGGCGGACCTGTCGACGCGGCCCAAAGCGGCCCGCGGGTCTCGCTGTACAACAACGATCCGCTGCTGGAGAATGCCCACCATCACGAGCTTTCTCTGTCGCAGCGCTTCGGCGACAGCGGCAACGTGCAGGTCGCCTATTACCGTGATCGCATCAGCGATCCTGAACTGTTGGGAGTGGGCGAGATCGACAGCGATTCCGGATACTTCCTTCCCGACGTCTATTCCGGAACCTTCAGCTTCACCGGCAGCGAGTTGCAGGCCCAAGGCGTTCGCCTGGTGTGCGAGCGCAAGATGGGCGACTCGCTGATGGCGACCCTGGACTATGACTACGGCGGGGTTCTCGAGCTCGACCAGCCGGGCATCGACTGGTCGCTGGTTCATGACAACCTCAGGCAGGCGTGGCGGCACTCGCTGGCACTCAAGCTGAACGGCAAGCTAGACCGCTCCCACACCACGTGGATGGCTTCCTATCGCTGGATCAGCGGCCAGGCGGTCACTCCGGTTGACATGTTCAATACCTCAGCAGGGCAGACGGAACCCTTCCTGAACCTGTTCCTGCGCCAGCAGATTCCGCACTGGCACTTCCTGCCGGGCGGACACATGCAAGCCATCGTGGACCTGCGCAACCTGCTCGCGCAAGGCTACGTGCCCATGCTCGGCCCCGACGGCAAGACCGTCTACCTGGTGCAGTCAGCCCGCAGCGTCCGCGGCGGAGTCTCGTTTACCTTCTAGGACTGGCTCTCGAGTCGCTCTTCGCAGTTCGCTTTTCGCTGGAGCGCTGCACTAACCCCGAATCAGCTGCGGGTGGCGAGCCAAGAACCAAAAGCCAAGAGCCAAAAGCGAGAAGTTATGTGCCGGAACATCAAAACCCTCTTCAACTTCGATCCACCGGTAACGCCGGAGGAAGTGCGTGCCGCTTCGCTGCAGTTTGTTCGCAAGATCAGCGGCTTCAACAAGCCGTCGAAAGCGAACGAGGTCGCGTTCGATTCTGCGATCGATGAGATCGCGGCCGCCGCTATGCGCCTGCTCACTTCACTGGAAACCACCGCCGTCCCCAAGAACCGCGAGGAAGAAGCCGCCAAAGCCAGAGCCCGCTCCGCCCAGAGATTTCCGGCATAAAGGCACTTGCCGGTCCTCACCGTACAAGAGAATCTCTGGCGAAAAGCGAACATGCAGGTGGCTCGCGGCCGGTTCCGAAGGACAGGTTCTTCACCAATTGCTGCGTAAGCATGGATCTCCCCGAGTGCGGTCGCCCTCCATGTCCTCTTCGGCAGCGATGTGAATCTCGTGCCAGTCGAACCCATCATGCTGGTGGAAGCGCACATGATCCGCGGCAATGACAGAGCGCTGGATATCGGGCGAGATCTGGGTGAGGGGAACGAAGTCAAACCGTTTCTGATACGGCTTGCCATGAATCCAAGGCTGCAACCGGATACTAATGTGGGCAGAGGCGGTCCGCAGGGTAGCCCGGCCGTCACGATGCGCGTCACCGTTCGTCGGGACGCGGCATGGCGCCGGCGAGCAGAAGGACGGCGCCACAGAACATCAGGGTATCGGCCACGTAATTGAGACCCAGGGCAAGGCTGGCACGTTCCGCCACGCCGATCGGCACGTAGACAACCAGCTCTACAAAGAGCACAGTCAAGCCCAGACACGTCGCCGCGGCGCGAGTCTTCTTGCCGACCAGCAAAAGCATCCCCGTGATGGCATAAACCACGGCCGCCACGTACGTCCAAATGGAGTGTCCGAAGATCCACGTGGGAGTCACCGCCTTCAGCGGAATGCCGGGAACGTGATCGCCGTGCAGGAATTGCTCGAAGCTGAAAAACAGCACGGGAATGGCAACGAAGTATCGGGCGATGGTCGCAGGGATGCGCCTGCCGCGGGTGTGCCAGGGCCCGGTGAGGGTGGCGGCCAGCGCCAGAGCGCCGCCACTGAAGGATGTCTCTCGCAGCGCGACCGCCAGGGCAAAACGATTTCCGGGTTGGCGCGCCCAACCGGGGGCGTGCATCAGCACTACGAAGAGGAAGAAGGTCAAGGCGAGCAAACTGGCGGCGAAACGCGCCTGAATCCCCGTCACCAGGCTGAGTGCGGCGGCAATAAAACAAGCGCCCACGAAGTACACCCAGAAGTGATGCCAGGGAATCCACGCCGGGATGATCGACGCGATGGCTGCTGTCAGGGTGAAATGCTCAGTGCCGAAGGCTGCGATTGGCGCCGCATAGAAAAGCGGCCCGAAGAGAATCAGCTTGTCGAACCGTCGCGCCTTTTGCCAATCGCCGCGGAGCAGAATCGCGACCAGCCCGACGGCGAGAACCACTCCAAAGGCAAGGTACGACCAAATCACCTGGCTGGGAATGGCGACAGCCATGGCTGCCGACGAATTCACCGAACTGCCGCTCATGGGATTCCTCCCCCCGTTGACCCTGGTCCAGCGGGATGGCTTAGTTTCGGCGGATTCTACTACTCTTCTGGGGAGGGGTTCCGAATAGTTGACGAAAGCCCCATTTACAGATGTGAACGGCCGGGATGGGCGGGCAAAGGAACCTGATCGGGGTTACCGGCCAAGCTTCGCTGCAAGCATATTTGCTTCCGTTTAGGGCTATCGAACGGACAGCTAGGGCACAGTTGGTTTAGTCCACTCTTCACTTCGCGCCTCAACGCAGTCTCTGGAAAAACGGGAAAGGCGATGAACCAGGGTTCAAATAGTCCTCAAGCATTGCGAGTAATCGCAAAGCCCCTATCTCGCATCCTGCTTGTGCCGCACAAAGAACTCTTCCTTGTTTACATCCGCCGGCACGGCAACGTCGAAGAATCCCACCATCATCTCGTCGTAGGTCTGGCCGCCCCAGGTCACTACGGCATTGGGATCGGGGTTGTGCGGGTTGTTGTCCGAGTTGTCATACCACGCCACGGCTTGCAACCACGTTCCCGCCTTCAGCAAGCGAGGCTGCGCCAACTTATAGCTGAGCTGCCAGTGGAAGTTATAGTTCACGCGCAGCAGGGTTTCTTTAACCGTGCCGTCGGGATTGAGGATGTTGTACTCGAAGCGCTTACCGCGCAGGTGCATGTGAGGGAAGAAGCTGAGCAGGGTGCAATCGTTGGGGATGGTTCCGGCAACGTCGACACGGTAATCGTCGGTGCGCGGCGGAATAATGAAGCTGTGATTGGTAAGCTGCAAAGTCAGCACGCGCTGGGCCGGCTTCCGTTTGGCGAACACCATCCCCACGCTGGTCTGGTCAGTCGCAGCGTGGCCGTTCGAGGTGTAGTGCATCTGGAAGACCAGGTCGGAGCCGGCCGGAATAAACTTGGCCATGGTTGCGGGCCAGTGGTCAGGCAGGCTGCCGGGAGCGTAGACCAGCAGCATGTCGCTGGTAGTCTCGTGGGCCTCGGCGCGCATCTTCGGATCTTTGAAGTCCGAGGCGACAAACGGTACGCCCACCGGCGCTGACCGCAGCCAGTCGGAATTCGGCGGCCGAATGTAGACCACGGCGTGATGCACGTGCTCCGGACTTGAAGGCTTTACCTCTGACTCGCGTACCCACATGTCGTGGGTGAAGCCCGTAGGAACAATTTCGTAGGTGTACTCGATATCGCCGGAAGCCGGCAGCGACACCGGGTGCGGCATGGTGATGACCTGGTCGGGAGGGTCGATGTTCCAGCCTTTGGACCAACTCTTCGGCGGCGGAGCGTCCTTGGACGGGCCCGCCGGGGCGCCTTCGTCAACCCATTTCGCGATGGTTGTGATTTGCTCCGGTGTCAGAGATGGATCGTTGGAGAACTTGCCATATCGTGGATCGGCGAACCAGGGCGGCATCTGCCGGGACACCACCGCCTGCTTGATCGTCTCCGCCCACCGCTTGGTTTGCTCATAGGTTTGGAGCGGCATGGGTGCGACTTCGCCCTGCCGATGGCAGGCCTGGCAGTGGTCCTGAAGAATGGGAAGCACGTCCTTATAGAAGGTGACATGCGACGGAGAATGCTCCCGCGGCTGCGCATGGCCCGCGCCCAGGAGCGCGATCGAAGCAGCCATGGCGGCTGTCGCCAGCAAGAGACGCCTGGACAAGCCATGGCGAGTGCTTGCTTTCAGGAGATGCCGCAATAAACCGCTGAGAGACAAACTGTGATTCTATTCGAGTTCCTGCGCTTCTTCCGGCGCCCCATGCCGGCGGAGCAACTGCGGCAGGTTCTGCGAGAAAGCCGAGCGGGGCAGCACCATGTCACATCCTGCCTCCTGGGCCTTTACCTTCAGATCGCCCTGCACGTGGGAAACAAAGCCGATGATGTTGGTGGCCTTCTTCAGCTTCGACTTCAGCTTGGGAATGGTGGTCAGCGGCTTGGCCGCGAGATTGTTCAAATCGAAGATGATAAGCGAGGGCTTGTCGTTGCCGTTCTGCCCCATGCGCTCGTAAAGGTCTTTGTCGGTTTTGACGAACTCGACCTTCACATTCAGCTTGCGGCCGGTCTCCTGGATCTTGGTGAGGAAGAACAGCTCGTCGACGAAGGCGAAGATGCGCGTCGGCCCCGGTTCCGTAGTCACCGGCAGCGGTTCCGGCTCAACCGGCAGGAACTGCTTGCCGAAATTCTGGCTGCCACGGCCACGCCCTTGCCTCGGTTGATTGCCGCTGTTGTTGTTTTGCGCCGCTCGATAGCTGTGGTCCATAGGAGCGGTGTAGATGCCGCCGCCGGGCTGGTTCTGGCCGGGCCGCTGTCCGGGACGGTGGCTCGACTTACGCGCCTTCCCGTGACGATGCTGCGCGGGACCTTGCGACGTGCGACTTTGTGCTTCGGGATGAGGGCCTTGCGAGGCCGGTCCACGGCGCCCACGGCGCCGCCTGCGTCCTTTCCCCCCGCCGGGCTGGCCGGAGGGAGGGTTCGATCCTTGATTCATGCTTCTCTCGTAGTCAAAATCCCGCAGGTTGCGAGTTCCTACATCTGGACCGCATTTGCTGGCCTACTACTCGCCTCAAGAATTGGCGCGGCCGGCCATCATGCGGTTGGAGTCGTTCTCGAAATCGAGTTCGTTACGTCCGTCTGGCGCCTGGACATGTTGGCGCATGGAACGCCGGCACGGAGGTGCGGCGGTTGGAGGACGTTCCTATGGTACCTAGCTTGGGCTCCGAAAGGCAAGCTCCAAACCAGCTTTTCTAGCGAGATGCACATTTCTTTACAACTCGTCGCCGGTGGCGCCCAGGGCCCCCGATCAGTTCAACCGGGCCAGTAGTTGCCGCACCATTTCCAGAGTTTCGCGAACGTCGTCTATGTCTGGCGCCTCGGGGCAGAGCCTGACATAATGCGCCAGGTCCTGCGCGGCTCCCACGTACTGGTCGAAGTTGAGCCTGACCAGCGCGCGCTCGCGCAGCATGTCGGTCGATAGCGGTGGTATGGCGATCAACAGATCTAGGGCGTGTTAACACTAAATGGTAATTCCATGCTATGCTGCGCTGCATGGAGATTAGCGAGGAGCAGTACCAGCGTGTTGCCCCCAGTCTTCCCCGTCAGCGCGGCAATGTACGGGTCACCAACCTGCAATTTCTCAACGCCCTGCTCTATGTGGCTGAGCATGGCTGCAAGTGGCGCGGATTGCCGAAACGCTTCGGTCCCTGGCACACCATCTACACCCGCATGAACCGCTGGTCGAAGAGTGGCGTGCTGGACGCGGTGTTTGAGCGATTGCAGCGCGAACAGTTAGTGCGCATCCGCATTGAGTCGGTGAGCCTGGATTCCACCAGCGTGAAAGTGCATCCCGACGGTACGGGGGCGTTAAAAAAAACGGCCCCCAAGCTATCGGCAAGTCCCGCGGCGGATGGACCACCAAGATTCATATGGTTGCCGCGAATGCTCGAACGGCCATAACGTTCGCCCTCTCGCCGGGACAAGCCTCGGATGCCGTCGAAGGCCGCGAATTGCTGGCCAGCATCGGCCCACTGCCCGCCCCCTTGCACTTGATCATGGACACCGCCTATGACGACAAAACCACGCTGCAGCTGGTGCTCGACTTCGGCTACATTCCGGTCGTACCGCCGCGTCCGAATCGTCTCGATCCTTGGCAGTTGGACCGCGCCATGTACCGCAAACGCAACGAAGTGGAGCGACTGTTTCGTAGGCTGAAAGGCTTCCGCCGCATCTTCTCGCGTTTTGAGAAGCTCGACGTGATCTTCCTCGGCTTCGTCTATTTCGCTCTGATCGTGGAAGCGCTCAGATTCCTATTTAGTGTTAACACGCCCTAGCACGAGCAGCCCCTTGCGGAGGTTGCGCTGGGTGAAATAAATCTGGCGCAGGTTATTGAGCATGCGGATGAGGATTTCGCGATGCGTGACCGGGCGCAGGAACTCCGGCTGGAATTCCAGTTCCCCATGGTAGATCTCGTTTAGCCGTTTCCGGCAATCTCGCGGAGTCAGCAGGCATCCTCGATTGAAGGCATCGATGATGATATCGCCGGAGAGCACATCGTAGTGCTTGAGCAGAAAATGTCCAGGCATGCCCGTCCCCGCTATGGGGAAGCCGATGCGGCGCGCCACCTCCATATAAACCACCGATAGAGTTATGGGAATTCCCAGCTTGCGATCCAGTACATCGTTGAGGAAGGAGTTGCGCGGATCGTAATAGTCGTCGCGGTTGCCGCGCAGACCCTCTTCTTCGAACAGAACACGGTTTATGGCAGCGACCGTCTCGCGAGCGCCGGGATTCGCCCGCAGGTTTGTCTTCACTCGGCGTGCCAGCGCGTTGAGCCGCTGTAGATATGCGGGAAGGTCGAGCTGGGGATACTCGATGCGCGCCAACGCCAGCGCGGCCGTTGCCAGCTCGATAGCTTCGTCCGTCCGTCCCGGGTTGACCAGCTCCGCGAAGTCCTTCAGCGCCTGATCATGCGGATTCGGTCCCAGCATTGCTGCGTTAGATGAGCGCGTCGCAAGCGGCGATTCGGAGGGCCCCTAGGGTCTCTCCGCCAAGGCGGAAAGCCTGTGGTTTGGCCACCGAACTGACTTTGGCTGCACCCGCGCTATAGTGAACCATGATGTCACCCGCCGAAAAACGCAAGCGCAAGCAAACTGTGAAAGTGCTTTCCTCGAAAACTGCTTTCAAGGGCAAGGTATTCAGCGTGACCTCCGACAAGGTGATCGAGCCGAATGGAGTTACCGCCACTCGCGATGTCGTACGACATTCCGGCTCGGTGGTGGTGTTGGCGGTCGATGACTCCGGACACGGGCCGCGAGTGTTGCTGGAGCGGCAGTACCGCTACGCCGCACGGGGACTATTTGTGGGAGCTTCCGGCGGGACGCATCGATGAGGGGGAAAGGCCCCTTGCGGCCGGGAAGCGCGAGCTACGCGAAGAGACTGGATACACCGCAAAGTCATGGCGCCGGATTCTGTTCTTCTATCCCAGCCCCGGCTTCATGGACGAAACCATGACGGTCTTTCTGGCTCGAGGCTTGGAGCCCGGTACGGCACAGCCCGAGGAAGATGAAAGAATTAAGTACAAGCTGGTTCCGCTTGCGGAGGCCGTCAGGATGATCTCAACCGGCAAGATCTGCGACGGAAAAACCATCGCCGGCGTACTTTGGTTTTCGCGACTCCCTGGGCAACGGAAGCTGCGGAGGCAGGCTCGATAGCCTTCGTCGCCGCAGTCTTGATTGCCAAAAATTGTGTTTATCTTTTTGATATCATTAAAACTCCATGAACTCTAAGAGTTGTAGCTAACCCTCGTGTATCCAGCGGAATAGCCTGTATACTCTCTTGACAACCACACTTGTGGGGGACACAATCTAAGTCAGGAAGTTCAACAGGCAAGCATCTTCGATCTACCGCAGGTCTCCTGGACGAGTTCCTCCCGATCTGGACGGGTCACCAGCCTGTTAGACGCAATTTCAAAGAAGCACTCGGCCCATGGGTGCGAGTGGGTCTTGCCCGGAGGAAGAAGAACGTGAAATTAAAAGGGACCGTTAAATGGTTCAATAATGCCAAAGGCTTCGGCTTTATCGGTCGAGAGGATGGTCCGGATGTGTTCGTGCACTACAGCGCCATCCATAGCGAAGGTTATAAGAGCCTGCAAGAGGGCGACCCAGTCGAATTTGAGATCGTGCAGGGCCAGAAGGGGCCCCAGGCCGACAACGTCACGAAGGTACAGTAGCTGCTCGTCAGCTTCTTTGGACAAGCCCAGCCTCCCAGGCTGGGTTTCGCTATTTAGGCAGTCCCTGGCGATTTGATGGTTGCCGGCAACTTGCAGCAGGGTGCACCATCCTTCCACTTTGAGAGAGAATAAGGCTATGAACGGAATCCAGTACCTGACGGACGAGCAGGGCCGCAGAGTGGCGGTTCAGATTGATCTTAAGAAGCATCGCGAGCTGTGGGAAGACGTGGAAGATGTGCTGGTTTCGCGGGCACGCCGCAATGAGAAGCGGATTCCACTCGAACAGGTAAAATCCAGGCTAATGAAGAGCGGCAAGCTCCCCCGTGGCTAGCTATCGCGTCGCTCTGACTACAACCGCAGAGAGAGAGAGCTGGATCGACTGCCCGCGAAACTGATTGCCCGCGTCGTCGCGCGTGTTGAAGCCCTGGCTTCCGATCCGCGCCCTCCAGCTTGCAAGAAGTTGGTGGGAGGCGACAAGGAATGGCGGATTCGCGTTGGCGAGTACCGCATTGTGTATGAAATTGACGACCACGCGAAGACCGTGGACGTAACCCGAATCGCGCATCGGCGCGAGGTTTACCGGGGCCGGTAACTCTCCTTGGATAACAAAGCCATTGCTCACATCTTTTACGAGACCGCCGACCTCATGGAGATCAACGGGGACGACGGGTTCCGTATCCGCTCGTATCGCCGCGCTGCGGAGACGCTGGAGGCGCTGCCCGACCAGGTTTCCAGCCTGGTGTCCGAACCCAAGAAGCTGTTGGAGGTTCCCGGCATCGGCAAGGGAATGGCGGCCAACATAAAGGAGCTTTGCGAGACTGGCAAGCTCAAGCAGCATCAGGATCTGCTCGAAAAATATCGGCCCTCGATGCTGGAGTTGCTGAAGATCCAGGGGTTGGGACCGAAGACCATCGCCCTCATCTGGAGTGCATTCCAGGTCAGCGACCTGGCGGGTGTGGAGCAACTCGCACGCGAAGGCAAGCTGCGGGAACTGCCACGGCTCAGCGAGAAGAGCGAGCAGAAGATACTGAAGGCGATTGAGGGTTATCGCCGTATCTCCGGGCGGTTCCTGATCGACGAGGCCGACCGCACTGCGCAGAAGCTCACTGACCACCTCCAACACATCGAAGGCATCGACAAGATCACACCTGCCGGCTCGCTGCGCCGAGGCAGAGAAACAGTCGGCGACCTGGACGTGCTGGTCACCGGAGCGTGCTGCGTCGACGACCAGCTACGGGCCGATCTCATCGAAGAGATCCTCCGCTTCCCAGGCATTGTCGAAGTCCTTGCCAAGGGCGACAACAAGGTTAGCTTCAAGCTGCGCAGTGGCATGCAGGTAGATGTGCGCACTTTGCCGCCTGAATCCTACGGCGCGGCGCTGCAATACTTCACCGGATCGAAGAACCACAACGTGACGTTGCGGCAACGTGCGCTGAAGATGGGCTACACGCTCAGCGAGTACGGCCTGTTCACCTTGAAGGCCAACAAGTGCGTCGCTGGTGCAACCGAGCAGCAGATCTACGGCAAGCTGGACCTTGACTACATCCCCCCGGAGCTGCGCGAAAACTGTGGCGAGATCGAAGCTGCTGCCGAACACAAGCTGCCCAGGCTAGTGGAGCTTGGCGACCTCCGCGGCGAAGTCCACATGCATACCGTCGAGACCGATGGCCGCTGCACCATCGAGGAGATGGCTGAAGCCGCTAAGGCACGCGGATACCGGTACATCGCCATCACGGACCATTCCAAGAATCTGGCCTTCGCCAACGGGCTCGACGACGCGCGCGCGGTGCTGCATATCAAGCGCATTCGCGCTGCCAATGACGCCATGCAGGGCATCACCATTCTGGCCGGGATCGAGGTCGACATCCTCGCCGACGGTTCACTTGATTTGTCGGACTCAGTGCTGGAGCAGATGGACGTGGTGGTTGCCAGCGTGCACTCGATGTTCAGTCAGGAGCCGGAGCAGATGACCGACCGCCTGCTGCGCGCCGTAGGCAACAAAAACGTGTCGATCCTGGGACATCCGACCGGCCGCCTGCTGCTCAAGCGTGATGCCTACAAGTTCGATATGGAAGCTGTGCTGAAGGCCGCGGCCCAGCACAAGGTCGCGATGGAGTTGAACGCTTATCCCGACCGGCTCGATCTGAATGACGTTCACCTGCGCATGGCGCGCGATCGCGGCGTCAAGATCGTCATCAACACCGATGCCCATCACACTTCCCATTTTGAAAAAATCAAGTATGGACTGCTTCAGGCGCGCAGAGCGTGGTTGACATCGCGCGACATCCTCAATACGCTTCCGGAGCAAGCGTTCCGCAAAGCTATGAAGGGCGACTGGCCAAGCTAGCTGCACTCAAGATCAGGCCGCGGCGCGCCCCAAGGAGGCTGTTATGCCCAATCCCCCTCACAAGTCCTCCAAGCGCGAGTTTGATGCCGGCCATGTCCCGATCACCGAAGAATTCGACAGCCCTAGACGCACGCTGCCGGCCATTATCCCGCTGGCGGCCGCTTTGGTGGTGGTGGTAGTTTTCATCATCGGCATCGCCTACATCTTTCGGGCAAAGCCGACTGGCCAGGGAGAAATCGACAACGTCTTCTTCAGCCGGAGCAAGGACCAGCCGAGCTCCATGGTAGCGATCCAGGTTTCTCTCAAGGCTGTGGGCGACAAGCCGCTTTACATCAAGTCGATTACGGCCGAACTGCAGACGCAGGACAGCTCTTATACCGACGTGGCGGCGTCACCTTCCGACTATGGGCGCTACTTTCAGGCCTATCCCGACCTGAGAGACCGTGCCATGAAGCCTCTGGAGGTTGAAAGCAAGATTCCTCCAGGCGGGGAAGAGCGTGGGACGGTGATCGTCGCCTTCCCCGTCGACGAGGGTCAGTTTAAGGCGAGAAAGAGCCTGACCGTAACCGTCGAGCCCTACGATCAGAAGCCGATTGTGCTGAAGGAACAGGGGAAAAGGTAGGGCCGGAGAAGTCCCGGCCTCTGAATTAATGCAATCCCGACGTTGAAATCGAATGCCTCGCCCTATGGCGTCACCGGGGCCGGCGCGCTCTTCGGCGTAGACAGGTATCCGGTGATGGAATTCTTGGTCTCGGAAAACACCACGATTTCATACAGCATGCGATCTCGTCCGGTATAAAACTGCAGCGGCTCGCCGATGGTGCGGTCCTTCTTTTCGATCGTTTTGTCATCGGCGATCACATTCAGGGTGAAGCGGCTCTTTTTGGGATCGGCCTTCTTCAACTGCAGGCTGATGGTGGAGACAGGCGTTCTCTTGCCTTTTTGCAGGGTGAAATCGTAGTAATTGCGCTCCCCTTTGCGCCTCAGGATGTCGAGCTCGCCGGCATTGTGCGCGATCAGACCGCTCTGGACTCCCAAGTCGCCAATGGTTTTCTCCAGCTTCTGGTTAGTGGCCGCCAGGTCGGATTGGGTCTTCTGGATGTCAGTTTTAGCGCCGCCCAGTTCCGTCTTGACCCCACTGACCTCCGTGTTTACCGCGGCGAGCTGTTGCCCCTGCTGCTTCTGTGCGCTGCTGAGCATGGCCGCCGCCTGCTTCTGCTGCTGCTCCAGTTGAGCCGCTCGCTTGGCCATCTCTTGTTTGGTCAATCCGACCTCACTGGTGAGCGCCTGCTTGAACTCGTTGGAGGTACTGTGCAGCCGCGCGAGAAGCTGCTGCTGAGCGTCGTTGAGCGCGATCTGCTTCTGGTCGAGCGTGTCGAGCCGGGTCTTCAATGAATACATGAAGTACAGCGAGGCCGCGACATAGACCACGGCCAGAGCAAACAGGATGTACTGCAAAACCGAACTGCTACGCGAGGGTCCGCTTTGCCTTTCGGCGGTATCCAGGGTCTTACTGGTACCGGGTTCAAACATCTAAAGTTCCTTCCTCATGAACCGATTGTCAGAAACAGCGAAACGCTATTTCGAATACATCTTACAAGTATTGTTACAGGTTAGGCGACCGGCCGGCCGAACCGCCTGCCGTGGCCCAGCGGCGCCGGAATGGCAGCTCCGCTAAGTTGATTGAGTTCAGCCACCTATAAACCGAGACTCGGGGTTATGTTTCGATTTTCGGCCAGCCTGCAGCCGCTACGAAACCGTAATCCCCAGTTAAGAAAGAATGCCGGGCCTCGCGGGGAAAACGCCTGTGCAAAGCGGGCGCCTCAGGCGAGCGCGTTGTTCACAATCTGCTGGGCTTCTTCAACGATGGCCTCGAGATGTGCTTTGTCGCGGAAGCTCTCCGCATAGATCTTGTAGATGTTCTCGGTTCCCGAAGGCCGGGCGGCGAACCATCCTGTTTTGCCGACGACTTTCAAGCCGCCAATCGGCGCATCGTTTCCGGGGGCCCGGGTGAGTTTGGCTGTGATCGGCTCGCCTGCCAGGGTGGACTCTTTCACGGCGTCCGGCGAAAGCTTGCCCAGCTTCGCCTTTTGCTCGGGCGTGGCTGCAGCGTCGATGCGCGTATAGATCGGCGCTCCGAACTCCTGGGTCAGCTCACGATAGTGCTCGCCGGGATCTTTACCCGTTACCGCCATGATCTCCGCCGCGAGCAGAGCGAGCAATGGGCCGTCCTTGTCGGTGGTCCAGACGGTGCCATCCAGGCGGAGGAAGCTCGCGCCGGCGCTTTCCTCGCCGCCAAAACAGAAGCTGCCGTCGAACAATCCCGGCGCAAACCACTTGAAGCCGACCGGTGTCTCGCTCAATTTGCGGCCAAGCTTCTTCACCACGTGGTCAATCATGCTGCTGCTGACCAGCGTCTTTCCAACGATGACGTCGGGCGACCACTTTGGCCGATGGGTGAGCAGATATCGGATCGCCACCGCAAGGTAATGGTTTGGATTCATCAGCCCGGCCGACGGCGTGACGATGCCGTGCCGGTCGGAGTCGGGGTCATTTCCGAAGGCGACCTGATACTTGTCCTTCAGCCGCACCAGTGATGCCATGGCGTATGGGCTGGAGCAGTCCATGCGAATCTTGCCGTCATGGTCGACCGTCATGAAGGAGAAGGTGGGGTCGATCTTCGGATTCACCACGTCAATCGAAAGGCCGTAGACCGAATTGATCGGCCCCCAATAAGGTTCGGCCGCTCCGCCCAGCGGATCCACGCCAAGCTTGAGGCCGGCATTGCGGATCGCGTCCATGTCGATGACGTTGCGCAGGTCGTTCACGTACGGCATCAGGAAGTCTTGCTGGTGGGTACGCGACATCTTCATCGCTGACTCAAGCGTCACCCGCCTCACGTCTTTGTTGCCGGCGCGCAGCAATTCATTGGCGCGATTCTGAATCCAGCCAGTCACATCCGTGTCCGCCGGCCCACCGTTCGTCGGGTTGTACTTGAAACCGCCATCCTCGGGAGGATTGTGCGAGGGCGTGATCACGATGCCGTCGGAGAGATGCTCCTTGCGTCCGCGGTTGTAGACCAGAATGGCGTGGGAAACCGACGGCGTTGGCGTGTAACCGTCGTCCGGCTGAATGACGGTATCGACCTGGTTGGCGGCCAGTACCTCGAGCGCGGTTCGCTGCGCCGGGCCGGAGAGCGCGTGCGTGTCCTTGCCCATGTACAGAGGGCCGTCAACGCCTTGCAGCTTGCGGTATTCGCAGATGGCCTGGGTGATGGCCAGAATGTGCGCCTCGGTGAAGCTGCCGTTGCCCGGTGTGCCGCGATGTCCGCTGGTGCCGAAGGCGACCAGCTGCGTGGGATCGCTGAGGTCGGGCTTGCGCTGGTAGTATTCGCGCTCGAGTTGCGCGACATCGATCAGCATCTCCTTCGGCGCCGGTTTGCCGGCCAGAGGAGAGATCCGTTCGCGCTGCGTGGTTGCTTCCGCCATGATTAGGTCCCTCAAGCCTGTTTTAGCACAGCGACAGGCCGCCATTGTTAATGTCAGATGCCAGGCGGAGCTTTGCTCTGTGGCGCCCGCCGGCCCTTCCGCCGATTTAAGTAGGAATGCCAGCTTCGCAACACACTGGTTCGCTATTCGGCACTTCAGTGCCGATTGACCGCCATGGACGGCGGGCATAATATTCGGCCTCAGACTGGGAGGAGTCTAAGCCTATGTGCGACTACACATGGTTTCGGCCCTTACGTATGGGCGCCCTGGCAGTTCTGGCGCTCCTGGTTGTCGGCAGCTTCGCGACTGCGTATGCCGATAATTGCAACATCAATACCATGCCGTATTGGGATAACAACATCACCAACGGCTGGCTAGCTCAAGCCCAGACGTTCGAAGCTCCCTCACAGGCGTGCAACGTCCTGTCCGAATGGGAGTTCAAACTGGCCGGCAGAACTTCTCCGGGCCAGGTCACCTTCAACGTCTTCCAATGGGGACCAAGCGGTCCGGAGGGGAATGCCCTGTACAGCCAAACCATGGACTGGGGCACCACCGATAGCTTGTTCGACGTTACCAATATCAATCTGATGCTCACCCCCGGCCAACTCTACGGAGCTGAGATCGACTTGCTAGGCTACAGCGGCCAGAGTGTGTACTACGAATTCAGTCAGACCGGGTATCCGGGCCATGACGGGTGGTGGTACAACCCGGACTTCGGAGGCTGGAACGACGTCGGGGGAACCAACCAATATTTTATGGCGAATTTCACCAGTGTTCCTGAGCCCGGCAGCCTCGTGTTATTTGGATCGTCCCTGCTTGGAGCGGTTGGCGTCCTCCGCCGCAAGATTCGTCTCTAGTGGAGATGAGTCACCACGATTATCGTGCGGAGCCGAATGTGCGACCTCGCCGGACAAAACGATGGTGCCCTTTACGAGCAACCTGTCGGTGCGAGCTGTGTGTTTAGGGTGGAGGTGAATAAGGCCGCGAACGCTGCGGCAGCCGACGTGAAGGACACGACGGAGCTGGGACGGCAGTGGAAGCCGCAGGCTCCGAAGCATGGAAAGTAGGCTGACAGTTCAGAAGACGGAAGGTCGGGGCATACTCCCCGGCCTTTTGATTTATGTGGTCATGACTGCGGAAGCGGCAGTGGGTTCGACAGGGGCTTTGCGGCGGAGGACGGCCGCGGAGATAAGAGTAATGATAAGGCCGACAGGCAGGGGCTCCATGAAGGTGTAGGCCATGTTGACGAAGGGGTTCTGGTAGAGCTGCTGAGAGCGCTGTATGGCAGCGACCTGCGCGGCGGTGGCGGCGGGGTCAAGTCCGGAGGACTGGACCTTGTGAATCTGCGCGGCGAAGTAGCTGTCCATGAAGTGGGGCATGAAGTTGAAGTAGAGGACCTCCCACATGGCGACGTAGCAGACGGTAGTGATGAGGGTGATCAGGATGCCGCAGGCGAAGGCACGGCCGAAGGAGATTTGGCCGGCGAGGGTGTTGTCGCGGTAGCTGCGAATGCCGAAGTAGATCAGCAGGAACGACGCCACCATGATGGTATAGCCGAGAGCCATGCTGTGGCCGGAGCCGATCTTGTCGGCAAGGAGAAGCGAGCCGGCCATAAGGACGGAGATGATGAAGCCGGAGATGAGGCCGAAGGTGAGGACGGTTTTCTTCATGTGAGGCTCCTGGTGCGAGTGAGGATGGAGTCACGATGCGGTATAACGGGGCCGGATGTCGTCATCCTTTCGGATGATTTTTGCAGGGATGGAGCAGAAATCGTGCTTTCGGGTGACGCGGTCAAGGCAAAAGGCCTAGTTCTTTGCCGCGCTGGACCGCCTGGGTGCGGCGGGCGGCTCCGAGCTTGTTGAAGGCGCGGGCACAGTGTGTCTTGACAGTGTTTTCGGAAACGAAGAGCTGGGTTGCGATCTCGCGATTGCTGAAGCCGCGGGCGATCAAGGTGAGAATTTCGAGTTCACGTGCCGTAATGCCGAGGGTCTGCTGGTGGGCCGTATTGGGTGCGAAGGGTTGGCGGGCGGGGGCTTCCGCGGGGACAAGCACTTCCCTCACCACGACCGTTTCGCGGATGGTTTCGCGACTGCGCGTGATGCGGAGGCCGAGCCAGATGCCGAAGGCCGCGAAGAGGATAGCGACGAACGCGCTGTAGAGCTCCACGGAGTGCTCGATGATGACGAAACGGTATTCGGTGTATTGGAGGGCGGCGATGAGGAGGCCGCCGACGAGACCGAAGATGAGGACGTGGCGCTTCATGATGGGGTTGTGGAGAAGTATATCCCCGCCTACCGCTGCCTCCGCTCACGCCCCAAGGCTCTACAAACAAATACTCCAGGAAAAGCGCCTACTCCGATGCAAACTTCCTAACAGTACAACCCCTGTTTATTAACACCGTGTTCATCTCCCATCGCGCTGCTCCGATTGTGCCGCGACAGCCTCGGCAATACACTGGAAAATCAGATCCAACGAGGAGAAACAGTTGCCGGGTCCCATCATCGAAGCGCGCGCCGTCGAAAAGTACTATGCCCAACCCGACGGCAATCGCATCCAGGTAATTGCCCCGACAGATCTGGAAGTCGGTCCAGGCCAGATCATTGCGTTGCTGGGGCCGTCCGGGTCGGGCAAGTCCACGCTGCTTCGCATGTTGACGGGCTTGTCCAAACCTTCTTCGGGACACATCTTCTGGCATGGCAAGCTGATGGACGGCGACATCCCGCACGTCTCTATTGTCTTCCAAAGTTTCGCCCTGTTTCCCTGGCTAACTGTAATCGAGAACGTCGAGGCCCCTTTGGCTGCGCGCGGCATGGCAGCCATCGAGCGCCACAAGCGTGCACTGCGGATGATCGACGTTGTCGGCCTCGACGGTTTCGAAACTGCGTATCCCAAGGAACTCTCAGGCGGCATGAAGCAGCGCGTCGGGTTCGCCCGGGCATTGGTGGTCGAGCCGGAAGTTCTGTTCATGGACGAGCCGTTCTCCGCCCTCGACGTGCTCACCGCCGAAAACCTGCGCTCCGAGTTGCTGGAACTTTGGCTCAACAAGAAGATGCCTACCACCTGCATCTTCATCGTGACCCACAACATTGAAGAGGCCGTACTGCTGGCGGATCGCGTTATTGTGCTGGGACGCAATCCGGCGCGCATTCGCACCGACTTCGAGATCGACATTCCGCAATATCGCGATCGCAAGTCGCCCAGATTTCTTGCCTATGTCGACTACATCTACAAGGCGCTGACCAAACCGGAAGAAGAGATGTCGGCGCCCTCCGTCGCGGTGAGTGGCGACGGCCAGGCCAGGGAGAGGACGAAGTTCCAGATGTTGCCGCACGCCCGTCCTGGCGGCATTGCCGGATTCTTGGAATTGCTCGCCGACCGCGGCGGCCGCGACGACCTTTACAAGACCGCCGACGAACTGGCCATGGACGTCGATGACCTGTTGCCTATTGTGGACGCGGCGGTACTTCTCGGCTTTGCCAAGGTGAATGAAGGCGATGTTGAGATTACCCCCGAGGGCCGCGAGTTTGGCGAAGCGGACATCCAGCCGCAGAAGGAGCTGTTTCGCGACGCCGCACTGAAGAATGTTGCCATTCTGCGCCTGATTGAGAACACGCTGCACGCCAAGCGCGACCACGCAATCGGCGAGGAGTTCTTCCGCGACATTCTCGACGAACACTTCAGTCGCGATGAAGTCGAGCGTCAGTTCGACACTGTCCTGAACTGGGGACGCTACGCGGAGATCTTCGACTACGACTCCGAGACCGGGCGCCTCTTTCATCGCGAAGATTCGGAGCTCGCGGCCACCGGACAAGAGACGTAATGCCCCGCGATCTCTGGCAGCCGGTACGCATTCTGGGCAAAGGACCGTGGTCCCTTCTGCCCGCCAAGACGTGGTCTCTGCTGACCGACTTCGTCATCTTCGCCGCGGGCCTGTCGCTGTTCTACGGCATCATCGTGCTGGCGCGAAGCTGGTTCGGACCCTTCAATCCTAAGGTTGAAATCTCCCGCGACCCGCGCATGCTGCCCCTGTACGCTTCCTACTCGCTGCTGCGCATCGCCATTGCCTACTTCCTCTCGCTGGCCTTCACCCTGGCGTACGGGTACATTGCGGCGTACAACGAACGCGCCGAGCGCATCATGATTCCCCTGCTCGACATCCTGCAATCCATTCCTGTGCTCAGCTTCCTGCCGGGAGTGATGCTCGCCATGGTCGCGCTGTTCCCCCATCATCAGCTTGGAGTCGAACTGGGAGCGATCCTGCTCATCTTCACCGGCCAGGTGTGGAACATGGCCTTCAGCTTCTACTCGTCGCTGAAGAGCATACCCCGCGACATGCGCGAGGCCGCGAAAATCTATCGCTTCAACTGGTATCAGCGGTTCACCCAGATCGAAGTGCCCTACGCCGCCATCGGCCTGGTATGGAACTCGATGATGTCGGTGGCGGGTGGCTGGTTCTTCCTCATGGCATGCGAGATGTTCGTGCTCGGCTCCAAGGACTTTCGCCTGCCGGGACTGGGGTCGTACCTTCAGACAGCCGCCAGCGCGGGCGACACCCCCAGTATTCTCTGGGGTATTGCGACCATGATCGCCGTGATCGTTCTCCTCGATCAGATCGTGTGGAGGCCCATCATCGCCTGGGCGGAGAAGTTCAAGATCGAGCAGGTGGAAAGCACGGATGCGCCGCAATCGTGGTTCCTCAATCTGATTGAAGGCTCAAGCGGACTGGTGCGGCTGCGCAAGCAGGTCATGAATCCGGCCCGCGAGTACCTGGCGATGCGCTTCGCCGGGTACGCGACCGCCTCTCAGGAATCGCCGCCTGCGCTCTGGAAGGTCTGGGTAGGGCGGATTCTTGCCTCGCTCGTGGTTGCGGGCATCATCTACGCCGTAATCCGCACCGGCGGTATGATCGCCGGCCTGACGCCAATGGATTTCCGCGAAATACTGCAAGGCGCCGTGGCGACTTTTTTGCGCGTCATCGTGGCATTGGTTATTGGTTCGCTTTGGACGATCCCGGTCGGCGTTGCCATCGGCTTCAACCCCCGGCTGTCGAGAATTGCCCAGCCGCTGGCGCAAATCGCAGCTTCTGTGCCCGCGACCGCATTGTTCCCGATCGTTCTGCTCATGCTGATTCGCATCGGCGGCGGCTTGGGGCTCGGCTCCATCATCCTGCTCCTGCTGGGCACGCAGTGGTACATTCTGTTTAACGTTATCGCCGGAGCGATGGCCATCCCCACCGACCTGAAAGAAGCATCGTCGCTCTTCCGCTTCGGATCGGCGCAGCGTTGGCGTCAGCTGATCCTGCCTGGAATCTTCCCCTATCTCATTACCGGCCTGGTGACGGCATCCGGCGGCGCCTGGAATGCCAGCATCGTAGCCGAATATTTCCGCTTCAAAGACCAGACCTATACCACCGTTGGCCTGGGAGCAACCATCTCGGCAGCGACCGACGCCGGCAATTTCGCTTTGCTGCTGGCATCGACCATCGTGATGGCGATGGTGGTCGTAACCATCAATCGCCTGGTGTGGCGCCGGCTCTACCGCCTGGCGGCCGAGCGCTATACGCTGGAAACCTAAGTAGACACAGAAATGCAGCGGAACCATTGGCAGGCGCCCCGCGTACCAACAGGTGGAGAATTGTGCTCCGCAGACTGGCAGCTTAAGCTAGTGCATGTCTGACCAACGGGGGGACGTCATGGCAACTCGACCGGCCTTCATATTCCTCGCGGTCTTTCTCTTCCTGGCGCTTGCCCTGCCCGCGGCTGCCAGATCGAACAATGACCGCGTTCAGTTCGGCAGCAGCATCAACGTCAACGACGGCGAAGAGGTCGGCGACGTAGTATGCATCGGCTGCTCCATCCGTGTAGCCGGTAGCTGCGGCGACGCAGTCTCCATCGGCGGCAGCATCCTGGTTGAAGGTGAGGTGCGCGGCGATGTAGTCGCCGTCGGCGGTGGTGTGAGACTGAATGATGTCGCCCGGGTCAACGGAGACGTGGTTACCATCGGCGGAGGGCTGTCACGCGATCCCGCTTCGGTAGTCAGAGGCGAGATCGTATCCCAGGGTGGCGGCTACATCTTCCCCTTGCTGATTCTTATACCGCTGATCCCCGTGATTCTGATCGCTGCCTTGATCTGGTGGCTGGTTACGCGCGCCAATCGCCCGCCCGCACCCGTACACCCAACGTATACCGGGCGATAAACTTCCAGCCGGCACGAGAACGAGCTTAGCTAAGTCAAGTCACCCGATGCTCACCAGCTCCGCGATCTTCGCCTGCCACTCCTTCGGGCCGGACTCGTGCACCGAATTGCCCTTTGAATCCACGGCGACGGTTACCGGCATGTCTTCGACCTCGAACTCGTAGATGGCTTCCATGCCGAGATCATCGAAGCCCAGGACGCGCGACTTCTTGATCGCCTTCGACACCAGATACGCCGCCCCGCCCACCGCCATCAGGTAAATCGCCTTGTGATCGCGGATGGCTTCAATCGCCGCCGGCCCGCGCTCAGCCTTGCCTACCATGCCCAGCAAGCCTCTGTGCTCCAGCATGTGGCGCGTGAACTTGTCCATGCGCGTTGCGGTGGTGGGGCCGGCGGGGCCAACCACCTCGTCGCGCACTGGATCAACCGGGCCCACGTAGTAGATGAACCGGTTCTTAAAGTCCACGGGTAACTTTTCGCCACGGCCGTGCATCTCGTGGATCCGCTTGTGCGCCGCATCGCGGCCGGTGAGCAGCTTGCCGTTGAGCAGCAATACGTCACCGAGCTTCCAGGTAGCAACCTCCTCGCGCGTCACGGTGTCAAGGTTCACGCGGCGCGCCCCGGACGCCACCGGGTCATACGTCAGGTCGGGCCAGTCGGAGAGCGATGGCGGCTCCAGCGCCACCGGGCCTGAACCATCGAGCACGAAGTGCGCGTGGCGCGTGGCCGCGCAGTTGGGAATCATGGCGACTGGCAAATTCGCCGCGTGTGTCGGGTAGTCCTTCACCTTTACGTCGAGTACGGTGGTCAGTCCGCCCAAACCTTGCGCACCTATGCCCAGTGCATTGATCTTCTTGTAGAGCTCAAGCCGCAGCTCCTCCGCGCGGTTTGACGGGCCGCGCTGGATGAGCTCCTGAATATCGATGGGCTCCATCAGCGCTTCTTTCGCCAGCAGCATGGCCTTTTCGGCGGTGCCGCCGATGCCGATGCCAATCATTCCCGGCGGACACCAGCCCGCGCCCATCGTGGGCACGGTCTTCAGTACCCAGTCGACGACGGAATCCGACGGATTCAGCATGACGAACTTCGATTTCGCCTCCGAGCCGCCGCCCTTGGCCGCGACGATGACCTCAACCGTGTCGCCCGGCACCACCGTCATGTTCACCACCGCGGGCGTGTTGTCCTTGGTATTCTTGCGCGCTCCGGCAGGGTCGGCCAGCACGCTGGCGCGCAACACGTTATCGGGATTCAGATAGGCTCGGCGCACGCCTTCGTTCACCATGTCCTCGACGCTCATCCATGCGTCCCACTGCACGTTCATGCCGATCTTGAGGAAGACGGTAACGATGCCCGTGTCCTGACAGATGGGGCGATGGCCTTCGGCGCACATGCGCGAGTTGATGAGGATCTGCGCCATGGCATCGCGCGCCGCAGGCGATTGCTCTTTCTCGTAGGCCTTCGCCAGGTTCTGGATGAAGTCGACGGGATGGTAGTACGAGATGAATTGCAGCGCGTCAGCCACGCTCTGGATAAGGTCTTCCTGCTTGATGACGGTCATGAGTGTCTCGCTCGCTGAAGCTAGTATGGAATTTTGTGGACTGCTACCAGCTTACAGAATGGAACAATCAAACGCGATTAATTTACAAGAGAGACGTAACCATCCGTCTTGCGCGCCAGAAGAATGGGATGCACAGTTCCCGGCCCCTCGCTGCCAGCCATACCATACCATCTGCAACTGCAATCGCCTCTGTTTCGAGCGCGGACTTGTTAGGTCATCGAGGAGACATGCCGAGATCTATAAGCTGAGGTTCTGAGAAAAGGAACCGTATCGACGGGCTGCTGCCGCCGACTTTCGTCGGACCCTTCAATACTGATTCGCAGATGGACTCAACACACTTAGCTGGTAAATACGCAGGTAGTTTCGCCAACGCGTTTGCCAATTCGTCCTGGTTGGGGAAACGTGCATACAGGCGCTGCTGGCCTGAAACCGCATCGGGAAAGCCAGTGGCGTCAATCCAAGCGAGCACATTTTCTCCGTCGTCATTCACGGCGAAACGCGGCTCCAACGTGAGCTCATAGCTGGCATACTGCGCGCCAGAAGCGGACAGCGCGCTACTGACGTAATAGAATTCCCCCTCGGCTTCCAGATGGGTGTGGGGATTCTCCGGTATCCCCGGCAGCGCTGGCCCGTTGAGCGTCGCGTCAGGGTGATACTCCGTCCCCTTCACCCAGTCAGTGCCTTCGGCTATTTCTGTGAGAGCCAATGTGCCAGCGAGAACGCCAACGCAGATGAGGTTCTTCGCGCGCATATTCTACCCTCCATGATAACGCGGGTTGCAGTTTGAATGTCGGTGTACGCCGCCTTGGCTTCTCGTTGATCTGGCGGAATGTCCTACGTGAGAAAAGTCATTGGACCGTGTGTTGCTCGCCGGCTAATAACCGCTACCAGGCCCGCCACACGATATCCTATTCCCATGTCCGAGAACGGATCGAATGCGGCGCTCACCCCCGAGCGCTTTGACGTGGTTGTGGTCGGCGCGGGGCCGACCGGGCTGGCCTGCGGCATCGATGTGAAGCGCGCCGGGTTGTCGGTGGTCAACATCGACAAGGGCTGCCTGGTGAATTCGCTGTTCCACTATCCGAGCAACATGACGTTCTTCACCACGCCCGAGCTGCTGGAGATCGGCGACTTGCCCTTTTCCAGCCCTAACCAGAAGCCCACCCGCCAGGAGGCGCTGGAATATTACCGCAAAGCCGCCGAGCACTATGCCCTCGACGTCCGCCAGTATGAGCCGGTGCAGCGCATCGAAGGCAGCGACGGCAACTTCATCCTCCACACCACCGACATGCATGGCCGCCCGCGCGAGTATCACGCGTACAAGCTGATACTTGCGACCGGATACTACGATCGCCCGAACTACATCAATGTTCCCGGTGAAGACCTGCCCAAGGTCATGCACTATTACCGCGAGCCGCATCCTTTCTTCGGTCTCGACGTGCTGGTGGTCGGAGCAAAGAACTCGGCCGCCATCGCTGCGCTGGAATTGTGGCGGCACGGCGCACACGTGACGCTGGTGCATCGCGGACCGGGAATGAGTCCTTCGGTGAAGTACTGGATCAAGCCCGACATCGAGAACCGCATCAAGGCCGGCCAGGTGAAGGCGTACTTCAACAGCACCGTGCGCCAGATCGCTCCCGATCACGTCGTGCTGAATACGCCTGAGGGAGAGGTCACCATTGCCAACGACTATGTCTTTGCCATGACCGGCTACCATCCCGACTTTGAGTTTCTTTCCAACCTGGGCATCAAGATCCGTGGCGATGCCGACAAGAAGCCGATTGTCGATCCGCAGACCCTGGAGAGCAACGTTCCCGGCATTTATCTGGCGGGCGTGATTGTGGCCGGCATGAGGACGAGCGAAATCTTCATCGAAAACGGACGCTTCCACGGCCAACAAATTGCCGCCGATTTGCAACAAAAACTACGTCCTGAAGTTACTATTGTTTCCTGAGGGCCGCGCAACACAGCCTGGTTGCCCATGAGAGTTCTGATTTCAGGAGCGGGAATCGCCGGATCGACACTCGCCTACTGGCTGCTGCACTATGGCATGCAGCCCACCCTGGTCGAGCGAGCGCCGAGGTTGCGTACCGGTGGGTACATCGTCGACTTCTGGGGATGCGGCTACGACGTCGCCGACCGCATGGGCCTGCTGCCCGAGATCAACCAAAAGGGATACAAGGTCCGCGAGATCAGAGTGCTCAACACACATGGCGAAGTTGTCGCGAGCTTTCCCGCCAGCGCCTTTGATCGGGCAACGCACGGCCGCTTCGTCAGCCTGCCACGCAGTGAACTGGCGGCAGAGATCTTCTCGACCATCGACGGTAAGGTTGAGACCATCTTCGGCGACAGCGTTGCCGCGATTGAACAAGGCGACAGCGGTGTTCGCGTTCGCTTCGAGCATGGTCCGGAGCGCGAGTTCGATCTCGTCGTCGGCGCCGATGGGCTGCATTCCAACGTGCGCGAACTCGTGTTCGGCCCCGAAGAGCGGTATGAAAAATTCCTTGACTGCAAGGTTGCAGCTTTTTCGGTCGGCGGCTATCAGCCGCGCGATGAGCTGATCTACGTGATGTACACCCAGGTCGGCCAGCAGGTGGCGCGCTTCGCCATGCGCGATGACCGCACCCTGTTCCTGTTCACATTTGCCGACGACAATCCTGATAGCGGCGACACTGCAGGCGCAAAAAGAGCTGCTGCGAAAGCGCTTTTCCGCCAGCGGATGGGAGTGCGCGAGGATTCTCGAACGTCTCGACGACACCACTGACTTTTACTTTGATCGCGTCAGCCAGATCCGGATTGAGGCGCAGCAATGGTCGCGAGGACGCGTTGTCCTGCTAGGCGATGCTGCCTCCTGTGTTTCACTTCTGGCAGGAGAAGGCTCGAGCCTGGCGATGACCGCCGCCTACATTCTTGCCGGCGAACTGCATCGCGCCAATGGAAACTACGTCGATGCATTCTCCCGCTATCAGCAGCTATTCGGTCCCTTTGTCGCTGAGAAGCAGCAGATGGCGCTTCGCTTTGCCGGTTGGTTTGCGCCACCGTCGAATATGTCGATCTTCCTGCGCAATCAGGGGATGAAGCTTCTGAAATTCCCGCCGCTGGCGAACCTCATCGTGGGACGCGACCTGGTAGACCACCTCACGTTGCCGCAGTACGCCGTGCTGATTTGCTGTCTGGCCCAGGTAGAGCCGAGCTTTAGCTCGGCGTCCCAGCGCTTCTTCAAGATCCTGAGCCGGCTTCAGCCGCCGACACAAAGATCGCTGAGGATACCGCCTCACCTAAACCGGTAGCTCCGCCAGGTGAGATTTGCCTACTAGCTGACTTTCTGCCAGTTGGTCTGCTCCCCGCCGCTGGTATAGCCGGCAAGCTGGTAAGGGCCTGTCTGGTTGATTTGAACGACCACCAGATAAGGCATCTGTTGGTAGCCGAGCACCTGCCGGCCTTGCAGCGTCAGTTGGTTCATGGGCGAGAGCTGCCACATGCCTTCCACCGCTCCCATGCCCATCGGCGTCGGAATCTGCCCGCGAAAGACATTGCCGGGCATGATCTGCAGCATCATCTGGCTCATGATTCCGAATGGATTGGTGATTTGCACCTGCCACGAGCCGAGTAGCGTCTGCGCCAGACCCGAGGGCTGCGGCTGCCAGGGAGAGGAATTCGAGTCGCCGGGCACCGACGCCTGCCGTTGCTTTTTTAACCGGGGAGGTGCATCGCTGTCGTTCGAATCGCCATGCCGGCCGGTGATTCCCCACACCAGCATGTCCATCGGATCAGGGTCGGACTCGCGGAAATCCACCCACGTCATGCCCACCAAAAACAGTGGCAGGTCAGGCTCGGTAGGAGCCTCAGGCAAAAGCACCGGGATCACCGGCGACTTCTGCTCGACAAACTTGCGCAGAAAGGCGGCCAGCTCCTGATGCTGCCAGGGGCCGACGCCCTCGCTTCCCACAAACACCGCAGCCGACTTCACGCAGCCGATCTGCTGCTCCAGCGCGTCCTGCCACGGCAGCCCGGGGCGCAACTCCCACTCATCCAGCCAGGGCAGAATTCCCAGCTCCTTCAGGTCTCTGCCGATCTGCTTGACTTGCGGCTTATCGCGATTGTTGTGGCAAAGGAAGACGTCGAAATCCCCCGCCTCCCGTTTGCTCTTTAGAAGATCGGCGGGCGAGTCCACTCGTCCTTGACCCGGATTTGCCATTCGGTTCTCCGCTGGTATCGCAGCTATTCTGCCACTTAATTGCCGGATTTTCACGCTACATCGATCACGGTGTCGCATGAACGGCGATTTCAGACCTTATACGATAGGCTCGAGTGGAGATAGCCTTCGGCCGCCTTTTCCTGCGGTAGGCCACGAAGTCACGATCGCATGCAACGTATCGTAGTTCCCGAACTGCTGGACGACGATCTCGGCACCCCGGCCGAGGTTGCCGCATCGCTGCGCGATCTGCAGAGAATCAATGACTGGTTTGGCGGGACACGGACCACGACACAGCTCTTACGCCGAATTAGCTCGCGCCAAGGCGCGCGCGAGTATGTCGCTTCTGGAGATTGGCTCCGGCAACGGGTACGTCCCGCTTGCCGCGAGGCGAACACTTGCGGGGGAGGGAATCGATGTGCGCGTGACTCTGCTGGATCGCGTGGCGTCGCATCTGCCGAAAAACGGTGTCGCGACGGTCGTGGGTGATGCGCTCGAGCTCCCGTTTCACGATGGAGCTTTTGACGTTGTCTCTTCCAACCTCGTTGCACATCACTTCGAGCCGGATGCAGTGTCACGCTCTGCCACTGAGTCCCTGCGTGTTGCGCGCCTCGCCGTGCTGATCAACGACGTAATTCGCAGTCGCCTGCATCTTGCCCTGACCTACGCAGGGTTACCCCTTTTCCGCAGCCGTCTGACATGGCACGATGCGCCGGCGTCCGTTCGTCGCGCTTATACACTGGAGGAGATGCGAAGCATCCTGGGCCAAACCAGTGCGCGCCGGATGGAGACTTCCACGCACTACCTGTATCGCATGGGCATTGTGCTATGGAAGTAGATCGCTCCAGTTTCGATCTCGCCATCATCGGCGGTGGTCCGGCGGGAGCATCGGCGGCCATCACCGCCGCTCGCATGGGAGCCTCGGTCGCGCTCTTCGATCTCGGCGATTTCCCGCGTCAAAAAGTTTGCGGCGAATTCGTCTCCGCCGAGTCGCTGGAGTTGCTGAGAGATCTACTTCGTGACCATCCCCAGGCACAGAAGCTCTTCGGCGATGCTCCCGTCATCTCGCGGGCGCGAATCTTCGTCTCCGGGAGCTGCCTCGAAGCCGCAATCAACCCTCCGGCCTTGAGCATCCCACGCTATGCGCTCGACCTTTCGCTGTGGGAGTCGGCGCAGCAGGCCGGAGCGACGGCTTACAAGAAGTGCGAAGTTTTGTCGGTCGAGGGAAACGGGCCGTTCACGCTGGCTACCGCGCAGGGAATTGTGAGTGTGAAGGCAGTGATCCTGTGTGCAGGCCGGTGGTCGCGCTTCTCCGACGCCACGGAGGTTGCGCCGGGTCCGAAATGGATCGGCGTGAAAGCGCACTATCGCGAACCGTCTCCATCGCCGACGACCGATCTGTACTTCTTCGACAAGGGATACTGCGGGGTCCAGCCGGTGGCCGTGGACGTGGTGAATGTCTGCGCCATGGTTCGCTCTGACGCCGCTACAACGCTGCCCGAGGTGCTCCGCCTGTCACCGCCTCTAGCCCGGCGGGCTGCAGATTGGCAGCCGCTGATGCCGGCGGTCAGCACCGCACCGCTGATCTATCGCACGCCGCAGTCAGTGCGCGACGACCTTATTCTTGCGGGCGATGCTGCCGGTTTTATCGATCCCTTTGCCGGTGACGGAATCTCTTTGGCCCTGCGCAGTGGACAGGCGGCAGCCAATTGTTTGCAGCCGTTTCTCGCAGACCACAGCGCTCTCGACGTGGCCGCGCGAAACTACCAAACCCTCTACGAGCGCCAGTTCGCGCCGCTCATCAATGCCGCTTCACGCGTTCGTGGGTTGATCTCGCTGCCGGAAATTGCCCGCTCTGTTGCGCTGCAAGTCTTACGAATCCCAGGCGTGCTCCCCTACGTGATCCGCAAAACGCGTGTGGGCTGAATTGGAGGGCGCTACCGAATCACCAGCACATCCCGCATATTGTCGCGGCCAAGGAAGAACTTGATGGAGGCAAAATCGCGAAACAGGTTCTCAACGTGGCGATTGGCGAAGACGCGTTGCAGCTTGAATGGAGGCGCCGGCTGCATGTCCACCGCCTCTTTCGAAACGATGTGGTAGCGGTAGAACGGCTCCTGCGGACCGGCATCCTTGGTGTGGAAGAAGGCCAGCAGAATGGAACCGGCCTTCATGCCGATGTGGACCCTCTCGATGACAGGCTTCACCAGCGCTTCCGGAAGATAGTCGGCCAGGTCCCAGAACATCACCGCGTCGAATTCTTCCCGCTCGAAGTTCAGGTTGTCGCGCAGGAACTTATCGGTGTCGAGAGTTGTGCCTCCGCTGCCGTTCGGGACCAGCAGGTCTTTATCAGCGGAAAGCCTGAGTAGATCTTCCTGGTGGAACTTGTGGCCCAGCCCGGTCATGAACGTGATGTTCGCCGCCGAAGTGGCGCCGAGATCAAGAATCCTGAGGCTGTCCTGATGAGAGATGTATTTGACGAACTCGTTGAAGCCGGTGGAGCGACGAGAGATGCGTTGACCCGACACCGAAGGGTGTTCGGGCCCTGTCGCTGGCTGTGATCCGAAAAATTTGCCTAAGATGCCGGGTGCCACGTTCCCACATTCTAAGGCCAGAGAAATCCTCCGGCCAGCATAGGCCCCCAAACCCAAAGGTCAGGAACCCACTCGCTCTTCCGACATAAAACATTTGGGCCCCACACTGTTTGCATGGGGCCCTACCTCGCGTCGCTCAGTGCCTGGGGCCGCCGCGTCCCCGGCCGCGTCCGCCATCACGACCGCCGCGTCCGCCTTGGCGCCCACCGTCACGCCGCGGCCCGCGATCGCCGCTGTGCTCGCGGTTGAAGCTGGGCTCTTCCACGTCGGCGGCCTCATGTCCGCCTTCGAAGGTGACCACGCCGCCGCCGGTTTCAGCTTCGGCTTCGCCGCCGCCCATCTTGGCGCGCTGTTCCTTCAGGATGGCCTTGCGCGACAGCTTGATGCGATTGCCTTCGACGGCCAGTACCTTGACCAGGACCTGGTCGCCTTCTTTCAATTCGTCGCGCACGTCTTTGATGCGGTGCTCGGCGACTTCACTGATGTGCAGCAGACCATCGGTGCCCGGAAGGATTTCGACGAAGGCGCCGAAGTCCGCCAGCCGGGTGACCTTGCCCAGGTAGGTCTTGCCGACCTCGGCGGTTGCCGTGATGTCGTTGATCATTTGGATGGCCTGCGCCGCCGCCTTCTGATCGCTGGAGGAGACGTTGACCCGCCCGCTGTCTTCGACATCGATCTTCACGCCCGTCTGCTCGATGATGCCGCGGATGACTTTGCCGCCCGGCCCGATGAGATCGCGAATCTTGTCGACCGGAATCTGCAGCGTATAGAAGCGCGGGGCAAAGTCGCTGATCTTGGTGCGCGGCTCGCCTATTACCTCGTTCATCTTGTCGAGGATGAACAGCCGTCCGCGACGTGCCTGGTCGAGGGCTTCCCGCATGATCTGCGGCGTAATCCCCATGACCTTGATGTCCATCTGCAAGGCGGTGATGCCGTCGCGCGTGCCCGCGACCTTGAAATCCATGTCGCCGTAGTGATCTTCGGCGCCGGCGATGTCGGTGAGGATGGCGTATTCCTCGTCCTCTTTCACCAGCCCCATCGCCACTCCCGCCACCGAGGCCGCGAGCGGAACGCCCGCATCCATCATGCTCAACGAAGCTCCACAGACCGTCGCCATCGACGACGAGCCGTTGGACTCCAGAATGTCGGAGACCACGCGCATCGCATACGGCCAGTCGGTCTCGTTGGGAAGCACCGCCGAAAGAGCGCGCTCCGCCAGAGCTCCGTGGCCGATCTCGCGCCGGCCGGCGCCGCGCAGGAAGGCGACCTCGCCCACCGAGAACGGGGGGAAGTTGTAGTGCAGCATGAAGCGCTTCTTGGCTTCGCCCTCGAAGGCTTCGAGCCGCTGCATATCGTCGGCCGTGCCCAGAGTGGTGGTGACCAGTGCCTGGGTTTCGCCGCGGGTGAAGATGGCCGAGCCGTGCGTACGCGGCAGCACGCCCACTTCAATCCAGATATTGCGAATCTGGTCGAAGGCGCGGCCGTCGGGACGCCGCTTCTGCTTGATTACCTGCTCGCGGAAGATGCGCTCGCGCAGGATGTCGAAATAGGTCTTGGCCTTCTTGCGGCCTTCGTCATCTTCTTCCTCAAACTCGTCGATGTACTCGCCCTTGAGCGACTTGATCAGGCTGTAGCTTTCGTTCTTGGGATACTTCTCGGTGTTGACCGCGTCCAGCAGGCGATCGCCAAGCTTGCTGCGGAGTTGGGCAATGTAAGCTTCGTCGACAACCGGCGCCTCGAAAGAGCGCTTGGGCTTGCCTGCCTGTTTTTGCAGTTCGCTGATGGCAGCGCAGATCTTCTTGATCTGCTCATGGCCGAACTCGATGCCCTGGACGATGACCTCTTCTGATTCTTCGCGCGCACCCGACTCGATCATTACGATTCCGTCAGCGGAACCGACGACCATCAGGTTCATGGTGCCTTCCCGCTGCTCGTCATAGGTCGGGTTGACGACGAACTCGCCATTGACCCGGCCCACCCGCACTGCACCGATGGGGCCGTGGAAGGGAATGTCGGAAACGCTCAGAGCGACAGAGGCGCCGTTGATGCCGGCCACATCCGGATCATTGCTGGTATCGGCCGAGAGCACCATGGCGATGACCTGGGTCTCGCAGCGGAAGCCCTCTGGAAACAGCGGGCGAATGGGGCGGTCGATCTGGCGGCTGGTTAAGATTTCGCGTTCGCTGGGACGTCCCTCACGCTTGATGAAGCCGCCGGGAATGCGCCCGGCAGCGTAGGTGTACTCGCGGTAATCGACGGTGAGGGGAAAAAAGTCGATGCCCTCACGGGGATCGGCGTTGGCGCAAGCCGTGGCTAGAACCACGTTGTCGCCTATGCGCACTATGCAGGAGCCGTGGGCCTGCTTGGCTAGTTTGCCGGTTTCGAAGCTGATGGTCTTTCCGCCAGCCAGCTCAACAGAGATTTCGTGCTTCATTTCGTGAATTTCCTTTTCCAGCGCAATCGATCAGGTGGTGCTCCGCCAGGCCGTTGCCGGCGAGGATGGATTTCTCGGATGCAAGCGAGGCGGAGAAGAGTACAGGCAGGGGCAGGCGACCGTCTCCCGGCACCCGTTCAGGCGAGGACATGCGTCCTGATAAAAGCCCAAAGGCGGCCGAGCCGGTCTGGTTGCGATTGCCCATTACGGAAGACGCGTGCATCTGCCCCGGCACGCGCCCCACAAATGCGCTTACCGGGACAGGAAGTGACACAGAATACGCTGCGAGGCGCAGTAGTTCAGCGGCTGGCAAACTGCTTACTTGCGGATGCCGAGTTTCTGAATGACGGCTTTGTAGCGTTCGGTATCGGACTCTCTGAGATAGTCGAGCAGGCCACGACGCTTGCTCACCATCATAAGCAGACCGCGCCGGGAGGCATGGTCTTTCTTATGCGTCTTGAAATGCTCCGTCAATTCACCAATGCGCTCGCTCAGAATCGCGATCTGGACCTCCGGTGAACCGGTGTCGGTCGCGTGAGTGCGGTACTGGTCAATCAGGGCGGATTTTTTCTCTCGTGCTAACACGAATCGGATGCGCTCCTACGTTTTGATCGTATCTTGTTACGTTAAAGAGAATAACATGGCTTGCGCGGAAGGGCCAACCGGGGCTCTAGCCAAGGCCGCCACTGCAGTCAGGATCAGCAGTTCTGAAGTAGCGTCAGATATTCCCCGCGCGTAATGCCTGACGTCCTTATCAGATTGGTGATGACGTCGAGCCCTATCTCGGCCTATCTCGGGATGATCAGCGGCCGGGCGGAACCAGGTTTCTCTAGCCTTATGGCATATCCATGGTGGCAGCATACGGAGAATGCCGCCCCTGACGCAACTATCGAAATCGGGTTACGCCGTAACCTTAGGTTTTCGCGGCCATAACAGCAGCCCAAACACACTCTCCGCTGCTTCTGGAAAGTCTCGTTATATAATTTCGCATTGCGCTGGCGCTATGGGACTCATTCTCTTCTTGCTTCTCAGGCGGACGCACGTTCCCGCTGAGCACCCTCACGACGGCGGCGCGACTTCCAAATTTACTTCGCGAAGGAGCCCGGCATGGCCATCAAAGCGTCAGAATTCATTTGGCACAACGGACGGCTGATTTCATGGGACGACGCCAAACTGCACGTCATGTCTCATGTGGTCAATTATGGTTCTGCCTTATTTGAGGGCATCCGCTGCTACCTGACCGAAAAGGGCCCGGCGATCTTTCGTCTCGAAGATCACATGCGCCGCCTGCTGGACTCCTGCAAGATCTACCGCGTCGATGTGGATTACTCGCTGCAGGAGCTGTGCCGCGCCGCCGTCGAACTGGTGGCCGCCAACAAGGTCGCTCCCTGTTATATCCGCCCCATTGTTCTTCGTGGGTACGGTCAGGTAGGAGTCAATCCGTTCAATTCGCCAACCGAGGTTTACGTCTGCAACTATGAGTGGGGCAAGTACCTCGGTCACGCCAGTGACGACGACGGCGTCGAGGTATGTGTGTCGTCCTGGTCGCGCTTCGCTCCCAACACCATGCCCGCCATTGCCAAGTCGGGCGCGAACTACATGAACTCGCAGCTCATCAAGATGGAAGCCATTGTCAACGGCTACACCGAGGGCATCGCGCTCGACGTGAACGGCTATGTCAGTGAAGGCTCCGGCGAAAATGTCTTCATCGTGCATAAGGGCCGTGTCATCACGCCGCCCATCGGCAACAGCGTCCTGCCGGGCATTACCCGCAACTCGGTACTGCACATCGCAAAGGACCTGGGCATTCCAACTGTGGAGCAGGTCATTCCGCGGGAAATGCTGTACATCGCCGATGAGGTCTTCTTCAGCGGAACCGCCGCCGAAATCACGCCCATACGGTCGGTCGACAAGATCATCGTCGGCAAGGGAGTTGCCGGCCCCATTACCAAGGCGCTGCGCGAGGACTTCTACGGGATCGTGAACGGCAAAGCCGAAGACCGCCACGGCTGGCTCACTCCGGTGCCGATCAAGCAGCCGGTCACGGTGTAGGTCTAAGTTCCGCTATTGCGATTGAAGGGAGTCGGCGAACTGGCCGCTCCCTTTGTTTTTACCAAGAGCACCTTCTATGCACGTGTTCGTCTCTCTGCTGCGTGGCGTCAACGTCGGTGGACATAACAAAGTCGGAATGGATGCGCTCCGCGACCTCTACCGGCAACTGGGCCTCCACGAGCCACGGACTTACATTCAGAGTGGGAACGTGGTCTTTGGGGTGAAGCAGGGTCGTGTGACAGCGAAGGTTCTCGAAGGTGCCATTGAAGGCAAGTTCGGCTTCCGCCCCGGCGTTGTCCTGCGAACCGCCGGCGAGCTCAGACGAACTCTCGCGGACAATCCGTTTCAGAAGCGGACTGACATTGATCCGGCAAAGCTTTTGGTGAACTTTCTTGCCGAGTCACCGAGTAAGGCGGCATTGGCCGATCTGCAGCGGCTTGCAGCCGGCCCGGAGGAGGTTCGGGCTGCAGGCCGCGAAATCTTCATCTATTTTCCCGATGGCGCGGGGCGCTCCAAGTTCCCCTGGGCGACACTCGATCGCGTGATGAAGACCACGGTCACCGGCCGCAATTTGCGAACCGTAACCAAGCTCCTCGAAATGGCGGAGGCGTTAGAAGCGGGCTTTCGTTAACGGGTGTCAGTTGTGCCCCGGTTCGTTACTTGCGTTGCCGGGCGCGACTTGTCCCCCCTTGTTGTCTTATTAGCAATTTATCTTTCTATATTGTTGTAAAGCTGTAATGATAAAAAGCTAACAAACTAATCGCCTCGTAGTTTCAAAGGCTTACCGGCCATCTCGAGCCATTTCTGCAATCTCGCGGCACTCTGCCCCAACTCTTTTTTACGAGGGCTACTGGCTCGTCGTTAGCTTATGCAACTCCTCCGGTGAGGTGTTCAGCAGGTTGCGTAGCACCGCGACCTCGGCGGTAATGCCGGTCTCGATCGCGGGCTTTGCGTCCGGGGCAAACAGCGGTGAGTGGTTCGACGGAAGGATCTCGCCGGAAGCTTTTGCCTGCGCGTACTTCTCGGGATTTGCTCCACCCAGCGAGAAGTAGAAGCCGGGCACTCCCTGCTCCACGAAGTAGGAAAAGTCCTCCGAGGTCATGGCCGGCGGTTCCTGCTCGACGTTGTCCTTGCCCAGGGCCTCATCCAGCACCTTGGTCATGCGCTGGGACAGTGCCGGATCGTTGTAGACGGCGTCGGTCGCCTCGTCGTGCACGATCTCCGGAGGCCGTGTCACGCCGGACGCCTCGGCTTCGCCCTTCACAATGCGATCGATCGACGCCAGCACATGTTTACGTATCGTCGCATCATAGGTGCGGACCGTCAGCCCCAGCTTGGCCTCGTCAGGAATGATGTTGTTCTTCAGTCCCGCCTGGAAGTATCCCACCGTCACCACTACCGGCACGCCCGCCTTGATCTCGCGCGAGACGATGGTCTGCAGCGCGAGCACGATCTTGGCGCCAATCACGATAGGGTCGATGGATGTTTCCGGCGCCGACCCGTGGGCGCCCTTGCCGAACACGGTAATGCGAAGGGAGTCGGCATTCGACGACATGTAGCCCGGGATGATGCCGACCTTGCCGGCGGGCAAGCCATTGCCGACATGCAGGGCGACAGCGACGTCAGGCTTAGGAAACCGTGTGAAGAGCCCATCGTCGATCATCGCCTTGGCGCCGGCGATCGTCTCCTCAGCAGGTTGCCCAATGATGACCAGAGTGCCATGCCAGGTGTTCTTGCTCTGCGCCATGACCTCGGCAGTGCCGATCAGCGCTGCCATGTGTACGTCGTGTCCGCAGGCGTGCATTACGGGAACATCATGGCCGCTGTCGTCCTTGGCGACGACCTTGCTCGCGTAGGGTAGGCCTGTCTTCTCCTGCACCGGGAGGGCGTCGAGTTCGGTGCGCAACATGATCGTTGGGCCGGCGCCGTTCTTCATCACGGCAACAATGCCGGTTCCACCGACCTTCTCAGTGACGTCGTAACCCAGGCTGCGCAGGCGTGTGGCCAGCTTCGCGGCGGTTTGGGTTTCGTGCGACGAGAGCTCAGGATGCTGGTGCAGATCGAGGTAGAGGTCGTAGGAGCTGGAGTAAACCGCCTGCATTTCCTTGGAGGTGTTGGGGCTCTGCGCCCACAGCGACAGGCTGAGAAGTAGTGGGGCAACCAATCGAAGAGGTTTCAGCATAGCTTGCGATAATACGGGCCGCAGACTGTACCCGCAACACTGTAGATCACGCAGGGGCGTGACTTATTCCCGGTCGCAGTACAGCGCCCAGGCGCTCGCCAGGTCCTGCACCACATGGCCCAGAGACTTGTAGACGGTGATCTCATCGAGAGAGCGCCGGCCTTCGATGTCGCCGGCAAGCACCTGACCGATCTCGGCAATGATGTGATCGTCGCCGATCAAGCCTGCTGCTTTGGCCAGTAGAAATTCCGCACCCTGCTGGAGAACGCCTTCGCGGCTATCGACAAAAAAGCGAGAGCGGACGACCAACTCATTATCGACTTCTGCCGGTCCAGCAAACCCGGAGCCGACCAGATTCACGTGCGTGCCCGGCCGCACCCACTCGCCCAGCAGGATGGGCTCAGTGGCAGCGGTGACGGTACAGATGATGTCGGCTTCAGCGGCAGCCTCGCGCACCGTTGCTGACACATGGACGGGGAGGCCAAGTTCGGCTTGCATCCGCTTAGCGAAGGCGCTTGCCCGCTCCGGCGAGCGGCCCCACACGCTGATGGATTCGAGCTTGCGAACCTTGCTCATCGCCCGCGCATGCGTCCCGGCCTGTTCGCCGTAACCGAGCAAAGCGAGGCGGCGGGCATCTTTGCGCGCCAAGGCATCGGTTGCCACCGCGCTTGCCGCGGCTGTGCGGATGGCCGTGATCTCGCCCGCGTGCGCGACACAAACCGGCGTACCCGTTTCGGGATCGAAAAGGACCACCAAGCCCTGATGCGATTGGATTCCGCGCGCAAAGTTGTCGGGAAAGACGCTGATCAGCTTGGCGCCGAATACCGCGCGCTCGCCCATTGCGCCGGGCATAATGCCCAACATGTGGCCGTTGTTCAGCGGAATGATGGAGCGCAGCAGTTGTCTGGTTTCGCCGTGGGAGAAGGCGATCATGGCCTCGCGCACAATGGGAATGCACTTCTCGTAGGTCAGCCGTCGGGCGACCTCTTCGTGGTCGATGAATCGCATGACAGGGAGCTTACCGCACAAGCCGGCCCCCTCAAACCGGTGCGAGCGGCCGGTTCGGCTCTCTAGGTTACCGCTTTGAAGACCGTTACCCCCAGGATCAGCGTGAGGATCACGCCAATGACGAAGATTGCGAAAAGGATTTTAGCGATGGCGGCAAAGCCGGCGGCGATCCCGCCGAATCCCAGCACGCCGAAAACGATCGCCAGAACAGCGCAGATCAGTGTCCACTTGAGCATGGGAAGATAGATGGCAAATTCCGCACCCGAGTTGTGAGGAAGCCTAAATTTGCATTGTCTTGAGGTGTGGGCTGACGATCAGCGGTGCTTCCGTCGCGCCTTGCACATCCTCGGGCGTGAGGCCCGGCGCAATCTCTTCCAGCACTAATCCGGATTGGGTGACGCGAAGGTAGGCCATCTCGGTGACGATGGTATCTACTACACGCAGGCCGGTGATCGGCAGGGTGCAGCGCTTCAGGATTTTGGGCGCGCCATCGCGGGTGGTGTGCTCCATGGCCACCACGACGCGCTTGGCGCTGGCGACCAGGTCCATCGCTCCTCCCATGCCTTTGACCATCTTGCCGGGAATCATCCAGTTGGCAAGGTTGCCTTCCTCGTCGACCTCCATCGCGCCCAGCACGCTCAGGTCGACATGGCCGCCGCGAATCATGGCGAAGGATTCGGCGCTGGAGAAGTAGGCGGTGCCCGGCAACTGCGAAACCGTTTCCTTGCCGGCATTGATCAGGTCGGGATCTTCGTCACCGCTGACCGGGTACGGTCCCACGCCGAGCATGCCGTTCTCGCTTTGCAGAACGACCTCGATGCCCGGCGGGACGCAGTTGGCCACCAGCGTGGGCATGCCGATGCCCAGGTTAACGTAGAAGCCGTCCTGCAACTCCTGCGCCACGCGGCGAACGATGCGGTCGCGCTTCTCGGTGTCTTTCTGCTTGGCGGCAACATCTGCCATGTCAAGGCTCCTTCAGGCTCGGTTTAAACTCTTTACCACGGAAGGCACGGAGAACGCGGAGGATTTGGGATTCAAACTCGTCGTTGGGGTGTGCGGGCAATGAGACGAACTTGCACAAATGAGTACAAGCGCCGAATCCGCAGCCTTAGAGGTTGTTACGAAACTGGTGCCGTCCGCTGAAGCGGACTCGGGATTTCCCAATTACGCCCTCCCAGCGATAAATCGCTGGGCTTAGATATGCTGTCCCTGCGGGACGGACGTGTACTTTGTACCACCGTCGTCGCCAACTGGGAGTTTCGTAACGGCTTCTTTATGCCCGACTTCTTTCCTCCGTGCCCTCCGTGTCTCCGTGGTGAATTCCCTACTGTGCCTTGCGCAGCGTCCTGCGCTCGATGCGCTTCTCGTAGTTCTCGCCCTGGAAGATGCGGTGCACATAAATGCTGGGCGTGTGCACCTGATCGGGGTCGAGTTCGCCGGGCTCGACCAGATGCTCGACCTCGGCAATAGTGACCTTCGCTGCGGTCGCCATCATGGGATTGAAGTTTTGCGCGGTCTTGCGATAGATGAGGTTACCCCACTTGTCGCCCTTCCAGGCTTTGATCAGGGCAAAGTCGGCGGTCAGCGCGCGCTCCAGCACGTAGGGCCGGCCGTGAAACTCGCGCGTTTCCTTACCTTCGGCGACGACCGTTCCGAATCCGGTCGGGGTGTAGAACGCGGGAATGCCCGCGCCGCCGGCTCGAATGCGCTCGGCAAACGTGCCCTGCGGAATCAGCTCCAGGTCGATGCGTCCGGTGAGCACCATGTCTTCCAGCAGCTTGTTCTCTCCGACGTAGCTGCCTTTGTGCGATTTGATCTGCCCGGCATACAGCATGAGCCCGAGGCCGAATTCGTCTACGCCTACGTTGTTGCTGATGGTGTTCAGGTCCTTGACGCCTTTGCGCACCAGGGCTGCGATGAGGTTTTCGGGGATACCGCACAGCCCGAATCCGCCGACCATGATGGTCGCGCCGTCCTGGATGTCGCGCACCGCTTGATCGGCATTGGCTACTACTTTGTTCAGTGGCATGAGGTTTCGTCCGAACGAGGATTGTAACGGGCGGTGCGAGTAGTGCCAAGCGCCTCATCCGATCGGGAACCGGAGCAAGCGCCAGTTCCCGGTCGGACTGTCCTCTCAAGACATCAATTGGCACAACCACGCCTGCTACTGGGGGCCGATGCGCCACCAGCCACGCCACTGTGCGTTGCCCACGTTCTGATCCCAGGCAGCGGTCCAGATGCCGGAATCCTGCCCCACCACAAAGACGTCGAGTTTGTTGGGGTCGCGTGAAACCGCCGCAATGCCACTGTCGCTCCTTGCGACGCCGTTTGCGATGCGCCACCAGCCACGCCACTGGGCATTGGCCACGTTCTGGTCCCAGGCAGCGGTGTATATACCGTTGTCGGTTCCAATCACGAAGGTGTCCAGCTTATTTGGGTCGCGCGCAACCGCAGCTACGGCGCTGCCGGCCTTGGCAACACCGTTCAGCACGCGCCACCATCCCCGCCATTGCCCGCTGGAGACATGTTGGTCCCAGGCCGCGGTGTAAATACCGCCGTCATTGCTGACATGGAAGATATCGAGTTTGTTTGGATCACGCGAGACCGCGGTGATGGTCCCGCCGGGAGGAATCGCGCCCGTGAGAATATTCCACCAGCCGCGCCACTGGCCGCTGGAAACATTCTGATCCCACGCGGCGGTGTAGGTCTTCCCGTCACTGCCTGCGACAAAAATATCCAATTTATTGGGATCACGAGAGACGACTGCGACCGGGGAGCCGGGTTTGGCGGCAAGATTACCGATACGCCACCAGCCGCGCCACTGCGCATTGGCGACATGCTGGTCCCAGGCCGCGGTGTAGATACCACCGTCATTGCTGACGAGAAAGATATCCAACTTATTCGGGTCCCGCGATACAGCGGTAACACTTCCGCCGGGAGGAACATGGCCGGTGAGGATATTCCACCAGCCGCGCCACTGCCCATCGGTAACGCCGGCGTCCCACGCAGCGGTGTAAGTCTTGCCGTCGGTTCCGGAAGCAAAGATGTCGAGTTTATGAGCATCTCGCGCCACTGCGGATACGGGAGCGCCAGCGGTGCTCTTCCCGGCCAAAACCGACCACCAGGCGCGCCACTTGCCGTTCAGCGCACTCTGCTGCCACAGCCCTTCATGGATTTCACCGGACGTATTGGTTACGAACACCGCCAGGTTGTCGCTGTGAGCAACCACCGCTTGGGTGCCAATGTATGCCGAGGAATTGTCCGTCGTAGCGTAGGCAACCAGGTCGTTGGTGAACGTGCGGACATAGCCAAATGGCATATAGCCGTATCCGTTGTCGCCGAAGCCAGGGCCCCAACTGTTGCGGAAGACGAAATAGCCACCGCCATTAAAGGCGCTGTCCTTGCGATATCCGACTAATGCGACAGAATGGCCGTCGGAGACGCCATGGTTCTTCAGATTCACAGACGGCACATCCATGACTTCGACCCCATTGATCACGGACGTGCTCCAGTGCGCGTTATCGGGCCACCAACTGCCACAAGCCACAGGAATGTGCTGGTCGAGATGTGCCACAGCCTGATCAAGCTCTTGCTGCGTGGCTCCCTGCGAATTGTCCCAGGGCTTAATGAACTCGGCTCGGAAGCGCGACCATGGTTTCCCGCGGTCGAGAATGGCCTGAGCTACCGACATGACCTGGGAGTTTTGGTAGGGAAGGGCGCTTTCCGGCACGATGCCCCACGCCTGATACCCCTTGTCCAGGTCGCTAAAGAATCCACCATCGTCGGAGGTGTGAGTTACATAGTTGCTGACATAGTTCAGGTATTCCTCCGACAAGTCGTTGACCGGCGTCAGCAGTCGCGTGCCATACATGAATTCAAGTAAGAAGGTCATCGCAAAAACGGAACAGGTGTTGCGTCCACCCTGTTGTCGTATGGCAATGCCCAGAGACTGAATCTCAGGCCTGAGGTCTACTTGCGGTAAACCTGGTGCTAAAGGGGACTTGAGCGTGATGTGGTAAGGCTTGACGGCAGTGAAAATCGCGCGCGTTTCCCGGTTCATAGTTACCCCCGGCCCATGATAGGCCAATTTTTGACCGTGGGTATATCCACTTTGTGCGTGCCGGGAAGGCAGCAGGCGGCGTTCGCCGGGCCTTCAGTTCAGCCCGGCGAGAAATGCAGCGGGAACTTCGTGCGCCCTGCCGCCTCTAGTCGTAATACTCCAGCCCGAGGTGGGTGATCATCGCTTCGCCCATCAGGTGGCGCAAGGTGTTCTTCAGCTTCATCGACTGGATGAACAGGTCATGCTCGGGGTACAGGCCCTCGGCTGTCATTGGCGACTTGAAGTAGAAGCTGAGCCATTCCTGGATGCCGATGCCGCGCAGTGCTGCCGAGCGCTTTGCCAGGTCTAAGAACAGCACCAGGTCGAGCACGATGGGTGCAGCGAGGATTGAGTCGCGGCACAGGAAGTCGACTTTGATCTGCATGGGGTAGCCGAGCCATCCGAAGATGTCGATGTTGTCCCATCCTTCCTTGTTGTCGCCTCGTGGCGGATAGTAATTGATCCGCACCTTGTGGAAGATGTTGCCGTACAGCTCGGGATAAAGTTGCGGCTGCAGGATGTGCTCCAGCACTGACAGCTTCGACTCTTCCTTGGTCTTGAACGAGCCGGGATCGTCGAGCACTTCGCCGTCGCGATTGCCGAGGATGTTGGTGGAGAACCATCCGTTCAGCCCGATCATGCGCGCCTTGAAGCCGGGCGCGAGGATGGTCTTGATCAGCGTCTGTCCTGTCTTGTAGTCCTTGCCGCAGATGGGCGCTTCGTTCTGCTTGGAAAGCTGGTGCATCACCGGGATGTCGACGGTGAGGTTGGGAGCTCCGTTGGCAAACGGCACGGATTCCTTCAGAGCGGCATAGGCATAGATCATCGAGGGCGCGATGTTCTCGTCGTTTGCGGCCAGGCCCTTCTCGAACGATTCGACGTTTTGGTGTACCGGCCCGGCTTCGATGAACGTTTCCGTCGAGCCGCACCAGATCATGACCAGGCGCTCGGCGCCGCTGGACTGCTTGAAGTCGCGAATGTCCTGGCGCACCTGCTCGACCAGCTCCATCTTGTTCTTGCCCTTCTTCACGTTCGGGCCGTCGAGCTTCTTGACGTAGTTCTTGTCGAACACGGCCTTGCGCGGCTTGATGGAAGAGAGGAAGGGTTTGACCTGCTCCAGCAGCGAGCGGTCGAGCACACCGGCCTTTCCCGCGGCGGCGTACATGTCGTCTTCGAAGATGTCCCAGCCGGTGAAGACCAGATCGTTGAGTTGGGAAAGGGGAACGAAGTCGTTGATCTTGGGCGAGCGGCCTTCGGTGCGCTTGCCCAGGCGAATGGTGCCCATCTGGGTGAGCGAGCCGATAGGGCTCGAGATGCCTTTGCGAATGGCTTCCACGCCGGCGACGAAGGTGGTGGCAACGGCACCCATGCCGGGGATCATGACGCCCAGCTTGCCGGTTGCGGGAGCGATTTCTGTCTTGCCAGTTTGAGGGCTGCTTTGCGATGAATCTTTCGGCATTCTTACCAGTCCGTTCTATGAAGTGGCTGCAAACTTATAATCTTCTCGTATCGAACTGAGCAGCGCAAATGAAGTGGGGCGAACGGGCGCTGCTGCGCATCGTGCCGCAACCTGCGGGATTGGCCGGATAACTCATGCCAGAGCAAAAGGTCGCAGTCATTACCGGCAGCTCCAGCGGTATCGGGCTGCTGACGGCAATTGAATTCGCTGCCAACGGCTACCACGTGGTCGCCACTATGCGCGACTTGGGGCGCAGCGGGCGGCTGGAAGAGGCTGCGCGAAAGGCCGGCGTGCGCGAGCGTCTTGACCTGCGGCGGCTGGATGTCACCGAGTTTCACACGCTGCCGGGAGCGGTGGAGCAGATTGTCCGCGATCACGGCCGCCTTGATGTGCTGGTGAACAATGCCGGATTCTCGGTCGCGGGATTTGCTGAAGATATGAGTCTCGACGAGCTGCGCCATCAACTGGAGACCAACTTCTTCGGCAATGTTGCCATGGCCAAGGCGGTGCTGCCGGTGATGCGGTCGCAGAAGAGCGGTCACATCATCAACATCACTTCCGTCGGCGGGGTGCTGTCCCATCCATTGTTGAGTGCCTACTGCGCATCAAAGTTCGCGTTGGAAGGGTGGAGCGAGTCGCTGCGCATTGAAACCCATTCGCTGGGGATTCGCGTCTCCGTGATTGAGCCGGGCGCGTATGACACCGACATCTGGGAGCGCAATGTGGTGATCGCCAAAGGCGCTCTGGACGAGAACTCTCCTAACAAGGAGCGAAGCCGCCGCTTTACTGAATTCATCAAAGGCAGCGCCAAGCATCGCCGCGATGCTCGCGAAGTGGCGCGGCTCATTCTGCGGGTCGCCAACGATCCTAATCCGAAGCTGCGCTACCTGATCGGTCCGGATGCGAAGATGCAGGTGTGGTTGAGGCGAGTCATGCCCTGGCGTCGCTACGAGCGCATGATCGCGAAGGCTGTCAAAATTGATTGAACATCATGGACACGGACTCACAAGACAAGAACGCACAAGCAGCGGAAGAGGCCAAACCGACCCGCCCCAAGCGGCGGCTCAGTCTGGATCCCCCTTTGATCCCTCCCGCCGGGCGGCGCATTCGGCTTACGAACGAGCAGGCCTATAAGATCATTGAGCTTCCCTGATATCCGCATTACAGGGCCAGGGTGTCCTAGCTGTCCTTGCGATAGAGCAGGTCGCGGATCGCGCGCCGCCGCTCGGCGTTGATTTCGGAGTCGCCCGCATCGAGGCCGCTCTGGCCAGCCTGGTCTTCTTCCGGCTCGCTGCAACTCGGACAGCGATTCGCAAAACCCGGCTTGCCGGGCTTCAGTTCGAACTCCTCGCCGCAGATGACGCAGGTTTTGATCGGGTAGGGCATGGAATACCGCTCTTGGCCAATCGCCGCCTCTCAGATATCCAAATTCTTCACATCCAGCGCATTCTCTTCGATGAACTTGCGGCGAGCCTCGACGTTTTCACCCATCAGCGTGGTGAAGATGGTCTCCGTCTCGGTCAGGTCTTCCAGCTTGACGGAGAGTAACGTGCGCCGCTCGGGGTCCATGGTGGTCTCCCAGAGCTGCGTCGAGCTCATCTCGCCCAGTCCTTTGTAGCGCTGTATGTTGTAGTCCTTGCGGCCCTCGTTGAGGACGTAGTCGAACAGCTCGCGCACCGTCTGCTTTTCCACGATCTCGGCTTCGGCTTTCTTCTTGGAAACCTTGGGCGCCTTCTGCTCGACTTTTTCCAGGTCGGCGCGCTCGGCGTCGCTGAGTTCCTCGTCTGTGCTACGCGTGGTTTCTTTCTTGACCGCCTCGATGATGTAAGGCGGCTGCATGTAGTCGGCAATCTGCTTGTACTTCGACATCATCTGCCGGTACTCGGGTGCGGAGGCGAGTTCCCAGTTGATGGTGTGCTCGGCGCCCTGGGAGTTGATGAAGGCGACCTCCCACAGGCTGTGCTCTTCTTCGAAGCGTTTAGTCACCGACTTGATGCCGCGTTCCTTGGCGATGGCGTTCAATGCCTTCTCCAGATCGAGCACCTTCTTCGGCGGTGTCTTGCTTTCGCCCTCGAAGTCGACGCGCTTGACCAGATCGGCGCGGGGCAGGACTTCGGTGATGCGTTCATCGCGGATACGCTTGTCGACCTTGTCGAAGAAGCCGATGAACTCGTTGAGCGTGGTCATGAACTTGGTCAGCGGCGCGCCTTCCAGCGTGGCTGCGCCTTCGCCGTAGCGAACGATGATGCCGTCGGCAGCGCGCTTCACCATGACCTTCACGAACTCGGCATCGTTCTTGATGTACTGCTCGAACTTGCCTTTCTTGATGCGATACAGCGGCGGCTGCGCGATGTAAACGTGGCCACGCTTGATGAGCTCGGTCATGTGCCGGAAAAAGAAGGTGAGCAGCAGGGTGCGAATGTGCGAGCCGTCGACGTCGGCGTCCGTCATCAGGATGATCTTGCCGTAACGAAGCTTCGCAGCGTCAAAGTCCTCAGTGCCGATACCCGTGCCCAGCGCCGTGATCATGGCGCGGATTTCTTCGTGGCCCAGCATTTTGTCGTAGCGGGCCTTCTCGACGTTGAGGATCTTTCCCTTCAGCGGCAGGATCGCCTGGAAGCGGCGGTCGCGGCCCTGCTTGGCGGTGCCGCCTGCGCTTTCGCCCTCGACCAGGTAGACTTCGCAGCGCTCCGGCTGGCGTTCAGTGCAGTCGGCCAGCTTGCCGGGAAGTCCTCCACCGTCGAGCGCGCCCTTGCGGCGGGTAAGATCACGCGCCTTACGAGCGGCCTCGCGCGCGCGCGCCGCCTCGATCGCCTTGTTGATGACCTTCTTGGCGACCGGCGGGTTCATCTCGAAGAACGCGCCCAGGCGCTCGTTCACGAACGCCTGCACGGTACCGGCGATATCGGAGTTGAGCTTGCCCTTGGTCTGTCCTTCAAACTGGGGCTGTGGCAGCTTGACGCTGACGACGGCAACCAATCCTTCGCGCACGTCGTCGCCGGTCAAGACTTCCTGGTCTTTGAACAGCCCAAGGTCCTTGCCGGCGGCATTAATGGTTCGCGTGAGCGAGGTGCGAAATCCGGAAAGATGCGTGCCGCCATCGACGGTGTTGATGTTGTTGGCGAAGCTGAAAACCGTTTCCGAGTAGCCGTCGTTGTATTGCAGCGCAATCTCCAGGTTTACGCCATCGCGCTCGGCTTCCATGTAAATCGGCTTGTCATGCAGCACGCCCTTGCCGCGGTTCAAATGCTTGATGAACTCGGCGATGCCGCCGTTGTACTTGAACTCCGCGTGCTTGGCCTCGCCGGTCTTCGAGTCGGTGGTGCGCTCGTCGGTCAGCGTGATGAGCAGGCCCTTGTTCAGGAAGGCCATCTCCCGCAGGCGCTGCGCCAGGGTGTCGTAGTTGTACTCGGTGACGGTGAAGATCGTCTTATCGGGAACGAAGTGGACCTTGGTGCCACGCTTCTTGGTTGCACCTGTCTTGATGAGCTTCGTCGTCGGCTCGCCGGCGGAGTAGCTTTGCTCCCAAACCGAGCCGTCGCGCCAGATTTCCAGATCAAGCTGATGACTGAGCGCGTTGACGCACGATACACCTACGCCGTGCAGTCCGCCGGAAACTTTGTAGGTGGAGCTGTCAAACTTTCCGCCGGCGTGCAGCACGGTCATCACCACCTGCGCAGCGGGCAGCCGCTCGCCATCCATCTCCATCTCGTCGACAGGGATGCCGCGGCCGTTGTCGATGACGGTGATCGAGTCGTCGATGTGAATGGTTACGTCGATGCGATCGGCGAATCCGGCGAGCGCTTCGTCCACCGAGTTGTCGACAACCTCATAGACAAGGTGATGCAGACCCATGTCGCCGGTCGAGCCGATATACATGGCGGGGCGCTTACGCACGGCTTCCATGCCGCCAAGGACTTTGATGGAGTCGGCGGTGTACTCCCCATTGGCGTGCCCGTTGCCATTCTTGCCGTTCGTCTGGGGTTTCTGATCTGTAAGTTCGGAATTGCTGCTGTCATTGGGCGCTGCGGCGGCAGCGCCGGAATCTTTCGAGGCCATCCTGCTCCATTCGCCGCCTGCGAGATAAGGTTTTTCGCAAACGGATATTGCACCGGGGACCGCCGAGGGATCGGTCTTTGATCGACCGACAACTGCTAGATAATTCAATAAGTTAGGGGAACAGCGATCCATACTCATTGTAGCACAACTGGAGCCCTAAAAATTGCCTTGGCGGCGACTGCAAGTGCCTGTCCGACAATCACTTACAGCAGGTCTTGTGGCCGACTGGGGGCGCTTCAAAACTTGACTGAGACGAGCCCGAAATTTTGTCCAGGAGTGCGGAAAATCGTTAGACATTTAAGGCTGCTTGTAACGCCGGTCGCAGCTTTGAAAAGGCGAATTGATATCCAACTGCCTGCAGTTTTTCGGGCACTACCCGCGCGGAATCGAGCAGCAACGCCTGCCCCATTTCGCCGAGCAAGGCTCGCACCGCGAAGGCCGGGAGGGGAAAGATCGTAGGCCGATGGAGCACGTCTCCGAGAGCATGGACGAATTCCGAGACGCGCGACGAATTCGGCGAGACTACGTTGACCGGGCCGCGGACGTTCTCGTGGTGTAGAGCGAACGTGAATGCGCCGACGACATCTTCCAGCGCGACCCAGCTCCAGAACTGCCGGCCGCTTCCGATGCGGCCACCAAGTCCGAGACGGAAGGGAAGCAGCAATGGCGGCAGCGCGCCTCCGTCCTTTGCCAGCACCACTCCAATGCGCAGGTTTGCGACGCGCAGGCCGGCTTCGCGTGTTGGATCGGCGGCGGCTTCCCACGCGATACAGGTTTCGGCCAGAAAGTCTTCGCCCGGAGCGCTCGCTTCGGTCAGTACTTCCTCGCCGCGACTTCCGTAGTAGCCAATGGCCGATGCGCATATCAAAGTGCGTGGCTGGCCAGTACGACGAAATGATTCGGCCGCCGCGGTTGCAAGAGTGTGCGTGCCCTGCACGCGACTGTCGCGAACTTCCCGCTTGAACTTCTCTGTCCAGCGGCCACCGATACCCTTTCCGGCGAGATGCACGATGGCGTCGAAGTCTGCAAGATTGCCGGGATCGAGCGGCGCGCCGGGATTCCATTGCACTTCACCTGGTTTTGGCGAACGGCGCACCAGAGCGACACATTCGTCCCCGCTCTCCGCCAGTTTGCGGCGAAGGGCGTTGCCGATGAGGCCGGAAGCTCCGCTGATCAGAATGCGCATGAACTCACTCACAGATCGCCGGGCCAACGCTTGTCTTCAGACTCGCGCTTCGCGAGCGATGAAGACGAATCGGAGTCACTCCTCGCCGTATCTTATAATCAGATATGGCGACATTGCGCCAAGCCATCGCGACCAATGTTCTAACGGTAACGCGCTTCCGCGATCTTCTGCGCAAAATTCGCTCCTACCGTCCCAACGACGACCTCGAGCTAGTCAAAAAAGCCTACGAATTCTCGCTTCAGCATCACACCGGGCAGAGGCGCGCTTCGGGCGAGCCCTACCTGGTCCACCCGCTTCAGGTCGCCATGGTGCTGGCCGAGATGCGTCTGGACACTACGGCCATCGCTGCCGGCCTGCTGCACGACTCGGTCGAAGACACCAAGGTGAAGGTCGACGAGATCAGAGCCGAATTCGGCGAACAGGTCGCCCACATCGTCGAGGGTGTCACCAAGATCAGCAAGCTGGAATTCGCCTCCCGCGAAGAGCGCCAGGCGGAGAGCGTACGCAAGATGGTGCTGGCCATGGTGGATGACATCCGTGTGGTGCTCATCAAGCTGGCCGACCGCTTGCACAATATGCGGACCTTGCAACATCTCTCTCCGGAGCGGCAGCAGAAAATCGCTCGCGAGACGCAGGAGATCTACGCTCCCATCGCCCACCGGCTGGGAATGGGCAAGATCCGCGGCGAACTGGAAGACCTCGCGTTCCAGTATGTGGATCCTATCTCCTACAACCAGGTGAAGAAAGCCATTGAGTCGCGCCGCAAAGAGGGCGAGGCGTTCCTGGCGGAAGTGCAGAAGATCATCGAAGGCAAGCTCAAGGAAGCAGGCATTCAGGCGCGGGTGGAAGCGCGCATCAAGCGCATCTACAGCATCTGGCAGAAGCTGCAACGGCAGCACATCTCGGTCGACCAGATCTACGACATGCTGGCGCTGCGGGTCATCACGCAATCGGAGAATGACTGTTACGGGGTGCTGGGCATCATTCATAACCAGTGGCGTCCGGTGCCGGGGCGGATCAAGGACTTCATCGCCATGCCCCGGCCGAACCTGTACAAGTCGCTGCATACCACGGTCATCGCCGATAACGGCCACGCCTTCGAAGTGCAGATTCGAACCGAAGACATGCACAAGATGGCGGAAGAGGGAATCGCCGCGCACTGGAAATACAAAGACGGACCGATTTCCGCGCGTGACGAGCAACGGCTGGCGTGGTTGCGCCAAGTGGTGGAATGGCAGCGCGAGGTGCCCAACGCTGAAGAGTTCGTCTCGACCCTGAAGATCGATCTTTTCCCGGAAGAGGTCTACAGCTTCACCCCGAAGGGCAAGATCATCATCCTTCCCCGAGAAGCGACCCCCATCGACTTCGCTTACAACGTGCACACGGAAGTCGGGCACACTTGCGTGGGAGCGAAGGTGAACGGACGCATCGTGCCGCTGCGTTACAAATTGCGCTCCGGCGATATTGTCGAGATCCTGACCCAGCCGGGACACCATCCTAACCGGGACTGGCTGGGGTTTGTGAAGTCGGCGCGCGCACGCCAGAAGATCAAGCACTGGCTGAACATCCACCAGCGGGAGCGGGCCATTGAAATCGGCCGCAAATTGATCGAAAAGGAAGCCCGCAAGTATCGCGTCTCGATGAAGGAGATCAACGACAAAGAGTTGATGCGAGTCGCCGGCGAACATGGGCTGGGAAGGCCGGACGACCTGTTGGCGGCCATTGGCTACGGAAAATTTTCCGCGCGAGTCATCCTGGCCCGCCTGGTGCCCCCAGAGCAGACCGCGGATAACCTCTGCCCAGCCCAGCGAACCCCAGCATCCCGGCGTTATCACCAGCGTGGTGCGGCGGGTTTTTGGCGGCGACGTGTCGCCGCTCAAGGTGAAAGGCCACGACGACCTGATGGTCTATCGGGCAAAATGCTGTAATCCCATTCGCGGGGAAGAGATCATCGGTTATGTCACGCGCGGCAAGGGAGTCGCCGTGCATTCCAAATCCTGTCCCAACGTTGAGACGCTGATGTATGAGCCGGAGCGCCGCATCGAGGTGGAATGGGGCTCGGAAGGGAAAATCAACACCCGTGAGCCCTGGGCGACGGGCTACCCGGCCAAACTTGTGGTGCTGTGCGATAACCGGCCCGGCATGCTGAAGCAGATCACCGCCGTCATCAGCGATGCGAACACCAACATTCGCAATATCGGCGCCAACACGGAAGAGACCCACGCAACGGTCGACATTATCGTCGACATTGCCGATGTGGTTCACCTGCAGCGCATCATCGCCGGCGTGCGTAAGCTTCCCGGAGTGCGTGAAGTGCAGCGTGTGCAGAAGCTGTAGTGACGCCGCTATTCGCTCTTCGCGTTCCGCCCTTCGCTAGAAACTTCCAGCTCTCAGCCGTCAGCCTTTAGCCATCAGAAAAGTTTCCTTCTTGAACTCTGTTGACCCGTTCAGCGGGTTGATCATCACATACCCTGGTAGTCCGCGTTCGTAGAATGGCTGCATGAGTCACAGAGTGTGTCCTTGGTGGCTGGGATATTGGCTGGTGTGTCCGGTGCGACGCTGGTGGCAGGATCCCGGGCCCATCGTCGCTCCCTATCTTCGCGAGGGGATGACCGTGCTGGAACCGGGGCCGGGAATGGGCTACTTCACGCTTGAGCTGGCGAAGCGGGTTGGGCCCTCAGGACGCGTGGTATGCGTCGATGTTCAGCAGCAGATGCTCGACCGGCTGAAGCGCCGCGCCGCCAAGGCAGGTTTGCTCGACCGGGTGGATGCTCGCCTTGCCCCTGCGCAGTCGATGGACCTTGCCGATCTTGCTGACTCCGTAGACTTCACGCTGGCCTTCGCCGTGGTACACGAATTCCCCGATGCGAAGAAGTTCTTTGCTGAAGTGGCAGCCGCGTCGAGGGCCGGAGCCGCGGTTCTGCTGGCCGAGCCCTTCCCACACGTGAAGAGAGAGGTCTTTGAAGCCCAGCTAGAGGCCGCAGGCGCATGCGGGCTTAAGCTGGACTCTCGTCCTCGAATCAGCCGCAGCCTGGCGGCCCTACTGAAGAAGAGCAAAGTTTACTGAAAAATCGAAGGCGCCACCTCTACTGGCGTGACGCCTTGATCTTGCTGTCCCAACTATTTGGCTGCGGTAACAGCCGTCGTCATTGCACATTCAGCGTGAATGTGGTGGACTGGGCGCCGGTCGAGGTTGAGCCGGCCACCGTCACGACAGTCTGCCCCTTGGGAGTAACGGAATTCGCGTTGCTACCGCTGCCGCCGCAGGCTACGAGCCATAGGGTGGCGAGCAGGCACAGTGAGAAGAAGATCCAGGCTACCAGGGCCCGGGTCCGGCTTCTGGGCTGATCCGCGCCTTTGCGGCGGACTTTGACCTGAACCAAGCCCAGCAAGCCCACAGAGAATACTGCCAGCAAGTCTGCCGGCCAACCACTGCGAGGATGCAACACCGGCGGCATCAACCGGGCGCTGGGGCCCCCGGTGGTAACGGTCAAGGTCGTGGTCACAGGCTTATTGCTGCCGTCGGGTGTGATAGTGGCCGGGTTGAAGGAGCAGTTGGCATAGAGCGGAAGCCCGGAGCAGACGAACGAAATCTGCTGATTAAATCCACCGGAGGGGGACACGGTGACGGTCGCCGTCCCACTGGATCCCTGGTTAACGTTGATGATGCCGGGATTCATGGAAAGCAGGAAAGTCGTGCCTCCGCCGCCACCAGAAGTAATTGTCTCGGTGAGCGGGTCGGAGGTGGAAGAAAGGAAATCCGAGTCTCCGCTGTACTGACCTGTAATGGTGTGGACTCCCACGCTCAGGGTACTGGTGCTGAACGTGGCGACGCCGTTATTCAGGGTGCCGGTTCCTATGGTTGCGCTTCCATCAAGGAAGGTCACCGTCCCGGTGGGAGGATTTCCCATGCCTCCCGCCACGGTTGCGGTAAAGGTAACCTGGCTGCCGAAGCTGGCGCTGGGCGCCGAACTGGTGAGGGTGGTTGTCGTCTCTGTCAGCGTGCCCACGGGAACCACCTTGAGCACCACCACATCCGAGACAGAGGGAAGATAGGTGTTGTCGCCACTATAGGATGCCGTGATGTCGTAGGTGCCGACACCAAGGGACGAGTCGGTATAGGTCACTACGCTGCTGGATGAGTCGATGGTCACGGTAGACAGCTTGGTCGAGCCGTTATAGAAGGTGACAGTTCCGGTGGGACCCCCAGTGATGCCGACGCCGCCCGAAACTATGGCGGTGAAGGTAATGGTTTGGCCAACCTGCGCCGGATTCGGACTGATCCTCAACGCGGTGGAGCTGGGCTTTCGGCTGCCCACAGGGACGACATCCAGCATCTTCACGGGAGAAGTAGATCCCAAGTAGTTCGAGTCACCTCCATACACCGCCGTGATGTTGTAAGTGCCCTCCGCGAAGGAAGAGGAAGTAATTGACGCGTTGCCATATTGGTCGAGGGTCGCAGTCCCCAATTGGTTTGAGCTTTCCATGAAAGTCACGGTTCCGGTGGGTCCGCCGGTAAGGCCAGTTGCTCCCGAGACTTTGGCCGTGAAGGTAATGGTTTGTCCCACTTCGGCAGGGTTCGGAACGATGGTTAGCGTCGTGGTGGTCGGTTGAGGAGCCGGCGGCTGGGTGTCCTCAGCAGCGGCCAAACAAGGGCTGCTGACAGCAACCAGAAGAGCAAGCACAACAACAGCAATGGAAAGCCGACTGAGGGCCTGGACTGGACAATGGGGACGCATACAACTTCTCCTCCCGGAGTGATCTGGAATCGTGTCCGTTTCGCAGCGCAGATTCGCACGGAGCAACGATATCTGGTCAACGGAAGACGAGATGTTCAATATAGAAACTATAGCGCGGAATGGAGTCACGCTGCCCAAAATTCTACAACGCACCACCCGCGATCTGTCCAACCGCCAACTGGCCGCGCCGATGAGGGCCTTCCCGAGGACCGGCAATCCGGGTTTCCCTCTCACACCTCCCTGTGACCGGGCTCACGGCAAGTCTAAGTGACTGTTTCTAAACTGATCATGGACTTATAAGGCCCGTAGGTCGGGCCACCTTTCACGGAGGAAGTATGCAGAAGCATTGGTTCGTCGTGGCAATGACGATCGCTCTCATTTTGTGCACGGTAAGCCTGGTCCAGGCAAAGGACAATTCACTGGGCATTGCGAACAAGCAGACCATCGTCTTCAATAGCCCGACGCTGGTCGGCGGGACCTTGTTGCCGGCAGGGCAGTACCAGGTGTTGCACACGATGCAAGGCGATGAGCACATCATGGTCTTCAAGGGAACGGCAGGCACCAAGGGTGAAGCGCAGGCAAAATGCACGCTGGTTCCCTTGGGCGCAAAGGCCAAGCAGACCGAACAGCGTTACACGGAAAACGCCAAGAACGAGCGCGTCCTGCAGGAAATGACTTTCCGGGGCGACTCGTCAAAGCACGTGCTGGAGCCGTAAGAGCAGTTTATCCGTTTGCAGCAGTAAAAGGACGGCGGCGACGCCGTCCTTAGTTTTGAAGCGGCAGAATTCGGAAACCCCTAATTTGCGAATGTGTTTTCGCGGTTGACATAATGCCGGTCGAAATACTCGCGGTAGTGGCCCGAGCGGACATCAGCCAGCCATTGCTGGTTTGTCTGATACCAATCGATGGTGGCTGCCAGGCCTTTCTCAAAGGAAATCTTTGCGCTCCAGCCAGTTTCTTCTGACAACTTGTCGCAGTTCAGTGCATAGCGCAGGTCGTGACCCGGGCGGTCTTTCACGAAGGTGATAAGGCTTTCCGGCCGGCCCAGCGTGCTGAGGATGAGCCGGGCAACATCGAGGTTGCGCATCTCCCGCCCGCCGCCGATGTTGTATACCTCGCCCATGCGGCCTTGCTGGAGGATTACATCGATGGCGTCGCAATGGTCGCTGACGTGGATCCAATCGCGCACATTGTCGCCCTTTCCATACACCGGCAATTCCTGGCCGCCGAGTGCCTGCGCAATCATCAGCGGAATGAATTTCTCCGGGAACTGATATGGACCGTAGTTGTTGGAGCAGCGCGTAATCACTGCGGGAAAGCCATGAGTGCGGACGTAGGACAAGACCAGCAGGTCGGCCGCCGCCTTCGTAGCCGCGTAAGGACTGTTGGGTTGAATGGGCGACTCCTCGGTGAACTCGCCGTCTTCGCCCAAACTGCCATAAACCTCATCCGTGCTGATGTGAATGAAGCGGGGAACTTCTGCCTTACGCGACGCCTGAATCAGGTTGTGGGTGCCTTCGACGTTGGTGCGTACGAAGGCTGCGGCATCCTCGATGCTGCGATCGACGTGGCTCTCCGCCGCAAAATGGACTACTGCGTCGCAGCCGCGCAGCAGATCGGCAACCGCGATGTCGCAGATGTCCAGTTGTTCGAAGTGGCAGCGGCCCGACGGCAGCGCGGGCTCCAGGTTCTTGAGATTGCCGGCGTAGGTCAGCTTGTCGATGACCAGCAGCTTCCAGTCCGGATGAGCGGCCAGCGTGCGATGCACGAAGTTTGACCCGATAAAGCCTGCGCCGCCGGTAATCGCCAGCTTCATCGTTCACCCGCAGCTGCTACCAGCTGGCCCGCCCGCAAGACCTTCTCGCGGACCATGTTGCTGGCATGCCATAGCGATTCAAAGGTGCCGGCGTCAGTCCACCAGCCATCCATGATGGCGTGACGTAGCGTCCCCTCGGCGATGTAGCTGTTGTTGATGTCGGTGATCTCGTATTCGTTGCGGCCGGAAGGCTTCAGCTTGCGAATACGATCGAACACCGTTCCATCGTAGAAATAGATTCCTGTCACGGCGTATGGCGACTGGGGCTGCCGGGGCTTTTCCTCGATGCGAACAATCCGCTCGCCTTCGAACATCGGGACTCCAAAGCGCTCGGGATCGGGCACTTCCTTCAGCAACACCATGGCGCCGCGGTCCTGGCGTTCGAAGCTCGCGGCCGCCGCGTGGATGTTGCCTTCGATGATGTTGTCACCCAACACCACACAGATCTTTTCGCCCTTAGCGAAGGGTTCAGCGAGCCGCAAGGCGTCGGCAATACCGGCTTCGCCTTCCTGATAAGCGAAGCTGAGCTGCTGCAGGCCGAACTCCTTTCCATTCTGCAGCAGGCGCAGAAAGTCGCCCGCGTTCTGGCCGCCGGTGACGATGAGGATGTCGCGCACTCCTGCGTCGACCAGAATTTGCAGCGGGTAAAAGATCATCGGCCGGTCGTACACCGGGAGCAAGTGCTTGTTGGTGACACGGGTCAGAGGATAGAGGCGTGAGCCGGTCCCGCCCGCGAGAATGATGCCCTTCATGGGACTCCACGTCTGGCTCTGATCCGGCCGTGTTGAACGCTAAGCCGCACCCTGCATCGCAAACGGATCGCCGGCAAACGCGCAGACCGTGAACAGAAGCCTCGTAGTCTAGAACACCTGACTCATTGTCAGCGAATGGTGTCGAGCATGGCAAGCCGCAGCAGTTGCCGCCAGTCGGGAAGCTGCAGACCAAACTCGCGCCGCAGCTTCGCATTGCTGAGGCGTGAGTTCAGCGGGCGCCGGGCGGCCGCTTTGAAGGTGGTGCTGGCAATCGGTACAACGCGGTGGGCCAGCAGCGGTCCGGTGAACTCCCCAAACTCGGCCGGCCATTCCAGTAGCTCAGCGTATTCGTCGAGGATGGTCTGGGCAAAATCGGCCCAGGTGGTGCTGCCATCCGCCGTGAGGTGATAGATGCCGGTCAGGTCGCGGCCTGATGCGGCAGCCTGCTCAGTGTATTTGGCAAGGATGGCGGCCGTGGCCTCGGCAATCGCCCTCGCCCAGGTCGGCGCGCCATGCTGATCATCAACCATGTGCAATTCGTTCTTTTCGCGAGCCAGCCGAAGCACGGTGCGCAAGAAGTTTTTGCCTCGGATGTCGTAGACCCAGGAGGTGCGAAGGATGATGTAAGCGCACCCGCTCTCGGCGATAGCTTTCTCGCCCTCGAGCTTGGTTTGCCCGTAGACATTGATCGGAGCTGTGGCATCGTCTTCGCTGTACGGCTCAGGTTTGGAGCCGTCGAAAACGTAGTCGGTGGAGTAATGAATCATCAGCCCGCCCGAGCGCGCCATCTCATGCGCCATGCGGCTGGGAGAGACGGCATTGACGGTCCGCGCTAGTTCGGGCTCGCTCTCCGCCTTGTCGACAGTCGTGTAAGCGGCAGCGTTGAGCAGAACGTCAGGCCGGGTCTCGCGCACTACCGCGGCGACATTGTCCGGATCGGACAGGTCGAGTTGTGATCGCGTGAAGGCGAGCACCTCGCCGAAAGGAGCCAGAGTGCGCTGCAATTGCCAGCCGATCTGGCCGGTCCTGCCGATGACCATCAACTTCACGGCATATACCTCGGCAGCAATTCTCGCGGCACCTCCGCCAGCGGAGCGTAGTGCTGGTCCTTTTCGGAGAGTATGGGGGCGGAGGTCTTCCCACGGAATTGCAAGTTGCGGATCGCTCCACAGCACGCCGTGGCCATCCTCGCCATTGTGATAGTCGCTGCACTTGTAGAGGAAGTCGACGGTCTCGGACCTTACGACGTAGCCGTGGGCGAAGCCCGGAGGGATGTAGATTTGGTAGCTTGTTTTCGGCTGACAACGTCGCACCATACCACTGGCCGAAGGTTGGCGATCCGGCCCTGATGTCCACCGCGACGTCGAAGACCTCACCAAATGCGACGCGGCATAGCTTGCCTTGCGGATGCCGCAACTGATAATGCAGCCCGCGTAACACGCCGCGCGCCGAACGGGCGTGATTGTCTTGCACGAAGTGCTCGTGAATGCCGGCTGCGGCAAGCGCGTCAGCGCGGTAGGTTTCCATAAAGAAGCCGCGGGCGTCCTCATGCACCCTGGGCTTGAGCAGGACGACTCCGGGCAATGAGGTCTGAATGATTTCCACGCGATCGGTCTCAAGATAAAGCTGCCGGCGTTCCGACGGCTTCGCGAACCGACGATTATAATGCGGCTTCTTCCATGCCCCGTTGCTCGGCCATCATCGTTACCTACAACTCAGCGGAAAGCATTGTGCATTGCCTGCAGGCGCTCGCCAGCGAAGAGTGCGAGATCGTCGTCGTGGACAATGCTTCGCAGGACGACACCGTCGAGCGGGTAAAAGCGTTCGAGGCCACGCATTCGCTGCAGTTGCTGCGCATTTCGCGCAACCTCGGCTTTGCGGCCGGGGTCAATCATGGGGTCCGCGCGGCTAGCGGTGATGTGCTGCTCATCCTCAATCCCGACGCGATCGCGGAACCGGGCGCGGTCAAAGCGCTCATGAACTGCATGAGCGGGCACTCGGCCGCCGCCGCAGGAGGCGCACTGCTAGAGGCTTCCGGTGAACTGCAACGCGGATTCGCCTTTCGCCGCCTGCCCGCGCTCCGCAGCCTGTTGTGCGAAGTCTTACTGATCAATCAGATTTGGCCATCGAATCCGGTAAATCGGCGTTATCGTTGTCTCGACGCAGACTACTCCAAACCACAGCTAGTCGAGCAGCCCGCCGGCGCCTGTCTGGCCATCACGCGCAAGGCCTGGGATGCGGTGGGCGGGATGGACGCGCAATTTGCTCCCGTGTGGTTTGAGGACGTTGACCTCTGCAAGCGTCTGATCGATTCGGGCCGGACCATCGTCTACTGTCCTTCAGCGCGATTCCGTCATGCCGGGGCGCACAGCATAGGCAAGCTGAGCTTTGCCGAGAAGCAGCTCTTCTGGTACGCCAACATGCTGCGCTACGCGCGCAAGCATTTCTCTGCAACAAAAGTATGGATATTGCGCCTCGGGATTATCAAGGGGATGGTCCTGCGCTCACTCGCCGCATGGCTCGGCGCGGGACCTGAGCATGTAACGGCGGGCGAGGCCGACAAGAGCATATTGGGACGTGATCCGACTGGCCCTGAGCGGGCGGTCCGACGCCCAGCCTTAGAGCAACTCGAGTAGTAAAAATACTTCTACTTTGGATTCCTCTACTCATTGACCGCATTCCCGCACCTTGGGGATAATGCCCGGCATGGCATTGCCGCTGGCATTCATCAGTTACCGTCGCTCCGACGCGCAACAGGCCGCCCTCGGGCTCGCCTACCAGCTGCGTGCACGTTTGGGCATTGCCTCCATATTCCTGGACCGCTCAGGTATTTCGGGTGGCGAGAAATGGCCGCAGCGCCTGCGCGATTCGATGAAGCAGGCGACGGTTGTACTGGCGCTCATAGGGCCAGGCTGGCTCACCGCTGCGGATGAATATGGGAGACGAAGATTGGACCTGAACGACGACTGGGTAAGGCTTGAATTGGAAACCGCGCTGAAGACCAGAAAGCCCGTCATCCCGGTTTTAGTGGGGAGCGCTGCCGGAGTACCTGTCAAAGGGGCCCTTCCCTCGGCTTAGTGAAGCTCCTGAGTTCGCAAGCATACAAACTCCATGAGGAAAACTGGGACGCTGATCTGGATGGCTTGGTGCGCTTGCTGGTTGAGAAATACGGATTCCGCAACGAGCCAAAGGTGCCGGCTCCCGACAGGGTCGTAACGCCAAAACCGCTGACGCCTGCCAAGCTCGATCAGGCATTGAAGGACCTACCCGGATGGGAGCAAGTCGACAGCTTCATACCGGGCGATTACCCGAAAACACGTCACGAGCTGAGAAAGACGTACGTATTTCGAAGCTTCCGAGAGGCGATGAATTTCATGTTCGCCGCCATACCGGCCATCCAGGAGCTGCAACATCATCCTCGCTGGGAAAACCAGTGGCGCTCGGTGACGGTGTATCTGTCAACGTGGGACATTGACTCGCAAATCTCACACCTCGATCTGAAACTCGCGAAGAAACTTGACGAAATTCATGCCAAGGCGGGTCGGCAAGCCCGCGAATAACGGTGGCACTCCATTCACGGCTTCGCGCTCTTGTGAATCTCCACGGTGCTCCAGGTCTTGTCGGCGGCGTGGCAGAGGTTCTCCAGCGGACATTCGGCACATTTGGGTTTGCGCGCGATGCACAGCGCGCGCCCGTGATGAATGATCTGGTGCGAGAAGCCGATCCAGTGATCGCGCGGAATGACCTGCATCAAATCCTGCTCGATCTTGCGCGGGTCTTCGTTCTTGGTCAGCTCCAGGCGGCGCGAGATGCGCTGCACATGCGTGTCAACCACCACGCCGTCGGCGATCTTGTACCAGGTGCCGAGCACTACGTTGGCGGTCTTGCGCGCTACGCCGGGAATGCTGAGTAGCTCGTCCATGGTGCGCGGAACGTCGCCGCCGAAGTCGCTGACGACCTTGCGGGCGGCTCCGACCAGCGATTTCGACTTGTTGCGGAAGAATCCGGTAGAGCGAACGTCATCTTCCAGGTCCCCCGACTGCAGCGCGGCGAAGTGCTCAACCGTAGGGTATTTGTCGAACAGCACGGGCGTGACCATGTTTACACGCGCGTCGGTACATTGCGCCGAAAGGACGGTCGCCACCAGCAACTCCCACGCGCTCTTGTGGCGCAGAGCACAGGTGACGTCGGGATAGCGCTGATCCAGACGCTTCAGGATTTCGTTTACGCGCGCCGGCGCAATGGGGTTGTAGCCCTTGGGAGCGGCACCGGCCTTTCCTTTCCCACGCAGGCCAACTGGAGGTTTAAGTGGGGCTCCCGAGCGCTTGGATCGGGCCCGAGTCTTTGTCTTCACAGAGTTCCTGGACGTGGGCTTTCCCACCCGGTCCTGGCGTCCGGCTTTGGATGGTTGGCGTGGAATGTTGCCGCGTGGCATGGATGTAATCTCCAAAGCGACCAGTGTATCTTGTGCCGCCGGAAAACATTCACCGCTGGGACGCAAGCGACAGGGAAAGAGAACGGCGTCCTCTCCCTCGGTACTTGACTAACTTGGTCATGTTGGTACGATGTCTTCATGAAGACCGTTAACATTGGCGAGCTCAAGGCCCACCTGAGTTCCCATATTCAGCGCGTGAAGCGGGGCGAAGAGGTGATTGTGTGCGAGCGAAACAAACCGGTGGCGCGAATCGTGCCCTGCGATACGGAAGACTATTCGGAGCGGGAACGGCGGCTCATCGCACAAGGCGTGCTTGTGCCTCCGAAGAAGAGACGGCCGGCAGTCGTGTCATGGCCCGATCCTCCGGGAAATGTTTCCCGCGAGGTGATGGAGCGCATCTGGGAAGAAGAACGCGAGGGGCGGTAAGTGCGTCCGCCTGCGTTCTGGGACGCGAGCGCCCTGGTGCCGTTATGCGTGCATGAACCGCTCACCAATCGCGCTGTGGCGTTGTACAAGCAGTACCAGCCTGTGGTCTGGTGGGCGACTTCGGTTGAAATGGCCGCTGCCCTCGCGCGGTTGTTACGTGTGAAGCAGTTGGATGTGGCCAGTTGGAGCGCCGCCAGCGTGTTGGCGAGCAAGCTCTCGACTGAATGGGTGGTTGTCCAGCCGTCGGAAAGCTTGCGCACGCTGGCAAAGCAGATGGTAGAGAACTACGATTTGCGAGCGGCCGATTCTCTACAGTTGGCTGCTGCCTTCACATGGTGCGGAGGTTCCCCGCAACAAAATCTGTTCGTCACCGCTGATAGGAGGTTGCGGGAAGCCGCCCAGATCTGCGGTTTCCGTATCGCCAAGCTTTTGATCTGAGTATTCTGCGAGACCTAGTAGTGCGCATTCAGCAGCCGGATCGTCTCCAGCACCACATCTCCCGAGATGGCCAGCGACTTCGGGCTGAGCTTGTCGATGGTGTCGTCCGGTGTGTGGTGGTAGGCGTTGTTGTATCCGTAGTCGAGATCGATGATGTCGACGGACGGAATGCCGATCTTCAACATCGGCAAGTGATCGTCATCGATGGCGGCCTCGAACTGGTAGAAGTGTGACTGGTATCCCAGATTGCTCGCGGCCTTGTACACCAATTCGCTCAGCCACGGGGTCGAGTTGGTCTCCTTCTGAATGTCGAGGTCGGCGTCGCCAATCATGTCGACCAGCAGGAATGCCTTGATCTTCTTCGCCGTACCGTCCTGCTGCCACTGCTGTGCCAGATGCCTGGTGCCGTATAGGCTGTCGGTGTCACTCCACTTGGCGAAGGCCTCTTCAGCGTCGGTCCACACCAGCCAGATGCTGTAGCCCTCCGGCGGATGGCTGCGGAAGTGGTCGGCCAGCGCCAGCAGCAGCCCAGTCGAAGATCCGCCGTCATTCGCGCCAACGTAGTTCTTAGGCAGCGGATAGTTCGTGTCGTAATGCCCGGCGACGACGATGATGCCGTCCTTCTTGCCGGGAAACTTCGCGATGATGTTGTCCATCTTGAAGCTGCCCACCGGCGTTTGCGCGGTGAAGCTGTCGTCTTCAACCTGATCGCCCTTCAGCTTGGAATGAATCAGCTGCTGCAGCTTCTCGTGACCGGGACTGCCCACCGGACGCGAGCCGATGGCCACGACCTCTTTCACATACTGCATTACCTTGTCGCCATCCATGTTTGGTAGCTGGCTCTGTGACGGCACGTCGTTGAGGGCTGCCACTTCTTCAACCTTAGGGTCGGGAGTTGCTGCCGTCTGCGCCTTGGCCTGACTGGCGCCGGCGGAAGACCCTGTCGACTGCTGCTTCGAGCAGGCCGGCAGAACGAGCAGAGCGACAGTGCAGAGACAAAGAACAAGGCGGGAGGTCATGTAGGAACATTCTAAATCTCGGGCGCGGGTGCTGGTTGGCCTTGCGTTGCTCTTTGCGTTTCGGCGGTGAATCCTGCTGGTGGGCTGGGGTAGAATCAGGTTTCCGTTCCGATTGACTGAGGAATGGTTCAAAATATGGCTTCCGCGACCATGGCTCCGACAACAGAAGAAAACGCGCCGGCTCAACTGCCGAACCACAAGGTGAAGTACAAGAAGGCATATCAGCGCGCCTGCAACGAGAAGGACGGCAAAGGCAAACTTTGTGCCGGGCACCTGAAGCGCTGGTTTTACCTGTCTGATCGCATTGAGCAGTCCTGCGGCGACGTGAAGGCTGCTTATGGGACGCAGGCGGAAATCTACCGTTGCGAGCACTGCAAGGTTTTGTATCTGCCATCGCCGGAGGAGCCGCGTGGCAGAAATGTCGCCGGATTGGGACAAAAGTCGGTCTTCGGCGTGACCGTGGCGCCGAAGAGCACCGGCAGCGACAAAAGCGAATCGTAGTTCTGGCCTGCGTCAAGAGTGACGTCGTAAGCATCAATTCCTATGGAAAGGCGCTGTGGGGGCGCCGATTGCTCGCGCAAAGCGGGCGAGTGGGGAAATTGATCGTTCCGGAAGGTGAAATTGTCTGACGTTTCCGAGCTGATTTATGACTGGAACGCGGTCTTCGCGCGCTCCATGAAGCCCGCGGGCCGTGCTTTGCTGAATGACGAATCGCTGCGCGATGGCCTGCAGTCGCCGTCGGTGCGCGATCCTTCCATCCAAGAGAAGATCGAGATCCTGCACCTGATGGAGCAGGTCGGCATCAACATGCTCGACATTGGCCTGCCGGGAGCAGGGCCGCGTGCGGTCGCGCACTGCGAAGCCCTCGCCCGCGAAATTGGCCGCGCACGCCTGAAGATTAAGCCCAACTGCGCGGCTCGCACCCATGAGAACGACATTCGCCCTATTGTGGAGATCGTTCAGCGCACCGGCGTCCCCATCGAAGCCGCGACGTTTATCGGCTCAAGCCCCATCCGCCGCTATACCGAGAACTGGACCGACGACTTTCTTCTGAAAACCACCGAGCACGCGGTGAAGTATGCGGTTTCGCACGGGCTCGATGTCATGTACGTCACCGAGGACACCACGCGCTGCGATCCGGAAACCATCCAGCGCATGTACACCACGGCAATCAACTGCGGCGCCAAGGCGGTAGTGATTTGCGACACTGTGGGACACGCCACGCCCATGGGAGTGGTCGCGCTGGTTCAGTTTCGTCATCAACGAAGTCATCAAGCCGACCGGGGCCCAAGTGCGCGTCGAATGGCACGGCCATTGCGATCGCGGTCTGGCGGTGGCAAATTCCATTGCCGCACTGGTCGCGGGTGCGGAAGTAGTTCACGCGACAGCCTGCGGCATCGGCGAGCGCGTGGGCAATACGCAGATGGACCAGATGCTGGTGAACCTCAAGCTGCTGGGCATCGAGCCGTGGGCCAGCCAGGACCTCACCAAGCTGAAGGACTACTGCGAAGCGGTTTCCAAGGCGACGGGTATTCCGATTCCTAACAACTATCCCGTGGTTGGCAATGACGCTTTCCGCACCGGCACCGGCGTTCACGCGGCGGCGGTCATCAAGGCCTATCGCAAGAACGATGTCGAGCTGGCCAACAGCATCTATTCCGGCGTACCCTCGCACTATTTCGGCATGGAGCAGGTCATCGAGGTCGGCCCCATGAGCGGCAAGTCGAATGTCTACTTCTGGCTGGAGCGCCATGGTTTGCCGCAGAGTGAAGAGCTGGTCGAGCGCATCTATCAGCGCGCAAAGAATTCGGACCGCATGCTGACCGACGCCGAGATTCTGGAGTGCTGCCAAACTGCGGTGAAAGTGCCGGAGGAGATGGCATCGTAGACCCACGGCCGTAGCCGCTCGGCAGGCTTTTGAATACGGCTGCCTTCATCTGCTACTCTGCCCAATTGCACCTCGCACCAAGGAACATTCAAGACATGTCACTGCTGAACTCTGTCCAGCGCAGCGTTGCGCTGTCACTCTGTGTTGCGCTTGCGCTTCCTTCTTTTGCGGCTGAAAAGAAAAAGCCGGCCGAATCCACCAAGCCCTCATACGAGCTGCCGCAACCGCAGCACGAGAACCTCGACCTGAATATGTATGACGAGATCCGTCATGAAGGCCTGGCGCACTCGCACGTGATGGAATATGCCTCGGCGCTGGCGGACGGCATCGGCGCGCGCCTCACCGGTTCCCCGAATCTGCAAAAGGCCAATGCATGGACGCGCGACCAGTTTACGGCGATGGGTTGCGCCGACGCGCATCTGGAAGACTGGGGCGAGTTTGGCATGGGCTGGCAGCAGCTCAATACCTGGGTGCGCATGGCCTCGCCTGATACTGCGGTGTTCATCGCGCAGGCTGCTCCGTGGTCTCCTTCGACAAACGGCGCGATCACCGGGCAGGCAACGGTTGCGGAGATCAAGGAAGACAAGGACATCGACCAGTATCGCGGCAAGCTAGGCGGCAAGATTGTCTTCCTCGGCGAGCCGTGGGAGGTGAAGCCCGTCGACAAGCCACTTTCCAAGACCTACGACGAGGCCGATCTGCAGAAGATCGAGGAGTATCCCACCAAGCCGCCGAGCGAAGAATGGCGCAAGGACTTCGTCAAGCGCATGGAGCTGCGCGAGAAGATCAGCCAGCTTATGGCCGAGGAGAAGCCGCTGGCGGTGATTGTCCCCAGCCGCGAGATGCGCGACAACGGAGCAACCGGCGGCACCTTCGTCGACGACAGCGGCGCCGACATGAGCTGGTTCGCCTACCAGCGCGAGCATGCGAACCCCGTGCCCGTGGCGGTGATGGCCATCGAAAACTACGGCCGCGTCTATCGCCTGGTGAAAGCGCACGTGCCGGTCTCGATTGAGATGAACATCGACACCAAGTTCCTGGGCGATCATGAGCACGGCTACGACACCGTCGCCGAGATTCCTGGCACCGATCCCAAGCTGAAAGATGAAGTCGTCATGGTGGGCGGCCACCTGGATTCCTGGGCCTCGGCCACGGGAGCGACCGACAACGGCGCGGGAGCGGTGGTGGCGATGGAAGTGATGCGCATCCTGAACGCGCTCCATGTGAAGCCTCGGCGCACCATTCGTGTGGCGCTGTGGACGGGCGAAGAACAGGGCGAGTTCGGCTCATACGGCTACGTGAAGCAACACTTCGGATACGTGCCACTGTCCACCGCTCCTGACCAGCTGAAGCTGCCGGAGTGGCTGCGCAAGCCCGCGGGTCCGGTAGTACTGAAGCCCGATCAGCAGAAGATTTCCGCCTACTTCAATGTCGACAATGGTGGCGGTCGCATTCGCGGCATTTACCTGGAGAACAACGCGGCCATCAAGCCGATCTTCGAGCAGTGGATCGCGCCCCTCAACGACCTTGGCGTGACTGCGATCACCATGCGCCATACCGGCGGCACCGATCACGAAGCCTTCGATGGCGTGGGCATCCCGGGCTTCCAGTTCATCCAGGACCCGCTGGATTACGGCACGCGCACGCATCACACCAATATGGACACCTATGAGCGGCTGCAGGAGGAAGACCTGGCGCAGGCGGCGACGGTCGAGGCGATCTTCGTCTACAACGCCGCCATGCGCGACCAGATGTTGCCGCGCAAACCGCTGCCGCATCCGGAGCTCGAGGAGCAGAGCACGGCTCCGCTGAAGAACGTGATGCCGGGAGCTGAGGCGGAGGAGAAGGGCATCGCTCCCAAGCCGCAGCCGCAGAGCAGCCCAAGCCAAAGGAGCCGGAGCAGCAGCCCAAGCCAGCCGCCGGCGCAGAACCAACCGACGCCACAACAGGCGGCGCCGCAGCAGTAGGACTTCATTCAGCGGTTGGGTCGAGCAGCGGGTACGCACTCCTTAGTGGTGCGCGCTCGACACCAGCCGCGGTACTACAACGCTCACGAAGTCGACCAGGAAATGGGCGATGATGTTGGCCACCAGGTCGCGCCGCCAGAGGTAAAAGGCGGCCAGAATCCCTCCCAGCACAAAAGCCAGCAGGACATTCGCCGCTCCGTTGAAAGAGTGCAAGAGAGCGAAGATCACCAGCGGAAACAGCGCGGCAGCATATCGCGGCCAGCCCATCGCGATCAACCGCTCAATGGCGAAACCGCGATAGAACAGCTCCTCGACGAAGCCTGCGCGGCAGACGATTACCACCGCAAGCCAGAAAGGCAAGCGGGCCAGATCTTTAGCCATTTGCCCGCCATTAAACTTCGTTATGTAAGCGATCGTGCCTCCAGCGGCTCCGCACAAAATGGCGATGACCACACCCCAGGCAATCGACTTCCACCACACGCTCGTTCCCAAACCAACCGATTTCAACGAAAGCCTCTCGACGCGCGTGATGTAGAGCAGCAGGGCGCCGGCCGTGGCGAGTATCAGCGCCTCGCGCAGGATCGTGGACGCGGTCGTGGGGGTGGGAGAGACCCAGTGAGTGATCTGCTCGATCGGCAGAAACACCAGCATGACGAAGAGAAGAACAATCCAGGTGCGCAGCTTGGAGGTGGTTCGGGGTGCGTCTTCGTCGTAGGTTTGCATGTGGGTAGGTACGCGGCCGAATTGTGCTCTGTTCCCCCGACCCGCCAGGACGAGCGGGAAAGTCCGCCTAGGCTTTTCTTATCTCGGCCGCATTTTTTGGCAAGGCCTGCAGCAACTCCCGCACCGTCTTCTTCAGTCCCGGATGCTGCACGTCCGCGGCGATCTCCGCCAGCGGCTCCAGAACAAAGCGGCGCTCGTGCATGGCAGGGTGGGGTATAGTCAGGCGCGGCGTCAGTAGCACGGCCTTGCCAAACAGCAGGATGTCGATGTCGATGGTGCGCGGGCCCTTGGGCTGGGTGCGTTGGCGGCCCATCTCGCGCTCGATGGCCATGACCCCGTCCAGAAAGTCTTCAGGCTTCAGCTCGGTCTGCAGAGCGACCGCACAGTTGAGGAACCACGGTTGCTCGGTGAACTCGACCGGCTCCGTCTCGTAGTAGGACGAAACTGCCAGCAGGTTGCCGAGGTTGAGAAGCTTGCCAATGGCGTTGCGAAGATTGGCGCGCCGGTCTCCAAGGTTGGAACCGAGCGAAAGATAGACAGTCTTCTTCACCTGGCAAGCGTAGCGCGAAACCGTCGATGACCGAAAGGCGTGGCGCCATTATGCAGGTCGCCCCCGCGGGCCCAGGTCTTTGTTGCACTCGCGGTTTTCGCAACTCCAAGCCGTATCCTTTGTGAGGTAGGAAAAATTCGGCCTGCCAAAAAACATGTCCGGTGCGCCGCGGCCCATACGTCTTAATGTCGGAACCCGAAAGGGAAGCCAAAACATCAAGTCCTGAGGGACTACACAGGAGGCATTACGATGAGTCAGTTTCTGTATCTTTACCGCGGCCGCCCAGACGGTCAGCCTTCGCCTGAAGAGGCGCAGCAGATCATGCAGAAGTGGATGACCTGGCTGAAAGGGTTGGGCGAGAGCGGGCACTTGAAAGACCAGGGCCAGCCGCTGGAGCCGGGTGGCAAGGTGGTGAAGGGCAAGGCGAAGACGATCACCGACGGCCCGTTTGCCGAAGCCAAAGACATCGTCGGCGGCTACACCCTGGTGGAGGCCAGCGACATTAACCAGGCGGTGGAGCTGTCGAAGGGTTGCCCGATTCTCGAGGTGGGCGGCACCGTGGAAGTGCGGCCCATCATGATCATGAACATGTAAAGCGATGGCGCTGAGTGATCATCTTTTCCGCCAGGAAGCGGGACGCATGGTCGCCACGCTCACGCGTATCTTCGGAGTGCAGAATCTGGCGCTGGCAGAAGACGTTGTACAAGACGCCTTCTGCCGCGCGCTGGAAGTGTGGAAACTTCGCGGTGTGCCGGAGAACCCCTCGGCGTGGCTGATGGCGACGGCCAAGAACCGCGCGCTTGACGTGCTGCGCCGCGAGCGCACAGTGCGCACCTTTGAGCCGGAGCTGGGGCGGTTCATACAGAGCGAATGGACACTGGCTCCTGCTGTGGCCGAGCTGTTCGCGGCACATGCGATCAAGGACGATCTGCTGCGCATGATGTTCTCCTGCTGCCAGCCTCGCTTGGGCGAGGAGGCGCAGGTCACGCTCATTCTTCATATTCTTTGCGGCTTCAGTGTGGGCGAAGTGGCAAATGCCTTTGTCAGCACCCACGCCGCCACCGAGAAGCGAATCACCCGCGCAAAGAAAGTCCTGGCGCAGTCGAAGAAGCTGTTCGACGTGGCGCGCTCTGATGAGGTCGCAGCGCGTTTGCCTGTCGTCCATCGTGCGCTGTATTTGCTCTTCAACGAGGGCTATCACGGCGCATCTCCGGAGTCGGCGATCCGTGCCGACCTCTGCCGCGAGGCAATGCGACTGACCGCGGTGCTGCTGGAGCATCCTGCGGGAGCGGTTCCGGCGACGTATGCGCTGGCCGCGCTGATGTGTCTTCACGCCGCGCGCTTGCCGGGAAGGGTGGATGCTTCCGGCAACCTGAGTTCGCTGTTCGAGCAGGACCGCTCGCAATGGGACCAGGGATTGATCGCGGAAGGGATTCGGCTGTTGGACTTGTCGGCAGTAGGAACCGAGTTGACGGAGTACCACATCGAAGCCGGTATCGCGCGTGTGCACGCGCTGGCGAAGCATGCGGAAGAGACGGATTGGGCCAGCATCGTTTCGTTGTACGACCTGCTGATGAAAGCCCGGCCGTCGCCGGTGGTGGCGCTTAACCGCGCGATAGCGATTGGCGAGAAGGACGGCCCAGAGCGCGGGCTGGATGAGATTCGCCGGATTGCGGATTCCCAACGGCTCGACCGATATCCGTTCTATTACGCCGCGCTGGGTGAGTTTGAATTGCGCAGCGGGCAGAATGATATCGCTGGCCAGCATTTTGGCGCGGCGTTGAAGCTGGCGCGGAACGAAGCGGAGCGGCAGTTCTTCGCACATCGCAGGGCTGCTTGCGAAGTGGGAGTTACGTTTGTCGGCGACTCGTCGGTTGCGAGAGGGCGATAGTACGCCGGCTATACCCACGAGAATTGCATAGCATCCTTCTTCGGCATCATCGTGGAGGCTTAGGAGTTTCTGTGATTTCGGGCACGCGTGGATGTGCGGTCTCTTTGTGATTGTCAGAAGAGCCCCTGCCGGGGCTCGGGTCGTGCGACGGATCCTACCCAGCGTTCCGCTGCGCTGCAACCACCCCGCCAAGCGCAAAAACGGCGCTCGTCGGGGACCCCGGCCACGCTGGGCTACACTGAGCCGTCCCGCTCTGCGGGACTCTAGCGATACAAAGTTTGTCCAGTCTGCTTAGTCAAACTTCAGGGGCGGCCAGCTTCTGCCACCAAGAAGCTATCTCATAAATGGCGACGCGGAATTCCCTCAAGGGCTAAAAGCCCCACATTAGCTCGGCTGTCTGCGGCGCGGCTGAAGCCGCCTCGGGATGACAAGAGTTTAAAGACCGTGCGACGCTGGCCTGAAGGCCAGCTCTACCCGAACTGCAACGCTGGCCTGAAGGCCAGCTCTACCCGAACTGCAACGCTGGCCTGAAGGCCAACTCTACCCGAACTGCAACGCTGGGCCTGAAGGCTGGCACTACCTGAATTGCAACGCTCGCAGTAGATGTCCCCGGGGGACTCAGGACAAATGCTGGGCGTACCCAGGACTTCGCCTGCGGCTTCGTCCTGGGCTGTCATCGCACGCCCTTCGGGCTCAAAACTATCCCTTGTACCCCGACTGCTTCAGCGCGGCGGAGAATTTGACGAGAAAGTCGCTGACATGATCGGGCGTCGCCAGCGGGCCCATCACACCGATGCGGAAGATCTTGCCCGCGAGGGGACCGAAGCCTCCTGAAATTTCTATGCCGTGCTCGTTCAACAGGATTGAGCGCACCTTGGCATCATCCACTCCCGCAGGCACGCGCACGGTGTTCAAGTTCCAGATGCGGTGGCCTTCGGGGACAAGCATCTCGAGGCCCATGCGCTCGATGGTTTTGACGAACTGCCGGTGAGCGTCGTGGTGGCGCTGGCAGCGTTCCGCCAAGCCCTCTTCTTCAATCAGCGTGAGCCCTTCGTGCAAGGCGTAGAACAACGTCGCCGACGCGGTGTGATGATAGCGATGCGATTCCAGCAGGTAGTCGGCAACCAGCGCGATATCGAAGTACCAGGTACGAGGCGGCTTCGAGCGCTTCTTCAGCAGTTCGGCGGCGCGCGGTGAGACGGTTATGGGCGCCAGGCCGGGAGGGCAGCTCAAACCTTTTTGCGTACAACTGTAGGAAACGTCGATTCCGACCTTGTCGATGTTGACCGGCATTGCTCCGAGCGAAGTCACGCAGTCGGCAATGACAATCGCTCCCACTTCATGCGCGGCTTTGCAGATTTCTTCGCCGCGCTCGAAGACGCCGGTTGAGGTCTCAGCCATGACGTACATCACGACATTCGGCTTCTCGCGGCGGACGAACTCTGTCGCTTCGTCGGCGGTGAAGAACTCGCCCCAGGGCTTCTCAAATCGGACCACGTTGGCGCCCTGGCGGCGCGCCATTTCGGTCATTCGGTCGCAGAAGTAGCCGTTGGCCAGCACGGCGACCTTGGTCCCCTCGTCGATGAAATTGGTAATCGCGGTTTCCATGCCCGCGCTGCCTGTGCCGGAGATCACGAACGTCAGTTCGTTCCTGGTGCCGAACACATTGCGCAGCATCCGCTGATTGGCAGAGCTGATCTCGAAGAAATAAGGATCAAGATGCCCCACCACCGGCTGGGCCATGGCCTGGTAAACCCGCGGGTGGACCTGGGTGGGGCCGGGACCAAAGAGAAACCGCGTGGGAGGGTGAACGGAGATCTCCTCGCTTACGGCGATGCTGCTTCCTGAACTGGCCACTAAAACCTCCTCAAGAGGACGAAATTTTGTATTTAGGAGCTCACCCTCAAGCATATAACTGGACGGAGCGGTGTTACAGCGGAATAGGCCGGCCGTCAGGCTGAAGTTGGAGATGGGGAAGATTTCCGGTGGCGGCCGCCGGTGGCCGGTTTGCATCGACGTGGGGTGGTTTCTTAGGAGAAAGAGTTCGGGTATTCTAGGGCAGCCATCCGGGGCAACTCCGCCCAATCCCCGGGTTATTTCCTGGAGAGATTGAATGTACTTCGGCTATGCGTTGCTGTTCGCAGCGGCAGTTGGACTCACAGCTTGTACTGGCTTCCTCGGCCTTTTGTTTGTAGCGAGTTCCCGGTTTCGGCGGCGGAGAGTTCCAGAAATCTCGGCTGAGCGTTTTCCGGCAGTGACATTGCTAAAGCCGCTCTGCGGGATGGAGCCGAATCTGCGGGTCAATATCGCCAGCTTCTTCGATCAGGAATACCCGGCGTTTGAAATCATCTTCGGCGCGCGCGACGTTAACGATCCCGCGGTGGCCGTCGTGGAGGAGATACGCCGGCAGTATCCGTCGGTGGCGGTAAAGATCGTCATTTCGGGCGAGCCGACGGGAGCGAATGCGAAAGTCTGTTCTCTGCGGAAGATGTACGCCCAAGCGCATCACGACTACATAGTCATCAGCGACAGCGATGTGCATGTCAAACCCAACTATCTCCGCGAGGTAGTTGCGCCCCTGCTGGACCCGAAGGTTGGCATGGTGACGTGCATGTATCGCGGAGTCGCCAGCGGCAGCATCTGGTCGCGGCTGGAAGCGCTGGGCATGAGCGTGGAGATGACCTCCGGCGTGCTGGTTTCAGAACTGCTTGAGGGGATGAAGTTCGCTTTGGGGCCGACGATGGCGATCCGGCGCGACGTGCTGGGCGCGGTTGGAGGCTTCGATCCGCTGGTCGTCTACTGTGCCGACGATTACGTGCTGGGGCAGCGGGTCGCAGAGTCGGGCGCGCAGGTCGTTCTCTCCACTCATGTCATCGATCATGTTGTCATCAACCGGTCGTTGGGCGCGTCCTTGCTGCATCAGATTCGCTGGATGAAGAGCACGCGCTTTTCGCGTCCCGCCGGACACTTCGCCAGCGTTTTGAGCTTTGCTATGCCCTTCGGATTGCTGGGATGGGCAGGGGCAATGGCGCTCGGCCATCCGGTGCTTGGCTTTGCACTGCTGGCAGGGGCGATCGTAAATCGGGTATTGATGGCAGCAATTGCCGGATGGGCGGTGGCGCGAGATCCCTACGCTTTGCGGCTCTGCTGGCTATACCCGCTGCGGGACTTGATGGGATTTGGCTTCTGGTTGTGTAGCTTCATCGGAAACACGATCGTGTGGCGTGGTCAGCGCTATCGTCTTGAGCTCGACGGCTTGATGGTACCCGTGGAGCCGGGGCTGGGACTGGCCGAAATTCGTTACGGCGAACCCGTGCTCAGCCACCGGGTCGAATCCTCTTTCGCGGCCGAGCGGATTGTGTAAGCCGCGCTGGCAGACTGCGGGAGTCCGACATGTAGCGAAGGGTCCGTTCGTAGAAGAAGTGGCTTTGCAGGTGCAAAATGACGCCGGTAAGTCCGATCAGGATGGCTGAGCCGCCGACCACGTAGCCCAGGACTTTCCAGACCAGAGGCCGGCGATTGCGAAACCACAATGCGGCGAGCAAGACGAAAGGTGTGCTCGCAGAAAAGAAGAGAGGAATGTATTCATAAGGGTTGCGAAACTGATTGACTGAGTGGGCAAGGTAAATGTCAAAGGTCAGAAAACCAATGTTCAATACCGCGAATGCCTCGATCCAAAGTTGCGGCTGGTTCCATCACTGCTCACCGCCCGTGGCCATGCTCTCTCCTGAGCTCGGCAGCCATGGCTTTCAGCTCCACAGTCTTTTTCAACATGGGATAGTTCCCATGCCACTGCACGAAATCAGCTCCTCCCATCCCAGGCTTGTGACCGGGGTCCCAAACCTGTTCATGCCCAAGGTTTTAGTTACGTACTGCGGGTCTAATCCTTCCCGCCGGGCTCACCAGCCTGCTCTCCCATCCCGGCGCCGACCGACAAAGTCGGCACTCCAGACTTGCGCATGGCGGCATTCAGTGCGGGAACTTCGGTGCGCTGAATTTCCTGCCACTGCGCCAGCTGGGTTTGCAGGCGCTGGTGCAGTTCGTCGAAGACCTCCAGTTGCTGCACGGTGGGCGCGGCATCGTTGTACTGGATGATTTCGTTGAAGGTCCAATACTGCTCGTTCAGCATGTTGGGATAGCGCAGGTTTCCTTCCGAGCTCTTCATTTTCACCTGAAGCAGCTCGCCCTCAACCGGAGCCATCTTTTGATCGAGTGATTTTGCGGCCGCGATGACCGAGGCGTTGGAGGAATCGGAACTCGCCCATTTCTCCAGCATGTTCAGATTGCTCCGCAAGCCGCGGATTTGATTGACGGCGCGGTGGAGCTGATCGATGTCATGCTGCACTTTCTGCGCCAGTGCAAGCTGCTTCTCCAGGTCGGCCTGTGTGACCTGGTTCTGAATCCTCGGATCGAGCTTTACCACCAGCGGCGCACTTTGCGTGGCGCCATTCACTGTCAGCTTCACCTCATAGGTACCGGGAATCACCAGCGGACCGCGCGGCGGATTGCCGACATAGAATGCTCCTGGTATTTGCACCGGAGGATCGTAACGAAGGTCCCAGGCGAAGCGGTTCATTCCTGCATTGGCCGGAAGCAATTGCGATGACTGCTCCTGGTCGGGCCACTCGGGAGGCTGCTCCTCTTTGTTCTCCTTGAGGTTCGACAAGCGGCGTACACGCTTGCCTTGCGAGTCGAAGATCTCCATCACGATCTCTTGTTTCGCAGCCGGCTTCGCCTTCAGGTAGTAGTCGACGATCGCTCCCTTGGGTGGGTTGTCGCCGACCGGGCGGCGGCGGTCCACCTCATCGGGGAAGTGCAGGCGCACCGTCGGGGCCGGCTCAAAGAGATGGAAACTCTGGCCGGCGATCGACGCACTTTCCTGGCGCAGAGGAGTGACGTCGTCCAGGATCCAGAACGAACGCCCATGGGTGGCGGCGATCAGATCGTTGTCCTTGATCGCGAGATCGTGGATGGGCGTGGTCGGCAGATTCAGTTGCAGCGACTGCCAGTGCTCCCCGTCGTCATTCGAGAAGTAAACGCCTGTCTCCGTACCTGCGTAGAGCAGGCCTTTCACTTTGGGGTCTTCGCGGACCGCGCGCACGTAGGCTCCCGGAGGAATGCCGTCGGTGATGCGCGTCCACGTTTTTCCGTAGTCGTGGGTCTTGTAGATCAGGGGATTGAAGTCGTCGAGCTTGTGGCGATCGATCGCGGCGTAGGCGGTTCCGGGATCGTGGTGGCCGGCGTCAATGATGCTCACCATACTCCACTCGGGCATGTCCTTGGGAGTGACGTTCTCCCACGTCTTGCCATCGTCGCGCGTCAACTGAATCAGGCCATCGTCCGTACCCGCCCACAACATCCCTTGCTTCAGCGGAGACTCCGCCAGTGCGAAGACGGTGTCGTAATACTCGACGCTGGTGATGTCGAGCGTGATGTCGCCGCCAGACGGCTTCTGTTTGCTCTTGTCATTGCGTGTCAGGTCAGGGCTGATGTTCTTCCAACTGTGTCCCTGGTCAGTGCTCTGCATTACGTACTGCGAAGTGGTGTAGAGCACGTCGGAGTTGTATTGCGACACCAGCACGGGCTCGGTCCACTGGAAGCGATACTTGAGGTCCGCGGCGCCATTGCCCGAGGTGTCGAGCGGATACGGCGAAATATCCGTCATGCGTTCGTTGTGGTGGTCGTAGCGCGTGATCATGGCGGAGTCCGAGCCGGCATAGACGATGTCGGGATTCTTGGGATCGGGGGCGATGTATCCGCTCTCGCCGCCGCCTACCTCATACCAGTCCTGACGCGCGATGACGCCGTCCTCGCCGCGGCTGAGGATGGCCACGGTGGAGTTGTCCTGCTGCGCACCGTAGACGCGATAGGGCCAATGGTTGTCGGTGATCACGTGGTAGAACTGCGCGGTCGGCTGGTTGTTCTGCTGTGTCCAGGTCTTGCCGCCGTCGATGGAAATCGTGACCCCGCCGTCGTTGCCGTTCATGATGCGCTTGGGATTTGTGGGATCGATCCATAAACCGTGATGATCGCCGTGCGGAGCGGGCAACAGGTCGAACGTCTTGCCGCCATCATTGGAACGGAAGAGGCCGGTGTTCAGAACGTAGACGGTGTCGACATTTTGCGGATCGGCAAAAACGTGGGTGAAATACCACGCGCGCTGCCGGTAGCGTTCGTCATCATTTACCAGCGTCCAGGTGTTACCGGCGTCGTTGGAGCGGTAGAGACCGCCCTTCTTGGCTTCGATCAACGCGTATACACGATTGGAATTGGCGCCCGAGACGGAAATTCCAATACGTCCCAGTTCGCCTTCCGGCAGCCCGTGGCCTTCGAGTTGCTTCCAGGTGAGTCCGCCGTCGGTGGATTTGTAGAGTCCGCTGCCGGGGCCGCCGCTGGTGAAGGTCCACGGCTGGCGGCGCACTTGATACAGCGCGGCGTACACGATGCTGGAATTGTTGGGGTCGAAGACGATGTCGATCGCGCCCGTGTTCGCGTCTTTGTAAAGCACCTTCTGCCACGTCTTACCGCCGTCGGCGGTGCGAAACACGCCGCGCTCCGGGTTGGGACCCCAGGCATGGCCGAGCGCAGCAACCAGCACGATGTCAGGATTGCGCGGATCGATGATGATGGCTCCGATATGCCGCGAATCTTTCAGCCCGATGTTCTTCCAGCTGTGCCCGCCATCGGTGGATTTGTACACACCGTCGCCGTAGGAGATGTTGCCGCGCAGGCATGCTTCGCCGGTTCCGACGTAGAGGATGTTGTGGTCGGCATCTGCCACGGCGATAGCGCCGATCGACGACACACTTTCTTTGTCAAACGTCGGAGTCCAACTCACACCGCCGTTGGTGCTCTTGAAAACGCCTCCGGCAACCGCGCCAAAATAATAGGTATCGGGGTCGCCGGGAATTCCCGCTACCGCCAGCACGCGACCGCCGCGAAAGGGGCCAATTTGGCGCCACTGCATGCCCCCGACCAGGGCGGGATCAACCTGGCTGTACACGCCAGCGACGAGCAAGAGCACAACGACAGAGCAGAACAGGAAACGACGAGACATGATGTTCCTCAGGTTTTTAACAACCGCGTAATCGTACTTGGACGCCGAGGAGAGAAGCAAGTGAAGGGCGCGCAGGCGAATCTTGCCCTAAGTCGAGGGTGCCCTGAGCAGGCGGCGGGAGGTGGCGTCTTTACGTCTGCGGAATCGCTACTAGCATCAAATTGTCACTTTAGTGCTATTGCATTCGTGCGACTGGAAGAATAGGCTGCGAAACCATCTAAAGGGTTGAGTCGCTCGCAAGGGGTTGTGAGCGGCGAAGTCGGGGGGCAAGCTGTCGGGAATACTACCCTCCTATCGCATTCAAGTAGTCAACTATGGCGCTAGTAAAGGTTCTATGACTATTTTCCTACAGTCCTGATGCTTAGGAATTCTTGAAGGGGGAAAGAATGATGCGTACAAGGTGCAAGTGGACTTATCTTGCAGGGGCGTTGCTGTCGGCCCTGCTGCTTGGCACGTTCACATTGCCGTTGTTGGCCCAGACCACGACTCTGGGCACGGTCAGCGGCACGGTTAGCGATCCCACCAACGCTGTTGTTCCGGGTGCGGCGGTGAGTCTGAAGGACACGTCCACGGGCAACGTGCGAACTACCAACAGTAATGCTGCCGGTCGCTACGTTTTCATCAACGTCAATCCCGGCAAGTATGATCTCTCCATTACCAAGCAGGGTTTTGCGAAAACGTCCATTCCGGGCCTGACTGTGCAGGTAGGACAGGTCTCGACCAACAACGTCACTCTCAAGGTCGGTTCTGAAAGCCAGACGGTGGAAGTCGCCACCACGGGCGTCGAGCTGCAGACTGACAATGCGACGGTCGGATCGACCGTGACCGGCATCGCGCTGCAGTCGCTGCCCAGCATCGCTCGCGACACCAGCACGTTCTTGACCCTGCAGGCCGGCATCAGCCCTGATGGCAGCGTCGCCGGCACGGTGGTTGATCAGAGCAGCTTCCAGCTCGATGGTGGCAATAACACCAACGATATGGACGGCAGCATGAGCGTGTACACGCCCAGCTACGCCGGCGATCCCACGGGAGGCGCGGCCAACCAGAGCTATGGCCTGGCAGCCGGTGCAACCGGTGTGATGCCGACTCCTGCCGACAGCGTCGAAGAGTTCAAGGTGAGCACCGCCGGGCAGGGCGCTGACTTCAACAGCTCTTCCGGCGCGCAGGTGCAGGTCGTCACCAAGCGCGGCACCAACCAGTGGCACGGCACGGTGTACGAGTACTACCTGGACAACAATCTGAACGCCAACACCTGGCAGAACAACCTCAACGGTGTCGGGACGCCGAGCTTTCACTACAACCGCTTCGGTGGTGCCATCGGTGGTCCGATCATTCCCAAGAAGGTATTGGGCGGCAAGACATACTTCTTTGCCAACTACCAGGGCTTCCGCTGGCCGAACTCGACTACCATCGAAAAAGCGGTCCCCTCAGCTTCAATGAAACTGGGCCTACTCTATTTCGGGGGTTC
>CAVVDY010000001.1:0-121096 GCA_963747055.1 uncultured Acidobacteriaceae bacterium | reverse complement strand
CGATCTACAGGCAAGCCAAAGCGGAGTACGGACAGCTGCGCTAGCTGGATCTTGGCCTGTATCTGAGTCAACGGGGTGGCTATAGTCAACTTGCCGGGTCCTGCACTTAGAATGTCGCGCTCAGGCGAAGGGCAACGCTCCGCGGTGGACCGATGGCATTACCGGAAAACACCCCGCCAAAATCGATCAGATCGAGCAGGTTGTTCAGGTTTTGACCGTCGACTTGGGCGTGAACGGTCATCCGATCCGACTTGTACACCTCGGCTCCTGCCGACGCACTCACGATCAGGGCAGGAAGAATACGTCCGCGAGCAAAGTTGACGCGATCGATGACTTGTTGCCCGTACTGCTCGAGGGCCGTCTGGTAGTCGCCGTCAAACTCAAATGGCAGGCCGCTCCCATACTGAACGCTACCTGCAATCCAGAAGCGCGGCTTGATCTGGTAAATCCATCGCGTAAATAGCGTATTGCGTTGGTCCTGAGAATCGGGAAAATGCCCTGCCAGCTCGGTCTCAGCATTTTGTACTTCGTCGCCCAGAAATAATCCTCCGGTCACCGGAAACCAAACATTACCGACCATGTACGAATAGCTGGCAAAACCGGAAAGACGGTGCCAATTGGGCACTTCAATCTTTGCTTCCGCGCCATAGATAACCGCCTTGCGGAAGGCAATCGGAAAACTGATGGTTGTATTTTCTATTTGATCGTCATCGGCATATTGGTTGACGTTTCTCAGATAGTAGTTGACATCTAGACGAAGATTATTGGCAAAAGCTTTGGAAATACCGGCTTCGTAGTAGTTTCCCTCGGAAGGCTCGACTGGCAATCGCAGGAAGTTGGGGTTAATTGATTCCGCCTCAAATGAGCTGGAGAGGAGGATGTTCTCAAACGATGGCGTTTGGAAGACGCGGTCATAAGAGAAGTGAGCAATCAAACCCCACTCCGGAAAATAGCGCGAAATTGCGACGCGGGGTTGAACGGCCTGGCGGTTGACGACAAGCTGATAATGGTCCCAGCGAAGACCTACGTTGAGCGTCCAGTTCCTAAGACGAATGAGATCCTGGACAAATGCAGACTGTTCCAGGTCCGGCCGCTGCCCCTGACTGGGATACGCTCCGGGAAAGCTGAAGGTCAGAGCGGTGCCATCACTGAACTGCGAGGGATCTGTGATGATGTAATTGAAGTTCTCGTGCAGAAAGGTATTGTCCGATTCAACTCCGACCTTCCACTCATTGATTCCCTTATCGATGGTCAGCATTCCCTTAAAGTAGAACTCGTTAAACCAATTGTGCTGAAAGAGAATGATAGGAGTCGAAAGTGCATTGGAGTAAAAATCATTCGAGTTGTTACGCACCATGCTACGAAAGTCACCGACGACGTTAGGCGAGAAGATATGGCGGTAGGCTCCAATCAACATGGGCTCAAAGTTGTTGGCATTCTGCCGCTGACACGGTGGACCTTGGGTCTGGCCGGCCGGATAACACCAGGTTTGCTGCACGATCTCGTTGGGAATCTCATAGCGTGACAAGGCATATCGACCGATAAAGTTCAGCCGATCATTCGGAGTCAGGTCGCGCTGATAGTTAGCTGAGAAGTCGCCGATAGTTCCACTATTAGTGTAGTTCTCAGGCACAACAGGATTTAGATAATGGTCGGTCCGTGCTCCCGAACCGCTAAGACCAAAGACGTTCTTGCCCCAGACATATTGCCCTTGCGCGAAGATGCCTGCGCTGTCGAAGCTTCCCCCAGACATCACGAGTTGCCCATGGAAACCGGTCTGGGGATCCGGCAGAGTATTGAGCTCTACCACACCACCCATCTTCCTGCCGTATTCTGCAGGAAATCCGGCGGTAAGGATTGTCATTGAATCGACATCGTTGGCGCCGATCTCGGGCCCGAAGCTGGGAGAGCGATTGTCCGTCAGTGGGATGCCATCGACGACAAACTGCGTTTGATACTCGGAGCCCCGCGGGTGTAGAACCGCATTGCCTTCATAGAGCCAGCCAGGCTGGGTGTTCACCAGATCCTGAATCGACCGGCCGGGCAGAGACGTCAAGCGTTTTTGAATGGCTTCGGTGCCGATGTGGTTTACTGACCCAGCCTGGTCGGGGTCGAGCAACGTGCCCTGGCCCTGAACCGTTACCGACTCCTCCACGCCAGCTATCTGCAACTTAACCGCGCGTTCCACGGGTATGGGCGAATGAATATCGACCGTCTGTGAAAGTAGCGCGAAGCCGGCTGCTTCGATGGTTAGCTGGTAGATCCCATACGAGAGGCGTTGCACGCTCAACTTGCCTTCGTCGTTGGTTGTCAAAACGTTGTTATATTGATTGCCCTCACTCTGCAGGTGAACGGACGCCTTGGCCCCGAGCCCAGTCGGATCGGTAACCGTAATTCGTAGCTCACCGCGATTGCTCTGCGCAAGGGCGAGAATGCTCGAAATGAGAACAGGACCACAAAAAAGAAGGATCAGACGCAGCGCATTATTCATGCGTCTCTTCCCCGATCAGAAGCTGCCGACATGATCATGATGAGGTTCAGCCGCTTCACTCTGGCCCTACTCAGAATATTCCAAAGCCCTAAAATCGGTTCCGGGGCTCATCGCAGGAGAGGTTAACATCTGGCCCCATGGAAGCTGGCTAAACAGGGTTCTAACATCATAAGCCATCAGCGGCGCTGGCGTGGACACCCTTCCGGAGCCGATGATAGGCTTACTTTTCGCGTGGTTGCCGTGCGAAACGGCGCCATTCCGGACTTAGCATTGTTTACAAAGCGAGCCGGGGTGCTCGCTACGATGCGCCCATGACCTCTAAGCCCATCAGAGTGGCGGCACCGTCCGTCGCACAAACAGTAGCCGGCTCCCTGACTCGCGCCGCGATCTTCCTCGTTGCGACAATCAATCCGGGTCCTGAGAATTACGCGACAGTTCGATCTTTCTGCGGAGATTTATCTGCCCTGTTGCGCGCAGTGGGGTTCCGTGACATTGACGGCAGACTCTCTTGTGTTATGGGCATCGGGTCAGAAGCATGGGACGGTCTGTTTGGATCGCCACGACCGGCAGAGCTACATCCCTTCCGAGAGATCCAGGCAGGAAACAGGCATGCCGTGGCGACCCCAGGCGATTTGTTGTTTCACATCCGCGCGGAGCGCATCGATTTGTGCTTCGAACTGGCAACGCAAATCATGGCCAGCCTCGGTTCAGCCGTCTCGGTGGAGGACGAGGTGCACGGATTCCGCTACTTCGACACCCGCGATCTCCTTGGCTTTGTCGATGGAACGGAGAACCCTACCGGACAAGCGGCAGTGGATGCCGTGCTTATCGGCGACGAGGGTCTCGCTTTCGCGGGTAGCAGCTACGTCATAGTGCAAAAATATCTTCACGACCTGGCAGGATGGAACGCGCTGAGCACCGAGGCGCAAGAGCGCATTATTGGGCGCACCAAACTGTCTGATATTGAATTGGACGATTCCGTGAAACCAACCTCGGCACACAACGCGCTCACAACCATCGTCAAGGATGGGCAGGAGGTCCAGATCCTGCGCGATAATATGCCCTTCGGCCGGGTTGGCGAAGCTGAGTTTGGCACCTATTTCATCGGCTACAGCCGATCGCCCGGCACGATTGAGGAAATGCTGGAGAACATGTTCATTGGCCGGCCAGCGGGCAATTACGATCGGCTGCTTGATTTCAGTCGTGCTGTAACCGGCAACCTGTTCTTTGTGCCCTCTCTAACGTTTCTGGAAGACAGTACGGATAACCAGTCTGCTACAACTTCCGCCGAGCAGCGGGCCGAAGTCACTCATTCCCAGCGTGAGAGCGATGGCTCTCTGGGTATTGGTTCCCTGAAAGGAGAGATTCCTCATGAATAACCTGCACCGAGAGCTTGCCCCGATTTCCGACGCCGCCTGGGCAGAGATTGAAGAGGAAGTATCGCGCACCTTCAAGCGTCACATCGCAGGACGGCGAGTGGTGGATGTGCATGGGCCCTCGGGCACAGGTCTCTCCGCGGTCGGCACTGGGCATCTGCTCACGATCGCAACTCCGGGAGACGGTATCCTCTCCAGGCAACGCGAGGTAAAGGCACTGGTCGAGCTGCGTGTTCCGTTTGAGCTGGATCGCCAGGCCATTGACGATGTCGAACGTGGCGCGAACGACTCCGACTGGGAGCCGGCAAAGATTGGCGCGCGCCGGCTCGCCTATGCTGAAGACGGCGCCATATTTGAAGGCTATTCCGCCGCCGGAATCGTCGGCGTTCGGCAAGGGAGCAGCAATCCTGCCATTCCGCTCCCCTCCGATGTGCGAGCCTACCCAGACGCCATCGCACAGGGCCTGAGCCGCTTACGCCTTCAGGGCGTCAATGGTCCGTATGCGGTGCTGCTGGATGCCAATGTTTATACGGCGCTGGCCGAGACCAGTGACCAAGGCTACCCGGTGCTGGAACATGTCAGACGGCTGGTCGAGGACAAGATCATCTGGGCGCCGGGCATTCGGGGCGCTTGCGTGCTGACCACGCGCGGCGGCGATTTCGACCTGCACATTGGACAGGACGTCTCCGTCGGCTACCTGAAGCATACTGATGCGGCCGTCACCCTATATCTGCAGGAGACGTTTACCTTCCTCTTTCTCACGTCGGAGGCGGCAGTCATGCTGAATCCTCCTCCGAAGGCGAAGAAAGGTTGATTGCCTCGCTGGAGCTGTCTCCTAAGGAACCAAGAGGATGAAACCTACCTTTCCTCGGGGGCTGGGCACTTTTTTGCCGTTGTGCAGCACACCCTTCGATCGGGCTCAGGCCCGGCATTGAATTCCGGTCCACCTCAGTGTCCAAGCTGATCCATTCCTGCTGCAACGCCAGCTCGACCGTTGGCGACCCTGACTCAAGAATTCGAGAACCTAGACGATAGACAAAGGTAATGGTTGACCGACTCGACGCACTCTCGGTGCGTCATGCCGGAGGCTGATGGTGGACTGGCTAATATGCTGCGATCGAAGGAGCAGGGTCCGGGGTGTGTTTAAGTCCCCTAAGCCAAATCATCGGTCAGCGGCGCCTGGCTTGGGTTTTCGATGCTTAAGAATCGCACCGCACGGTTAGTCGCACTTGCTGTCGCTACGGCCGGCGGGATGTCCCTGTATGAGACGGTAAAGCAGCAGATCGGCCCCAGCATCAGAATTTGGACTTCTCACCTGATCACGATCGCATTTGTCACCATTCTCACGGTATTGTTGAGCCTCTTTCTGCAGCGCCGCGATCAGCGCTCGCAACGGGCGTTGAGCGATGAGGCGAAGCAACGACGCCTAGCCGAAGCGATGGCCAAATCCGAAGCGGCCGTACGGGGGCAAATTGAAGCCCAGCTTCGCCAAAGCGAAGAACGCATGGCGATGGCAGTTGACGCCGCCAGGATAGGCTTTTTCGAATGGGACTGCGTACACGACCGGCAGGTCTGGTCCAGCAACGCCAGGCAGCTCCTGGGCCTGCGCCCCGATTCCGCAGCAGACATGGCAGTTTTGATGAATGCGGTACATCCCGAGGACAGGGAAGGAATTGCCGAGGCCCTGGCAGGAACCTCCCCGCAGCGCCCGGCGTTTACCAACGAGCATCGCGCAGTCTGGAGCAACGGTTCTGTGCATTGGATTTGGATCAGGGGACGTGCTTTCTTTGACCCGGAGGGACAGCGCCTGAAAGTTTCGGGCATCGCGATGGATATTGACGAGCGCAAGCAGGCGGAGGAGCGCCTTCGCCTGCATGCCACTGCACTACAGGAAGCAGGCAATGCTGTGGTGCTCGCCGACAGTCAAGGGGCAATCCTGTGGGTAAATCGGGCGTTCACGCATATGACGGGCTATGCGGCGGAAGAGGCAATCGGAAGAAATCCGCGGATTCTGCGTTCGGGTGAGCAGGACGCTGCCTTCTATCGCTTGCTGTGGAATACGATCACTGCCGGAGAGGTATGGCACGGGGAAATCGTCAACCGCAAAAAGGATGGGAGTCTATATCCCGAGGAAATGACCATCGCTCCTGTCCGTTCGCAGAGCGGAACGATCAGCCACTTCGTAGCGATCAAACAAGACATCAGCGAGCGGAAGTTGGCGGAGAAAGCACTGCAAGCTGCCGAAGCGAAGTATCGCAGCATCTTCGAAAATGCCGTGCTCGGCATTTGGCAGACGAGGCCAAACGGAGAATTCATCACGGTAAACCCGGCGCTGGCGAATATGGCCGGCTTCTCATCGCCCGAGGACTTCCAAACCCACTATCGTTCGGCAATTCAACTCTACAGTGATTTGCGGTGCCGCGATGAATTGCTGCAACAGCTCAAGACGCATACCGAGGTCCACGATTTCGAGTTAAACGTAAAGGTCAGAGATGGCCGGCAGCGTACGATCCTGCTGAACATGCGCGCGCTGACCGATGCGAAAGGGGAGATCTATCACGAAGGCACAGTGCAAGACATAAGCGACCGTAAGGCGGCAGAGGAGAAAGTCCGGTTCCTGGCTTATCACGACGCGCTGACCGGGCTGCCCAATCGAACTTCGCTTGAGGACCTGCTGGCCGATGCCCTGGTCAAGGCGAAGGCTCGCGGAGAAACCGTTGCCGTGCTTTGGATTGACCTCGACAACTTCAAGATCATCAATGATTCGCTCGGGCACGCCATAGGAGATCTTCTGCTGAAGGAGGTCGGCCAACGATTACAGGATTGTCTCGGCCAGCCCGATGGTGTCGCTCGAGTGGGAGGAGATGAGTTTGCCTGCGTGTTGACGGATTCCAGGGGCCCCTCCCGGGGAAAGGCAGGGGCGAATCGCATTCGGCAAGAACTCAAGCGTGAATTCGTCATCCAAGGCCACTTACTTCCTATCAGCTGCAGCATCGGCATCAGCCTGTTCCCTGATCACGGGACTGATAGTGTAACTCTTCTCCGAAATGCCGATCTGGCGATGTACAGCGCTAAAGACAGCGGGCGGAACAGTGTTCGGTTCTTCGCGCCGGAGCTGAATGCTCGAGTAGTGGAACGCCTGGGCATGGAAAGGCAACTGCAGGCTGCGCTTGGTAAGCACGAGTTTTCCCTCGTCTACCAGCCGCTGGTGAACATTGCCACGGAAGAAATTATCGGAGCAGAAGCATTGCTACGGTGGCATAATGCCGAGCTCGGTCAGGTAGCCCCGAGCCGATTCATCGAGTTGGCGGAGAACAACGGCCTAATCATTCCCATCGGCGAATGGGTACTCAATGCGGCTTGCGCGCAGCTCCGTCAATGGCACGAGCTGGATCTTCCAATCCCATCCATCGCAGTCAACGTATCAGCAGCCCAACTGCTTGATGACCGGTTCCTCCAACTGGTCCGGAAAGTGCTGGCAGCAAACCGACTCGCCGCTCAACATCTGGAACTGGAGATCACAGAAGGCGTACTGCTTTCCGATACCCAAAAAACCCTTTCCGTGCTGGAAGGTCTGGCCGGGCTGGGATTGCGATTATCCATCGATGACTTTGGCACCGGATATTCCAGCCTGAGTTATCTGAAAGACCTTCCCGTCTATAAATTAAAAATTGATCGTTCGTTTATTCGAACCATGGCAGAGACTCCGCGCAACGCAGAGCTCGCGGCAACCATCATTCGCATGGGAAAGGGCCTGAACCTAAAGGTCATTGCCGAAGGAGTGGAAAGTAAGGAGCAGCTTGCATTTCTGCGTGCCCATCAATGCGATGAGGCACAAGGCTACTACTTCAGTAGGCCGTTGCCTGCCGAAGAGTTCGCCAGCCTGCTGCTTAGCAGGTCCTTTTCGCCTTCTATTCTGCAGTCACACATCGAACCCGCAACGATGGTCTACAAATCCAGTCCGCGCACTCGGTGACCCAAATCAAGGGGTGCAGGGAACAGCCGCGTTAACGTCGGGGCACAACGCAATCAACAGCAATCAATGGGCTTAGCCAATCGTTGCAATGGTTTGCAACCGGTTGCAAAAACTAACAGTCTTGACAGCCCGGGGCTTTGAAGCGAACGTACAAGCGGAGTCATGCGCGAACAGGGCAAGGAGGAGCCTCGTAAAGAGAACGCCTTCTCGCAAGACGAATGCAGAGAGGCAGGAGATGAGAGGCGTAATGTATCTGTTGGGAGCTTGGCAGCCAGTCGCAGGCAGTGCGCGGGCGAATGCCGCGGCCCGCTCATTGGGCTCGCCGACTTATCCGGCTGACGCTCGGCCACGGCTCCATCCCTGCAGAGAGCAATCCAGGCGCCGCCGAAGCAATCTTCTGCTTCGGGGAATCTCCTCGCTGCTGGTGCTGTTTTCTTTTCTGACCCTCTACTCGTCCCCGGCGCGCGCCCAGTCCGGCCAACCAGGCTTTCAGGATTCGGTAGTTCTTGACGGCCTCGACCACCCAACCTCTTTCCAGTTCGCCTCAGATGGCCGCGTCTTTGTGGCCGAGAAGAGCGGATTGATTCTGGTGTTTGACAACCTCGAAGCCAAGACCCCTACCACCTTTGCCGACCTGCGATCGAATGTGGACAGCTCTGGCAATGGCGGATTGCTGGGCATGGCCCTGGCGCCCGGATTTCCGAACGTGCCCTACGTCTACGTTCTGTATACCCATCAGGGCCAGGTAGGTGGTGGCCGCCTGTCACGCCTTCAGGCAGACGGAAATGTCATGACCGGCGCTGAGCAGGTTCTCATCGAGGATTGGTATCAACACTACCCCGATCAACCGGTGGGTAACCTGGTGTTTGGTCCCGACGGCGCTCTGTACGCAGGGGGCGGCGATGGAGCCAGCTCGACGATGGTGGATGTCGGCCAGACCGATGTCCCCAGCCCCGATCCTCCGAACGAAGGCGGAGCGTTGCGCAGCCAAGACCTGCGCACACCCGCGGATCCGGTGACCCTGGATGGATCGATCATCAGGGTGCAACCCGACACGGCTCAGCCGTTGCGCCGGCAGACGTCGATGACGGTCGGTGAGCCGACCATAGACGCCAATGGGGTGAAGAGTTATTCGGTAACCTCTGTGTTCCAGGGATCACAACCTCTGACGGTCAGGGTCCTGGAACCTGACAATCCGGCGCCGGGACGGCCACGGCGCTTCCTGTATGTACTGCCGGTGGAAGCCGGCGTCACCAATCTCAACTCCAACTGGAGCGATGGGCTGGAAGAGCTTCGCTTGCTGGACATTCCCAATCGCTTCAACCTCACCCTTATCGCTCCCTCTTTCAACTACGAGCCGTGGTATGGGGACAACGTAACGGATCCAACGCGCCGGATGGAGAGCTTCATTATTCAAGATCTCGTGCCGTTCGGCGATAGCTTTGCGACGGACGATAAGATTCCGCAACGTTTTGTTGTGGGATTCAGCAAGTCGGGCAACGGCGCTCTGTTTTTGATACTCCGCCACCCGAACGTGTTCAGTGCTGCCGCAGCCTGGGATGCTCCCGCGCAGCTCACCAACATGTCGAACTTTCCCAATATGCTTTTGAACTTCGGCACCGAGGAGAACTTCGACAATTATGAGATTCCCACTCTCATCACGGCGAACGGCGCACCGTTTACCTCGAAGAATCGCTTGTGGATCAGCGGAGACGATAGTGCCTGGACGGCTGATATGGTGCAGCTGCACGACCAACTTACGGCGGCATCGATTCCCCACACCTGGGTGCAAGGAGGATACCGGCAGCACAGTTGGGGCAGCGGCTGGCTGGAAGGGGCCGTCACTGCGCTTGACGCCAACGCCGAGTCAGATCCACCGGTGGACGCCAATGAACAGCGCATAATCGCGTATGGGCTGAGGAGCCCACATCTGACTTTCCGTCCCGACTCGCACGAGATGTGGGTCGCTGACAGGGGCTGGAACGGATACGAAGAGATTGACCGGATTCCGGACTCTGCCGACGGCATCGTGGAGAACTTCGGATGGCCCTGCTACGAAGGCGATGCCGTTACCGGCTACTCTGGATCGAGTATTTGTACTTCGCTATATTCACAAACCGGCGCGGTCACACTTCCCTACTTCCAGTACGGCCACCAGCAGCACGTCGTAGACGGCGATGATGAGCAGATAGGCAACGGGGCTATCTCCGGCCTGGCCTTCTACGATTCCGGTAGCTATCCCCCTGCGTATCAGGGAGCGCTTTTCTTTTCCGACTACCTCAGGAACCGTATCTGGGTCATGTTCAAAGGAACGGGCGGCTTGCCGGACCCGTCTACCCGTGCGAACTTTCTCTCCGGCGCCGCCAATCCGGTGGATATCAAGAGCGGGCCGGACGGAGACCTGTTCTACGCCGATCTGAATGGTGGCACAATCCACCGGGTTTCTTATTCCAATCGCCCAGGACGATCGAACGGTCAGCCCAGCGGATCGCTCGAAGCTGGCACAAGCCAGACAACTCTGAGCCTCGATACCGATGAGGATGCCACTTGTCGTTATGCGACCAGTGCCGGATTCTCATTTGACGCCATGCCAAACCTGTTCGGCGTAACCGGGGGTACAAACCACTCCACGACCGTGACTGGGTTGAGCGATGGCAACGACTACAGCTATTACGTGCGCTGCAAGACCACCGACGGCAACACTAATGCCGATGATTATCTAATCGATTTTTCTGTCGCGCGGGCGGGCGACCAGACACCACCGGTGCGCTCCAACGGGCAGCCTATAGGCGAGCTGAATGAGGGCACCAGACAGACCACGCTCAGCTTGAGCACCGACGAGAACGCCTCTTGCCGCTATGCCACCACTCCGGGCGTCGCCTTTGCTTCCATGCCCAACCTGTTCAGCAACACCGGCAGCGTGACCCACTCGACCACGGTGAGCGGGCTGACCGACGGCAACAACTACAGCTTCTACGTGCGCTGTCAGGACGCCAGCGACAATGCCAATGCCGACGACTTTGTGATCCATTTCTCCGTGGCCGGCGGCCAGGCAGCAAGCAGCAACTTTCTGGGAGTGGAGAGCCCGCTCCGCGAAGGCGGGATGTGGGACACGCCGGGCTCCTGGGGTGCGCTGCGCAAGAATGACGGGGCCTATGCGGTGGATCTGCTGGACGGAGCGCGGCTAGTGCAGCCAGTGCTGGGCGCCGACCAGTTTGCCGAGATTACCTACGATCAGGACCCGGGAGCCAACAGCTGGGTAGGGGTGATGACGCGGGTACAGGGCGCCAGCAATGGCAGCGGTTACCTGGCCATCGCCTATGCCGGCCAGGTGCGGCTGTACCGCACCGATGACACCGGCGGGTTGAACTTTACCTTGCTGGCCTCGGCGAACGCCTCGGTGGGCACGGCGCCGCGGCGCTTGCGGATGGAATCGGAGGGCAGCACGCACCGGGTGTACTTCAATGGGGTGCTGCTGATCAACTTCACCGACGCCCGCTACGCGGTCGGACAGCCGGGCATTGCGGCTGCGATCTTCGGTGGGCCGACGATGAAGATCCTCACCTTTGGTGGCGGCAATCTCACCCAGAGCGACCAGACGCCGCCGGTACGCTCTAACGGGCAGCCTACGGGCGAGCTGAATGAGGGCACCAGACAGACCGCGCTCAGCTTGAGTACCGACGAGAACGCCTCTTGCCGCTATGCCACCACTCCGGGCGTCGCCTTTGCTTCAATGCCCAACCTGTTCAGCAACACCGGAGGCGTGGCCCATTCCACCACCGTCAACGGGCTGGCCGACGGCAACGGCTACAGCTTCTACGTGCGCTGTCAGGACGCCAGCGGCAATGCCAATGCCGACGACTTTGTGATCCATTTCTCCGTGGCCGGCGGCCAGGCAGCAAGCAGCAACTTTCTGGGAGTGGAGAGCCCGCTCCGCGAAGGCGGGATGTGGGACACGCCGGGCTCCTGGGGTGCGCTGCGCAAGAATGACGGGGCCTATGCGGTGGATCTGCTGGACGGAGCGCGGCTAGTGCAGCCAGTGCTGGGCGCCGACCAGTTTGCCGAGATTACCTACGATCAGGACCCGGGAGCCAACAGCTGGGTAGGGGTGATGACGCGGGTACAGGGCGCCAGCAATGGCAGCGGTTACCTGGCCATCGCCTATGCCGGCCAGGTGCGGCTGTACCGCACCGATGACACCGGCGGGTTGAACTTTACCTTGCTGGCCTCGGCGAACGCCTCGGTGGGCACGGCGCCGCGGCGCTTGCGGATGGAATCGGAGGGCAGCACGCACCGGGTGTATTTCAACGGGGTGCTGCTGATCAACTTCACCGACGCCCGCTACACGGTCGGACAGCCGGGCATTGCGGCTGCGATCTTCGGTGGACCGACCATGAAGATCCTCACCTTTGCCGGGGGCAGCTTGGCCGAGGGCGACCGGACACCGCCGGTACGCTCGAACGGGCAGCCTACGGGCGAGCTGAATGAGGGCACCAGACAGACCGCGCTCAGCTTGAGCACCGACGAGAACGCCTCTTGCCGCTATGCCACCACTCCGGGCGTCGCCTTTGCTTCCATGCCCAACCTGTTCAGCAACACCGGAGGCGTGGCCCATTCCACCACCGTCAACGGACTGGCCGACGGCAACGGCTACAGCTTCTACGTGCGCTGTCAGGACGCCAGCGGCAATGCCAATGCCGACGACTTTGTGATCCACTTCTCCGTGGCCGGCGGCCAGGGAGCAAGCAGCGACTTCCTGGGAGTAGAGAATCCGCTTCGCGAGGGCGGCATGTGGGACACGCCGGGCTCCTGGGGTGCGCTGCGCAAGAATGACGGGGCCTATGCAGTGGATCTGTTGGACGGAGCGCGGCTGGTGCAGCCAGTGCTGGGCGCCGACCAGTTTGCCGAGATCACCTACGATCAGGACCCGGGGGCCAACAGCTGGGTAGGGGTGATGACGCGGGTACAGGGCGCCAGCAATGGCAGCGGTTACCTGGCCATCGCCTATGCCGGCCAGGTGCGGCTCTACCGCACCGATGACACCGGCGGGTTGAACTTCACCTTGCTGGCCTCCGCGAATGCCTCGGTGGGCACCGCGCCGCGACGCTTGCGGATGGAATCGGAGGGCAGCACGCACCGGGTGTATTTCAATGGAGTGCTGCTGATCAACTTCACCGACGCCCGCTACGCGGTCGGACAACCGGGCATTGCGGCTGCGATCTTCGGTGGACCGACGATGAAGATCCTCACCTTTGCGGCGGGCAGCATCGGCCCATAGGCGTCAGTTTTCGACCTTACGGCGGAGGACGTCGTAGGCGGAGACTAATCTGGCTACGACAACCGCGAGATAGAAAATGCCGGTGATGCTCTCAAAGGCAGCCACCATACGGACATAAGGGTTGATGGGCGCGATGACTCCGTAGCCGACGGTGCTGATGGTGACCATGCTGAAATATAACAGCGTGCTGATTTCATGCGGAGAGATGTACTGATTAAACGGTTTCGCGAGAGATTGATTCAGTATCCAGTAAAGCTGGCTGAAGGCGATCGCAACCAGGAGATAGGCAATGAACGACTCCGCGACCGCGGTGCCGGGCGAGACCTGGCTTCTGCGTTCGCTGATGCCCCACAGCAGGGCGCAGGAAAGCGCGAGGCCCATTAGCGGCGCCAGGCGCGCATAAAATTGTGCGGGATTGCCGAAGGCTTCGAGCAAGCGCGCGATGACCCATAAGCCGGCGAACGGCAAAATCGCCCATCGCACAACTCCTTGGCCCGCCATGTAGCGAGCGGCAAGGATCACCACCAACCACATCGAGCCGGCCAGTATCGCACCCATGTGGGGGTGGAAGTCCGCCGCCGGAGAGATCAACATTTCGACAATCAGGACGCCGGCAAGCAAATGGGAACGGTAAGTCCCCACGAATCGGTGGAGCCTGGAGTGCTTCTTCATACGAGCGCTGGGAACGTTATCACAACCGACTGCCAAACGGTGCTCCCGCAAAGATAAGCAAGAGTCTCGAATTTCGAGTGTCGCGTTCACGTTCCTCCGGGACGAAAAAGGCGAAGAGTCAGGAGCGACACATCTGCAGTGACATTCTTCATCGCCTTCGTCGCGCTTTTGTCAGAGCGTGCGACAACTATTCCAGTGCGAAACACAATTTGAGCCAGCGGTGAATCTTAACAGGAACGCAGAGCATCGCTGCAAGTACTTCCATTTCCGAACATAGGAAACTCCTCGGAAGAAGGTGACCACCAATGAAAATCTAAAAAGGAGGCGTAAATGTTGTCTTGCCACGATCGTGAGCGCTTTGTTCGCCGGATCGCCGTCGTTACAGCGGTCGCCATGGTTCTCTTCGCCCTTGCAGCCCAGGCTCAGAGGTTCGTTCGCACTGATCTGGTCGATGAAATCAAAGATCCCAACCTGGTTAATGCATGGGGCATGTCACGCTCCTCGACCAGCCCCTGGTGGATCTCAGACAATGGAACCGGACTCGCCACAGTCTATGACGGAGACGGAAATATTCAGCCGCTAGTGGTGACGATCCCAACTCCGAACCACGAAGGGGCCTCGACCCCGACAGGTCAAGTTTTCAACTACACATCGGGATTCGAAGTCGCCCCCGGAGAGAAAGCTGATTTCATCTTTGCCACAGAGGACGGCACGATCTCCGGATGGAACCCGAACGTTGACCCCACGCACGCCATCATTACAGTGAATCGTGCGGGCAGCGCACTTTATAAAGGGTTGGCGCTAGCGCAGTCTGCGCAAGGTCCACACCTGTACGCAACCAACTTCAAGACCGGACAAGTCGAGGTCTTCGATTCCAGCTTCAAACCTGTGCCACTGCCAACGGTGGCGGCCTTTCACATCCCGGGACTCGATCAGAACTGGGCGGCATACGGCATACAGAGCGTCGGCGGCAATCTCGTCGTCACCTTTGCCCATCGCCCACCCGGCCAGACTTATGCGGACACCGGTATTGGCTTAGGTTGGGTCGGCATATTTGATCCTCAGGGGAAGCTGCTGCTGACCTTGGAGCACGGTTTCTGGGACAACGCTCCCTGGGGAATCGCCATGGCGCCCGGCGACTTCGGAGCCTTCAATCACCTGCTGCTCATCGGCAGTCATGGCGGCGGGTATATTAACGCGTACAACGCTGTCACGGGAAAGTACGTGCAACAGATGAATGATATCCACGACCGCCCGCTTCGCGTTATGGGTCTATGGGGGCTTAGCTTCGGCAGCGACTCCAAGGCAGGCGCGGCGACTACGTTGTATTTCAGCGCCGGCCCGAATGACGGGCATTATGGCCTGTTCGGGATGATTATGCCGGTTGCCGACGAGCAACGCGGCAACAACGATTAACAGTTTCGCCTCCAAGTCGATTAGGGGCGGCGGGTGGCTTCACCCCTGCCCTTTTCGCAAAACCAGGAAAGGGATGGAGGCACCGGCAGAGTTTCGCGGCCTTGCTTATTTGATGATCACGCCGCAGGCGATGCGATCGCCGGCGTTACCTGCGGGATCGGTCTTCATGTCGTCGGCCTTGGCGTGGATGACCACGGCCGTCCCGCCGTTGGCGAATAGCGAGTTCGGCACTGAGCCGTCGCCGAGCAACACGTCGGCATTCTTGATGGTCTCTTTCGCCTTGCCATCGGGCTTGACGGTGAAGTTCACCATGTCGCCCGCGTGATGGCCCTCGGGATTCTCGAGGCCATGCTTCTTGCCGGTGGGATTGAAGTGCGGGCCGGCCGACTTGAAGTCGGGCGGATCACACTTGGCGTTCTGATGAATGTGGATGGCATGCTCGCCGGGAGGAAGGTCCTTCAGGTCGAGCTTCAACTCGACGCCGGTCTTCTCGGCGAGGATCGTGACATGACCGACGCTGTCGCCTTGGGCGTTCTTCATTTCAACCACAGCCTTTTTGGGTTGTGCCACGCATAGGGCCGAGGCGGCAAGGAGTGCAAATGTCCCGATGAGTCGAATCAGCGTGCGGCTTGTCATGCCGACTTTTGTATCACAGTCCTGGCGAGGGATAGGTCATTAGAAATGTTCAACGCGGACGACGCGACGAGCGGGCATGCATCCCTCAGTTACAACTATTGGACATAGTATGTCCAGAATCTGGACATGAAATTCCAGCGGCGCCCTGTTCCGAAAATGCTAAGAGTCTCAATTCTAAGACAATTTCCCATACGCTCCCCTGCGGTTCGCTTTGGCCCGAAAAGTGCCATACCCTCAGTGTCACTATAAGGTGTTTCCCTTACACAACTTAAGTGACATAAAGACAATTCAACGCAATTTCTCGATGGGAGCTAGAGGGCAATGGGACTGGCAGTGGCGGAGCCACGGGCGATTCTGAACGTGTGTCCTCAGGGAAACCTGAAGCAGGACCAGTCGTCGCGATGCTGGCTCGCCGCGTACACCAGGTCGCAGCATGAGTCGGTGGTGGTGCGGCAGCTTACGCAGAAGGGACTGGATACGCTGCTGCCAACGTATCGCCGGCTAAGTCGATGGAGCGACCGCATTCGGCGGACCAATACCCCGTTGTTTCCCGGCTACGTTTTTGTTCGCGTAACGGAGCGGGAACGCCAGGGCATCCTGCAAACTGCCGGGGTCGTCAGCATAGTGTGTTGCGGCGGCAAGCCAGTTCCCTTGTCCCAGGACGACATCGAGAAGTTGCGTTTCTGTACCGCGAATCCTTCAGCGGTGGAACCTCACCCGTACCTTCGTGTTGGGCAGCGAGTGCGGGTGAAGCACGGACCGTTCCAGGACTGGGAAGGCGTGCTGGTGGAGAAAAAGAACTCCACTCGGCTGGTAATTACGGTGGACCAGATCATGAAGTCAGTGTCCATCGACCTGAATGGCGCCGATGTGGAACCACTTGGTTAGGCGCGCGTCGTTAGTCCATGATTCCGCGCGGCAAAGCATGAAGAACGATCTCCTCCCCCAGGCGGCGGAATGGGAATTGTAGTTTCGTTCCCATCAGCGGCTCCCGATGGTCGACAGGGCGCTGTAGCGGTCAGCGCCCCCCGCCGCCTTTCCTCCAGAATTGCATTGGCTGAGCGGTTGCTTGACTGGGTTGCCGTCGTGTGCGGCGTGCTGCTGCCGTTTGAGAGCTATCGCGCCATGGACGAAGGCCAGCTTGCAGGCTTCCCCAGCATATTAATTTTCGAGGCCGCAGCGCTGTTCGGACTGGTAGTCGTCCTTCTGCTGGAGAAGCACGGAGAGTACCGGCCTTTCTTGAGCCTGCTGGCAGTCCGTGAAACCGAGCGCATGCTGCGGGTGGGGGCGGAGTGCCTGCTGTTGGCCCTGCCCTTTGCCTTTCTGGCAGCACCAGGGCTGCCACTGACGTTACTGATGATGTCGCTTTGCGCAGTGCCGCTGGCACTGACGGGTGAGAAGGCGGGCCTTCGTCTGGCCATTCGGCGCTTTCGAATGGCAGGGCACGGCAACCGGAGAGCCGTGATTCTGGGAGGGGGGCCGCTGGCCAAGAGCATTTACTCCGCACTGCTGCGCTCGCCCATGCTTGGGCTTGATCCCGTGGCCATCGTGGATGAAGAGGCGGCGCTGAGCGGCACGGAAATCCACGCAAGTTCTTACTGGCGGAGTAAGCCGGCGGTGGTGTTGGCTGGTCCGTTGTCAGGCAGACTTTTTCGCCATCTGGCGGCGTCGGTGTTAATCATCGCCGATCCCGATATGGAGAACGCAGAGTCGCTGGAGATCATCGCGCACGCGGCCACGCGCGGCGTCAGTACCTACATCGTTTCCCGCGATTATCTCGATCCCGGCTACTGGCTGGAGTATTCCGAGATCGACGGCATGATGCTGGCCAGCCTGGCTGCCGAACAACATCCCAGCGTGAGCGATTGCTCAAAGCGCTGGGCGGACATAGTGCTGGCCGGCTTCGCGCTGCTACTGCTGGCGCTGCCGTGCGCCCTGGCTGGGCTGCTGATTCGACTGACGTCCCGCGGGCCGGCCCTCTTCCGCCAACTGCGGGTAGGGCACAAAGGGCGTCTCTTTTATCTATACAAGTTCCGTTCGATGTATGTAGAGAGCCCGGCGTATGCGTTCTCTCCGACCTCGGGCTTTGACAGCCGCATCACCCCTATCGGCCGATTTCTCCGCCGCACTTGCTTCGACGAGGTGCCGCAACTGTTGAATGTGCTGCGGGGAGAGATGTCGCTGGTGGGGCCGCGGCCGGAGATGCCATTCATCGTCGACCGCTACAACGCGCTGCAGCTACGCAGGCTGGAGGTGAAGCCGGGGATCACCGGACTATGGCAGTTGAGCGGCGACCGCAAATGCCTGATTCACGAAAATCTGGAATACGACCTTTACTACCTGCGGCATAGAAACCTGTTCATGGACTTTGCGGTGTTGCTGCACACGGCGGTATTCGCAGCGCGAGGAATTTGATGTTGCCACCGGTTGAGCAGATCACGACAACCGATGGACAACTGCGGCGCGGGTATCCGGCAATGGAGCCTCCCCGGGAACTGCTCGTGCTCGAGATCCTGCAAGTTGTTCGGCGAAGATGCTGGGTGATTGCAGGCTGCACGTTGGCGGGGCTGCTTCTGGCGATCTTCTATGTGCTGTTGGTCAGCCCCAGATATGAGGCACTGTCGCAGATTGAAGTTACTCCCGCCAACACGAACGGTCTGGGCCTGGATGAGGCTGGCAGCAAGGCGCTGAACACCAATGACTCGGCATTACGGCTGCAGTCGGCGGTGAAGGTGCTGCAGAGCAACAGCCTGGCGTTGGACGTGATGGAGCGGCTCGGGCTAGGCCAAGATAAAGCTTTCGCAGGACGCTGGGCGCAGCCGGGCGATACCAAGCCATCAGAATGGCCCGCCGACGTTCGTGACCACCTGCTGCGTCGCTTTCAGAAGAGCCTGAGCGTTGAGTTGGTCCCGAAGACGGACATCGTAGCCATTCATTTCCGTGCCCGGGACCCCGAGTTGGCGGCAGCGGTGGTCAATGTCGTGGTGGACAAGTTCCGCGAGCGCAGCCTGCGTACCAGTTACGAGTCGGCCAGCCAGGTCTCGGAGTGGCTATCGAAGCAACTGGAAGATCTGAAAACCAAGGTGCGCGTTTCGCAGGAACAGTTGGCGACGCTGGACCGGACCAGTGGACTGCTCGGGCAGGACGGAACCGACAACATCGTCTTCGGCAAGCTGAAACAGTTGGACGAGCAACTCACGGACCTGGAGTCCGACCGAATTGTCAAAGAGGCGCGTTATCGCATCGCGGCTTCCGGCGATCCGGGACTGCTGGCGTCGACCGTGCCCGACGTCACGTTGCAGGCGCTGCGAACGCAACAGGTCGGGCTGCGCGCGCAGTATGCCCAGCTCAGCTCGAAGTACGGCAGCGGCTATCCCAAGATAATCGAGCTGGCCGATCAGATGGCCGCCGCCGATGCTGCAGTGGATCGGGAACTGACGGAGTTGCGGCAGCGTTATCGCAATGACTACGAAGCGGCATTGCGCTCCGAGCGCCTGTTGCGTGCCAGCTTCGAGGAACAGAAGCAGAAGGCTTACCAATTGAATGAACACGCGGCACAGCACGCGATTATGAAGCGTGATGTCGAGTCCACGCAGCAGCTCTACGAGACGTTGCAGATCAAACTGAAACAGGCTGGAATTGCGGCTGGGCTGGCATCGGCCAACATTGAGGTGATCGACCCGGCACAGATTCCTTCGGAACCATCGGAGCCGAGGCCGCTCTCGGCGACGGTGTTTGGGCTGGGAATAGGACTGATCTGTGGCGTGGTATTGGGGCTGGGATTGGAATCGGCCGACGATTCTGTGCGTACCCAGGAAGACGCCGAGCAGGCGGCCGGCCTGCCGGCACTGGGAGCGATCCCGCGTTGGCATCGGTCTGCGCCGGGCTTGTTTGCCTCGCGCAGAGTAGCCCTCGATCTCTCCGGGGACCGATGGTACGACCGGGCGCTCATGTTGCGCGAGCCCGGATCCATGGCAGCGGAGGCTTATCGCGCGGTGTGTCACAGCCTACTGCTTACGCCAACACCAAAGGTCATCGCCATTGCGAGCGCTTTACCGCTCGAAGGCAAAACTACGACGGCAGCCAACTGCGCTATCGCATTGGCGCAGCATGGGGCCAAGGTCTTGCTGGTGGATGCCGACCTGCGGCAGCCTTCGCTGCACGAATATTTCGGCTTGGGCTTGCAGCCGGGACTGCGGGACCAACTACATGACGCTGGGGGTCTGGATCTCGCGTGCCAAATCACGCAACAGCCAGGGCTCTGGGTGCTGGCTGCGGGAAGCAATGACAGCGGCGGCTCCCGCGGGCTGGACAACAAAGCCATGCAACATCTCATGGTGCAGTGGCGCGAAGCTTATGAATACGTGGTCATCGATACCCCACCGGTCTCGCTGGTCAGTGACGCTCTGGTTCTTGCCACCTGCGCCGACGCTGTGGTGTTGGTGGTACGCTGCCAGCGAACTTCACGGCGTGCGATCCGCCGGACCTGCGACGCCCTGCAGCGGGCGCACGCCAATGTGAACGGATTCCTCCTTAATGCCATCGAGGGGCGGTCCTATTACGGATACCCGGCAACCGGACTGCGGCGAAGCACCGCCGCCTATTATGCGAAAACTGATCTCTCCTAGTCGGTGGCTCACCGCAATATTGCCGCTCGCCGTGTTCAGCGGCATGGGTTTTGCGCAGGCTTCACAGCTCACAAATATGGCGGCACCGGCGCGCACGGAGCAGACGACTGTGCTCAGCCCAGCGAGCATCCGATCAGCGCCGGTGCCGGCTAGCGCTCCGCTTACACGAATCGCTCCCGGAGATTTGCTGGAGGTTACCGTTTTCGACACCCCTGAACTTTCGCAAAAGACGCGTGTCGACAACGATGGGGATGTCGAGCTGGTGGTCGGTGGGAAAGTCCACACGGCGGGGCTGACGGCGTCTGAGTCGGCGCAGGCCATTGAGACGCGGCTTCGGGATGCGAAGGTCCTGCGCTATCCTCACGTATCCGTCAACCTGGCGGAAAGCGCCGCGCAGACGGTGACCGTACTGGGCGAGGTGAAGAATCCGGGGAGCTATCCCCTGTGGGGCCAGCAGCAGGTCGTCGATGCGATTGCCTTAGCGGGCGGCGTCACCCAGTTTGCCTCGCACACAGTGACGCTCACGCACAAGGACTCAAGCACCATATCAACCGTCGACCTGAATAGCTCGGCACAAAGCACGGACACGGTGCTGCTGCCGGGAGACCGCGTCGTGGTCGGGCGGGCGGGCACGGTTTACGTTCTGGGCGACGTTGGAAAGCCGGGCGGGTTCGCCCTCGATGACCGGACGCCGATCACCGTACTGCAAGGATTGGCGCTGGCGCAGGGCTTGAACCACACCGCGAACTTCCACGGCAGCCTGATCCACCAGACGCCGAGCGGCCCGCAACAGGAGCCGCTCGACCTGAAGAAGATTCTTGCGAACCAGATGGCCGACTCGACGCTGCATGACGGGGACATTGTCTACGTTCCGGTGAACGGCGCCAAGGAGTGGGCCAGCCGTAGTTTGAATTCCATCTTGCAGATGGCGGTCGGGGTGGTCATCTATGGCAGATATAACTAGAGGCGATCTCGAACCAGAACGTACGGATTGCTTTCTCTTAGGACTAATACCCTTATTCTTGGCGGCCTGAACGGCAGGCCCAAGTTGTCCCCTTTCAAAACCAATTTATGAGAACGCTTCTGGCACTACGGCCTTCCAGGCCCGGCCAATCACGATGAGACCCGCAATGACAACCAAAGGCAAGGAACCAGGGCTATGGATTGCGCTTTATGGACCGGACGGTGCCGGAAAATCGACGATTGCAAAAGGGTTGAGCCTGGCGCTTGCTCCTTCCTTCTGCGGGGTTGCGGTTCATCACTTGCGCATTTCGCCGGGGAGCGTGAAGGCGCAGCCGGCGCCGGTAATACATCCACACGCACAGATACCGAGAGGCGCCGCACTTAGCTCTCTGAAGTTGATCTACATGCTGGTTTACGACTGGCTTGGGTACTGGCTGGTGACGCTTCCCTCGGTTGCGCAGGGCCGTCTGGTCATCTTCGATCGCTACTTTGCGGACTATGCAATCGATCCACGCCGCTACCGGCTGGACCGGTCGACGGCCAGGTTTGCCTCCTTGCTTGGCCGAGGAGCTCCGCGGCCGGACTTACAGTTTGTACTGGATGTTCCGGCCGGGGAGCTGCAACGAAGAAAAGACGAGGTGATGCCGAACGAATCGGAGCGGCAACGAAGAGAGTACGTGGCGCAGCTCGGGGCCACGCCTAATGCGAGGGTTGTGGACGGTGACAGACCCATTGCCGAGATTGTCGACGAAATCGCCATCGGAGTTTTGAAGTTTGCCGAGCTGCCAACCGACGGCCCTGCAGAGGTGGACCTTGCCAATGCCTGAAGGCGAGATGGGTTCTTGCCTGAGTACGGTGGAAGACGACGCGTCCAAGCCGATCGGCCCGTGCTTTCGCGCCGTGGGACGAGCAGATTGTCCGCGCTGGCTGGTGCCCTCCGGACGACGCCTTCATGGCGACGCATTCCTGGGATGGCGTCCCTATCGCGCAACTTCGCGAATGGCGTGGGCCGCGATGAAGTCGGTCATGCGCTGGAGTGGAGCGCGCAGCCTACCGGTGGTCGACCCCAAACATGTCGAGTGGATCACGGAGCTGGACTGGAGAGAGCTGGGGTGGTGCCGGCCTGCTCTACCGGAGACGTTGGTCTACCTCGGAACACCTGGGCCAAGGCGCAAAGCGGTGGTCCACTTGATCGATGCCGCGTCGCATGCGTGTGAGCTGATTGTGAAAGTGCCTCTGACGGAGAACGCCAAGGCGGCCATCGAGCACGAGGCGGAAACGTTGTTTGAATTGCGGGAGCTAGGCTTTGAGGCCGCGCCACGGCTGGTGGCCTTCGACCCAAGCCGGTGTGTTTCGTCGCAGACGGTAGTACGCGGCGTGCGTTGCGGAATGACGTTGACTCGTGAGGTCGCAGAGTTGCTGCAGTCGCTGATGCGTCCCGACGAGACCATCACCCTGCGCGAAGTTCTGTCTCCTCTGCAGAAAAAACTAGACCACTTCGAGTTGAGTACGGCAGATGCAGGCATCGTGAGACGGGCTCTGGAGGAAGTCGACGATGCGAGCGAGCTGCCGGCCATGCGAATCCATGGCGACTTTGCTCCCTGGAACATCCGGTTGCGGAACGGTTCGGCGGTGCTGGTGGACTGGGAAGATTCCGAGCCGCGTGGTCTGCCCTTCCACGACGTCTATCACTTCATTCACATGACCAGGTACCTGTTCGGACGATCACCGCGCCCCGCCTTTCCCGGCATGTGCATTCCCCGACCGGCTCCCCTGAACTTCGTGCTACGCCGCAAGCTGGAGCTTGCGTACCTGCTGCAAAGGCTGTCGTGGGAGCTGGCGGCTGCTGACGCTGCGCATGCTGCTTTTCTGTTAGCCACCCTGCGGATGACGATGGAGTCACGGCCGTGAGAGCTTGCCGATCCTCAGGCCTGACCGCCCCAGCCGATCAGTACTCGCCAATTGCACTCGCGGATCGTGTCAGTCATGAGCTTCAGACTGAGTTGCGGCGCGAACTTTTCTCGGGCGTCATGCGGGGCCTGCTTAATTCCGCCGTTCCCTACTGCCTGCTGGGCGCTGCAGATGATTCAGCAGTGCTTGGCGAGTCAGACCTGGATTTTGCAGTGAGCCCATCAGATTACGGCAAGGTTCCGCAACTTCTTGCCGACGCAGCGGCCCGCGCCGGAGGGCAGTTGGTCCAGGCGATCCGGCATGAGACGACGGCGACATACTTTGTGATCGCCAAGGCGCAAGCCGGCACGGCCGCCTTCCTGAATCCGGATTGCATCAGCGACTATCGCCGGGAAGGCAGGCTGTGGATGCGCGCGGAAGTGCTTTTGCGCGACCGATGTTTCGGTGCGCGAGGGTTCTATCGTCCCGCGCCTGATGTCGACTTCAGGTACTACGTCATCAAGCAGGTACTCAAGCAAACCCTCACGGATGCACAATGGGCCAAGCTGGCAACACTCTACCACCACAGCCCCGATCCGGAGCTTGCCCTCTGTCTCTGGCAGCAACCCAGCAACCTGCAGATGGAGTCGGCCTTGCTACGCAACGATTGCGCCGCCTTTCGTGCGTTGTTGCCTCGGCTGCGTAATGAACTGGAGTCGATGCCCCATGAAGAAGAAACGGTCGCACGAGCATCGGCCTTCGTCGCCGACAGCGCTCGCTTCGTCTCTCGTGTGGCGCATCCGACCGGCCTCTTCGTACGAATCATCAACGGGCGTCTCGTCGACCGAATCGATCTGGCCCTCAAGCTGGGGCAGGCAATGGCGCCTGCGTTTCGCCGCACCTGGATCGACTGCGAATTCTCACCGGCAAGCATCAACCGTGCCCTGATTGCATCCACGCTGGTGGTGTCTCCGAACAAGGGGTTGCTGGGGCGCGCACCCGCCGGCGTGGACATCACCTGGAAGTGCACGTTGTCGGCAACAGAAAACCTTGAGCGAGCCATAGCGGCGGTCATTTCTCATCTCGCAGACAGGACAACGCGGCGGCTGAAGCTGCCGTCCCGGCCGCTGCGTTTCACCGCGTCGGAGTTGGCCACTTTGGTTAACGGAGCGTTGTGATGTCGCGCATCCTGCTGTCTGCCTACGCGTGTGAGCCGGGCAAGGGGTCAGAGCCGGCCGTGGGCTGGATGTGGGCAACCGGGCTCGCCTCGCCAAAGCATGAGGTCTGGGTCATCACCCGGGCGGCCAATCGCCGCGCTATTGAGCGCGATCTCCGGCCGAGCGAAACAGACAACCTTCACTTCGTGTACTGCGACCTTCCCGGTTGGGCGCGCCGATGGAAGAAGCTTCCCGGCGCGATCTACCTTTATTACTTGTTGTGGCAGGGGCTGGCCTTTCTGGCGGCGCGGCGGCTCAATCGCGCGCAACGCTTTGACTATGTTCACCACGTCACCTTCGTCAGCCTGCGCGCGCCCAGCTTCATGGGATGGCTGGGGATTCCCTTCTATTTCGGGCCGGTCTGCGGCGGGGAGCGAGTGCCGTGGAGGTTGCGGCGGTCGATGACATGGCGCGCGCAAGGGTTCGAAGCCCTGCGCGACTGTGCCAATCTGCTGGCCCACTTCGATCCGCTGTTGCATCTCGCCTACCGGCGCGCCCAGCGGATCTACCTGACGTCACGCGATTCGCTCACGCTGGTGCCGAGCCGCTTCCGCCACAAATGCGAGGTGCAGTTGGCGATCGGGATCACCCCGGAACAACTCGGGCTCAGCCACCGCCGTGCGGCAAACGGCGGCGCGGTGTTGCGTTGCCTGTATGTGGGACGGCTGCTGGAGTGGAAGGGGCTGGAGATCGCTCTTCTGGCAGTGCAGCGGCTGAGGGCGCTTGGCGTGCCCGCCCATTTGACACTCATCGGGGACGGCCCGGCGCGGGCGCCAATGCTTTCTTTGGCGTGGCGGCTGGGGATCGTCGATTCAGTCACCTGGGTGGGGTGGCTCGACCACGACCAAGTGCTATGGCATTTCCATCAGCACGACGTATTCCTGTTTCCCAGCCTCCGCGACTCCGGGGGTATGGCGGTGCTGGAGGCGCTGGCGCATGGATTGCCAGTGATCTGCACCGACCTTGGAGGGCCAGCACATATCGTCGATAACCGATGCGGACGCGTGGTTCCTGCGGCGGGTCGCACGAATGAGGCCGTCGCCTTTGACATCGCCCAGCATCTGAGTCAACTCGCACGCAATCGTGGACTGCGGCAGTCCTTGAGCATTCAGGCGCGGCGTCGCGCGTGGGATTTCGAGTTCCGGCGAGTAATCGAAACTGTGTACGGAGCGCAGGACACAGCCGGCGCCGAAGTGGTGTCCGCATGAGTGCAGCCGCTTGGACCGCAGATTCGGTGCTGCGAACGCAGTGGCGGGAGGCAGTTCCGCGACGGCGCGCGATTCGTGCGCGTGACTCGCGCGGTCGTACTCTGCTCCCTACTGTCGCTGATTTTCATTGCCGAATACTCGCAGGGGAATGGCGAGACGGCTCCCAAGAGCTTTGTCTACAACTCCCTGGCAGGCGGGTTCCGCGTAATTGACGTCGCGGTGCTTGTCCTGGGGCTAGCTCACGGGTTCGCCCTGGGTTGCCGGCACCAACGGGCCCCTAGTTTTCCGCGCAAGCTCGCGCTATTGATGGCGGGATTTGGTATAGCCATCATGATCAGCCTCGTCTACGGCATGGAGCGCGGGGGACAGAATTTATTCTTCGACTGGCGCGCGCTGGCTCTGGGCGTGGCGTTCTACATCGTCTACCGCTTCTGGATCCAGGGCCCGGTTGACGGTCGCGTCGCGGTTCTTCTCTTCGGCGCGGTGGCTACGGCCCATATTGCGATGCTGCTCCTGGCATATGCGCAGGGAAAAGGGGCAAGTCTGCTGGGGCTGCGCGTTCCGCTATTTGATGGGCCTTCCCTGTCGGCGCTGGTGTTTGTCTCAATTCTGGGGCTGTCGTTGTCCGGCTCCGCGTTGGCGAGCAGGCATCGCGCGCCATGGCTGCTGCTCAGCGCCGGCGCGATGTTGCTGGTCGCCTTATGTTTTCGACGCACTTATTGGGCGGAACTGGCTGTAGGAGTGGCGTTGCTCGTGTTGATCAGCCGCGGAAGGCGGATTCGGGTTCTTGCTCTGCCGCTATGCATTGCAGGAATCGCGTTCCTTGCGCTGGGGGCGTCGCTGCCGGCGCGGCTATCCAGCATCAATGTCACCCAAGAGGACGCGTTGTACGGCGAGGACAATGCCGACCACGTCGGCGATGTGCTGGACGCCTGGGCGCAGGTCCGCGCGGCTCCGCTCATGGGAATCGGCCTGGGCCGCTCGTATCCCACGTGGCACATCCGCAACTGGAAAGAAGAGTCGGTGATGGTGCACAACGCGCCATTGCATGTCTGGCTGAAATACGGCCTGCTGGGGCTCGCTCTCTACCTCGCCTATCATCTTTATCTTTTCCGCTGCCTGCGCGGACGTGCGAGGTGTGCGCCCCCCGGCAATCGGGCAGTTGTGAGCGCTGTACTCGCGTATCTGGCCGCACAATTCATCGTTTCTCTGGGATTCACCCCCTGGCCCTATTCGGCTATTCAATCCACCAACCTTATCGCCTTTCTATTGGCCGTCGCGTTTATTCGAGAACCTTTATGTCCCGACCGAGCATTTCCGTCGTCACCCCAAGTTTCAACGGCGTCACTTACCTGGAAGACGCAATCCTCAGTGTGAACCGGCAAAGCAGCGTCGTGGCGGAACACATTGTCATAGACGCGGCCTCGACCGACGGCACACTGGAGATTTTGCAACAACACCCGCATCTGCGCTGGATCTCCGAGCCGGACCAGGGCCAGTCGGATGCCATCAACAAAGGCTTCCTGATGGCGACCGGAGACCTCGTCGGCTGGCTGAACGCCGATGACTACTATCTGCCGGGCGGGCTGGAGGCGATTGCGCAGGCGGCTGAGGCGCATCCGGAGGCGGACGTCGTCTACGGCGATTGCGTGTTCGTCGATCCGGCGGGGCGGGTTGTGCGCTCCAAAGTGGAGCACGACTTCGATTTCCAGGTGCTGCTGTACTTCGGCTGCTATATCCCTTCGACCTCAACGTTCTTCCGCCGCCGGTTGATGGAACGCGGCTTGCTGCTCGACCGCGATTACCGGGTGGCCATGGACTTCGAGTTTTTTACGCGCTTGGCGCGCCTGGGCTGCAGGTTTCACTATGTGCCGCAATTCATCGCCGCGTTTCGCTGGCACCAGGACAACGTCAGCCTGCGCAACACCGAGCGCAGAGCCTACGAGCGCCACCTGGTGCAGAGCGCTGCCGGCTGCGAGCGTCACGGGTGGGACCTGGAAGCCCGCCGGTATTGGGCGCGAGCCCGCCGGCTCACCAAAAAAATCGTCAGCGGAAACATTGCCCGCGAGTTGCGGGTTCGGCGAAGACTCGGCTTCGACACCCGATGGATGAGTGTCCCGGAGACATTGCCATGGCAAGACTTGCCATCCTGGTAATTCACAATCGATACCTTGAGCCTGGCGGCGAGGACACGGTGGTCAACGCCGAGATCCAGCTGCTGCGCAGCCATGGTCACCGGGTATTGCAATACGCTCGGCACAATCGCGAGATCGCGCGCTTCAGCGCACTACGCAAGGCTGCTCTGCCGCTTACCACAACGTGGGACCAGGAGTCGTATCTGGAACTGCGAACCCTGATCCGGCAGGAGCGGCCCGCCATCGTGCATTGCCATAACCTGCTGCCGCTGCTGAGCCCGGCAGCGTATTACGCCTGCGCCGCCGAAGACATCCCGGTAGTGCAAACGGTTCACAACTACCGGCTGGCGTGCGCGGGCGGAAACTTCTTTCGCAATGGAGCGCCTTGCGACGATTGTGGCGGCAGTCTGGTGAAGGCATGGACGCGTGGTTGTTATGGAAGTTCGCGACGGCAGACGGCGGCGGTGGCGATGATGCTGGGCGCCCATCGTGCCCTGGGAACATGGCGAGAGCGTGTGGCTACCTATGTCGCTCCCAGCGAGTTCTGCCGCGCGGTCTTATGCCAACACGGCTTGCCGGCAAACAGGGTTGTGGTGAAGCCTCATTTCGCCGCTGAAATCCTTCCGCAAAAGGAGAGTGTGGGCGAATACGGGATCTTCATTGGCCGGCTCAGCGAAGAGAAAGGGATCATTCCGCTGCTCGACGTCTGGCGCGAGCTGAAGAACATTCCGTTGCTGGTGGTTGGATCAGGTCCACTGGAGGAAACTGCGCGGAAGCTAGTACGCGAGTCAGACGCCCGCCACATCAGCTTCATCGGCCACCTATCGCATGACGAGACACTGGGACGAATTCGGGAGGCGCGGTTCCTGGTTGCTCCCAGCCGCTGTTACGAGACCTTCGGATTGTCGGTGCTGGAGGCCATGTCCTGCGGCGTTCCATCTATTGTTCCCAGCACGGGCGCGCTCCGGGAACTTGTCGCTGACCGGCGCACGGGGCTGGTGGTAGATATCAAAGACGCGCAGCAGTTGGTAAGCGCCATTCGCCGGATGTGGGCACGTCCGCTGGAGAGCAAAGAGATGGGCCGGGCGGCACGCTATCACTGCCTGGAGCATTACTCACCTGCGAGCAACTACCGCAAGCTGACTGCGATCTACCAAGCCGCAGTGGACGCAAATTCGGGGTTCGAGCTTGCCCAGCCGGCGTTCGAGACGATCACACCGGCCTATGACGCAAACACGTTTCGCGGGCCTGCTCCTATGGGCGCTGCTCCTATGGGCGCTGCTCGTACGGCCTTTCCTCGGCTGACGAATTTTCTGCAAGGAATCTGGAGCTGAATTGTTTCGCCGCGTCACAGCGGCTTCTGTCTCACATCTGCACACACCACTCTGAGGGCAATCATGAAATCGCAGACTCGCGTGTTAGTTACCGGGGCCGGAGGGTTCATCGGCCACAATCTGGTCAAGCGTCTCAAACAGGAGGGCTACTGGGTGCGCGGCGCCGACATCAAGGAGCCTGAGTTCGAGCCGACGGTCGCCGACGAATTCGAACTGCTCGATCTGCGCCACTGGGCCAACTGCCTGCAAGCCACACGCAGCATCGATCAGGTATACAGCCTCGCCGCCGACATGGGAGGCATCGGCTACATCACGGCAAGCCTCGCCGACATCGCGCGCAATAACATCCTTATCAATGCGCACATGCTGGAGGCGGCCCGCATCAACAGCGTGCGGCGTTACCTGTTCTCTTCCTCGGCTTGCGTGTACGCCGGATACAAGCAGCACGATGCGGATGTGACTCCGCTGCGGGAAGAAGACTCGCATCCCGCCGATCCGGAAGCGGGTTATGGCTGGGAGAAGCTCTTCACGGAACAACTTTGCCGCTACTACTTTCACGATTACCTCATGGAGACGCGCATCGTTCGCTTCCACAATGTCTATGGGCCGCTGGGAACGTTTGAGGGCGGCAAGGAAAAGGCGCCGGCAGCGATCTCGCGCAAGGTGGCACTCACACCCGACGGCGGCGACATTGAAGTCTGGGGCGACGGAAAGCAGACGCGGTCGTTCATGTATATCGACGATTGCCTTGATGGCCTGCTTCGCCTGATGGCCAGCAGTTATCGTGAGCCGCTCAACCTGGGTACGGACGAGCTCATCAGCGTGGATGGTCTAGTAGACCTGGTGAGCGAGATCGCCAACAAGCGGCTGGTCAAGCATCACGACCTCACCAAACCGCAGGGAGTGCGCGGGCGCAACAGCGACAACTCGCGCCTGCGCGAGGTGCTGGGTTGGGAGCCGCAGATTCGTTTGCGCGATGGCCTGCGCGTCACCTACATGTGGATCGAGCGCGAACTGCGCAAGGCAGGACGGCTGGCGCCGGTGTTGGCTTATGCCGCCGATTAGCTTTGCCGGGCTGCCGCGGGCGAATGTTCTCGGAGTGGGCGTACACGCCACAACTCTGGAGGAGGCGGTCAGGCTATCCGGCTGCTTCCTCCAGAGCGGGGCGCGAGGTTATGTCTGCCTGACGGGCGTACACGGGGTCATGGAGGCGCGGCGCGATATGCAACTGCGACGCATCCTGAATGACGCTGTGCTGTGCCTTCCTGACGGCATGCCGATGGTATGGGTTGGGCGAACGCAGGGACATCGGCAGATGGGCCGCGTTTACGGGCCGGACTACATGCTCGCGATGTGCGGGTCGACTGTGCGGTGCGGGTGTCGGCACTTCCTATACGGGGGCAAGCCAGGAGTGGCGGACCTTCTTCAACAACAACTTCAACAAAAGCTTCCAAGCCTACAGATTGTTGGGATGTATACGCCACCATTTGGAGAGCTGTCAAAGCCCCAAGAAGTCGAGCTGCGGCAGAGGGTTGCCGAGTGCAAGCCAGACATTCTCTGGGTCGGGCTAAGCACACCCAGGCAGGAAAGGTTTATGGCTGAGCATCTGGGCAAACTCGACGTATGCCTGATGGCGGGAGTGGGTGCAGCGTTCGATATTCACGCGGGGCTGGTTTCCGATTCGCCTCCGTGGATCAAGACATGTGGCTTGCAATGGCTCGACCGGCTGCGCAAGGAACCGCGACGCTTGTGGCGGAGGTATCTAAGGAACAATCCGGCCTTTGCCTGGGAGATTGCGTTGCAGGCGGCGGGGCTGCGAAGGGTGGGGGTGGAGTAGTCCACTACGGGGCCTCAGTTTCCCTTGTCGACTGCTCTGCTTTTTTCTTGAGCGTCAGCGTCGCTGGAACTACCCTAGTGGCAGTCCCTTATCGGGATGGCCAGAGGGTGAGCCAATGCGAGTGCTCCTAGTAGTCCTCTTTTCCGCCATCACCGTCTTCGCTGAAGATCCGCAAGCGGTCACTACAGTTGCGCAAGTTCCTGACAACCTCAGCATTCCTGCTCGGCTTGCCAAAACCATTGACACGAAAAAGTGCAAGGCTGGGGACGTTGTCGAAATGACGACCCTGGAACCTGTGCTGGTGGGCAACGGCCTGGTCATGCCGGAGAACGCAAAGTTGCGCGGGAAGATCGCGGGGGCAGCCTCGCGCCAAAATGACAAGCCTTCATGGGTAGTGCTGGTGGTGGAAAGCGCGGAGTGGAAGCAACACACTATTCCTTTGCACGCGTTCATTGCTTCCCAGATCACGCCGAAAGCCGAGGACCAGGGATACGCCAACGACGGGTCGGCGGGAGGACTCAATCTATCCGACTATCAACATGGGCGCTACCTTCCCCGCAGCCGGACGATTTCCGGGAGCATTCGGTCAAGGTCGGTTGGCCGTCCGCCGGCGGACGCAACCGATGGCGGAAACGTCGCCCCGGAATTGAGCTATCCGCGGCTGGATGATGTTTACCTCCGGCAAGCGAGGAACGGGATCGTCTTCCTGCTCTCGCCTAAGTCGCACCTGAAACTGCCCTCGGGCACGATGTTCATGTTGCGCAATCAGGCGGCAGTCTCTCAAACACAAGTGGGCGCTCAGAAGGCTGCGGGCAATCCGCAGTAAATAAAACGAAGCGGTATAGGAGTACAGCCTCCGAACGGGCTGATCGCGGACAGTCCGACTGCCCGCTCATTGCTCCGCACTCCTTCCGTCAATTACACTTACCAGTTTCATCCTGTAGCCATCTTTCAAGGAGATAATCGGCCCATCGGGCCAGAGCGGAGCTTTTTGGCGTTCGCTCGCCTTCCTCAATCATGAAAATTCACGAGTACCAGGCAAAAGCCATACTGGCGAAGTACGGAGTGGCGGTGCCTCGGGGACAGATGGTCGAGAGCATCGAAGAAGCCGACGATGCAGCCCGATCACTGCTCGGGGACGGCGCCACCGGAATCGTTGTTAAAGCGCAGATCCACGCCGGAGGCCGCGGCAAGGGCGGCGGCGTGAAGATTGCCAAGTCTGCTGAGGAGGCCACGCTGCTGGCCGGCAAGATCCTGGGCATGCAACTGGTCACGCATCAGACCGGCCCAGAGGGCAAGAAAGTCCAGCGACTGCTGATTGAAGAGACCCTGCCTATTGCGCGGGAGCTATATCTGGGGATCGTGCTCGATCGTCAGGTCGGGCGCAACGTCTTCATGGCGTCGGCGGCGGGCGGCATGGAAATCGAAGAGGTCGCGGCCAAAGACCCGGACGCAATCATCAAGGAACACATTGTTCCCGGTCTCGGCCTGCAAGCCTATCAGGCCCGCAAGATCGCGTTCCGGCTGGGACTCGACCCCAAGTACGTATCCGGCGCGGTGAAGTTCATGACGGCGCTGGCGCGCGCGGCGGAGGAGACCGACGCTTCGCTGGTGGAGATCAATCCTTTCATCACAACGACCGACGGAAGGCTGTTCGCGCTGGACGCCAAGATGAACTTCGATGACAACGCGCTGTATCGCCATCCCGACATTCGCGATCTGCGCGACATCAGCGAAGAAGATCCGCTGGAAGTCGAAGCCAGCAAGTACGCGCTGAACTACATCAAGCTCGACGGCAACGTGGGCTGCATGGTCAATGGCGCAGGCCTGGCGATGGCGACCATGGACATCATCCAGTATGCGGGCGGCATGCCGGCGAACTTCCTCGATGTGGGCGGCGGCGCCAACGAAGAGCAGGTGACAAACGCCTTTGAAATCCTGCTGGCCGACAAGAACGTGAAGGCGGTGCTCATCAACATCTTCGGCGGCATTCTGCGCGTCGATACGCTGGCCAACGGCGTAGTGAGCGCAGCGCGCAAGACCAACATTCAGTTGCCCATCGTGCTGCGGCTGGAAGGAACCAACGTGGAGCAGGGCCGCGAGATCCTGAAGAACAGCGGACTGAACTTCATCGTGGCGCAGACCATGAAAGACGCGGCCGAAAAGGTTGTCGCCGCTGCCAAGGGGGTCAAATGAGTATCCTGGTCGATAAATCAACGCGCCTGCTGGTACAGGGACTGACGGGACGCGAAGGTACATTTCACGCCAAGAATTCGGCTGCGTATGGAACACAGGTTGTGGGCGGTGTGACTCCCGGCAAGGGCGGCACCACGCATGAAGGCTGGCCCATCTTCAACACGGTAAGCGAAGCGGTGGCGAAAACAGGCGCCAACGCGACGGTGATCTTTGTGCCACCTCCGGGCGCGGCAGACGCCATCATGGAAGCCGCTGACGCGGACATTCCGCTCATCGTGTGCATCACCGAAGGCATTCCTGCGATGGACATGGTGAAGACGTGGGAGTTCCTGAAGACGAAGAACTCGCGGCTGATCGGACCTAACTGCCCGGGCATCATCTCGCCAGGCAAGTGCAAAATCGGCATCATGCCGGCGCACATTCACAAGGAAGGCAACGTGGGTATCGTGTCGCGCTCGGGCACGCTGACCTATGAGGCGGTCTATCAGCTCACGACACGCGGTATCGGTCAGTCGACGGCCATCGGCATCGGAGGCGACCCGATTATCGGAACGAACTTCGTGGATGCCATCGACCTGTTCAATAAAGACCCCGAGACGGAAGCCATCATCATGATCGGCGAGATCGGGGGCAATGCTGAAGAGACGGCGGCGGAGTTCATCAAGGCGAACGTAAGAAAGCCGGTGGTGGGATTCATCGCCGGACAGACTGCGCCTCCGGGACGGCGCATGGGCCACGCTGGCGCGATCATCTCCGGCGGCAAAGGCACGGCCAAGGAGAAGATCAAGGCGATGGAGGCCGCGGGCATTCACGTGGCGAATTCTCCGGCGGAAATCGGCGAGACGCTAGTGAAGGCGAGGAAGTAAGGCCGCTCTGCGCTCTGCGCTTTTCGCTGTTCGCTTTTCGCCAGATATGCGGTGGAGTATCCGGGGATCTTGCAGAGCGAACAGGAGAGGCGAAGAGTCAAATTTTCGATCGAACGAATAGCGAAAGGCGAAGAACGAAAAGCGTACTCATGAAAACACTGCAACGCACTCTATCTATCATTAAGCCCGATGCGGTCGCCAAGCACGCCTCCGGCGACATCATCAGCACTTTGCTGCAAAACAACTTTCGCATCATCGGAATGAAGATGCTGCACATCAACAAGGCGCAGGCGGAAGGCTTCTACGCCGTGCACGTTCATCGGCCGTTCTTCGAGTCGCTGACCAACTTCATGTCGAGCGGCCCCATTATCGTCATGGCGCTGGAGAAGGAAGAAGCCATCGCCGACTACCGCAAGCTGATGGGCGCGACCGATCCGGCGAAGGCCGACGAGGGCACCATCCGCAAGAAGTGGGCGGAAAACATCGAGCACAATGCCGTGCACGGCTCCGACGCCGAAGACACGGCGCGCTTCGAGCTGAGCTACTTTTTCGCTGGCTACGAACTGTCGAAGTAGCTTTTCACTTTATCCAACAGATCGCCGGATGAATGCGCCAGGCATTGTCCGGCGATTTCGATTATTGAGAGATTGTCACGCGCTAGCTAGCGGCCGGCCAGCAGTTTCAACGCGCTCAGTCGCCTCGCATGTTCGCGCGGGACTCCGCGCGATAGCAAGAGCGCGCGGAACTTCTCTCCCATCTCCTCCGGCGAGAGCAAATGGCGGAGTTGCAGCGCGACCTTGGCTCGCTCCTGCGGCAGATTGCACTCCTGAAAAGCATCGGCGAATTGAGTCTCTTCGCCGATCCCGAGTAGGAGCTGGGTCTGCGTTACCAGCCCGATCTCGTCGAACCCTTGCTCCGTGGCGCGAGAGCACAGCGCGGTGAAGTTCACGTGGGCCGTGATGTCCTGCTCTCCGGGAGCATCGTAGGGCGAGGTGCCCGCGCGGTGACGGTGATAGGTCATCAGCGTGTCGCGATGGCGGCCGGCGAGCTGTTCTTCACGCGCGTAGCCATAGTCGATGAACATGGCAAAGCCGCGACGATTGTGAAAGAACTGCGCAACGCGATCCAGCCAGTCGAGGGCTGCAAAGGAGACCTCGACGCGCTCGCCCTCTTCGGGATGGACACTGTGATGGTCGATGTAAGCGAGTTCTTTAGCGGAGGGCGAAACGAATTGCTCGACAAATCTTCCCTGCTCCTCCGAGACGCGGACCGCACCACGATGATCGATGATCTCCACCGGCAGCGCGTCGAAGAATTCGTTGGCGAAGAGGATGAGAGGAGATCCCTGCGCCGGAGGCACAACGGAGGTTAGCCCAGCGCTTCTAGCGCTGGGTGAAGCGCCGGTGAATTCCGAGTCCCGGAGGGACGACACAGCCTCAGACGCATCCTCCAAAGAATCAACAACCGTCGCCTTCCCGGCTGCAATGTGTTCTGCCAACCGTTCGTGCAGACGATTTCGCAGATGCGCTGACTGCTCCACCAGCGAATAGCGCAGCGCGCGTGCGAAGTCGGGAAACTGCTTGGCCGACCAGTCGAGCACATCGGCGGCAAACAGGCCACGGCCCGGCCCCAGTTCGATCAGGTCGATGCACTCGGGGGAGCCGAGGAGTCGCCACGTCTCCTCAAACTGGCGTGCCAGCAGCCGTCCAAAAACTGCGTGCACATCGCTTGAAGTGTAGAAGTCTCCGGACTTGCCAAACTGCTCGCGCGGTCGCGCGTAGTAGCCCAGGTCCGGTTGGTAGAGACACATCTCCATGTAACGCGAGAACGGAATCGGCCCGCGGCGGCGAATTTCTGCGGCGATGCGCTCACGCAATGGATTCCCACTCATTCCAACACCAGGAACGAGCGGGGTCCCCGTCGAGGTGTTGGGGTCGCTGCTCATAACTTGCCTTCGCGCCGCATCTGGGCGTGTTCCTTGCGGTGCTGTGGCGTGCGGATGAACATCTCGACCAGGTAGTCATGCAGGCAGTCGAAGAGCTGCCGCTGGAAGGCCCACTCGAATTGGGGATCGTCCAGGTCGCGGGGATGCAGGTCGTAGTAGTAGGTGTGGACCTTGGGCTCGGTGAAACGCGGATGGAGGATGACCTCGACGCCGTCGCCTTTGGCTTGTGCGGTGAATTCCACCAGCGGATGTTCGTACAGTTTGAGCTGATCGAGCACGCGGCTGAGCCGGTCGGAGGTCACAGTGGGATTGTAAACGTGCCACCACGCTCACCCACTTCCGTGCGAAGATAGCAGCCCACGGTGGCTGCCTCTTCTACGGAATGCATGGGGCGCAGGCGCACCTCATCGTCATCGCGATGAACTTCGTGCGCTATGGCCTGCAACCATTTCTTCTGCTGGCACCGCCCTCTATGGCAGAGCGACGTAAGGCTATTCCCCGCCAATTACGGATATCCTCTGTGGACGGTATACGCCGTATGGGTCGTCGTGTTGTTGCTGCTCTACCCAATATGCCGCTGGTTCGCGCGCCTGAAGCAGCGGCGGCACATGGTGGCTAGGCTATTTGTAAGTTGCGGAAAAAACGCGATGCCTATTCGTAGCGCAGGGCCTCGATGGGATCGAGGCGCGAGGCCTTGATGGCGGGCAGCATCCCGCTCACCAGCCCGACCAATGCGAGGATCACCGTCGCCACCACAACCGTTGTGGGGTCGATGATCAGGCGGATGTCGGCAGCTTCGGCGTTTTTGGCGACTGCGCTGTAGAACGTCAGACGGCCGACGGAGAATGAAATGATGTAGGCGATGGCGATTCCGGCAATGCCGCCAATCGCGGTGATGGTAAGTGCTTCGGCCAGAAACTGGACGAGGATGTGACTGCGCCGGCCGCCCAGCGCCTTCTCGACGCCGATCTCACGGGTGCGCTGCGTGACCGAGACCAGCATGATATTCATCAGGCCGACGCCCCCAATGCCGAGCGTCAACGTGCCGATGAAGCCCAGCAGGACCTTCAGTCCGATGGTAATGATCTGGAACTGGTGCAACTGCTTCATCATGTTGAAGACGTATACGGCGCGCTTGTCGTCGGGTTTGAAGTTGTATTGAGCGGCCAGCACCTGCCGCACCTGACGTTCGACCTGTTCATACTGCCCGCCCTCGTAGTCGAGCCAGATGCCATCGAGATAATGGGTGTCCTTCAGTTGGCTCATGGTGGTGAAGGGCACATAGATAATCTTGTTGATGCTGTTATCGCCCTCCTGCATGCGGGGCTGCATGATGCCTATCACGATGTAGCTGATACCGTCGATGCGGATGGACTGTCCCAGCGCATACTCGCCGGAGAAAAGCTTTGTCTTGGCTTCCGAGCCAATCACCGCGACACGCCGACGCGAAGTAACGTCCTGGTTATCGAAGAAGCGTCCCTCGGCGATTTTCATCGCCTGAATCTTGAACATGCTGTCGTAGCAGCCTTCGATGGGCAACGTGTAGGTGCGCACATCTTGCTGCACTGTAGACTGCTTGTCAGCGACCGGCGTGATACGTTGCACCAGAGGGGCCGCGTTTACGATGCGATCGATGTCATCGATAGTGAACCTGATCTGAGTGCCTGCCTTCTGCCCTCCTGCCTGCATCGAGGTACGACCGGGAAAAACGCCGATGATGCGCGTGCCCCAATTGGCGAAGATCACCTCGATGGCGCGTCCGAAACCTGCTCCATAAGCAAGCAGAAGCACCACGGTAGCAATGCCCCAGGCCATGCCCAGCATGGTGAGAGTGGTGCGCCGGCGGTTGTACCGCATGGCTTCGTAGGCTTGCGAGAACAGATCTTTAACCATGGCTACTCCTGCCTCAGGGCCTCGACTGGTTCAAGCATCGCCGCTTTGCGCGCGGGGTAGAGTCCAGCGACGATTCCGGCCAGGGCCAGCGTTCCAATGGCCACCGTGGCGGAGATCAGGGACAGCTTCGGTGGATCAAAGCCTTCCGGTGACGGCAGCGTACTTAAGGCGTGCATGAAGAGGCTGGCGCCAGCCATTCCAATACCACCACTCAGCAAAGTGAGGAATGCCCCTTCGAGGAAGAACTGGAGCAGAATGCTGCGGTTGGTGGCGCCCAGCGCCTTGCGCAGTCCAATTTCGCGCGTGCGCTCACTTACTGACACCAGCATGATATTGATGATGCCGATTGCGCCCAAGCCCAGGGTTACCAGTCCCACACCACCCAGGAAGAGGTCCATAACGTCGAAGATCACGCCCACGGTCTCGGCGGATTTCACCGTGTCCCAATCCTCAAAGGCATCCGCGTTCTTAGGATCGAAGCCATGATTGCGGGCGATGATCCTGCGTACTTCATCGCGCGCCAGCAGGTGGTCCTCGCGAGTTCGCGGACGATAATTCAGGAAGGAGACCGCATCGTCTTCTTCTTCGCCCTTGAGCGGGAAGTACTGATGCATGGTCGAAAACGGCATGAAAACGCGGTTGTTGGTGGAGTTGTTGTCGCCGTGCCCGATGCGCTCGGTTTGCCCGATGACTTCGAAGCGGATGCCGTTGAGGAGAATGATGGCGCCAATTTGCGGTGGCCTGCCGGGAAAGAGGTTCTTGGCCATCTCGTCGCCGATAACGGCGACATTACGCTTCTGGGCTTCATCCGCCTGGTTGATCCAGCGTCCCGCTACCAAGGGCAGATAACGGATCTGGTTGAAAATCGGGGGGACGCCGACCACCTGCCCGTTCGAGTTGCCGAACTCGCTGACCTCGCGGATGTCCTCGCGCATCAGTACCGGAGCAATGGCTCGGACGTGCGGAGCCTCGTTCTTGACGTCGAGGTAGTCACGATAGGTGATGCGATATTCGCGGCTGGAGCTCATGTTTCCGGCCACGGCGGGGGCGCGGCCAGGAAAGGTGAACATGATGTCCTCACCAATGGAGTTCAGCTCACGGCGATTGCCGGAGCGAAAGCCCTCTCCCAGGCCGACAAGCAGCAGCAGCGACCCGACGCCCCAGGCGATGCCGAACATGGTGAGGAATGAGCGCAGCTTATGCGCCCAGAGGCTGCGCAGCATCTGCCGGATTATGTCGAAGAAAATCATCCTTAAGGACCCGATCCGGGCTCATTCCGATATACGTCATTAGCCCGGCGGTAGTTCCTCGACGTCTCGTCTTCTGGTTGGTCGGTCTACCTATATTGGACACGCCAAGTCGATAAGTGGAAGCAAGTTGCGGCCAGTTGCAAAGTTGTGTTCCAAGTTGCGGAAAGTTGTGGATAAGCGCCATTTGGGCACCAATAGACAAGTAAAGTTCGCTATAGTGAAAGTACACTGTCGGCTGCGACCGCGAGTTTGGGCGCTGACCGCAGTGAATCGATTTGGGTTTAGGAGTGACGTTACAATGCCGAAAGCAACACGGGCCAAGACCGACAAAGAAACGCCGAAAAAACGGACCCGCAAGGCCAAACCCGCCGAGGGAACTGGCACCGATGCGGCGGAGCCGGTGACGACGGCGCCCGCCATTGCTGAAATGACTTCGGAAGCGGTTGCCATGGAAATTGCGGCTTCGCCCGCTCCTCGGAGTGTGGGAGTGCCGGAAGAACTGGTGCGACGCCGGGCCTATGAGATCTACCTGCGGCGTCGAGGCCAGGGAGGCTCCCCCGAACAGGACTGGTTTCAGGCATTGCAGGAGATTTCAGAGCAGCGCGTCGCCTAAGCTCCACACAATTCGATTTGGGCTGCCGGCAAACCGCCGACTCAAAACCTGCGTCCTTTCTTCAGGACGTTCGTTGGCTGAGCCGGTTGCATGACCGGTGGCTGGCGTAAGGGGGATACGCGTGGGCCAAGTGCTACTGATCGACGACAATCCTCTGCAATTGAGGGTGCGTGAGACGGTGTTGCGCAATGCCGGTTTCAAGATTTGTTTGGCGACCACGGCAGAGAGTGCGCTGGCCACGCTACGGGCCCTGAGCGAGCGTATCGGCCTGGTCATCACGGACCACGTCATGCCAGGGGGCGATGGAGCGCAATTTGTGCGGAAGTTGCGGCAGGAGAATTCCTGGCTCCCAGTGATTGTTCTTAGCGGGATGGCGGAAGCCGAGCCCGAGTACGATGGGCTGGACGTCGTCTTCCGCGTCAAGCCTGTGCCCCCACCGGAGCTCATCGAGTTGGTGCACACCTGCATGGAAGGTAACGGAAGCCATCAGGCTGGAGCAGCCTAGGCCGGCGGGCCGGGACTCCGTCCGCTGAGAATTCTCTTTCTGCAGGAAATTGGGCGACGTGTGACCTACGTCACATGGTGCTAGGTTGCCGAAAGGTTTATCCTTACCGTGATGCGGGCTACGCCTCGTAATCGGCCCGCCAGGTTGAGGAATGTCGGAACAAACTCGCAGATATGTTCGCTTCGGCGCAGTCATCGCCTTGATCGTGGTCGCGCTCGGCTATCTCGCCTTCACCGGTGTGCAAGATAGCAAGAGCTACTACGTGACCATTAAAGAGCTCAATGGCATGGGTCCCAGCGCCTACAGCAAGCGCTTGCGGGTGGCGGGAAGCGTTGCGCCCGGCTCCATCAAGCGCCAGGGCACCCATGCGGAATTTCTGCTGGTCGAGCAGGACCGCACCCTGCCGGTGGTCTATAGCGGAAGCGAGGCGCTGCCCGATACCTTCAAAGACGACGCCCAAGCCCTGGCCGAAGGCAAGTTCGGACGTGATGGCGTCTTCCATGCCACCAACATTCAGGCCAAGTGCGCGTCCAAGTATGCGCCTAAGCAGCCGGGGCAGCCAGGAGCCACTCCCGCCGGCGCGAGTCAGACGAAGGCAGAACTGAACGGAGCGCGACCAACCAGCGCGAGCAGATAGCGTTGCCCGAGCCCACCTTTCCGGAAACCAACGATCTCCGCCCGGCCGGCGCACAGCAGCCCACAATTATCGTCGACAAGCTGGTCAAGTTCTTCGGGCGGTTCGCCGCCCTGCGGGGCGCTTCGTACAGCTTTGTCGCCGGCCATCTCTACGTCGTCCTTGGGGACAATGGCGCAGGTAAGAGCACAATGCTGCGGGTCATCGCGGGATTGACCCAGCCTAGTCAAGGCAGGGTCGTCGTCCTGGGATCGGATTCCCTACACAAAGTTGCCCGGCGGGTGGGATACATGGCACACGCTCCGCTGCTCTATGACGAACTCAATGGCATGGAGAACCTGCGTTACTTTGCCGGACTCTATGGCATTCACGATTCGGCAGTCGGTCGCAGGGCGATGCAGATGGTCGGGCTCGATCCGGAGCTCACGCGGCGCGTGGGCCAGTACTCACAGGGTATGCGCCAACGGCTTTCATTGGCGCGGGCGGTAGTGCATGACCCGGAAGTGATTCTGCTCGACGAACCGTTCTCTAACGTCGATGTGCATTCGGCGGCGGAGATGGCCGCGGTCCTCGGGCGATTGCGCGACTCCGGCAAGACGATTCTGGTTGTCACCCACCAGGCCGCAGTCATGGAGGCGGTCGCCGATGAATTCGTACACATGGCAGCAGGACTGATCGTGTCCACGTCGCAACCTCCATCAGTGCGACAGGTCGCCCTTGAAACCTCGAGTGCGAGGACGCTGTGAGCACCATTGCCATGACGCGTGCGACGCTGGTCAAAGACCTGCGCATGGAGTGGCGCTCCAAGGACGCTATCAACTCCATGCTGTTCTTTGCGTTGCTGGTGGTCGTGATCTTCAGCTTCGCGTTCAATCCCAACGCGGAAGAATCGCGCCACATAGCCGGCGGGCTGATCTGGGTGGCATTTTTGTTTGCCGCCGTCGTAGCACTGAACCAAACGTGGGCCCGCGAGTTACGCAACCAGGTGTTCGACGCCTATCGGGTTTCACCGGCACCGCCAAACGCACTGTTTTTGGCGAAAGCGTTAGGCAACTTCCTGTTCGTCACCATACTGGAAGCGTTGATGGCACCGCTGTTCATCGTTTTTTACAACCTGCGTTCGGTCGGCCCAGCGTGGCAACTTGTGGTGGTTGCCCTGCTTGGTACGTGGGCGCTGGTGGTCAACGGCACGTTTTTTGCGGCACTGTCGATTCGCACTCGCAGCCGCGAGATCATGCTGCCGCTGATTCTCTTCCCCATCTCCATTCCAGCGCTGCTGGCAATGGTCGACTCCACCACCTCGATCCTGACCGGCGACGCTTCGCCCGACTTCTGGATCAAGATGCTGCTGGTTTACGATGTTGTGTTTACTGCAGTATGTCTTCTCCTTTTTGAAAGCGTGCTAAACGCCGAATGAAGCTGGTATCTCGAATTTTTCTTGCGCTTACCGTTGCCGCACTGGCCTTCGCGGCTTATGAAGGACTGGTCGTCGCTCCCACCGAGCAGACCATGGGCGATGTGCAGCGTATTTTCTACTACCATGTGCCCTCGGCATGGACCGCCTTCCTGCTGTTCTTCACCAACTTCCTGGCATCGATCATGTACCTGGTCAAGCGCAACGAGGCGGCGGATGCTGTGGCGGCCGCTACCGCGGAAGTTGGCGTCGTGTTCTGCACCGTGGTGCTGGTGACAGGTCCGATCTGGGCGCGTCCGGTGTGGGGCATCTGGTGGACGTGGGATGCGCGCCTGACCACCACGCTCGTGCTGTGGCTGATTTACGTGAGCTATCTGGTGTTGCGGCGCTACTCCACCGGCAGCCAGACTTCCCTGCTGGCGGCCGCGCTGGCCATCTTCGGCTTTGTCGATGTGCCCATCGTCTACATGTCAATTCGCTGGTTCCGCACGCAGCATCCATCGCCGGTCATCGGCGGCGGCGCGAACTCGGGACTTGATCCCAGCATGTGGCCTCCGCTGCTGTGGAACTGGCTGGCGTTTTCGATGCTCGCCATCATTCTGGTGGTCGCGCGCTATCGCCTGCAGATGATGGAGCAGGAAGTCGAAGCCCGCCACGCGCAAGCCGCGCTACAAGGAAGTGCGCAATGAAGGGCCTGTTCGCGCTGAAGCTGGCTTACGTCGTGACCTGGGTCATCCAGTTCGGATACATCGGATATCTCCTCAGCCGCTTCAAGCGAGTGCGCGAAGAGCTGAAAGACCTTGAACGCGGGAAGTGAGTGTGATCGAGCAGCGTCGCGGCATATTGCAGGCCATCGGCGTAGCCAACCTGATTATCGGCGTCATTCTGCTGATCTTCAGCCTGCCATTCTTCTGGCACCAGATTGACGTCCTGCGCACCTGGCCCACGGCCGATGCCCAGGTGCTACACAGCGACGTTGTCGTGGAACGCATCTCGCAGCACGAGCAGTTTTATTCCGCCCGACTCGGACTGCTCTACACCATCGACGGCAAGCCGATAACGACTGAGGTCACCAGCTTTCAGGACAACAACTACAGGAAGACACGTGCGCGGGCTGACGAGTACGTCGCCGGCAGCCATCACGAGATCCGCTACGATCCCCACAACCCGTCGCAGGCGCGCATTGGCGCGGGTTGGAACCTGCGATTCTTCGCCCTGCCGCTGGCCCTCTTCGGCTGCGCAGCGGCGTTTGGACTCATTGCGGCGGCATTGGTTATAGTCGCCCGAAGATGATCAACCGTTGCTGGATGCTTGGGGTGTCCGCAGGAATCGCAACCTCCAGCAAGCTGGCTGCAAATTGCGGGCGTAAAATAGCGAACAGCTAGTTGAGTCCGCTGCCGTAACCGCAACGGGCGACCCCGGAGGTATTCCATCCTTGAGTGATTTCCCGCAGACCTTGGGCGAGCTTCGCCGCAGCCGCCATTTTTCCGAGGAGAAGCTAAGAACCCGTCGCGTGAAGGACGAGATGCGCGAAAACCTGATGCATCGGTTGCGCTCCGACGGCCCGGTTTTTGAGGGGATTGTCGGGTATGACGATACCGTCGTTCCCCAGATCGTGAATGCCATCCTCTCGCGTCATAACTTCATTCTTCTCGGACTGCGCGGCCAGGCGAAGAGCCGCATCCTACGAGCGCTCACGACGCTGCTGGATCCCAAGGTTCCGTACCTGACGGGCTGCGAGATTCACGACAATCCCTATGCTCCGTTGTGCCCGCGCTGCAAGCAGCTCGTGGCGGACGATCCCGAGGGCGCCTCGATCTCATATCTCACGCCCGGCCAGCGCTACGTTGAAAAGCTGGCGACGCCCGACGTGACGATCGCTGACCTCATCGGCGACATCGATCCCATCAAAGCTGCCAAGGGCGGACATGAGCTGGGCAGCGAGCTAACGGTTCACTATGGACTGCTGCCACGCGCTAATCGCGGCATCTTCGCGGTGAACGAATTGCCCGACCTCGCCGGCAAGATCCAGGTCGGGCTGTTCAATATCATGCAGGAAGGCGACGTGCAGATTAAGGGCTACCCGGTGCGCCTGCCGCTGGATGTGGCCATCGTCTTCACCGCCAATCCCGAGGACTACACGGCGCGCGGCAAGATCATCACCCCGCTGAAAGATCGCATCGGCTCCGAGATTCGCACCCACTATCCTGTGACTTTAGCAGGAGGGACTCGCCATCACTGCCCAGGAAGCATGGATCGTGCGCAAGGGCCATGAGTTGCAGGTTCCGGCGTTCGTCAGTGAAGTGATCGAGCAGATCGCGTTTGTTGCGCGCGAGGACAAGCGCATCGACAAGCGCTCAGGCGTAAGCCAGCGTTTGCCGATTAGCGCGATGGAGAACGTGATTTCGAACGCTGAGCGTCGGGCGATTCGCTCGGGCGAGAAGATGGTGGTCCCGCGCATCGGCGACATCTATGCCGCGCTCCCCGCAATAACCGGGAAGCTGGAACTGGAGTATGAAGGCGAACTGAAAGGCGCCGACACCGTTTGCCGCGAGATCATTCGCACGGCGATTGCGCGCACCTATGACGGCTACTTTCACGGAAGCGGCAACATGAACCAGATCGTGCAGTGGTTCGATCTGGGTGGCGAGATTCAGATGCGCGACTCGGCGGGCGCGCAGGAGATGCTGCACAAGCTGCGCAGCATCCAGGGCCTGCTCGACAAGCTAAGTGCTCTGGGTTTGAGTGGCAAAGAACCTGCGGAGGTGCTGGTGTCGGGAGCGGAGTTCGTCCTCGAAGGCCTTTACGCGAATAAGAAGATCGGGCGCAGCGAGGAGCGCACGTTCACGGCGGGCGAGAAGCAGCCGCGCCGCGAGAAGCAGCCCTTTCGCGACGAGGATGACGAGCGGGAGTTTCGGAGACAACGCAGACCATTCAACTAGCGGGCTCGGCAATTGGCACTTAGCACTTAGAGCTAACTGCTAACGGCTAATGGCTGTCCTTATGAAATTCATCAAGTACAAGAAATACGTACCCGAGCCCGCCTCCGAGATGAGCCTGGAGGACCTGCTCAGCGCGCTCTCGGACTATCTGCTGCAAAGCGGCTTTCAGCAGCAGTACATGAATTACTACGACCTCAACGATGGCCAGCAGTCGCTGGAAGACCTGAAGCAGGCGATCGCGGACGCACTGCTGAACAGCGACCTGCTTGACGAGCAGATGCGCGAGCAGATCGAGAACATGAGCGGCGAGCAACTGGAGCAGCTCATCGATCAGCTGCTTGATCGCATGCAGCAGGAAGAGTACATCAGCATCGACCAGCCGCACGATCCGTCGCGGCAATCGAGCGTCGGCGGCCAAGTGGGCGAGTCACAGGCGCAGGCCAAGTTTGAGATCACCGACAAGAGCCTCGACTTTTTGGGTTTCAAGGCGCTGCGCGACCTGCTGGGATCGCTGGGCAAGTCAAATTTCGGACGGCACGACACCCGTGATATGGCTACTGGCATCGAGGCCAGCGGAGCGTCGAAGACCTATGAGTTCGGCGACACGCTGAACCTCGACATCACGGCGACCTTGTCGAGCGCCATTCAGCGCGAGGGCCTGCACCTGCCGCTGAACATCGAGTACAACGACCTGCAGGTGCATCAGTGCGAGTATCAGTCGTCGTGCGCGACGGTGCTCATGCTCGACTGCTCGCATTCGATGATTCTGTACGGCGAAGACCGCTTCACGCCGGCGAAGAAGGTCGCCATGGCGCTATCGCACCTGATACGCACGCAGTATCCCGGCGACTCGCTTTCGCTGGTGCTGTTTCATGATTCTGCCGAAGAGCTGCCGCTCTCGCAGTTGGCACGGGTAAAGGTCGGCCCTTACTACACCAACACGCGCGAGGGCCTGCGCATGGCGCAACGCATCCTGCAACGCCAGCGCAAGGACATGAAGCAGATCGTGATGATTACTGACGGCAAGCCCTCGGCGCTTACGTTGGAGGACGGACGAATCTACAAGAACGCTTTTGGACTTGATCCGCTGGTGGTGAGCGAAACGCTAAAGGAAGTGTCGAAGTGCAAGCGCGCCGGAGTGCTGATCAACACGTTCATGTTGGCGTCGGACTACGGGCTCATTCAGTTCGTGCAGAAGGTTACGGAGATGTGCCGGGGCAAGGCTTACTTCACCACGCCTTACACACTTGGGCAGTACCTGCTGATGGACTATATGTCGCGCAAAACCAAGACCGTTCACTAAGGCACCAGGGGATTGGCCTCTCGGTTGGGTTCGTGCAGGAACCGCGCAAATACTTCGTTCGATAACAGGCGGCCGCGAGCTGTGAGTCTCAGGCGGCTCTCGCATTCCTCGAGCAAGCCTGTCTCGACCAATTCAACAATGGTACTGTCGAACTTCCGTACGCGCTCGCTCCCATTGCGTGTCGCGATCTCTTCGAGCGAAATGCCCCGATTCAAACGCAGGCCAAGGAAGAACTCTTCCTCCAGCGCCGCCTGGGCATCGACCAGCGTGCGCGAGCTCAAGAGCTGCGAGATACGACCGTTTCCCGGCTGAAGCTGCATCACTGCTGCGGAATATGCTTCCAGCGAATCAGGCGTGGCAAAGCGAACTGCGGGCACGCCTTGCTGGGCGAGTTCATCATTGGCTGGCAGCATGGAGTGCGCATCGACGCCAAAACCGAAATACGGTTGCCGCTTCCAGTACTTCAGGTTATGGCGCGAGTCGCGCAGCCCGATGCCATGTGTAACCGCGCAGGCGAAGTTCGAAATTTCGTACTGTTGCAGGCCTCCTCGCTCCAGCTTCTCGCACGCGGCCAGGTACAGGTCGGCAGTCAGGTCTTCGTCGGGAACGTAGTGCGCGTGATAGCGGTTGCCGCCGGCGAGCAACTCGTTCCCCAAGCGCGAATCTTCATCCACCTCGAGCATGTAGACACTGACGTGGGGCACACTGCTGGCGAGCGTTTCCGTCAAGGAGAACTGCCAGCTTTCCGCCGTCTGGTGCGGCAGCCCGGCGATAAGGTCAATGCTGAGGTTGCGGATGCCCGCCCGGCGCAGGCGGGCAATGTCGGCCAGAGTTGTCTCGCGGGTGTGCAGGCGCCCGACAGAGGAGCACTCCTTATCAACGAATGACTGGACTCCGAGACTGACACGGTTCACCCGGCAAGCTAGCAAGCATTCTAGAATCGGGTCGGAAAGCGTGCCTGGCGCACCTTCGACGGTGATTTCGGCGGAACGTTCTACATCAAAGTTTTGCTCAACTGCCCGAAAAAGCGCCCGAAGCTGATCGGGAGCGAGGACCGACGGCGTACCGCCGCCAAGATAAATCGAATCCACGCGGCGGTCCATTCGTCCGCCGAGGCGCTGGGCGATTTGCTCAGCCGAGGCAATGTCCGCGGCAACCTGTTCAACATAGCGATCGAAGACCGTCCGCGAGAAAACCCCTGACGCAAAGTTGCAGAAGCTACACTTGGTGCGGCAGAAGGGGATGGAGATGTAAATTCCGAGTGACAAATTCGTGACCAAGTTTCAGGCGAGCGGCTTCCTCTCACCATTTACCATTATTACGCGCAGCGTGCCGAGAGAACCTAACCGCTGATCGGCAGAAGTCTCGCGTTTCCTGCAACGTGGGCCGACACATTACGAGAGCATTGATGAAGAAGCGAGTCGTTATTACCGGCATGGGCGTAATCAGCCCGAACGGGATTGGCCGCGAAGAGTTCTGCCGCGCAATTCTTGCCGGAACCAGTGGAGTCAGGCGCATCAGCCGCTTCGACGCCAGCGATCTACCGGTGCAGATTGCCGGCGAGGTGCGCGGCTTCGACGAGCTCGCATGGATCAGCGCACACGAGCGCAAACATGTCTCGCGCGTCGTCCCTCTCGCGCTGGCAGCATCTTCGGAGGCGCTGGCACAGGCCGGCATAGACACACAGAAGCTGTCATTGAAAGAACTGCGCGACATCGGTGTGATTCTGGGGACAGGGGGCGGAGCTCAGGAATTCTCCGAGGAGATGTATCGCCTGTACTTCTCCGGCAACTCAAGGCAAGCGAGCCTCTACTCGATTCCCAGCGGCACCCCAGGCACGCTGGCTAGCGAGTTGAGTATGCGCTTCGGCTTTCGCGGCATGAGCCACGTGATCAGCACTGGCTGCACTTCGTCGACCGACGCCTTGGGCTATGCGCTGCGGCAGATTCAGCACGGCTATCTGCCAATGATGCTGGCGGGCGGCGCTGATGCGCCAATCGCGCCGGGAATCATGAAGGGCTTCACCCTGATGAAGATCATGACCGCGTCGTGGAATGACGAGCCGGAGCGCGCATCACGGCCTTTCTCCGCCGATCGCGACGGCTTCGTGCTGGCCGAGGGCTCATGGATGTTCGCGGTCGAAGAATATGAACGGGCGCAGGCACGTGGCGCGCAAATACTGGCTGAGATCGTTGGCTACGGTTCAACCTGCGAAGCCTTCCATCGGGTGCGCTTGCAGGAGGATGGCGAGGAGCCGGCACGCGCGATCCAAATGGCGATGCGAGATGCGGAAATCTCAGCCTCTGATGTGGACTATGTGAACCTGCATGGGACTTCGACCGAACTGAACGACCGCATCGAGACGCGCGCGCTCAAGCTGGCACTCAATTGCCGGGCGCACGCCATTCCCATGTCGAGCCTGAAGTCGCAGATTGGACACCCTCAGGGAGCTTCTGGGGCCGCGGGTGTGGCGGCCACACTGATCGCGATGCGTCACGGGACAGTCCCGCCGACCATCAATCTGGAAAAGCCCGACCCCGATTGCGATCTGGATTACGTTCCTGACATTGGTCGCAGTGCGTCGATCGAATACGCGGTGTGTAACTGCATTGGGTTCGGGTCCAAAAATTCGGCGCTGGTGCTGCGGAACCTAGGCGTCTAGCCGATCAGGCGTCCCGCAATGTGGTAAGCCGCGTATGCGGCAATGTAGGCCACGACGGTCATGTAGCTGAACTGTATAATCGGCCACTTCCACCCGTTGGTTTCGCGGCGCACCACGGCTACCGTCGACATGCACTGCATGGCGAAGGCGAAGAAGACAAGCAATGCTACGGCTGCGGCAGGCGTGAGGTCCTGGCGCAACGCGGCCTGCAGGTCAGCCGCGTGCGATTGGGGATCGACACCATGCAGCGTGCCGAGCGTCGCGATGATGACTTCGCGAGCCGCCACGGATGTCAAGAGCCCCACTCCAATCTTCCAGTCGAAACCAAGGGGGCGGATCACCGGCTCGATGCTATGGCCAACGGTAGCGACCACGCTGTCCTGCACCGCCGGCGGCTGGCCATTATGCATGGGGAAGTTCGTCGCCGCCCACAGCAGCAAGGTCACCAGCATGATGATGGTTCCGGCGCGATAGACAAACGCCTTGCCGCGATCGACCAATCGCAGCCCAAGTGATACGGCCCGGGGCCAACGGTAGGGCGGCATCTCCAGCACGAACGGCGTGTCTTTACTGCGCAGCACGGTCGAGTTCAGCAGCTTGGCTGTCGCCACCGCCATCAGGAAGCCAAGCACGTACAGGCTCAGCATGGCCACTGCGCGCGTGCCGAGGAACGGACCCAGCAAAGCGTGGTTGGGCAGAAATGCGGCGATCACCATGGTGTATACCGGCAACCGGGCTGAGCAGGTCATGAACGGCGCGATCAGGATGGTCGCGATACGGTCACGCTTGCTCTCGATGGTGCGCGTTGCCATGATGGCCGGCACCGCGCAGGCATACGCCGAAAGCAGGGGAATAAAGCTCTTGCCGTTCAATCCGGCACGCGACATGGTCTTGTCGGCGATGATGGCCGCGCGCGCGAGGTAGCCCGAGTCTTCCAGGATACCGATCACCAAAAATAGCAGCAGAATCTGCGGCAGGAAGACCAGCACCGAGCCGGTTCCCTTCCACACGCCATTGATCAGCAGAGATCGAAAGTAGCCATCGGGAAGAAGGTTACCCAAGCGAATGCCGGTAGCATCGAGCCCAGCCTGCATGAGGTCCGATAGCGGCTGCCCGACAGTGAAGATGATCTGGAAGACCACGATCACGACCAGCGCGAAGATTGTCGGCCCCCAGAAGCGATGCAGAAAGATGCCGTCGAGGCGGCGCGTCCAGGCCGGAGTGGCGGGGCGGCGATAATTGGCATTCTCGCCCACGCGCACCGCCCATTCGCGCGTGCTGCGTGTGCTGCCGACGACGGGCAACTCCAGCGGCTCGGGAATCGGAGCCGCGGAAGAAAGAAAATTGGTTACCGCAAACAATCCTTCGCCGGTGACCGCACTCACCAGCGCGACTGGCGTTCCCAACTGCCTAGCGAGGAGCAAAACGTCCACGTGACCACCTTGCTCGCGTAGCTCGTCGGCCATATTGAGCAGCACCAGCGTGGGCAGGCCAAGCGCGATCACCCGCGCCGCCAGCACCAGGTGACTGCTGAGATTGTTAGAGTTCAGCACCAGGATGACGGCCTCGGGCCGACGGATGCCGGGCATCTGGCCCAGCAACACGTTAACCGCAACCTTCTCGTCTTCCGACTTGGGGCTCAGGCTATAAACGCCGGGCAGATCGATAAGGGCAACTTCGTTGCCGGAGGCGTCTTTGATGTATCCGGTATGGTGCTCGACCGTAACCCCGGGAAAGTTTCCGACCTTCTGGCGCAGTCCAGTGAGGCGGTTGAAAAGGGTAGTCTTGCCGGAATTGGGAGGCCCAACCACAGCGACGGTACGAAGCGCCGAGAGAGTTTCTTCTTCAGGGCGGGCCACCGCATGGCAGGTCATCGGCGAGGCTCCGAAAGGTTAATCACCGAAGGCCGGCGCTCCCAGCAACTCCACGCGGATGTGCTGCGAGAGGTCGCGGCGCATAGCAATCTCGGCCCCGTCCACGCGATACACACGGGGATCGCCGCCAGGACAGCTGCGCGTAACCGTGACTTCAAAGCCTGGGACCAGGCCGAGATTCATGAGGTGCTCAGCCAGGGACGGCGCCATTTCCAGGGCGCCGACGATGGCGCGCTCGCCGACCTCCAGGTCGGAGAGAGAGTTCGCTCCCCGGTTCCGCTGCCGCTTACGTCCGAACATGAAGTTGAAAATCATTTTCAATTCCGAGTTCTATTCTAACCCTTCGCGCCCGGGGAGCAACGACCAAAGTCACACCTGATTGTGACGAGCGAACAATTCGGGAAGCCGCCCGTTTTCCGGGAAAAGTGCCGGCCGACCAAGCCCTAGTGCCGGACCGTCCTTCCCATACACGCCACCTTACGGCGGCTTTTTCCCGCCCGCCAGCGGGTCTCAGCAAGCTGCGCAAATCTCTGGCCGAAAGGCAGTTCACTGCAGGGGAGAGAGCTAACGCGAACCATTTACGTTACCTTCGGCAGCCCTCCCGCAGGGGGGGATCAAGCCGCTTTTCCAGATGCGCGCTAATAATCAGCGCTAATAGAGGGCATAAGAACTTTGAATTTCTCTTTTTCACCGGCAGGCGATATCAGTTGTTCATTACATCGCGAACGCTGTGGGAGCGTCGCGCTGGTCATCCGGAAATCCGAACCCGACAGATTGGCTTCGAGTTCTTCACCATTGGAGTTGGTTGATGCGGCTGCTTCGCAATTGCTTGCCTGTTTTGGCGATGATGTTTCTCATCAGTTCACTGGCAGCACAAACCGTTCCGGCGAGCGGTGCTCCGACGGTCGCGCAGTTGCAGCAGCAGATTGCCGACGCCAAAGGTGCGGCCGATAACGCCTGGATGCTGGTGAGCGCTGCGCTGGTGCTTATGATGACGGGCCCCGGGCTGGCGCTCTTCTACGGCGGACTGGTACGCAAGAAGAATGTTCTGGCCACCATGATGCAGAGCTTCGCCATGATGGCGGTCATTACCGTGTTGTGGGCGCTGGTTCTCTACAGCCTCTGCTTCGCCTCAGGAACAAGCTTCATTGGCGGGCTGGGCCATGTCTTCATGCATGGAGTAGGCGCACAGCCGGACCCGGATTACGCGCCGACGATTCCCATGCAGACGTTCATGATCTATCAACTGATGTTTGCCATTATTACCCCGGCGCTCATCAGTGGCGCCTTCGCCGAACGCATGAAGTTCAGCGCCATGTTGGCTTTCCTGGTGCTGTGGTCGGCGGTGGTCTATGCGCCCATGGCGCACATGGTCTGGGGCAAGGGCGGGATACTGAATGCCGCGTTGGGCGGCCGCTTTCCCACACTCGACTTTGCCGGCGGCACGGTGGTCCACATCACGTCAGGGGTCTCGGCGCTGGTCTGTGCGCTGGTTCTGGGCAGGCGATTGGGGTACGCCGAGGAATCCATGCAGCCCCACAGTGTGGTCCTCAGCTTTGTCGGGGCCTGCCTGCTGTGGGTGGGATGGTTCGGCTTCAATGCGGGCAGCGCATTGAGCGCAGGCAGCCTCGCCACCAGCGCATTCGTTGCAACCCACTTCGGAGCGGCGGCGGCGGCCATTGGCTGGGCCCTGGCAGAGTGGCTCCGCATCGGCAAGCCAAGCGCTCTGGGAGCCATCTCCGGCTGCGTCGCCGGGCTAGTCGCGATAACTCCGGCCGCAGGATTCGTCGGCCCCATGTCGGCGTTGATCATTGGCTTCGTCGCCGGAGTTGTCTGCTACTTCATGGTGACCAAGGTGAAAGCTGTGTTCGGTTATGACGATTCGCTTGACGCTTTCGGCGTTCATGGGGCGGGCGGCACGATAGGGGCGCTGCTGACGGGAGTCTTTGCCACGCGGCTGGTTAATCCCATCTTCAAGGACGCGCAGGGGAATGCCCTGCCGGTTGGGCTGATCGACGGCAACGCTCATCAGATGGTGAATCAGCTTGTGGGCGTGGGAACGGCTATAGCGCTCGCGGTAATCGGTACAGTCGTCGTCCTGAAGGTTGTCGATGCTGTCATCGGACTGCGGGTTCCGGCTGAGCACGAGGTCGAAGGCCTCGATCTAACACAGCATGGCGAAGAGGGGTACAGCTGGGAAGTTTCCCCCTCTTTGTCTGGTGACTAGGCCTGGGGCCCCATCGCACAGCTGGATGCACCACTCACTGCCAGCAGGCCCAGCAACTACAGTGGCTGAGCCATGACCTCGTACAATGAAACCAGTGCGGGGCATCTACATCCTGGGAATCGAAAGCTCCTGTGACGAAACGGCCGCGGCCGTGGTCCGTTCCGGCGATGAGCCTGTCTCCAACATCGTCTACTCACAGATTGCCACTCATCAAGCGTATGGAGGGGTCGTTCCCGAGCTGGCCTCGCGCGAACACCTGCGCGCCATTATCCCTGTCGTACGCAAAGCCCTGGAAGATGCCGGCAAGACCTACGACACGATCGACGCTATCGCTGTGACGCAGGGTCCTGGCTTGGCCGGGTCGCTGCTGGTGGGTCTCAGCTTCGCCAAAGCGCTGGCCTTCTCCGCAGGCAAGCCCCTCATTGCCGTCAATCATCTGGAAGGACACATTCACGCCGTTTTGCTGGAGGAACGGCTGAAGGGCAATTCCGAGCTCGAGTTTCCCGTGCTCGCGCTGGTGGTCAGCGGAGGCCATACCCACCTGTATCTGGCCGAATCGCGCGAGGACGGCTGGGTATACCACAATGTAGGACAGACCCGCGACGACGCAGCCGGCGAGGCTTTTGACAAAGTCGCGAAGCTGCTGGAGCTTGGCTATCCTGGCGGACCGATCATCGACTTCCTGGCGCCGCACGGCAATGCAAACGCCGTGAAGTTCCCTTTCGCCCAGATCAAGCATCCGCGACCGGAATCCCGAAAACCGGCACGACCCTGACGCTCAGCGAATCGATTTTTCTTACAGCGGAATCAAGACGGCGGTGCTCCGTTACGTCGAACTGCATAACATGCGCCCAACGATTGAACAGCGCCGCCTATCGCTCCGCGCTATCGTGAATCCCACACCTGAGGACTACCTGGCACTTTGCGATAAGCAGACGCTGGACTTGATCGCTTCCTTTCAGCGGGCAATGGTCAATGATCTGATCAGCAAGACGCTGGCGGCTGCGCGCGAATACAACGTTTCCACGCTGCTGGTTACCGGCGGAGTGGCGGCGAACTCGGAGTTGCGCTCCAGCTTCGAGCGCGAAGCCAGGTCCGAGGGCCTGCCGGTATACTTCCCTTCCCGCAAGCTCTCCACCGACAACGCTGCCATGATCGCCGCAGCCGCCTACCCACGCTTCCTGGTGGGAGAATTCGCCGATCCGGAGCTCTCGGCTGACGCTGCTCTGCGGCTGCGATAGCAGGACAGGCACACCAAGGCGGCTTCGTCCAGGGACCGTGCTGGTCGCCAGAGGTTCCTATTCTTCGTCTTCGCTGGGAATCTTCGCTTCGATGTCCATGTCGCGGAACTCGCTGGAATCGAACACCTCGCGGCATTCCAGGCATTCCACGAATTCTGAGTCCTCGTCTCGCGAGACAATTTGGACACGGGGGTGAAGACATACATTGGGCATAGAGCTGCTCGGAACAAGATTGCTTATGGCCGCAATCGGCTGGTGCGCATTCACGACCCCCCTGGGGCAGGCCGTCCTAAGAATTGGCGGTATTTTAGACGGAGCTGAGGCGAAGTCAAGTATTTCCCGCAGGCAAAGTGTTAAATCTGGAGCAACCTTCACCGCTTGGGACCGGTTAAGCTCCAGATATCCGACGTATTTGATCGCCAATTCATAAGTCATTCGCTGCCAGCAATCTGCAGCCAAATGCTTGAATCTCCCATTCGCTGGAAAACTTGCCTTGAAGGCTTTCCAAGCCGTAGAATCGATTTACGACCTAATCGGTCGGATATGCATCAGAAGAATACGTCATGTTGAAGCTCACCAAGAAGGCGGACTACGGATTGATCGCCATGCGGCATCTCGCCGAGCACGCTGACTTGGGAGCGTGCAGCGCTAAAGATTTGGCAGAGATGTACAGCATTCCGCAGGAGGCGCTAGCGAAGATTTTGCAGCGGCTGACCAAGGCGGGGTTGCTGGTCTCGCAGTACGGCACCAATGGCGGCTACAGCCTGTCGCGTGACCCGCGGCAGATCAGCGCCTTCGAGGTGATTCGCGCGATTGAAGGTCCGCTGTTCATCACCTCGTGCAGCGCGCGTGACGACTGCGAACAGAGCGACTATTGCACCATTCGCCGTCCACTGCTCAAAGTGAGCCGCAGCATCGAAGAGGTTTTGAACCGGCTGACCATCTGGGAGATGACCGAGCCGGATCACGAAAACGAGATTTCGACAGAACTGGTAACGCTCGGCCTGGGGCAGATCGACCCCGCCAAAGTTTAGGAGAAGGCATTTCAATATGAGCACTACTGCTATCGCCCCGGAGAACGTAGTTGTGAGCAAAGACGTCAAGCTCCCCATCTACATGGACAACCATGCCACCACGCGCACGGATCCACGTGTGTTGCAGGAGATGCTGCCTTACTTCACGGAGACATTTGGCAACGCTGCCAGCCGCAATCACGAATTTGGCTGGCTCGCCGAGCAGGCCGTGGAACAGGCACGCGACCGCATCGCCAAGCTGATCGGCTCGACCGCGAAGGAAGTCATCTTTACCTCGGGCGCCACCGAGAGCAACAACCTCGCGATCAAGGGTGTGGCCGAGATGTATCGCGAGAAGGGCAACCACATCATCACCCAGGCCACCGAGCACAAGGCGGTGCTCGACACCTGCAAGCGGCTGGAGAAGTACGGATTCCGCGTGACCTATCTGCCAGTGCAGAAGGACGGCCGTATTGATCTCGACGACCTGAAGCGCGCCATGGATGACAAGACGATCCTGGTTACGATCATGACGGCCAACAACGAGATCGGCGTGCTGCAGCCCATCCGCGAAATCGGCGCGCTGTGCCACGAGCGCGGGGTGCTGTTCCATACCGATGCGGTGCAGGCGGTCGGCAAGGTGCCGTTCAACGTAATTCAGGACAATGTCGACTTGGCTTCGATCTCGGCGCACAAGCTCTATGGCCCCAAGGGCGTCGGTGCACTGTACGTTCGCCGCAAGAATCCGCGGGTGCAGTTGGTGGCGCAGATCGATGGCGGCGGCCACGAGCGCGGCATGCGTTCCGGCACGCTGAATGTTCCAGGAATCGTGGGACTCGGCAAGGCTTGCGCCATCGCCAGCGCAGAGATGGCTACGGAAGCGGTCCAGCTCGCGGCGCTCCGCGATCGCCTGAAGGACAAGATCATGGGCCAGCTTGACGAGGTGTACATCAACGGTACGATGGAGCATCACCTGCCGGGCAATCTGAACATCAGCTTCGCCTATGTAGAAGGCGAGTCGCTGCTGATGGGCATCAACGATATTGCGGTATCGAGCGGCTCGGCGTGCACCTCTGCGACGCTGGAGCCATCTTATGTATTGAAGGCACTTGGCGCGGGAGATGATCTGGCGCACAGCTCGATCCGCTTCGGTATTGGACGCTTCAACACTGAGGCGGAAGTTGATTACGTGGCAGAGCGCGTGGTGGACACGGTCAACCGTTTGCGCGAGCTGTCGCCTTTGTATGAGATGGCCAAGGAAGGCGTCGATCTGACGAAGGTGCAGTGGGCGGCTGAGCCGTCTGCGCACTAATTCTCACCACGGAGGCACGGAGGCCACGGAGAAGATCGGAATGAATCGGATTTCCTCCACGTTATCCGGGTTCTTCACGGTGAGCACAAGCTTCAGCGTCGGATAGGCGTTGAACAGAGACTACGACGTTACGAAGAGGCACAAAGCGCGCCGAGAAGGTATTCAGGAATTACATTCCTCCGTGTTCTCGGTGCCTCCGTGGTGAACGAATTTCTGGGCTTTAGCCCTTGAGGAGAAGAAGTAAATGGCATACAGCGACAAGGTTCTCGATCACTACACCAATCCGCGCAACGTGGGCTCGCTCGACAAGAGCAGCTCCGAAGTCGGAACGGGCCTGGTAGGCGCGCCGGAGTGCGGCGACGTGATGAAGCTGCAGATCAAGGTGAACCCGGCGACCAACGTCATCGAAGACGCCAAGTTCAAGACCTTCGGCTGCGGCTCGGCCATCGCTTCGTCTTCGCTTGCCACTGAGTGGGTGAAGGGCAAGACGGTGGACGAGGCGCTGCAGATCAAGAACACCGACATCGTGAAAGAGCTGTCTCTGCCTCCAGTGAAGATCCACTGCTCGGTGCTGGCGGAAGATGCGATCCGCGCGGCCATCGGCGACTGGAAAAAGAAGCAGGGCCAGGGCCAGCCGGAAGCGGCGGCGGTTACACAGCAGGCGTAAGCCGTAGATGAGGCTGGCGCTTCGGGCCAATGATGGCTTGTGGCGCCGGGAGAACGATGAGCACAATCGAAATCGAAAATCCGGCACAGGCTGCCCAACCTGCCAAAGGTATTCAGGTCACGGAGAAGGCGCTAGCACGTATTCGCGCGGCGATAGCGAAAGAAAACATTTCGCCGACCGAAGGTGGTCTGCGACTCGGCGTGCAGGGCGGCGGCTGCTCTGGCCTGAGCTACAACATTCGCTTCGACACGCAGCCGCGTGAGCGCGACCGGGTGTTCCAGTTTGAAGACGTGCGGGTGTTCGTCGACCCTAAGTCCTTCATCTACCTGCACGGCATGATCCTCGATTACGAGGAGACGCTCATGCACCAGGGCTTCGTGTTCCAGAACCCGAACGCCAAGAAGTCCTGCGGCTGCGGCAGCTCGTTCTCATAGATGCTGCGGTTTTCATCGGCAATCAAGCTTATGGCTCAGAGCGTTGCTCGCGTCCCTGCGAGCGTTCGCCCCTGGTGAATATGGTGAAGACAAAACGCGACAAATCGGGCGAGAGCGGCATCCTGGTCGTCAGTCAGGACAAGCCGCTCAAGGCGAATTGCTGGTCCTGCGGGGCGATGCGCGCAGCCCACTTCTGCCAAGAGTGCGGCAAGGTGCAGCCGCCTGTTCCCGTGGATTACTTCACCTTCTTCGGCCTGCCTTATCGACTGAACATTGACACGAAGCAGCTGGAGCGCGACTTCTATGATCTGAGCCGCCATCTGCATCCCGACATCAATGCCGGCAATACCGGCCGTGAGCAGGAATGGAGTCTGGAGAAGAGCTCGCAGCTCAACGACGCCTATCGCACGCTGCGCGATCCCATCACGCGTACCGAGTACCTGCTGCGCCTGCAGGGCATGCAATTGGAAGAGCAGTCTCAGGCGGCAACCGAAGAGGCGCGTCGCACCGGCGGTGTGAAAAAGCAGACGGTCCCGCCCGACCTGCTGGAAGAAGTATTTGAGCTCAACATGCAACTGGAAGAGTTGCGCATGAATAAGAAGATGGGCGAAGACGATCGCACACTTGAGCATCAGGTAGAAAACACCAAGCAGCACCTGCAAACTAAACACGACAACCTGATCGAAGAACTGCGCTCGGCCTGGAATGACTGGGACGCACTGATCGACCACGGCGAACGCGAAAACGTGCTGGAGAGCGATCGCGCGCAAGTGCGCAACCGCATGGTCGACGTGCTGAATCGCCGCTCCTATATTCGCAATCTGCTACGTGAAGTGGACCGAGTGCTGGAGAGCTGAGCGCGGATTCGCGTCAGGGCACGACTTCAGTCGTGCCGGTAATGGAAAACAATGGCATCTGACCGCATCATCGGAATCGACCTGGGCACCACCAATTCGCTGGTGGCCTACATGGAAAAGGACCGCCCGGTCGTCATCCCCGGGGAGGACGGCGCGAACCTGCTTCCTTCGGTTGTCGCGTTGGACGAAAGGAACCAGGTTGTTGTCGGCAACGCTGCGCGCAAGTATCTGATCGAGACCCCGGAACGCGCGGTCTATAGCGTGAAGCGGCTGATGGGTCGTGGCGTCGAGGACATTCAGGAAGAGTTGAAGCTCTTCCCTTTCCGTCTGGCAGACGACCTGGCGCCGGGCGAAGTGCTGCGCATCAAGCTGGGCAGCAAGACCTTCACGCCGCCGGAGATTTCCGCATTCATCCTCCGCCAACTCAGGCGCAATGCCGAGCGCTATTTCGCGGCACCGGTCAACAAGGCAGTCATCACCGTGCCCGCGTATTTCAATGACGCGCAGCGTCAAGCCACGAAGGATGCCGGCCGCATTGCGGGCCTCGATGTTCTGCGTCTGGTGAATGAGCCGACCGCGGCAGCGCTCGCCTACGGTCTCGACAAGCATAACGATGGTACGGTCGCGGTCTACGATCTTGGCGGCGGAACCTTCGACATCTCGATTCTCCGGCTGCACGAAGGCATCTTCGAGGTCATCGCCACCAACGGCGACACCCACCTTGGCGGAGATGACATCGACAACCTGCTGATCGGGATCGCCATCGACGACATTCATGGTGACCTGGGTGTCGACGTTCGCCGCAATGCCGAAATCGTTCAAGCCATCCGCAAGGCGGTCATCGATGCCAAGATTGCCTTGAGTGCCAGCGCGGCGACGGCGGTGGACGTCGAGCTTCCCGGGGGCAAGCGTTATCAGCGGCAGATCACACGCGAGCAGCTTGAGCAGTTGATTCAGCCAGTGATCAACCGCACTGTCGGCCCCGTAAAACAGGCCATGAAAGACTCTGTGCTAACCGCGCAACAGATTGATGAAGCGGTACTGGTCGGCGGATCGACCCGCATTCCACTGGTGCGCAAGCTGGTCGAAGAGATGTTTCAGCGCAAGCCACACGCCGACCTCAATCCCGACGAAGTCGTCGCGCTGGGTGCTGCCGTGCAGGCCAACATCCTCGCCGGAGGCTCGGAAGCCACCAGCGACATGCTGCTGCTCGACGTAACGCCGCTCTCGCTGGGAATCGAGTCGCTGGGTGGCGGCGTGGCAAAGATCATTCATCGCAACTCGACAATCCCTGCATCTGCCACCGAGCATTTCACCACCGGCGTCGAGGGCCAGACGAACGTGGCGATCCACGTTGTACAGGGTGAGCGCGAGATGGCCAAGGACAATCGCTCGCTGGCGCGCTTCGACCTGAAAGGCATTCCTCCCATGCCGGCTGGACTGCCGCGCATCGAAGTGAAGTTTCTCATCGACGCCAACGGGATTCTGCACGTCACGGCGCGTGAACTGCGTAGCGGCAAAGAATCGGAGATTGAAGTCCAGCCCAGCTACGGCCTCACCGACGAGCAGGTCGAGAACATGATTCTGGAATCGTTCGACTACGCGGAGGAAGACTTTCGCCAGCGCCAGCTTGTGGAAGCGCGCAACGAAGCCGACACGATTCTCACGGCGCTGGAGAAGGGCCGAAAGAATCCCGCCTGGGAGCAGCTTACGTCGCAGGAGCGCAGCACCATCGAGAAGCTGGAAAAGGCGCTGCGCGCGGTGATGTCGCAAGACGACTACCAGGCAGTGCGCGACGGAGTCGAGGCCTTAAACCAGGGCACCATGCGGCTGGCCGAGCTGATGATGGACTCCGCCGTAGGCGCAGCGCTCAAGGGCAAAACCATGGACAACGCCGATGTGGGCGAGGGCCCCGCAGCCCCTCACCCGATCGCGCAGGCAGAGATCAAGAACTGAGGACTTATGTCAGACGAGAAGACCCAAGGCGGCAGCGCTGCCACGATTGAAGCACCTGGAACCAACACCGTCCGGGTCACCTTCCTTCCCGACAACAAAACGGTCGAGTTCGAACACGGCAAGCTGCCGTACCTCGAGCATGGCAAGCCGGAGTCGATTCTCGACGTCGCGCTGAACTTTGGCGTTCATCTGGACCATGCCTGCGGCGGCAACTGCGCCTGCACGACCTGCCACGTCGTAGTGAAAAAAGGCAAGGAACTGCTCAGCGATATGGAAGACGACGAAGCCGACCGCCTTGACATGGCCGCTGACCTGCAGCTCGAATCGCGGCTCGGCTGCCAGTCCATCATCGAGAAGCCGGGCGAGATTGTGGTTGAAATTCCGGCCTGGAATCGCAACTACGTTTCGGAAGGACACTAGAAAGCTTCACCACAGAGACACTGAGTCACTGAAAAAATCGGACTTGTTACCTCTCTGTCTCTGTGCCTCTGCGGTTCTAATTAATCAACGAGGTGGTTATGGCTGCCGAACTACGCTGGGACGACGCTGAAGATCTGGGCATCGCGTTGGCTGACAAATATCCTGACCAGAATCCGCTGGAAGTGCGCTTCACCGACCTGCACCGCTACGTCACCGAACTGCCTACATTCGTGGACGACGATAAGGCGTCGAACGAGTCGAAGCTGGAAGCCATCCAGATGGCGTGGTACGAGGAATATCAGGACCGCAACGAGTAGACCGCAGACCGACGGAACATCTCTCCTACACTTCGAGGGGCTGCGGCGCGACAATCTTCGCTTCGCGCAGAAACTTCGCCGCTTCTTCGGGCGGCGTGGGGTTCTGATAGAAGCCGGTTCCCCATTCAAAGCCGGCGGTCTTGGTCAGCCGCGGCATGAATTCAATGTGCCAGTGATAGTAGTCCAGTGGGCCTTCCTGCACGGGGGCGGTGTGGATGACCAGATTGTAGGCCGGGCGGTTGAGCACCTGGTCGGCGCGAGTCAGCAGATTCTTGAGCGACTTTGCCAGGGCTTCATAGACCTGGGACGACGAATTCTCAAAGGCGGATTCGTGCCGCTTGGGCAAAATCCAGGTTTCGAATGGGAAGCGCGGAGCGTAAGGAGCGACTGTCAGGAAGTTTTCATTCTCGCCGACGACGCGGATGCCAGCTTCAGTCTCCTGGCGAACGATGTCGCAGAACACGCAGCGCTCTTTGTAGATGAAGTACTGCTTCGCACCCTCCATCTCTTCCGCCACGTACTTGGGGACAATGGGCAGCGCGATCAACTGCCCATGTGAGTGCTCCAGCGTGGCACCCGCGGCGGTGCCGTGGTTCTTGAAAATGAGGATGTATTTAAAGCGCTTGTCCTTCTTCAGATCGAGGATGCGGTCGCGAAAGGCCCACAGCACGTCTTCGATACGCTTTTCGGTGAGATCTGCCAGGGTGACATCGTGCTCCGGTGCCTCGATGACAACTTCATGGGCGCCGATCCCATTCATCTTGTCGAACATGCCTTCCGCCTGGCGCCCCAGGCTGCCTTCGATTCCCAGGGCCGGAAATTTGTTAGGGACGACGCGGACGGTCCAGCCCGGGCTATCGTGGCCGGTACCATTCGGACGGTAAGCCAGCACCTCGTTCGGTGTCTTGCTCTCGTTGCCCGGGCAGAATGGGCAGAAACCGCCCTTCCTGGTCACCGGTTCGCGCACAAAGTCGGTCGGCCGCTTGGCGCGGTCATTGGAAACAATTACCCAGCGTCCAACAATCGGATCTTTCCTCAGTTCAGGCACTGCAAGCCTCTTTCGGAGCGTCTATGGGTCGCTCCGCCATGTTCCTTCTTCTCCACCTTAATTTACATCGATAAAAAGCATCGACACGTGAAGGCGTGTAGATGAGCGAGCACAGCCGCTAATAACTCGGCACTGCGTGCGAATCGTCGCCGGACGGAACGATGGCTCACAAGGCATAGATTGTACAAAATCCACCGGCACCAGGGCGACGAAAGTCAGCAGGTCTGATACCTTGTTGCAAACACAGATAGTGCGGGAGGTTTGCGATGTCATCCTCAGTCTCGAAAGCAGGCCATACTCCGACCATCGTCTGCCTCGCCAGCTACTACAAAGGGGCTGAATTCCTCCAACAGTGCCATCGCCAAGGCTGCCGAGTGTTGCTCGTCACCTCGCATAGCCTGGAGCACGCCGCCTGGCCGCGCGAGAGCATTGACGAGATCTTCTACGTACCCGATGTGGACAAGGAGTGGAACATCAACGATGTCCTGCTTGGCCTTAGTCACACCGCGAAGACCGAGACCATCGACGCCATCGTCGCTCTCGACGAGTTCGACGTAGAGACGGCGGCGATCTTGCGCGAGCACTTGCGCGTGCCGGGCATGGGCCAGACCAGCGCCCGCTACTTTCGCGACAAACTGGCCATGCGCACGCGCACGGCCTCCGAGGGGCTACCAATCCCAGCATTCATCCACGTTCTGAATCATCGCAAGCTCAATGAGTTCATGGAGCGAATATCGCCGCCATGGGTTCTGAAGCCGCGCTCCATCGCCGGCTCCATAGGGGTTAAGAAGCTTCACAATTCCGGCGAGTTCTGGGAGGCGGCGAACGCGCTGGGCGATCAGCAATCGTTCTATCTGCTGGAGCAGTACATACCGGGCGAGATCTATCACGTCGACGCAATTATTTACGACAGGAAGATAGTGTTTTCAGTAGCCAGCAAGTATGGCCGTCCGCCGATGGAGGTTTCGCAGAGCGGTGATGTATTCACCACTCGGACTCTGGCTCCGGGATCGAGCGAGGAACTGGAGCTGCGCGCCTTGAACGAGCAGGTTTTGCTTGCGTTGGGGATGCTGCGCGGCGTCTCGCATAGCGAATTCATCCGCGGGCACGATGGCAAGCTGTACTTCCTGGAAACGGCGGCCCGGGTCGGTGGAGCGCATATCAGTGAACTGGTAGAGGCTGCCACCGGAATCAATCTATGGGCGGAGTGGGCCAAAGTGGAGATTGCCGGCGGGAAGGCGCCGTACACGGTTGCCCCTCTTCGCAACGATTATGCGGGACTTCTGATATCGCTCGCCCGCCAGGAATCCCCCGACACCTCGGCCTACAACGATCCTGAAATCGTATGGCGCATGAATGACAAGCCGCACCATGCCGGGCTGATTGTCCGCTCGCGAGACCCCAACCGCATTGAGCAGCTCATCCGTGAGTATGCGCAGCGCTTTCATCAGGATTTCTTTGCCTACGCCCCGCCGAGAGACAGGCCGACGGCATAGCGGGGTTCAGAGCTTTCTTCAGATTAGCGACCGAACGGAATCGCCCGTCGCTTAGAGAACGTTGATGGCGCGCGCTGCGAGAATCACCAGCACCGACAATGAGATGAGTGACTGCAACATGGTCAGGATCTTCGCCCAGCGACCAAGAATCGCAGTGTCGGTTGGCGAGAAAGCCGTGCTGGTGTTGAAGGCAAGAAACAGGTAGTCGATGAACTGCGGCGACCAATGAGTATCGGGCTGGCGCACCATCTGCGGAAACAAGAACGCGCTAGGTACTGGTCCGGCACAGTTATCGCGCCCGACCGGGCCGCCCGCGTCCAGTTTCCAATACCAGAGGGCAAAGACCAGGATGTTCGTTACCCATAGCACACCGGCGGAGCGCAGAAGGGCTTGCGGAGTGTCTTTGTGAAACGGCAGTCCTTGAATCAGAAGGGCAAGCGAGACCACCAGCGCCAACGTCAGAGCTCCGGTGGCCACGAAGGTCAGCAGTCGCGCCACAGCATAGGCTCCCCGCCGATGCGATGCCAGGATCGGGACCAGCAGCACCGCCATGACGGCCGGCAGCAGCCAGTCTGGCCCCATGGACAGTCTAGTCGGCAACACAAAATGCAAACAAGCGCCGGCCATCAGGGCCACGAGGCCGGGCCAGCGTGGCTCCTGTGTCCCCTTGAGAGCCGCAGAGGTGGCGCGATTCACTTTCTGGGCCAGTGAGTTCACACCCTTATTCATACTAGAGCACCTCGCCAGTCGCGAGGTGCAGAAAGGCAACACGCTATTATGATGCAGAACTCTGCCCTCCTCGACAATCGTAAAGCTCCCCAGCTATAAAGGACGCTACATTCTCTCCGAGGTGCTACGACCAGTGCACAAGATTGCCGGCTTGCTTGCCCTGCTGCTCGCCACGACCAGCCCTTTCGTAGTTGCTCAAACCAAGCGCCCGATCACGGAGAAAGACCTATTCCGCTTTCAGTGGATCGCAGACCCCCAGGTATCACCCGACGGGTCGAAGGTTGTTTTCGTCAAGGTCACGGTCAACGAAAAGAAAGAGGGCTACGAGACATCGCTGTGGAGCGTCACTACCAGCGGGCAATCGGCCCCCATGCGCCTGACCAATGGCAAACACGACTCGCAGCCGCGCTGGTCGCCCGACGGCAAGTGGATTGCCTTCGTCCGCGGCAGTGGCGAAGCGCCAAAGAACGGTAAGCCTCCGGCATCGCAACTGGCGTTGCTTTCCATGAGCGGGGGTGAGGCGTGGACGATCACCGACCTGCCGCGGTCTGCCGGAGATCCAGTGTGGTCGCCCGACGGCAAACGCATCGCGTTTTTGTGCGACGCCAACCCTGACGATCTCGCCAAGCAGCAGAAGAAAGAAACCGGTGGCGAGCCGGAGCATGAGAGTGACGTGAAGATCATCACCCGAGCTGTCTACCGCTTCAACGGCGCGGGCTATCTGGATCCCAAGCACCATCGGCACATCTGGATCATCGACGTGCCCGTGTCCAGCGATGCCAAAAACACTCCGAAACAATTGACGACGGGTGAATTCGACGAGCAGGAGCCCAGCTTCCTGCCTGACGGTAGCCGGATCATCTTCCACGCCAACCGCATCATCGAGCCTTACTATGAGCTGCCCCACACCGACATCTTGTCAGTGCCATCGGCGGGGGGCGCAGTCGAACTGATCTCGACCGTTAAAATGGGGGGCCTACTGGGCGGCATCAACAGCATGGTGCTCTCGCCGGATGGCAAGCAAGTGGCCTTCGTCGGCGCGGTACAAAATCCTGTACGCTCCTACGCCGAGCCGGACCTCTGGACCCTGGAGCTGACTCCGGGAGCCACTGCGAAAAACCTCACCGAGAACTATGACTTCGACATCAACAGCGGACTGCTGGGCGACATGGAGCCCCCGCGCGGAGCACGCCGGCTGGCGCCGATGTGGTCGAAAGACGGCTCGCGCCTTATCGACGTCGTTGCTAAGGAGGGCCGCGCAATTCTGGTCAGCGTTGACGCGACCTCCGGAAAGGTCCAGGAACTCTCCCACGGCGACCAAGCTGTCGTGCAGTTCACCGAGTCCGATGACCGCAAGGTTGTCGTCCTGAACGTCTCCACGCCGACCATGATTGACGAACTTTTCGTCTTGCAGCCCAACGGCGCGCAGCGGCAGATCACCAATCTGAACGGGCCGCTATTCAGCGAGCTGGACCTCACGGTTCCAGAAGACTTCTGGTATACCAGTTTCGACGGCAGGAAGATTGAAGCCTGGATCCAGAAGCCGCCTGACTTCGATCCCTCGAAGAAGTATCCGCTTATTCTCAATATTCACGGCGGACCACACACGGCCTATGGGTATATCTTCGACCATGAATTTCAATGGATGGCCGCCCAGGGATACGTGGTGCTTTATCCCAATCCACGCGGCAGCACCAGCTACGGGCAAGAGTTCGGCAACATCATTCAGTACAAGTATCCCGGCGACGACTACAAGGACTTGATGGTCGGCGTCGACGAGATGCTCAAGCGCGGGTACATCGATCAGAACAAACTCGGCGTAACCGGCGGCAGCGGCGGCGGCCTGCTGACCGACTGGACGGTTGGGCACACCCATCGCTTTGAAGCGGCCGTCTCCCAGCGCGACATTGCCGATTGGGCTTCCTGGTGGTACACCGCTGATTTCACACTGTTCCAACCGAACTGGTTCAAGGCGCCGCCGTTCGACGATTTCCAGGATTACGTGGAACGCTCACCCATCACCTACATCAAGAACGTCGACACTCCTATGATGTTTATTCTTGGCGATGTTGATTATCGGACGCCTCCCACCTCCGGCGGCGAGCAGATGTTTCGTGCCCTGAAGTACCTGCACAAGCCAACCGTAATGGTCCGCTTCCCTGGCGAATCGCACGAGTTGTCGCGCTCAGGGCAACCGTGGCACCGCATTGAGCGGCTGGAGAACATTGTCGGCTGGTTTGATATGTACCTGATGGGCAAACCGAATCCCGAGTATGCGATGCCGGCGGAGAAAGCGTCCGTACAGTCGGCGACACGGCCGCCTGCGGGCGAGCGTTCTCAGAAATGGTAGGCTAGTTGATGCTTCGCGCTTCTTGCTCGCCGCCGGAGGCTCGAGATTGCTTGGAAGAGACCCCCTTCTGTCTTGACCATTATTTCGTCCGGATAGCGAAACTTTGGCGCTACTTCGGCATCCACTTGCTGAGTTGATCCTGTGAGCTCTTGTGACCGATACCCTCCAATTCATTCAGCTATACGGCTACTTGCTCGTGTTTGTGTGGGTGATGGGCGAGCAGGCAGGCCTGCCGGTGCCGGTTGCGCCGCTGCTGATGACTTGCGGCGCTCTCGCCGGGCAGGGCCAGATGAGTCTTTTTCTGGTCGTTCTGGCCGCGGCGCTGGGCTCAATCACCAGCGATTCACTCTGGTACTACATCGGCAAGCGGCGGGGCTTGACCGTGTTGCGGCTGCTCTGCAAGATCTCCCTCGAGCCTGACACCTGCGTTCGTCAGACAGAAGCCAAGTTTGCCAAGTTTGGGGTGCGAACTTTGCTGTTCGCCAAGTTCGTGCCTGGCCTGAACACTGCCGCTGCTCCACTGTCTGCCGTCGTGGGCATTCCCTATCCCCGGTTTGCAGTCTTTGCTCTCGCCGGCGCGTCCCTCTGGGCAGCGGCGTTCACCCTGATCGGGTTCTTCTTTACCAGGCAGATTGCCCGCATCACGGACGGCCTGCAGCGCCTCGGCGCATGGGCGTTCCTGATGTTCGTGGGGGCTTTTATCGCATATATCGGCTACCGCTATTACGACCGGATGCGCTTCCTCAATCAGGTGAAAGGGGACCGCATCACACCCCAGGAATTGAAAGTCAAGCTTGACCTGGGCGAGCCAGTAAGCATCATCGACCTGCGGCATCCGCTCGATCTGCTACCAGATCCTCATACCCTTCCCACTGCGCTACGCATTTCTCCGGAGACGCTGGAAAGCCGTCACGGCGAAATTTCCCGCGATGGCCAGATCGTGTTGTTCTGCACTTGACCGAACGAGGCCACCAGCGCCCGTGTGGCGCTGCAACTCAGAAGGCACGGTATACGCCATGTGCGTCCGCTGCTGGGCGGGTATTACGCCTGGAAGGAACTCGGCTATCCGCTTGAGGCTGTTTTCCCTGACGAAGATCCCGGGCAGGAGTTAGGAGCGATGGCGACTGGGGGCGCTGCCTGATCAACTCACCAGGTAGTCCAACGCCTCTTCACGAGTAGAGAATACGGCTATCTCCCGCGCTGAAAACGTCCGGATCGATTCCAGCAGTACCTTGTGCAGATTCTCGCTCAGTACCCAAGCCGACTTGGCTATGTGGGGACGGTCAAATACAGTCGCGACCTTGAGGCGCTCGATGGTCTCCTTGGTAAATTGCGCCCCGGTGAAATCGCCAAGCAGAAGCACGGAATGGTCCGGCTGTTTAGTCACATGCTGCGGAACCAGCCTGGTGTACTCGAGTAACTGGTCCGCTGTGCACCCACTTGCGTCCACCAGCAGCACCCGCTTGCCTGCATATTCGATATAGCGTATGCGCTCAAGGTTGGGGTCAGGATCCTCCGGTTTCGGAATATTGGGAGTGCCCTGATCAGCAGACGTATCAGCCCGATGTTGTTGCATGACAGCCCCCGAAACATCCTGGATTGCCAAGAGCTTACTTCTTCGCCGCAGGCCAAGGCAATCATTATTGCAGCTCTTACTACCTTTGATTGTCGGTTTGGGGTTCGGGATGGATCAGCACTCGAAACAACTCCGGTACTTCCTGCCGGAAGCGGCCCTCCATGGCGGTCTGAATGTCATGGACGCGTGACAGCGGAAGATCGTCCTTCATTGTGCAATGCAGTGAAAGATATAGCCTCCCTCCGACTCGCTTGAATACCAGGTCGTGCATGTCGACCACTTCCGGAAAGCTCTCCGTCACCCCCAGCAGCTTGCGCTCGAAGCTGGGCACTCGCACCAGGCCGTCTCCGGTTTCGATCCTCGCGGGTTCGCTCTCGATATGGGTGAGAATTGTCGAGATCTCGGACATGTCGTTCTTCATCTCGGCTTCCAGTTCGGTAATCCTCTCATGCGCTTCCTTCAGCGTGAGTGTCTCGTCGAGTTCCACATGCTGCTCTAGGTGCAAGTGGCCGTCCAGGTCCTGCACGCTGATGTCGTGGACGTTCAGGTTGTGACGGGTGGCAACCGCCCGCACTCGGTCGAAAATACTTTCGCGGAGATGAGCGCGAGATACGGCGTTCACCACCACATCAGCTCCGGGAAGGATGTCACGAATCCGGCCGGCAACTTCGGTTGAGACCTGCTCGGACTTCTGAAAGGTCACGGTCCGCGACATGGCCACGGAAACGTCGACGAAGTACCTGTTGCCGCCCCGACGTATGCGCACCCGGTCGACCTCGAGCACTCCGTCGACTGCGTACAGCGCTGAGATGATGCGGGTGCGGACTCCCGAGGGCGCAGCGTCGAGCAAGGAATCAATGGTTTGCCGCGCCAGCCTCCAGCTCACTTGCACCACAATGCCGGCCACTGCAAGCGCGGCAACCGCGTCGGCCTTAGCCAGCCAGGGAACGGACCAGCGGTCGGCGACCATCACCAGGGCCAATCCAAGCACCACCACGGAACTCGACCAAACGTCTGTGCTGAAGTGCAACGCATCCGCCCGCAGTGCCTGGCTGTCATACTTGTCGGCGATCGTACGCAGCCGCCGCGATCGCCAAATGTCAATGACAATCGAGGCCCCCATCACCAGGAAAGCCCAAACCGATGGGTTGATGTGAATATCGTGAAAAAAGAGCCGCTTTACGGCTTCGGAAACAATCCACAGGCAAGTGAGCAGCAGCAGCCCGGTTTCGATAAAGGCTGAGAAGTTTTCAACCTTACCGTGACCGTACTGATGATCGGCATCGGCGGGTTTGTCGGAAACGCGAACTGAGAAATAGGTAATGGCAGCGGCGATGAGATCCAAGCCCGAATGGGCCGCCTCCGAAAGAATACCGAGGCTTCGAGTCGTCGCTCCAACGACGATCTTGAGAGCAGTAATCCCGATCGCAGCCCATATGGAATTCAGGGCCACCGCCTTCTTTTCGCGTTGCATGCTCTGGATGTGCACGGGGGATGTCTGACGATGATTATTCACCGGAAACCACACCGCCGCCAAACAGAATGCAGTTTGTCAGTGCCCACACCTGCAAACCGTAAGGCGGGCGGGAAGTGCGGTCCGTTTGTCTGAAACTAGCGCGCTGTCCTGGCTCCCCGCATTGGCTGGCCTTACAGATATGATAGGATTTCCGTTACTAACCCACTAGCCTGCTTTCATTCTTCCGGAGGTTGAACTTCATGCGATTTCACACTATGAGCGTCCTTGCGCTTTTGTGTGCCCTGGCGCCGATTGCGGCCGCACAAACTCAAACAGAGACCGTGAGGCATTTACCCCGGCCAGGTCAAACCACCGAGCTTCCGGCGAGCGCTGCGAGCGTCAAGCCCACCGACACGGTTATTACCATCGGCGGGGGCTGCAAAAGTGGCAGTCAAACTGATTGCGTGAGCTCGGTCAGCCGCGAGCAGTTCGAGAAAATGGCGACTGCAATCAAGCCCCAGATGACCACGAACGCCCGGCGCAACTTCGCCATCCAATACGCCCGAATACTGGCCTTCTCCGATCAGGCGCGAGCGCTGGGCCTGGAAAACGAACCACGCTTCAAAGAGATCATGAAGTTCGTCACCGACCAGTTGCTGGTCGAAGCCCTCAACCAGCACTATTCGGACGAGTACTCCCATCCCTCCGACCAGAAGATTGAGCAGTACTACAAGGATAATCTTGGCAAGTTTCGGGAAGCCGATCTCGAGCGCATCATCATCCCTAGCCAGCCTGCCGCGGCGGAAGTGAAGAAGCCTAGCGAAGACGAAGAGAAAGCCTACGTTGAAAAGGTGCGCAAGGAATGGGTTGGTGGGGCCGATCCTGCAACCTTGCAGAAAGACGCTCTGGCGCGCATGGGACTGCACGGCTCCGTGCCCGACGTTGAGTTGAAGAACCAGACTCCCGCCATGATCCCGTCAACTCACGCGAGTGTCTTCGATCTGAAGCCGGGCGAGATCTCGCAACCCTTTGCTGACGCCGGCGCGGCCTACATCTACAAGATGATTTCGGAGAAAGAAAAGCCGCTCAGCGAGGTCAAAGAACAGATCGCGCACACCCTGCATGACCAGATGATGCGGGACAAGATACAAGAGCTGAGCGAGTCCGTGAAACCCACGCTGAATGACGCCTATTTCGGCCCCGAACCTAAACCGGAAGCGCCGGAGCAGGGTGGCAACGCTCATGAGCTGCACCCGGGTGAATCGGCGGGTCAGAACAACTCAGCACCCGCTGCTCCGCCCAAGAAATGAGCCTGCGGGGGAGGACGGTTCTGGTTACCGGTATCTCGGGTAACCTCGGAACTCGCCTTCGGCCTCTCCTTACCGACTTTCACGTGGTGGGCGTCGATGTGCGCCCACCTTCTCATTCCGCCGACTTGGAATTTCACTCCCTGGACTTGGGACGCGAGGCCAGCTGTACAGCCCTTACGCGTCTGCTACGTGAAACCAGCGCCAGCTCCGTCATTCACCTCGCCTGCATTCTCGATCCTCAAAGTAGCGGCGTCCTCGACCTGGAGAAGATGTGGCAGATCAATGTTGCCGGTACTGCCCGGGTAATGGAGGCTATCAGTGTGGTCAACCGCACCGGCGGCGATGTACAACGCTTCATTTTCCCCAGCAGCGTGTCTGTCTACGGACCCGAGACGCCCGGTCCTGTGCGCGAAGATGCACCCCTAAAAGCCCATACCCTCCCCTACGCGATCCACAAGAGGGAGAGCGATGAGGTGGTGCGTTATCGCGCCGAGAGTATGGGCAATTGTCGAATCTACATCCTGCGGCCGCACATTTACGCCGGCGCCACCATGCAGAACTACATGGTCGGCGCGTTGCGAGGAACTCCTTTAGGGAAAAGCAACCGGGCCGTCCGCATGCGCGCCGAAGGCAAACGCCTGCCGTTCATGCTGCCTCGTGGTAAGGAGTATCTGACTAAACAAGTACAGTTCGTCCATGTGGACGACATGGCAAGGTTGGTGGCCTATCTGTTATACCGTCCGGCCTCCGATCCGCCGCTGACGATTCTCAATGTTACGGGAGGAGGAGAGCCTCTCACCATCGAGGGCTGCGCTCGAATCGCCAATTCCACAATCAAACGAGCACCCACCCGAGCTGCTTATGCCCTGGTTTTGCGGACTCTGTGGAGGTGGGGTATTTCCTCGATTCCGCCCGAAGCCTTGCCGTACCTGATCGGCTCCTACACGATGGACACATCGCGCCTCCGCGAGTTCCTTGGTCCCCTCTATCCTGACGTGATCCGCTACACCAGCGAGCAGGCCTTGCGGGACACCTTCGCGCGCAACTAGGCCCGCGCTTTCTTCTTTCCCCGGTACAGGCCAGCAATGCCGAACGTGTACGGTGTCCAGGCGACGTCGCCGAAGCCGGCATCACGCATGCGTTGCAGCATCTCATCCGGTGGCGGAAATCGCTGGACCGAAGCAGGCAGATACTTGTACGGACCGCTGACGCCGGAAATGACGGTCCCGATGGCGGGAAGAACGCGATGGAAATAGAAGCGGTAGATTCGGCCGATGAGGCCTTTCGGCTCGCCAAAATCCAGAATGCCCACTTCCCCTCCGGGAGCCAGCACCCGGTGAATCTCGGCCAGTCCGCGATTGTAATTCGCCAGGTTGCGGAACCCGAAGGCCGCAGTTACCAGATCGAACTCGCCCGAACCGAATGGTAACTGCAACGCGTCAGCTTCGATCCAGCGGATCTTCCTGCTCCCGGACTTCTCCCGGGCGCGCACCAGCATAGCGTGCGAGAAGTCGGCTCCCGTGAAGCTCGCCCCACTTCCCTTGGCCCGACGGTGCAGGGCGAAGGTCATGTCTCCCGTACCGCAGCACAAATCAAGGACCTGCGACCCGGGACGGCCGAGAATGCCGGCGAACGTTCTGGCTGCGCGATTCCACCACAGCCGGTCCACATTCATCGACAGCACATGGTTCAGCAGATCATAGCGCGGGGCAATCGAGCTGAACATCTCGCGGACAGCCACAGCGGCCGAAGCTTCATCGGCTGAACCTTCCGGCGCCGCCCCGATGATGTGCGCTTCCTGGGCTTTATTCGATTCGGTTGTCATTTGGAGAAGGCGAAGCTGTTTATCTCTTCCACGGCCCGCAAGATCACGCGCTCGGGCACGTCGCTTACGATGTCGACCATCCCCATCGTCCGGGCAAGCACGAAATGCGGGACCCCACCGACGCTTTTCTTGTCGCTCATTAGCCGTTTCAGGATTCGCTTAGGCTTGACCTTCAGCTTCGGCAATGGACCATAAGCCCTCACCAGGGCCCGTATGCGTCCAGCGGTTTGCTTGTCTGAAACACCGGTGTCCTCGCCGATTCGGGATGCGGCAATCATGCCCCATCCCACTGCCTCGCCGTGCAGGAGTCCTTCGTAGGCCGCCTCTGCTTCAAGGGCGTGTCCAATGGTGTGCCCGAAATTGAGGATGCGCCGCTCGCCCCCCTCCCGCTCGTCGGCGCTAACCACCTCGGACTTGACCTCAATGCACTCGGCGATAAGTGTTTCCAACAATTCAGGGTCGCGTTTGAGCAAGGCATCTCGACACTCTTCCATGATGTCGAATATCTTCGGATTGCGAATGACTCCGTACTTCATCGCCTCGAACAATCCTGAACGGTACTCCCGCGCCGGCAAAGTCGACAGTACATCCGGATCCACCAGCACGCATAACGGCTGATGGAAGGTACCCAGCAGATTCTTGCCGGAGGAGAGATTCACTCCGGTCTTGCCGCCAATGGCGGAATCCACCTGGGCGACCAGGGTTGTGGGAAGCTGCACCACCGGGATTCCGCGCATGAAAATTGACGCCAGAAATCCGCCTACGTCGCCGACGACTCCCCCACCCAGCGCAATTAAGACTGACTGGCGATCGGCCCCCTCGCTGATCAGCTTTTCGGCGAGTTTCTCCAGACTCACAAGTCGCTTGGCACGCTCACCGTCCGGCATCTCGAAGACGAGTGTCTTTCCCGATAACGGCCGAAGGCCTCGTTGCAGCGCTCTGCCCCAGTGTTTACGAACCGGCCTGGAGGTGACAACCAGCAAACGCGCACGCTTCGGCAACAGGTCTCCCAGCGCCTGTGCAGCTTTGCAGAGCAAGCCACGCTCGACCAACACCTCGTACGACCGGGAAGCGGTTCTGACGGGAATTCGGGTCAAGCAATCAGTGTAAAGGATTGCCATTCAGGCTGCGTGGCAGGTTTCCCAATACGAGAATGCGGGCTTTTCTTGCGAAATAGTAGCGGATTTCGGGTGTTACCATTAGCAACAGAAGCAGGCAAGTCGAGGCTTCCGCGATGACAAACTTACCTTCGGATACGGACTTCATTGTCGTGGGGGCCGGCATTGCCGGGTTACGTGCTTCGGTGGAGCTAGCGTCTACCGGCCGCGTTCTTTGTCTCGCCAAGCGCGAAGTCACTGAATCCAACACCCAATATGCACAAGGCGGAATCGCTGCGGCGCTGAGTGATGAAGACGAGGTCAGGCTTCATCTCGAAGACACGATCAGAGCTGGTGACGGCCTGGTGAATGAGGAAGCCGCGCGCATCCTGGTCGAGGAAGGCCCTCATCGCATCGAGGAGTTGATCGAGTGGGGCACGGAGTTCGATCGCGCCGGCAGCAAGATCGCCTTCACCCGCGAAGGCGCCCATAGCCGCAGCCGTGTCTTGCACGCCCACGGCGACTCCACCGGCCGCGAAATCGGGCGCGCCTTGTATCTGAAGGCTGCGGCACTCAAGAACATTTCCTTCGGCGAGTTCGAGTTCACCACAGAACTGCTCATGCACGACGGTCAGGTATGCGGCGTGCGTGTACTCGATCAGGATGGCGACATCCATCAGATTTATGCTTCCGCCGTCTTGCTCGCCACCGGAGGGCTGGGACAGGTCTACAGCAATACGACAAATCCCGCGGTTGCAACCGGTGATGGGGTGGCCATGGCCTATCGCGCCGGAGCCGAGATCAGCGACATGGAATTCGTGCAGTTTCATCCCACGGCGCTGTATGTCAAGAACGCTCCCCGTTTCCTCCTGTCGGAGGCCCTGCGTGGCGAGGGAGCTTACCTCCGCAACATCGAGCTGAAGCGCTTCATGCCGAAGTACCACGAGCTGGCAGAACTAGCCCCGCGAGATGTTGTCGCCCGCGCGATTGCCCACGAACTGGAGCTGCAACATCGTCCCGATGCGACCGTCTACCTTGATCTCTCCCATCTCAACGCCGAAAAAGTGCGCCAGCGCTTCCCTACGATCTATGCCACCTGCCTGCAATACAACATCGACATCACGACGGAACTGGTTCCCATTCGGCCGGCGGCCCACTACGCGATGGGAGGCGTACGCACCGATCTGGAAGGACGCAGCTCGCTCGGCGGTCTCTACGCTGCGGGTGAGGTCGCCTGCACCGGGGTGCACGGCGCCAATCGCTTGGCGAGCAATTCCCTGCTTGAGGGTTTGGTCTATGGGGCGCGGGCTGCCAGAGCAATACGCGAGGAAGCCGAACCAATTCGACATGGCAGCGACCCTGTTCCGGCTCGAATCCAGTCCAGTAACGGCAGTGCCACGGAGATTGAAGGCTTTATCCGCCAGGTTCAATCACTGATGTGGCAGGATGTCGGAGTCGTTCGCGATGGCAATTCGCTCCGTCAAGTCGTGGCCGAACTGGCTCGCCTGCAACAGCATGCCCCTCAGCCAGGAAGCCGCCTGGCGCGTGAGGCGGCGAACATTGTGGAGACCGGACTATTGATCGCTCGCTCGGCCCTGGCGCGCGAAGAGAGCCGGGGGGCACACTATCGCGTCGACTTCCCTTTGAAGAACGAGGCGAGATTTCACAAGCACTCCGTTGTTTGCGGAGACTCCATCACTTTCGAATAGCTGCTCACGAGTGGGCATGTGCCTTGGCCGGGAACAACAGCGACCCCGCAATCGACGCCAGCAGCACCCCCGCCACCACCCCCAGCGCAATGCCAATCGGAATTTTGACGTAGTGCGACGAAAGCATCTTCAGCCCGATGAAGATCAGGATGAGCGATAGCCCATAGTGCAGCAGGTGGAAGGTCTCGATCATGCCGGCCAGCGCAAAATAGAGCGATCGCAATCCCAGGATGGCGAAGACATTCGAGGTGTATACGATGAACGGCTCTCGCGTGATCGCAAGCACCGCAGGAATGGAGTCGGTTGCGAAAAGCAGATCGGTGGTCTCGATGATGATGAGCACAATCGCAAGCGGAGTTGCGTAAAGAACCGCGCCACGACGCACGAAGAACTTGTCGTCCTCATACGACTTGGTAACCGGAAACAGCTTACGAAAGGCGCGCAGGACAATGTTCTTTTCCGGCTCAATCTTCTGATCCTGCTGGCCGAACAGCTTGATGCCACTGTAAATCAGGATCGCGCCAAAGATGTAGATCACCCACTCGAAGTGCTTTAGGAGCTGGATGCCGGCGAGGATGAAAATCGCGCGCATGACCAGCGCGCCCAGCACCCCCCAGAACAACACCGTGTGCTGATAGTGCTTCGGCACCTGAAAATAGCGGAAGATCAGTAGGAAGACGAAAAGGTTATCGACGCTCAGCGACTCTTCGATCAGGTAGCCGGTAACGAATTCCAGCGAAAGCTGGTAGTTCGGCCGGCCCAAATGACCGACCAGAGTGTGCCCAAAGAAGTAGAGGAACACGGCAAAGATGCCTGCCAGAGACACCCATACAAATGTCCAGCCGATGGCCTCACTGAAGCGGACGGCGTGCTTCCGGCGATGAAAGACGCCGAGGTCCAGGGCCAGCATCGCCAGCACAAACAAATTGAACAGAACCCAGAAAATCCAGTTCGATGGCATTCGCGCGATCTCAGAAAGGCCATTCTATCGGAGGAGCACGTAACCGTACGCACCGGCCCGTCTCAGTTAGAATTGACCTTTGGCATCACCTACTCCCATTGCCGCAATGAAAGGATCTTCATGGCCCGTGAATCCGGCACTTATGCTCGCTTCGATACCAGTGAAGGCAGTATCGTCGTCCGACTCTTTGAGCAGGACGCGCCTGTAACCGTCAAGAACTTCATCGACCTCGCCGAGGGCACTCGCGAATGGACTGACCCGCGCGACCGCCAGAAGAAAACTGCCCCACTGTACAACGGCACGATCTTTCACCGTGTCATCCCCAACTTCATGATTCAGGGAGGCGATCCTGCGGGCACCGGAATGGGTGGTCCCGGCTATCAGTTTCAGGACGAGACCAAGGGCTCGCGGCACAAGTTCGATAAGGCCGGTAAGCTCGCCATGGCCAATGCCGGGCCCAACACCAATGGCTCGCAGTTTTTTATTACCGTCGCTCCCACCGAGTGGCTCACCGGTAACCACACTATCTTCGGCGAGGTCGTCGAAGGCCAGGAGGTCGCGGATAAGATCACCAAGCTCCCCCGTAACCGCCAGGACAGGCCTAACCAGGACGTGGTGCTGAAATCGGTCACCATCGAGCGCGTGAGCTAGGCACAGCTCTCATTTCTGATTCCGCACACGAGAAATCCCGCTCGCTGGAGAACGAGCGGGATTCACTTTGCATGCGCGCCTCACGCATGCAGTGCAGTCCCCGGAGGAGGGACCGTACGCTACAGCCTCACAGCGGCTTCCAAGAGCCCGAAAGTTGCCGCCATCCAGAGAGCGAACGCCACCGTGTTCAGGGTGACGCGGATCGCAACGTTGTCCATCAGCCAGTTATAGTTCGCGTTCATATGTTTCTCCTTCTGGTTGCGTCCGGCACGCTCTGTGGCGCTTCACCGGGTACAACTTCTGTGGAGATATACGGCCTAGAGCGGGAAAGGTTCGTTACGAACTGGTTAACTGGTGGCAGGTCGCGGTTATCCGGGACGAAACGCCCTGGGGAAGAAGCAACTGCAACCGGTTGTGGTGTACCAGGGCATAAGTTACGGCCAGGTACTGGAGTTCGCCCCGCCCAGCCCCTGGATTTGCCGGTGCGGCGAAAACACCGGGTAACGCCGGCCGCGAGTCGCTTGTTGCTCCCGGCTAGTCGCTTGTCGCCGGTTTCTCCGCGATCTCCCCCAACTCCCAATACTTCTTCATCAACAGCTCTGGGACCTTCACCGGGCCCCCCTTCAGCATGCTCTTCAGTTGCAACGCGTTCACCGCAGCTTTGCCCTCGAAATGATTGTTGGCAACAACGAACGTCTTCTTCGCCTTTTCAGCGATGGCGTCGATGCGCGCCTTCCAGCCTTCCAGCTCTCTTTCGGTGTACAGATAGTTGTAGCGGTCGTTACGTGAATCGCTGTCGAACCACTGTTCGTAATTGCGCCCGTGCAAGCGAACGTAGCCGACGGATGCCGTCACGTGCTCGCTCGGCCGAACTGCATCGCCCAGCGTTGGCTGATCGATGTTGCAGAAGCCAATCCCCTTTTCGGCGAAGTGGCGCAGGGTGCCTTCGTCGATCCAACTGTTGTGGCGGACTTCCACCACCAAGGGATACTGTTTGAACTTTTCAGTCAGGCTGTCGAGATAGTCGCGGTTGCCATTTGTGTTCTTGAACGAGATCGGAAACTGTATCAGCAGGGCGCCGAGCATGTTCTCGTTCGCCACCGAATCAAGCCCTTCCTTCGCCAGCTGCTCGTCCTTCTCGGTCGCACGAATCGTCGTCGCCGAGGTGCTTTCCAGCACTGCAATCGGCGAATGTGTAAACGCTCGGTTGAGCTTGGCAGTGAAGAGAAAGTTAGGGTTGACCGCACGCGCCATTCGGCTCCAGAGCTTGCCCCACTCCGGCTTGATGTGACCGTAAAAGGAAGTGTTGATCTCCAGCAGGTCGATATACTGCGCCAGGTACTCGACTGGGTGTTGCGACTTCTTGATCTGTACGGGATAAACAATTCCCTCCCAGTCCTTGTACGACCACCCGGCGGTACCGACGTAAACACCCGCGCCTTGTTCCATTCGACGCAGGTTAGCACGTCGATCAGAGATCAAAGATTCGCATGAAAAGGAAAAGGCCACCCGGCAACAGGGCGGCCTTCTCTTCAAGGGAGAATAGTTCCAACGGAGGCTAGACCGTCAAAACTTTCTGAAACAAATACTAGGGACACGGGGAGGGAGTGTCAAGCACTTTTTGGGACTTAAACTGCTGTGTTTTCAATAACTTACAATGAAAGCCAACAGCCAGGAGAAATTTACCGAAAACCATCAAATCTCCATCGCTACGACATAAAGTATAGCAAAATAAACTACTTACGCGAGGTTGTCTCCTGCTCAAGGTGAAGCTGGATAATCTCCACGCCTTCGGGCCGGTTGAACACCCGATGCGGAAACAGGCGCCCCAGGAGAATGCGAAATCCCCCAAAGAAAACTCCGAAGATCAACATGATAAGCAGGAGAATTCCAATCAGACTGAAGATGCCGACAATCAGGTTGCCGATATTGTCGCGTTTCGGAATCGATGTTGCTTCGTCCCATGTCACTTCTGCTTCGTAGTTGACGGAACCGAGTAGCGAACGCGCTTCGCTGTTGTCGACGCTACCGCCTTCCACCACCAGCATTGGTCCCGAGCGGCGCAACGCCAGCGCATCAGGGCTTGCCTTGGCGATGGGTTCGAGCGCGCGCAACCGGTCGCCCGCGATTTGCGGCGTGGGGTACTGCACGATCATCAGCGTTACGGCACCATCCGGAAGCGAGTACTGCTGCGTCAGAATCTCCGGATCATACTGAAAGTCAACCTGTTCTGCCGTTAGCGGAGCGCCAATTGCAGTTAGCGCCTGCGAACCAAGGATGTATTTTGCCGAGTTCTCCACCGCCTTCTGCTTCGGCAGATACTGTGGCAGGGTGGGGAGCTTGTCGTTGGAACCGGTAGCTGCCGGCAAGGAGGCAGCGAGTTCGCGAAGCTCAGCTGCCGACATCCCGGTAAGCCGGTCGAAGGTGGCATCCACCAGAATGTTGCTGCGGAAGAACAGCGTGCGTTCGTTGGCCGAGGCGGCCTTGGTTCCTATCTGCTCCAATCGCATCGCCGGTTGGCGGTAAAAGGTGAAAGCACCATAGGCACCGGTCGCATCTTTGAATCGAGCCGCCTTGATGGTGAGCTTTCGGCCATCGTCGCGAGTGTAAATGGCTGTTTCCGCCTCGAGGAAGCCGTATTCCTTCAACACGGCAGGATAGGCGTTGTCCACCTTGGCCGGATCGTGAGTGAGCTGAGGCGTTCCGGTGCTCGTCCAGCCCGCGAACGCCTTGGGCAGAAAGTCGGCATCGGCAGCGCACGACATCGCCGCCAAGGCCAACAAAACCAGCGCTAAGTGCAGACAACGTCTCATGGAATAGAGGGTGAGCCCAAGGGAACGACATACCTCGCCCCGTGCAATAGGCTACTCCCTTTAGACTGTGTCGCGTGGGCAGAAGTTTCGAGATTGTCGACTGCGGCTACTCGTCGGCTTCCTTGCTGATCTTGCTGGCAACCTTCACTCCACTGAGACCGCCCACGTACTTGGCAATGCCACGATAGAGCGCCTCTGCGATCTTTTGGCGATATGCTTCCGATTCCAGGCGCCGCTCGTCGGTCGGATTGGAAACGAAGGAGATTTCCGCCAGGATGCTGGGCATATTGGCGCCGATCAGCACCACGAACGGCGCCTTTTTGACTCCTCGATCGTGAATGGCCGAATTCTTTGCCCCCAAGCCGGCATACAACGACTGCTGCACATCGGAAGCCAACTCGCGCGACTCCTCGATCTTTTCTTTTAGGGCGATCTTCTTCACCAAGTCCTGCAACTGGTGAATCGACTTTTGGGACACGGCGTTCTCACGTGCCGCAACTTCCAGAGCATCCGGATCTGATGTGAAATTCAGGTAGTACGTCTCGACGCCGCGAGCGGCAGAGTCCGGGCTCGAGTTGGCGTGTATCGAGATGAACAGGTCGGCCTGTTTCTCATTGGCGATTGCGGTGCGCGTTTCCAGGGGAACAAATGTATCGTCGTCACGGGTGTAAATCACGTCCGCGCCAAGCCTGGTTTCCAGCAGACGCCCCAGACGCAAAGACACATCCAACACTAAGTCCTTTTCCATGAGCCCAGTGGGGCCGATGGTTCCGGTATCGTGGCCGCCGTGACCGGCGTCGATCACGATCCGCCCAATCTTCAGCCCGAGAGCGCGGATCAGACTGCGGTCGCCGTCCGAGGTTGGCGCCGCCTCCCGCGCCGCAGCACGACGAGTCACGGCCCCCTTGTTGGTCTTCGTTCCCCCTTGGCCTCGCGGTGCAACCGCAACTGCGGTCGGGGCCGAGGTCGGTCGAGATGTCGCCTTTATTCCTGTGCGTTCACCGGCGGCTGGGCTGGTCATGAGGTCATCGTCATCGTCGCTCTCCAGCCTCGAACCAGAGGTACTCGCGGACAGCCTGGACTCGGTCCTTCCTGATCTGTTATCTGCCTCTGTTCTGACTCGTGCGCTCCCCTTCGAAGGCGGGTCCGCCGCCTTTGCTTTCTTGACCCCACGGGATGCCGATTCGACAGCTCCACCAGTCGCATTTGCGCTCGCCGGCCTGCCGGACGACAAGTGGCGTTCCGTGCCGGGCGAAACATTTCCCGAGATGACGGACCGGGAGACGCTCCCGCCGCTTTCGTCTCTCGTGTTTGTGCCCGACTCCGGCGCTCCCCGCTCTGTTGTCGATCCTTGCCGTCCATGGACATCGATGATCAGCCGATACGGGTTCGGCAGGACAAATGCCGAGTATTCCGACAGGTTATCCACATCGAGCACGATCCGGGTTGAATCAGGTTGGTATTGCCCAACCCGAATCTTCTTCAGAAAACCATCCTCTACGTCGAAGCTCTTCCCCACCAGTGTCGAAGCCAGCTTGGTGTTGGACAAGTCGAAGAAGATGCGGTCGGGATTCGACACGCGGCCCGCCTGGTACTCCACCGGGCCGTCCACATCGATTGCCACACGGATGGAGTCGGGGGACGACCAATGCCGGATGCCTGTGACTAGCTCCAAATCTGTCTTCTTGTCCGTGGCTGAAGCGGAAGTGTCCGTCGCTGTTGGCTGCGATGTCGAAAGAGAGCTGGGAGGCTTGGATGCATGGGCCTCCTCCGTTCTCTGTTTCTTCTTTGGATGGTCAATTTCCGCCAGCGCCTGCGTCGCCTTTGGCGCGCGCTCATCGTGGGGATAGCGCCGCAGAAATTCCTCGAAAGTCGCACGCGCATTCTTGGGATCGTCGAGGTCCTCTTCATAGATCTGCCCGATGGCGAAGAGAGCCTCCATGCGATATCTGCTGCCGGGATACTCCCGGCGCAGGAACAGATACTGGCCAATAGCGGAATGTAAGTCCTTGTCCCCGGGTGGAAATTGCCGGCCCATGGCTGCTAGTAGTTCGGCCACCGCCATGACGCTGTCGTCGGCCTTCGATGAGACGGGCGATAGGTAATAGACACTGGCGATACGCGCTCGATCACGCTGCTGGTAGTCACGGCGGCTGCGCGCCGGCCCCGGGTCTTCCGTTCAGCGCTTCGCGCATCTTTTCGGCTTTCTTGAAAAGAAGAAGGGCTTCCCGCTTCTTCGATTGCACACTAGCGCCGGGAATTACCGACGGTCACGAAACAGGTCAGGACAACCAGAGAAGACAATCCGAAAATAGGGCGAGGAAAGGAAGTGCGCGAGGCGGCGAAGCGGCGCGCGGCGGACAACTTCAGGGGCCGAGCTTGCGATTGCTGACAATTCACCGCCAACGCCGACGGAGCGGCGTAAGCCGGCAGAGAATCAATCCAGAGCACTCTGATTATAGGTGTTAGGGCAGGCTTCCAAGATCACACAAACGGGACGGAATCAGGGGAGTGAACCCGTGAACACTTGCTGCCGACACCGAGGTTTGCACTTTCCCGAAACTGGGCTATAGATGCGGGCCTTACTATTGGCCCCGCTTGGAAGACGCAATCTCCTGCACCATTTTGTTGGAGGTTCCGGGCTCGTATACGCAGAATGGCTCCTCCGCCAGATAGTCGCCAGTAGCGGCGTACGCCCGCGCGCGGCAACCCATGCAGACATGGCGAAACTCGCAGCAGCCGCACTTCCCTTTCAGATTGTCGTCGTCGCGCAGCGACTTGGAATACTGCGGAGTTGTCCCAGATCTCGGCGAAGCTCTGATCTGCGCAGGTCGCCCGCGAGGGCAGGCAGGTATCCGCAGGGAAAAACCTCGCCTTCGTGCGAGATAAAGCAGACCCCGGTTCCCGCCAGGCAGCCCTTCGTCATCGCGTTCATGTCGCTGGGATGGCCGTGCGGATGGCCCGTATGTCCCACCGGAGGACCGCCATTCGGCTTGAGCGAGATTCCGGTCGAGCCGGGCATGGTCATCTCACGTCGGCCCAATCTCGGTCGGCGGATGATGCTGTATGGGCGGCGGGACTTCCCGGCCCGCCATCTTGTCGGCCGCCCGGCGCTGGCGAGCTACCCGGAAATAATGTGGCGCGCAGGTCGCTTTCAGCTCGATATCGCCGTTGAGCGACTGGTCATAGAACCAGTTCAGCATGCGCTCATACTCATCCGGTGGCACCATCTGCTCCGCAGCGATGTCGACGCCGCAGCCCACCGGCACCAGTAGAAACGTATGCAACGCATCGGCCCCCAGGTGCCGCGCCAGGGCCAGAACGTCCGGCAACTGGTGCGCGTTGTGCCGTGCGATCGTGGTGTTGATTTGTACCGAGACCCCAACTCGCTGCAGGTTCTTCATGCCATAAATCGCGGCATCGAACGCTCCCGGGATACCGCGGAAGGAATCATGCGTCGCCGCATCGGAACCGTCGAGCGAAATGGACACTCGCTTGATGCCCGAATCCTTGATGCGCTGGGCAACGTCGGCCGTCACCAGCGTTCCGTTGGTTGCCAGCGCGGTGCGCAGGCCGCGGCTGTTGGCATATTCAGCAAGCTGGAAGATGTCGTGACGATAAAGAGGCTCACCTCCGCTCAACACCAGGATGGGATTTCCGTAATCGGCAATTTGCGAAATGATGTTCAGCGCTTTCTCAGTCGGCAGATCGTCCGGCGACATCAGCTCCGTCGCCGTCGCCCGGCAGTGAATGCACCGCAGGTTGCAGCCCTTGGTTACCTCCCAGAAGATCAGGCGTGGCTTGAACTGTTTGCTGGCCGCCGTGCTCATGCTGGCGCTCTCGGTCATCATTTCTACCCTCCCCACAGTTGCGGATGGCTCTCTGTTGCTGATCTAACGATAGGATTTCCGCAACCCGAAGGGCCGTGCGTCTTATCACCGGCCCTTGTGACGAGCGTCACTTCTCGGGGAAGACTGCCCCTGCCTCTTTGAAGCGCTAGTTCCCTCCGCCACCGCTGTGGCAGTCGGAGCAGGTCACCGCACTCAGGTCGCCAATGTCCACCGGGTGCTGGAACGACTGATTGGGAATCGAGGTAAGTTGTTCCTTGCCCTCTTCTTGGGCGGCCAGCGTATGGCAGGAGTTGCAGTCTTTGCTGATCACTTTTCCGTCAGCACTGACGTGGTTGCCGTCGTGACAACGGAAGCAACCAAGCGAATAGAAATGCCCGATATTGTTCGGATGGGTTTGCCAATTGACCTTCATCTCAGGGAAGAAGGTCGTACCGTAGATGCGCGCTATTTCCTCCGCAGCAGCGTTGACCGCCGCCGCCTTAGAACTGGCAATCTGCGGATATTTCTCCTGGTAGAAGGCCCTGATCTTCTCCGGAATCTCCTGTTGTGCTTCAGCCGACGTCTTGTAGTCGGCGGTCAGCACCTGCACACCCTGTTGCTTGATGTAGGGCAGCGACGGGTCGATGATGTTGAGCGCCATGGCGCGATCCACGGACGAGTCCGGCGGGACATAAATATGGGTTGGCCGGTTGTGGCAATCGACGCAATCCATGCGCCGCTTCTCCGCCTTTGCGATCTCCTCCGGCTTCGGAGGATTGTCCTTGGTCATGTACACCGTGACCTTACCGGCCGGATCCGTCACCTGTACCCAGGGAATGTTCTGGCGTTGCTCATCAGTTGAGAAATACTCGATCTTGTTGGCGATGTTCATGTGCCAGTGAATTCCGCCGCCGGAAGGACCCAGGTTGGGATCGCCACCGCCCACTTTGATCAGCATACGAAGCACTCGTGGGGTGTTGGCTTCGTCCGAGCCGAAGTGGGTGAAGGTCTTCAACTGCGCGCCCCAGAACTTCCTCGGCCAGTGACATTGCTCGCACGTCTCTTGCGCCGGGCGGAGGTTGGCGACCGGTGTGGGAATCGGCCGAGGATAGGTTCCCCGAATCGTGTAATACACCTGCCGCAACCCCGACAGCTTGGAACGAACATACCAGCCTGCCCCAGGTCCGACGTGGCAGTCCACACAGGCGACACGCGCGTGCGGAGACGCCTTGTAAGCCACGTATTCCGGGTGCATCACGGTGTGGCATAGTTGGCCGCAGAAGCTGACCGAATCCGTGAACTGGTAGGCCTTGTAACTACCGACGGCGCTGAGCAGCGCGAAGATGACGACAAAGCTGAAGACGAAGGCAACGGAGCTGCGTTGCGCGGGATTGTTCAGGTCGATGCGCGGGAATTGTGTGGCATCCGCTACGCCGCGAGCCAGCCGATGGCGCTCCAGCATCATCCCCACCACCATGAGGAGCAGCCCAAAAATCAGGATGCCCGGCATGATCATGTACGCCAGAATCCCTATGTAGGGACTGGCCTGAGTGGAGATCATGTCGATGAGAAACAGGAAGATAATGTTGGCCAGGGCGACCACCGCCAAGGCGAGTCCGATCAGGCTGACGGTATTCTTGATCAGTTTTCCCGGAATGAAACTGTTTAAGTCAAACGAACTCCCTTGCTGCTCTTCGGCCATGGAAAACCATTCTCCTGTTCAATCGGATCCAGAACGGGCTCCTGCTCTTATAACACCTCGCATAACCCACTGTGCTGTGATTTTCATCACAATAGAGTCGTACGAGTGCAGGAGCCTCTCGTTCTCAAGTGTGGCTACTTGACTGTGCCCACCTCATCGGCGACTTCTTCGCCTTTGGCTACAGGTTCCTCTTCCACTACAGAGGAATCCTCTTCCGATCCCCGCGCCCGCTCGATGGCAAGTGTGTCCAGGGGATGCTCGTGCTCGTAATGTTCGATTGACATCTTGCCGTCGAACCATGCCCAGTTCATGGGATAGGCATCGGGATCGAAAATGACCGCGTAGATGTGCCAGACGATGATCGCTAGCGTTGCCAGAACCGCCTCGTACCAGTGGATCAGGATGGCCACGTCGATCCACCAACCCGGCAGCCGGTCGGCAACTAGCATCTTGAACCAGATCATCAGGCCCGTACCGGCCATGACGAATATGCCCCAAACCAGGGCCCAGTACTCCGCCTTCTCGGCATAGGAGAAGCGGCGGAACATTGGTCTCTGGTCGCTGAACCCCAGGTAGTAACGCATCGCATCCCGTACGTCGGTAACGTCCTTCCAGTCGGGCAGCATGTCGCGCACCAACTGCCGGCCGTCAGGATCGGTGCTTACGTAGTACAGGTGATACAGGCTGACAATGATCAGCACTACGCCCGCCACCCGGTGAATGATGCTGCGCACTGATTCGTTAATGAATGCTACCGCCAGCCACGAGTTGGGGTACTTTAACGCGAAGCCGGTGAGCACCAGGGTGAAGAAGCTGATTAGCAGCGTTAAGTGCTGTACGCGCTGCTTCCGGCTCATCCGGAACAGGATCCTCGGTTGTCCTATGCGGTGCAGCTTCAGTTTCTTGCGGAAAATGATTAGGTTGTGCAGCACCATGGCGCCGATTACGGCGACGATCATCCAGATATAGAACCTGCTGACAAAACCGATGACTTTGGAGCCGAAGTCCGCTTTCTGCGTTCCGTCGAAGTGAACCTTAGCTCGAATGAACTTCTGGTTCGCCCCAGGATGGCACTTGCCGCAGGTGGCTGCAAGGTTCGCCGGGTTGATCTTCGACCGCGGATCGCTGGAGGGGAGGATCTCATGCACGCCGTGGCAACTGGCACAGTTGGCCACTGTGTTGGATCCCACCTTTGACGCCATGCCGTGATAACTCGCCAGGTACGATGAAACCCGGTCTCCCGGTATCCCGAATTCGCTGGTGAGTCGGACACTCGCATGGCACGCGGCGCAGGTATTGGCGACGTTGGCCGCCGCGACTGCCGACTTGGGATCGCTCGGGGCCTTGATGGTGTGTATTCCGTGGCAATCCGTACAGACCGGGGCCTGCCAGTTCCCCTGCGCGATTTGCTGGCCGTGAATGCTTTCCTTGTACTTCTGCGCAACCTCGCCGTGGCACTTGGCGCAAGTGGCTGGAACGTTGAACTTGAATACCGGCGACTTGGGATCGCCGCCGGGGAGAATATCGTGGGCTCCGTGGCAATCGGTACAGACGGCCGCCTTCTCTGAGCCCCCCGCGACGGCTTTACCGTGCACACTTTGTTCGTATGAACTGAAGGTCGCGGAATTGACGCCGCTGGAGCTCATCACCAGCTTTTGTCCGTGGCATGCTCCGCAAGTCTGAGGAATGTTCCCGTGAGCGACCTTCGATTTCGGATCGCTGGCAGGAAGGATCGTGTGTACGTTACCGTGGCAATCCTGGCACTTTGCTACGTTGGTGTTCCCGGCAGCCGCAGCCTTAGCGTGAATGCCGTGATCATATGCCGCCTGCTCCTCGGAGTGGCAGGTGGCGCACTTGGGCATGACCGGTGTTGGATCGTGCGGGAAGGCCTTGATGTCACTGTGGCAGTCGGTGCAACCAAAAGTGCTGTGGATCGATGCCTTGAAGGCGGCGTCATCGACGTGCAAGCTGACCTGTTTCCCATTCTCGTCTTTCGTCAGGGTTGCGTCATTGTGACAGGCCAGGCATTCCTCGTTGCTCATCTTGCTGGCAGCCTTGGGCTTGCCGGCCGCGGAGGCGACCACGGCGAACAACAGGACAGTTGCTATGAGAAAACCGCGACGCTTCAAGACCTACCTCGCTTTCAGCGAACCAGTCAACTCTTCACCATGGCTGAAAGACGGGCCGAGGGGCAGTGAGTGGCCTCACGAGGTGGGGTGACTGTCGTCACATTGGGAAGGTTCATGCCAACGCCGTCAGGTGGTTGGGGTAGATGGCGCTGCCGGCAGGTAATCAGATGCACACGGAATTCAATTCAAAATACCCTCCCCGCGAAAACAAGTGTAGAATGTTTGCCATTCGAGGGTCGGGGTTCCAAAGCAAATCCCGAATGTCTCCAGGGTCGAGCGCGGAATTTGTCGCGCTCGTAACCAGTCATCTCGTTCGCCAGAAGTGTTGTTGCGGGAGTGGCTATGGTTGGGATCACGGGCTGCAGATTCCGTTTGCTGGTGCTTTTGCTCGCGGGGTGCGCAATTGCAGCGAGCGCGACAGGAAGAGGTCAGGCGGGGAGCCCGCCTCCGCAAGCCTCAGCCGCAGTTTCGGGTGCGACGCCTGGGCAGTACGCCGAGACCGACGTTTGCCAGACCTGTCACCAGGAGATTTGGGAGAAACACTTTGCCGGCACCCCTCACGCTGCGCTGCTTAAAGGGGGCGAACACGGCTGCCAGTCTTGTCATGGCCCGGGACAGGCGCACGTTGACGCAGGCGGCGATCCTACCAAGATCATTCGCTTCGAGACTTTAAGCCCGTCGCAGACGGCAGTTATCTGCCTCAAATGCCACCAGTCCACCATGGAGACCCAGAAGTTCTCCACCTCGGTGCATCTGGCGAACGGCGTGAGTTGCACTACTTGTCATAGCCCGCATCATTCCACCGACGTCAACTTCATGCTGGTGAAGCCGCAAACCAGCTTGTGTTTCGGGTGTCACAAACAGCAGCAGGCGGAATTTGCCAGGCCTTTTCGCCACCGGGTTGATGTTGGCCTGATTCAGTGCAGTGATTGCCACAACCCGCACGGAACCGAGCGGGGTGGCCAGGTCCGCTCGGCCGCCGGCCAGTTCGCCGTCTGCACCAAATGTCACACCGACACCATGGGCCCCTTCGTCTTCGAGCACGCCCCGGTGAAAACGGATGAGGGCTGCCTCTCCTGCCACACCCCTCACGGCTCGACCAACCCGCGCTTGTTGCAGGTGAATAATGTCAACTTTCTTTGCCTCCGGTGTCACACGCCGAACATGAACGGCGCAGCCGGCAGGCCTATAGGACCGAACCACGATCAATCGACGAAGTACCAGGCGTGCACAGCGTGCCACACGCAGATTCACGGCTCTAACTTCAGTCCGGTGTTCTTCCGCTAAAGAGGACGCTATGCGATTCCCAACGATTCACTGGTCGCATCTATGGCTCGGACTCGCAGTGGCCGGGCTTGCGTTGGCAACGCCAGGCTTAGCGCAGGCTCCGTCAGCATCCTCGTCGCCCGCCGCGGCGTCGCCGGATTCGCAGGAAGGTAAGGACATTGGCGGCTTCCACGTGACACAATCCATCGAAATTGGCGGGCGTATCAACGCCACCACGGGAAGCGAGGCCATGTATGACACCCTGGTGAATTATCAAACTGGTGCGCGCATCCTTGATCAGTCGCTGACCATGCAGGCCAAGGACCACGAAGAAATTTTCGACACCCTTACCCTGTCGAGCTTTGGATGGGGTGGCGATCCCGAGCAGGCAGCACGCCTGCGCATCGCGAAGTATCGCTGGTACAACTTCAACGGAAGCTACCAGCACATGCAGAACTATTTCGACTACGACCTGTTTGCCAATCCCCTGAACCCGGCCCCGCCCGCAGGCAATCCCTCGGCTCCGGTTCTGTTTTCGCCGCACACCTACTTCGACCGGCAGAATCTCTATAACTTCGATCTCGTCGTGTTGCCGATGCACAAGCTGTCCTTTCGCGCCGGCTATAACCGCAACCGCATCATCGGGCCTTCTTTCAGCAGTGTTCATGAGGGAACGGAAGCCCTGCTCTATCAAGACTGGAACAACCAGTTGAATGGATTTCGCTTCGGCGCCGACTGGCGTGCGAACGATAAAACGACAATCAGCTATACGCAGCTCTTGCAGTACTATACCGGCGGGACGAACTACGCCCTGAATCCTTACAACTCCTGGCCGTTGTCGAACGGGAGTTTCGTCAGCTTTGGGCTGCCATGGTTCAACGGCGGTAGCCCATGCTCGGCGCCGTTGAAGAATGGCATTGCCAACCCGTCTTGCAATGGCTACTTCAACTACAGCCTGTATCAGCACGAGCACACCTTCATTCCTACCGAGCAGCTCAACATCCGTTCGACGTCATTGAAATGGCTCGACTTTAATGGACAATGGCAGTACAGCCACGCACAGATGAACACGCCACTGACGGCGATTTACAGTGGATTGACCACGCGCACCGGGTTGCTGGGATACAACACGGCCGGCAGTAGCTCGAGCGCAAAGTGGAATTCTTCATCGGCTGATGTTTCCGCCACCATATACATCAGCGATCGCCTGCGGCTGGTCGACGGTTTCCACTTCCGCAACTTCAGTGTGGCCGGCAACTTTCTCGATCTCGAAAGCAGCTTCTTCCCCGCCGGCCCGACAACAGCTTCGTTACTGACGCCAGTGGGGTCTTTCCCCGGCAGTACCTTGACCCACACCACGAGTTCACCGGCTGACATCATCAATGACCTGTATGCCAGCCTGCTCGGGCAGTTGTCGTATAGGAATGATTTCCAGGCGCAGTACGACATCACGCGCAGCTTCGGCGTGCGCGCCGGGTTCAACTGGACACAACTGAGCATTCAGCCCGGCGACAGCTATGAAGCGGCGCTCGGCGATATCTACTACCCCAATAATCCCAACCGCGGTGAATGCGCAGGACAACCACTGAATGCCGATGGCAGCTGCACTTTCACTGGCGTGCTTACTCCCTGGGACGACCCTGTGAGCACCGCGACGCAACTCAACCGCTACTCCGGCGTGCTTGGCGCCTGGTATCGCAAAGGTGGCCTGCACACCGACGTCAGTGCTGAATACGGGGCGGCCGATAATTGGATCTACCGTACCGATCCGCTGAACTTCTTCAACTTCCGGGGAAATGTCTCTTATGCGCCGCGTCCGTGGCTAATGCTGGGGGGCTATTTTACCTATCAGAAGGCGAGCAACAACACGCCTGGTATCAACCTCGGCCAGCACAATTACTCCACAATGGTGAATGCCACCATCATGCCTAACAAAAAATGGGGGCTCGACCTGGCCTACAACTTCGACGCTATCCAGCAGAACCTGTTTCTCTGTTTTCAGGACAGCAGCCCTCCGGCTGGTTCAACCACTTGCGCGGGCGACAGCTCACTGCTGCAGACCTTTGGCCTGTACCAGACGCACACCCAGTACGGATACTTCGCATTCACATTGTCGCCAGTGGAGCGCGTGACTATGCGTGTGGGATACAGTATCGTGGACAACCAGGGCAACACGACAGACTTCAACGCCCTGTTGCCGCTTGGCCCACTGTCCTCGACGTATCAGACTCCGCTGGCCACGGTAGATGTCAGACTGTACAAAAACGTCAGCTTCAAGGGTGGCTGGAATTACTACCAATACGGCGAGGGATCATTCGTTGGTCCAACCGCTCCCCGCTACTTCCATGCAAATAATACGACCCTCGCTGTGCAATATGCTTTTTGAGCATCTGAGCAGGTGAATAGCGAGGGTTGCGACGCAATGCTGTTCGCTTAGCTGGCGCGATCTGGCTTCAGGCAGCAGCTCACGAGTAGATTGCTCGCGGGCGAGGCAGTAACCGCGGACGGCGCGGTCGAATCGCGCCGATATTCCTGACGCGCTCATACGCGCCATGCAGATCCTGGCTCAACATGCATACCACTTGCATGCAGATCGCTCGGTGCTCACGCAAGAACTTCAACAGCTCTTTCCGGCGCACGAACACAACTTGCGAATCATCCAGAACTTCCGCCGTCACTTCATAGGGAGTGTTGGACATCGCCGCCCCAAGTCCCAGCAGCTCTCCCGGGCCGGCGATACGCAGTGTCAGCCGCTTGCCATTTTCGGCGCAGATGGAAAGCTTGGCACGGCCGTCGCAGAGGATATATATGCCGCGCACGGGACGGCCCTCCGCAAACAGCACGCTGCGCTTCGGGTAATAACCAATGGACTTGATCGCCTCGAAGTCCATGAGTGCGTCCGTAGACATATCGCAGAATGGACGGTCGGGCCGGAAATCACAAGTCAAGCAACTCGTGGACTGCGCCATGCTTTCCATGCTCAGGTAATACTGCTCCGGACTGGTGCACCGCAGTGATTGCAGTCACCCGTTGTCGTGACCCTCTTCACATGGCATGCAAATTGCGTCACAGATCAGCTCGCCGAGCACGCCCACGCTGCCGATTTCCCAAGGGAACCAATGAGGACTTTATTGGGAAAAGGCCATCGCTTTCAGTGCTGATTTGTTGCGGATCAGCAGCGTCGATCCTTTTGCCTGTACGATTTGTCTCTTTTTCAAATCGGCAAACAGGCGGGTGACCGTCTCCCGCGAGGTTCCAATCATCTGCGCAATCTCTTCATGAGTGAGCGCAAGTTTGACACGCGGCTCCGCTTTGCTCGTCTCGCCGGCCTTTGCGCTCCAGTCCAGCAGAAGCTTGGCTAGCTTTTCACCGGCGGAGTGCGACAGCCCCAATGAGCGAATCTCGCGGCATGCCGTGTTGTACTTGTCGCTCAACTGCTCGGCCACCCGCAGGCATGCGTCGCTATGCTCTTTCAAGAAGCGCAGAAAGTCCTCGCGCTTGACGAAATTTACCTGACAAGGGTCGGCAGTTTCAGCCGTGAGCTCATATGGCTTGCCGCTTACGGTGGCACTCAATCCAAGCACCTCTCCAGGCTCGGCAATCTTCAGAATTAAAGTCTTGCCGTCCGTGGAACAGATCGAGAGCTTGACGCGGCCTTTACACAGAACGAAGATGCCTCGTGGGGACTGGCCCTCGACGAAAAGGACGGCGCCCTTCGGATAGGCGGTTGCGTATTTTATATGTTCGAATGATTGCAATGCGGCCGCAGGAAGATCACAAAAAATATGTTCGGCCCGCATCTTGCAAGTGAGGCAATTCTCGATGATGTCGAGACCATATGGTGTCAGCACAACGCCTCCTTGAATAATCCCGTATCACCGCTGGGCGGCCGGAGCGCGTTTGCGCCTTTCCGTGGTACATGAGCCATGCTCCTCTCCATGCTTGCCAGGCGCCCGTTGCAGGTCACAATGAAGTGTGACGGCATCGCAGTTTCGCTACCCCCTGGCAAGGAGTTGTTGCATCAGGCCTTTGCGCCCTTGCGAAAAGCCGGCTCTGCTCCCAGATACCCTCCAGCAGACCGCTAAAGCGCACATGGAACAAGTGCAGAAATCACAATCCGGTGTGATACAAGGCACCAGTGTCACAGAAAGAGCAGGAAATTCAATAACTTAGAGAAAAATAAGACCTATCATGGGAGGGTACCGGAATACCGACACTTCAGTGCTGAGTATCACAGAGGATCGGTTTGAACCGTGACGCAGTTGATGGGGCAAAGGAACTTACACCCGGAGCGGGCCTTGTTTTCATGCTCCGGGCCCACTTGTCTTGCAATGCCCTTGGAATATTTGCAAGGACTCAAATCCGACACCTAACCGCCTACGATCAAGGCTCTGCTTGTATACGTCGCTTATTCTTGGTATCGGTGTCGGGAATTGGAAAGAAAGCACGTTGGTTGGCGTATGTGCTTCGAAGTCGAGCCGCTTTTCCTCCAAACCCGGCGCAGTAAATACCATAGTTTTGGACTCGTCTCCCAAACGCACTTCGACCGATTTACCAATTTCAGTTGGCGACGATTGCGCACGAATGTCGACACAGACGGGCCCCTTGATCGCATCCTTGAATTGAATACTGGCTACCGGAGTAAGAGCAGCATCCGTCCACCTCCCCCAGTCTTCCCTAAAGCTTACCCCTTTGGTCGAACTCACGAACTCCGGCCAGCCTGGCCGGCTGAATGCTATTCCCTCTTCCAAACTGGCGCGATAGTGAATGTTCTGCCAGTCGGTTGTCTTTTGATCGATGTAGTACGCTCGATATTCAGGAGTAATATGCGGATTCAAAACGGCATACACGGAGGCCAATTCGATGGTCAGCAATGTGATAACCACGAAGACCCTCAGGAGAAATCGCATCTCTGCTCAATACCTATCTTCTGGCTCACTTAGGTAACGAAAGGATTCAGTTTAAACCACTGGAACAGCATGATGGAAGCCATACCACCCGCAAACATATAGTATGCCGTCCACATGAACGGCCGGTCCCTCAACAAAACCCAAACCCCATATAGAAAGGGCGGTTGCCACCAAATGTAACGCGGCATTCCGTCCACCGTGCCCGAAGCCATTGGTATCACTACGGCCAGTGCCAGGAAAATGCCATACTCCGGCCGTTTCTTGATCAGCCACAAGCCCATCCCCAACGCCACGCATGCCATTAGTGCTGCTACTCGCGGCCAATGATGTTGGCCCAAGGAAGAGACCAGCGCCGCAATGGGGTTGCTGACACTGCGGCCCCAGGCAACTTGAATATGAGTGAACGCCAGAGCATCTCCTGTTAGATGGTAGAGGTAAAGCGAGAAGCCCACCAATCCCAGGGGACAAAGTAACAAACCGATCGGGACAGCGAGAGACCGATCACGCAGGATATTGCGCAATCCTATTCGTCTTAAGGACGCGACCAGATATGATACTGCAAATATGAGACCGACCAGCCGGGTAGCGGACAGTAAAGCTCCTGCCAGCCCGGCACCGATCCATCGATAGCGCTGCAACAAGATGAACCCAACACAAACCAGGGTGAAGTAGAGTGGCTCACTATATCCGGTATATGCGTAGATTAGATAGGGATTAAATGCTACCAAGGAGCCAGCCAGTAAGTACTCGCGCGCTCCATTCAGTTCGCGACGCATCAAAACGAGGAAAGAAAGAATTGCAAGAAAAAACTCTACTCTGCTCGCTACTACGACCGCTACTCCCGGCGGGAGTTTGAAGACTCGCAGCAGCAGTCTTCCCGATAGCGGAAAGAGCGGGAAAAAGGCCCAATTCGCGGCATCACCTCTCTCCTGGCGATGCGGATAGCTGTCGTAGCCCTCTCCCGCAATGGTACCGTACCAATTGCAATCCCAGCTGCAGAAGCTCGCCACATGCTGACTGTCAACCTGCGTCGTCCAGTTGGCAATTTTCGAGAAGGAGGTTACGAAGAGGTAGCTGGATAGGAACAGAACTACCGTGACCCAAGTCTCCGGATGCTGCCTGATCCAACGGACGAACGCAGAGGACCCAGATGGAGCCGAGTACTCTTCGTTCGTTAGAATTTCCTTCATCCGACCCTTGATTCTCCGTCCAAGACTGTAACACATCGTAATCGGACCGACGGCTTCCGGTAGCACGGTCGCACCTAGAGACATCGACATCACTGGTCGCCCCACGAATGCTAGAATATGGGGTCAGCGCAGTGTTGTCTCGTTATGCCAACGACAGTTAAGAGCAGTGTCCTGCTGCAGGGACGATCCTATCCCGAGCTCCTGTCCCTTGTGATCCCCGTGTATAACGAGGCCGCAGCACTCCCGCACCTCCGGGAAGCCCTTGAGCGATTCATGCTGGAGGTCCGGTTTGAGACGGAAATCATTCTGGTGAATGACGGCAGTATTGACAGCACCCTTAGCCAGATCATTGCCTGGGCACAGCAGGACCCACGCATCAAAGTGATTAACTTATCCAGGAACTTCGGCCATCAGAGCGCTTCGACCGCGGGTTTGGACTACGCTAATGGAGATGCCGTCGTTCTTCTCGATGCCGATTTGCAGGATCCTCTGGCAGTCGTGCACACCATGATCGAGCGGTACATGGAAGGGTATGACGTAGTCTATGGGCAGCGGGTCGCAAGACAAGGAGAGACGTGGCTTAAGCGCTTCACCGCATGGCTTTTTTACCGTCTCATGAGCAACCTTGTCTATAAGGATTTGCCAGTCGATACCGGAGACTTTCGCCTGATTTCGCGGAAGTGTCTCAACGCGCTGAGGCAGTTACGCGAGACACATCGATTCTTGCGCGGCATGGTGGCTTGGGTCGGCTTCCCCCAGATTGAAGTTCCCTACGAGCGTGCTCCTCGGGTGGCTGGAGAGACCAAGTACCCATTGCGCAAGATGTTGCGCTTCGCGTGGACGGCGGCAACTTCATTCTCCGCCCTACCGCTTAGAGCCAGCATCTGGTTGGGATTCCTGGCAACCCTGGTTGGGATTGAAGAGGCGATTCGCGCCGTCCTTGCCCATATCTTCCACTGGTACGCCGTGCCGGGATGGTCGTCGCTCACTGTTCTGGTTAGTCTTCTTGGCGGGGCAACGCTAATGAGCATCGGGATTGTCGGCGACTATATCGGTAAAATCTACGAACAAACCAAGGGCCGACCATTGTATCTGGTCTCACAGACCATTAACATCGAGGGGGGCGGATTGTGAAAACACGGCTCTCTCTGTCGTACGGAGTCAGCGGTCATGAATGAGCGAGAATTTGACCGATTTTCCGTCACCTACGACGAACTGCTGGAAGACCCTATTCGGGACCGGTTCTCCGCTGGCGAATCAGGCTTTTTCCACGAGCGCAAACGTGATCTCATCCGAAGCTATCTCCAGCGTGCACAGCTGCCTGCCAACACAATGTCGTATCTGGACGTAGGCTGTGGAAAGGGCGATCTGATTTCGATGCTGCGAAATGACTTCGGGCGAGTCACAGGATGTGATCCGTCGCAAGGTATGCTCAGTTCGATTCAGGACATTCCTACTCGGGTACAAGATAAACCCGGCGAGCTCCCGTTCGAATCGGGGGAATTCGACTTTGTAACTGCCGTCTGCGTATTTCACCATGTTGCGCCTGCGGCGCGCCCTGGCCTGATCCAGGAGGTGTCGCGGATACTAAAGCCCGGCGGGACCTTCGCCATCATTGAACATAATCCGAAAAACCCTGTCACGCGGCTTATCGTCAGCCGAACTCCGGTTGACGCAGATGCAATCCTGTTAGAAGCGCATGAAGCGGCCGGACTCATGAAGGCCGCAGGATTCATGCCTCAGCCGCCGATATATTTCCTCTACTTTCCCGGTTCCATCTATCGTCGGGGGGGAAGACATGTCGAGCCTCTGCTGAGCAGCGTTCCGTTCGGTGGTCAATATGCGATCTTTGGAACAAAAAACCGGAGCTCGAGTCTTTGATTAAGCTTCTGCGTCCCATCCTTAATCTTCCGTTTTTTTACGAGTCCTACCACAGTCTCATTGGCGCGGACTATCGCAGCCAGGTGCTCGTACACGACTACATCCGGCCTCGACCCGGAGACCGCATCCTCGACATCGGGTGCGGCCCGGGCAACATGCTCCCCTACCTCCCTGAATGCGGCTATCTAGGGTTTGATATGAACGAGTCGTATATTGCTACGGCTCGAGAACGCTACGGACAGCGGGGCGAATTCCGATGCGAACGCGTCAGCCATCATTCCGTACGTCAATTCGGTGCATTCGATATAGTCCTGGCACTGGGCCTGACTCATCACTTGGACGACGCCGAGGCACAGGATCTTTTTCAGCTCGGCTATAACGCCTTGAGGCCAGGCGGCCGCATGATTACCAACGATGGCTGCTACACTGCGAACCAGTCGGCAGTCAAGAAGTACCTCCTGTCACGGGACCGCGGCAGATACGTTCGCACTCAGGCGGAATATGAGAGACTTGCGAGGACGTCTTTCCAGAATGTACGCGCCAACCTACGCGAAGATGTGCTTCGTATTCCTTACACGCATCTGATTCTGGAGTGCACGCGGTAGTCAGCCAGCATCGGAAGTGTAGCGCTGACATTCGACAGCAACCGGCCGTCGTGCTGCCACAGCTTCCGGGTCGAGCCCGGTGGCGATGACATGCAAACCCGACGTCGCCCGTACTACCGACACGACTTTTTCCTCTCCGAATCGCTTATCGCGAAGCACTTTCTGGTGCGAATCGACGCCAGCACCACAGGCATGGATGGCCGCTATCGATGCCGCAAAAGCTGGGGGTGTCTGGTGCGACGCGGCTTCTTCCGGCACCGTCGCGGTCAGGTCAGATCCTCGTTCCGCAAGGCCATCGCACCAGCCACGATCGTCCCCCCCCGGAACTGCTGTTCGTTCAGGTCCGTCTCGCCATGGTCGCATCAAGACTGATAACATCATACGGGAGCTTGTTGCTGCGGATGAATCGTTTCCCGCCGCCAATCGTCTATATCTATTTGAAAGCAATTGTCTAAGGAGTGGGTACATGGCAGGAAGCTCAAGAACCAGCTTCAGTAAGCGACAGAAAGAGCGCGCTCGCCAGGAGAAGCGGGCAGAAAAAGCTCAACGTAAAGCGCAGCGTAAACAAGAAGGCGGTCCTCCGACCGAGACTCCGGCAGACCTGACCGTCACGCACGACGAAGAAGGTCAGCCGGTTGGATTCGACTTCCACGACTTCCAACAGTGAGACGTGTTCCCCCGGCCCGTCTGGAACCAGAGCTGACCATATAGCATTCATGAAAAAAGGCCCCGACGCCGCGGGCCTTTTGCTTTCCTGGTTTCGATCCCAACCTCACTGAATCTCGATCACAGGCCCTGCGGAGGTCTGAACTTCGCTCACTCGCTCGATCACGTGCCGCGCAAACTTGAACAGCGATCGTGCATGGGGAGACTGGTCCCCTTCCAGCACGATGGGCTGGCCGGTGTCGCCTCCCTTGCGAATGTCGGGATCGAGCTCAATGCTGCCCAGAAACGGGACTCCAAATTGCTGTGCTGTGCGCTCGCCCCCGCCTTTAGAGAAGATGTCGATCTCCTTACCGCAATGCGGGCACAGGAACGAGCTCATGTTCTCCACGATGCCCAGAATATCCACCTTCACCTGCTTGAACATCTCGATTGCCTTGCGCGCGTCCTGCAGCGACACATCACTCGGCGTCGTAACCACCACCGCACCGGTGACCGGGACGGTTTGCACCAGCGAAATGACAACGTCGCCTGTTCCCGGCGGCAGATCGATGATGAGGTAGTCGAGCTGCCCCCATTCCACTTGCCCCAGAAACTGCCTGATGATGGAGTGCAACATGGGCCCACGCCACACCAGAGGCTTATCGCCGGGACTGAGAAAGCCCACCGAGATCACCTTCAGCCCGTAGCGCTCCGGCGGCAGAATGCGGTCCTCCCCCAGAACGCTGGGCGCAACCGTGGTGCCCAGCATCAGGGGAACATTTGGCCCGTACACATCGGCATCGAGGAGGCCGACCTTGAAGCCCATGCGGGCCAGTGCGATAGCCAGGTTCACAGCCAGAGTCGTTTTGCCGACTCCACCCTTGCCTGACCCCACTGCGATGATGGCGTCAACTCCTGGCAGTGGCTGCGGACCAGCGGGCTGCTGGCCCGGTGGATGAACATGAGAACTCACGTGTGATTACCTGCTGTGTGGATTCAAAGACGTAACCCTTGATTATAGACGCCGCTTCAGCACGACGCCGTGCGCCCAGTCCCCGCCTCCGCGCATTTCGCGGCGATATGAATAGGCCACAAAAGTCCGAATCCCAGGCCGCAGCATCCAAATAGGCAACAATCAGACATGGGGAGACGCATGAAGATCGCGAACGATGTGACAGAGCTCATTGGCCATACTCCGCTGGTGCGGTTGAACAAAGTAACTGCCGGCTCGAAAGCTACCATCGTTGCCAAGCTGGAGAGCTTCAACCCCTGTGCCAGCGTCAAGGACCGCATCGGCGTCAGCATGATCGCTGAAGCCGAGAAGGCGGGCAAGATCACCTCTGGTAAGACGGTCCTGATCGAGCCAACCAGCGGCAACACCGGCATTGGCCTGGCATTCGTGGCCGCCGTGAAAGGGTACAAGCTGATCGTGACCATGCCCGATTCCGTCAGCCTGGAGCGCCGCATCTTGTTGCGCGCCTTCGGCGCCGACGTCGTGCTCACTCCCGGCCCGAAGGGTATGAAGGCCGCCATCGCCAAAGCTAACGAGCTGCTCGAGAAAACGCCGAACAGTTACATGCTTCAGCAATTCGACAACCCGGCCAATCCTAAAATTCACCTCGAGACCACTGGGCCCGAGATTTGGGAAGACACCGATGGCAAAGTAGACATTCTCGTCTCCGGCGTCGGTACGGGCGGAACGCTCACCGGCGTGAGCGAGTACATCAAGCCGAAGAAGCCATCGTTCAAGGTCGTCGCGGTTGAGCCCGAGGAGAGCCCGGTACTTTCCGGCGGCCAGCCCGCCCCGCACAAGATCCAGGGTATAGGCGCGGGATTCATTCCCAGCATTCTGCGGACGGACTACATCGACGAAGTCGTAAAGGTCAAAGCTGACGATGCCATCGCCATGGCGCGCCGTCTCTCCGCCGAAGAAGGTCTTTTGATGGGTATCTCTTCCGGAGCGGCAGTCGTGGCTGCTCTCCGCCTGGGTCAGCGCGAAGAGAATGCCGGTAAGTTGATCGTGGTTGTGCTTCCTTCGTTCGGTGAACGCTATCTGAGCAGCCCGTTGTTCCAGCCATTGCGTGACGAAGCTGCAGCCATGACGGCAGAGACGGTTACCATATAAGATCATGCGCTCGTTTTTCTTTCACATGCGAGAAGACATCAACGCCGTACTGGAGCGCGACCCGGCAGCAACTTCGGCACTAGAAGTGGTTCTGCTTTACTCCGGGCTGCACGCGCTCTGGTGGTGGCGCATCTATCACTCTCTGTGGACGCACGGTATGCGCTTCCCGGCGCGCTTCCTGTCTCAGCTCGCACGTTGGATTACCGGAATCGAAATCCACCCCGGCGCTCAGATTGGCCGCCGCTTCTTTATCGATCACGGCATGGGCGTTGTCATCGGCGAGACCACCGAGATCGGAGACGATGTAACGCTGTATCAGGGTGTGACCCTGGGCGGCACAGGAAAGGAGACTGGCAAGCGGCATCCCACAGTGTGTGACAACGTGGTAATCGGCGCTGGTGCGAGGATCCTGGGCTCGATCACCATTGGCGCCAACTGCCGCATCGGAGCCGGCTCCGTGGTGCTGCGCAACGTCCCGCCGGATTCCACTGTGGTGGGTGTGCCAGGACACATTGTTCTCCGCAACGGCCACCGTGTGGTTATCACCGATCCCAAGCAGATCAACGATCCCCTGTCTGAAGCTCTGGCGGCGGTTGCCATGGAAGTCAAGACTCTCCGTGCCGAGGTCCGCAGACTGCAGGGCCAGGAACCCGACACTGGCGGAAAAGACGGGCTGGACCGGGCGATGGAGATCGAGATCGAATACCAAATTTAGCTGCGAATGACCCACGCACTAACGCACCCCATTCACTCGCAGTTTTCGAACGATTGGGGGGCAGTGGTGCCTAGAAAACGTGCTCAGCGTTCCCAGGCGGCGAGGTTACGGGAAGGACGCTTGCGTTTTCCGGAATATGGTAGAGGGCGTGATATTCGTGCAGCTTGCGTAAGTCCTCTCGAAGCGAAGGACGTTTTCGGTGTTTGACGTTCGCCTCACAAGATACGAGGTCATTCGCGAAGAAATGCCAGCTAATTCTTGCCGCGGGGACTGCCGTTCGGAGGGTACGCTCCGCTTCCGCCCGAGACTCCGTCTTGCAGAAATCGATGTCTGCGAGAACACACTTGAGACTGTCCTGAAGGGCGATGATGAGCGTACGGAATTTCCGCGACTTTTGAAAACCGGAAGAGTTGTCTAAAGCATTGGCTTTGAAGTCATCAAAGACCAGCCATCCTTCCCGGCACATTCGACACAAGTGAGTTGTCTTGCCGCAACCAGGGAGCCCTGCCACCAGGATGATGTCCGTCATTCACATCTTCATACGTCGCACTTTAAACAACCATTTGCTGCCGCGACGTTGCGGATAGCCCTCAGGCGTCCTTACCGTGGCGTAGCTGCTCTCCGCACTTCCTGCAAAAGTCTGGTCCTGCGACATAGGGGTTGTCGATCAGTTCAGGGATACGTGTCTGACAGTTGGGGCATGCCTGAATAATGGGGGAACCACAGGTTGGACAAAAACATGGAACCTCTTCGTCGGGAGCTGTCCCAAATGCGTAATTACTGCAATCTCTGTTTGTACAAAGGCCCCTAAAGCTTGCTTCCATCTCTCACTCTTTTCGAAAAGGAATATGGCTTCCGCATGAAGTTTAATGCCAAACCCGTAGTTGAGTACATGAGATCCAACGGTAGGACTGAATAGGGAACGAGGCAGATCGGTTGAAAAAGGACTTGGGCTATAACAAAAGCTTGAGCAGCAGCGCGTCCTCTTCAGGTTGCGCATAGTAACGTAAGCGCCGACCCTCTTCCCTGAACCCCAGTTTCTTGTACAAACCTAGCGCTGCCGCATTCGATTCCCGCACCTCGAGCAGGATTGCAGCCACGCCCCGGCGCCGCGCTTCAGCCAGCAACTCTTCGATTAACGATCGTCCAATTCCCTGCCGCCTGAATTCTTCTTCGACGACGACGTTTTCGATTTCCCACTCCTCCGCGGCACATCGGGCAACAACAAAGCCGGCGACCCTTCCCTGCGCCTGTTCCGCGACCAGCACCACGCGCTTCGGCGTATCCCGCGCGAACAGTGCCGCGTACTCACGCGCACTCCAGTGGGCTGCAGTGTCGGACTTCTGCGACAACGCCATAATTTGTGGGATGTCATCAGGAATCGCCGACCGAATCAGCATCGCTAGCGTTTGGGAGCGGCGAAGATCTCCGCATCGGATCGGCGTATGTAATTCGCGTCGAGTGTGGCAGGGTCGGCAACCTCGCCCGCTAGCAGTTTTCTCAGTCCGAACCGTCCGATATCGCCGGCTTGAAGCGGCTTGACCAGCCGCGCCGCTAGGCCCCCAGTACGCACCACTTCGATGACTTTGCCGTCCGGACTTAGAACCGCCAACTCCGTCAAAGCAGCCTCACGAGCAAACACGTCGAGTTTCGTGATGTACTCGCGCACAACCGTCGCACGTGAATTCGCGACCCTGAACTCACCCGTGTAAACCTCGCCGCGGCCGGCATCCAGTGCAGCGGCGACCCTGCCGTTAGCCCGGCCACGAATAACCGCTACCGCTTCCAGCATTGAAACCGCCACCAGCGGCTTACGCAGCACTTCGCACAAGGCTTTGACCGTCGCGATGCCCACGCGCAGCCCGGTAAACGATCCCGGCCCAGACACCACAACAAACGCATCAATCTGCTCTTTGCCAATTTGCTGCCCGGCGAGTAGCTCGGTGATCGCCGGCATCAGCCTCGCCGAATAGGTCCCGCCTTCCAGCGGAATCAGTTGCACAGTTTCGAAGGAATTGTCATCGCCCCGGCAGAGGGCCACACTGCCATTGCGTCCCGAGGTGTCGATAGAGATAAGCAGCATCGTTTAGACGCCGATTGGTGCCTCTTCCACCAGTTCCAGCAATACTCCGCCGGTGCTCGCGGGGTGCACGAACACATACATGTGCCCGCCGGCTCCGATCTTCACTTCCTCATTGATCAGCCTTGTGCCCACGGCTTTCAGCTCTTCCACGCGCTCCACCAGGTTCGTTACCTGCAAGGCGACATGATGCAGTCCTGGCCCGCGCTTTTCAAGGAATTTCGCGATAGTCGAGTCAGGCGACGTCGGCTCCAGCAACTCGATGCGGCTTTCGCCCAGCGGCACCATGGCAACCCGCACCTTCTCAGCCTCGACCGTCTCCTCCGGCATGATGTCCAGCCCAAGCGTCTCGTAAAACTTTTTCGCCTCCGCCAGCGACTTCACGGCAATACCAAGATGATCGATTTGCGTCATGCCTGTTTCCCCAACTCTCCCACAATCTCTTCCACCAGAGAATACGGATCGCGTTTGTGCTCGGCAACCTCGGCGGCATAGTGCTCGGCTTTGCCATTGTCCAGGAAGTTCGAAAGCACTCGCTCATACAGTGCATCGCGCAGCATTTCCGTCAGCCGCTTGCGCCAGTTCTCGGCCCGCCGCTCGCGCGCCAGCCCGCTCTCCTCCAGATAGCCGCGATATTTCTCGATCGCCTCTACCAGCTCCGCGACGCCGGTGCCCTCGCTGGCCACGGTCTTCACAATCGGCGGAACCCAGTTGTCGTGGCGGGTGGCCAACGACTGCATCGCCCGGATCTCACGCTCCACGCGCTCCGCACCTTCGCGATCCGACTTGTTGATGACGAAGATATCGGCAATCTCCATGATGCCGGCTTTAATAGTCTGCACATCATCGCCCATGCCGGGCACCAGAATCACGATCGTCACATCCGCTAGTCGCACGATGTCCACTTCATCTTGGCCCACGCCGACCGTCTCGATCATCACCAGGTCGCGCCCACTGGCGTCGAGGACAGTGGCAACATCGGCGGTGGTGCTGGCCAGTCCGCCGAGCCAGCCGCGCGTGGCCATGCTGCGAATGTAGATGCCGGCATCGGCGTAATGCGACTGCATGCGAATGCGGTCACCCAGGATCGCTCCCCCGCTGAAGGGACTGGTCGGGTCAACCGCAATGATCCCGATGGTCTTGCCCTGCCTGCGATATTCGCGCGCGACCTGATCGACCAGCGTGCTTTTGCCCGCGCCAGGAGAGCCGGTCAGCCCGACCAGCAGAGCGTTGCCGCTGTACGGGAACAGTGCCTTCAGCAACTCGACGGAGTCTGCCGAGCGGTTCTCCACCATGGAGATGGCGCGGGCAAGGGCTCGCGGATTCCCCGCGCGCAGGTTGGCGACGAGTTGCTCAAGATTGGGTTCGGTGTACACGGGACACAACAGATTAGCAGGTTGGCCGATGAATACTCACCGGACTTTGAGCGAACTCACTCTCAGACTTGTCATCATGAGCGAAGCGAGGGATCTGCTCTCCTCCGACCCACGTCAGGTCTCAGAGTCGTCAAAGGTTTTTCCCCTATTTTGCACTTTGCGCCCGACCACCTTGAACGCGGCCAGCGTGGCGAAAAACTGAGAACGCGGTGAGCAGTACCGCGAGAATCAAACCAATCAAGACCTGCGGATTGCCCCTTATCGGAAGGAGGGTTGCGATAAACAGCATCAGGGCTAGTAGCACGATATTCGCGATCACCGATACCACGTAGACGCCCTTTGCGACAGAGCCATACGCCACCCGGAGTAGGTTCAGTACTCCGATCGCGATGATCAGCAGGCCACCACTTACGAACCAAATCGCGTTGATGTCGATGTCGGGGTGCACCCTCCGCGTGAGCGACAGATGAACTGCACCGAACGCAATCAGTAGCCAGCCAACGATTATGTCGATTCTTCTCAAAAGCCTCACTCCAGAACCCATGCGCTGTTCCTCGACTCCGAAGCAGATACAGCATAGCTGGGAATGACCAGTGAGCAGAGACGTTATGACAAGCGATCCGCCGTCGGATTACTTACGATATGGCGAGTTATCGCCAACTGCTCTGGATGAGAGCTATCGGTCTGCTTTTTATTGCCTGACTCGATGCGCTCATCCGGGATCGCCGTGCCCCAGCCTACTGGCTGGCGACCTCCTGTCCTGCGCGGCAACTGCCACTTGCCATCGCGCTTTGCAGACAGAACCACTCGCATGGTTTTTGAGCTTGCATTTCCCATAAACTCCCATATCATTCCCGGATGCACGTAGGAGCCAATGAATGACTACTTTCCGCAGAGACATCCAAATCGTAACGATGATTGCAGTGGTCTTGTTTGCAGGTGCAGCCCTTCGCCCGGCATCAGCACAAACCCGCTTCGAATCCGTTTATAACGGACATAGGATTATCTATCCAGGATCCAGCATCCCGGTTCCCGGTCGCCCTCACACGAACTACTTTTTCGTCGACTCGGATCAACCGCTCCCCGCACCCCCTCCAGGTGATGAAACCCCAGGGTCAGTGGCCTGTGTATATAAGTTGGTACCTGGACCGGCCGGCTGCCCGATTGCCACGAGCACTACGGTGCCCACCGGTGGTATCGGCGCCATTGCCATCGTCGACGCCGGTTACTACCCGAACGCACAGTCTGACCTGGACGCTTTTGACTCCTACTTTGGTATTCCGGCTACGACGATTACACAGGTCTGGCCCCAATATAGCCTCAACACGCCCCACCCTCCCATTTACCCGGACTGGGAGGTCGAGGAGGCATTAGATATCGAATGGGCACACGCCATGGCGCCACAGGCTAAGCTGTTCCTGGTGGTGTCACCATTGTGCGGAACCCTGCAATGCTCGACCGATCCCAACTGGGCAGCGATAGTGCTCGCCGGACAGCTAGTGGCTCAGAACGGCGGCGGTGTGGTGAGCATGAGCTTTGGCGATGCGGAGATCCCTCAGGAAACCGGTTTTGATCAATACTTCACTTCCCCGGGAGTCGTCTACTTTGCATCCAGCGGCGATTCCGGGATTGGCCGGAGTTCCTATCCGACAGCGTCGCCGAACGTTGTGTCGGTTGGAGGTACTCGCTTTAACCGCGACGGTAGCGGAAACTTCACCTCCGAGCAGTACTACACAAACGGCGGAGGGGGAGACATTAGCCCATACGAGCCGCGTCCCAGCTATCAGGATGGAATTGCAGGCATCGTAGGAAACTTTCGCGGCTATCCTGACGTCGCTTCCGACTACTGTTGTACTGCCATCTACCTCAATGGAAACTGGGGTTCGGTCGGAGGTACGAGTTGGTCATCTCCTACCTTTGCCGGAATCGTGAATGCGGCCGGTAACCGACAGCCGTCGTCCTTGGCCGAACTCACCATGTTGTACAACGAGCTGGCCAATCCCATGGAGTACGCGGCATATTTCAACGACATCACGACGGGTGATTCACGCTGCAAGGTTGGTTGGGACCTGTGCGCCGGCATCGGCTCCCCCAAGACTTACGGCGGCAAGTAACCAACGAGGCTTCCCGGATTGCCAGTTCGATCTGGCCAAGACGCGGCCGGGTGCCCGCGTCGCCCTTTTACCTTGTCCAGGCAACTGGTAATCCGGAAGTCGAAGTATCACAGAGGTCACGGCTCAGCTGAAAAACCACTAGCCTTGCTGGGCTCCCGCGAGGCACCGGCCCTCAATCCTTCAATATCTGCCGCGCGATCACCAGCCGCTGAATCTCGCTCGTCCCTTCGCCGATGGTGCATAGCTTCACGTCGCGATAAAACTTCTCCGCCGGGTAGTCCTTGATGAACCCGTAGCCGCCGTGAATCTGCACCCCTTCGTTCGCGGCTTTGACAGCCACCTCGCTGGTATACAGCTTCGCCATTGACGACTCCAGCGTGGTCTTCATGCCGGCATCTTTCATGGCGGCGGCACGCATGGTCAGCAGGCGAGCGGCGTCGATCTCGGTTGCCAGGTCCGCCAGCTTGAAGCCAATCGCCTGAAACTCGCTGATCGCCTGGCCGAACTGCTTGCGCTCTTTGGAATAGTCCCGGGCCGCTTCGTATGCCCCCTGCGCCATGCCAAGTCCCAGCGCCGCAATCGAGATGCGTCCGCCATCAAGGACCTTCATGGCATCGATGAAACCGCCGCCTTCCTTGCCGAGCAGGTTTTCGCCCGGAATCTCGCAGTCCTCAAAGATCAGCTCCGAGGTGTCGCTGGCGCGCAGGCCCAGCTTGTTCTCTTTCTTGCCCGGACGAAAGCCCTTGGTCCCCTTCTCCACCACAAACGCCGACAGCCCGTGCGTGTGCGCCGTCTTGTCCGTCACGGCGACCACCACCGCCACGTCGGCGTAGTGGCCGTTGGTGATGAAAGTCTTGGTGCCATTCAGCACCCAGTTCGTCCCCTTCCGCACCGCCGAGCAGCGCGCGCCACCGGCATCCGATCCTGAACCCGGCTCGGTCAACCCCCACGCGCCGATGAACTCTCCCGTCGCAAGCTTGGGGATGTACTTCCGCCTCTGGTCTTCGTTGCCAGCGATGAAGATGTGGTTGCTGCCCAGCGACGTGTGCGCTGCAACGATGATGCCCACCGAGCCGTCAACCCGCGAGAGCTCTTCGACAGCGATCACGTACTCGACATAGCCCATGCCTGAGCCGCCGTACTCGGTGGGAAAGATCGTCCCCATCAACCCGAGCTTGCCCAGTTCCTTGATGGTCTCCATGGGAAACTCGCTGGCCTCGTCCCACTTCATCACGTTGGGCGCGATTTCGCTCTGGGCAAAGTCGCGCACCATCTTCTTCAACTGCTGTTGCTCGTCGCTAAGCTGGAAGTCCACACTGTCCCCTTTCGTCGCGGCGCCTTCTCTTCTGGCTGGTTCAGCACGCGGGAAGCAAACTAGTGGTTATAACACACGACGGCGCCGCATTCAGTGATTGGAACGCTCTTGCCTTTTGGCTTTTGGCTTTTCGTTTAAATGAAGGATCAAGATCGCCTCAGGTGATGTTCCGGCGAACAGCGAAGAGCGAAAGGCGAAGAGCGATAATAAGCCATGGACAGCGTCCGCATGGACATGTGGCTGTGGGCGGCGCGCTTCTTCAAGACCCGCGCGCTCGCCAAGAAAGCCTGCGAGCTGGGCAGGATTCAGTCGAACGGCCATCCCGCCAAGGCAGCGCGCGAGGTGCGCGTTGGCGATCAGCTGAAGATCACCAACGACAGCGGAGACTTCCAGGTGGAAGTGCTCATCGCCAGCGATGTCCGTGGCCCGGCCGCAGTCGCGCAGACCATGTATCACGAGTCCGACGAGAGCCGCGCCCTGCGCCAGAAAGCGGCCGAGGAGCGCAAGGCCATGGCCCAGTGGGAGCCCGCACCGCAGACCAGGCCATCCAAGCGCGACCGCAGAAAAATCATCCAATTTCGGGATGGAAAATGATTAGGCTCGTACCGGTGCCTCACTTCTCTGCCACTGGCAGCACGATGCTCGACGCCGCATCCTTCGAGCGGTAAATCTTCTGCGTCGCCTTGATGTAATCCGCGTCGGTGGCCTTGTAAATATTCGGCACGAACTTCTGCGGATTGCGGTCGTACAGTGGAAACCACGTGCTCTGCACCTGCACCATGATGCGGTGGCCCTTGCGAAAGACGTGGTCGTTAGGGTGGAGGTCGATCTTGTATTCCGTCACTTTGTTGGGCGTGATCGGCTCCGGCGTCTCCAGGCTGTTGCGGTAGCGGCCGCGAAAGATGTCGTCGGCGACCATCAGCTCATAACCGTTCAGCACCGGTCCGGCATTCCTCTCAGCGTCCTCCTCGCTGATCTTCTGGTAGTCCTCGGGATAGACATCGATCAGCTTCACTACCCAGTCGCTGTCGCTGCCGCTGGTGGCCGCGAACAGGTCGGCAACAATGTCGCCGGTAACGGTGACGTCCTCGGTCAGCGAGTCCGTCTCCCAGGTCAGCACGTCCGGACGATGTTCGACGAAGCGCTGATCTTGCACCAGCCAGGTCGTCCACGTCGGGTTGGGATAGGTCGGAGTTACTGGACGATGGCGGTAAGGCACCGGATTCGCCGGATCGGAGATGTAGGAGTCAAAGGCATCGCTGTCCGTCGGCGGATCGAATGACAGCTTGCCATTCGCGTGAAGATAGAGCTTCTTATCGCTGATTCCCTGGGTTGGCGGCCACTTGTCGTAGCTCTTCCATTCGTTCGATCCGGTCTCGAAGGTCATCAGCCTCTGGTTCGGTTAGCGGCTTGTCGTGCAGCCAGTGGGCAAACCAGGGAGCCAGGATGTGGGCGCGATAATAGCGCGAGATGTCGCTGCCCCAGTCGATGTCGCCCAGCGTACGGCCGCTCTCGCCCATCCAGCCGCCGTGGTTCCACGGACCGGCGACGAAGTAGTTCAGGTGATCGGTGTCGGTCTGCTCCAGCGTGGCGTAGATGCGCGTGGGGCCGACAAAGTCTTCCTGGTCGTACCAACCGGCCACGTTCAAGTTGGGAACAGTCGTGTGCTTCAGGTACTCCGTAACTGAGCGCTGCTTCCAGAAGTCGTGATTAGGGTGCTCGACAAAGTCGTCCCACGTGGGCAGCTTGCCGTGAAAGTAGCGCGCGTTGGCATTCGAGAGCGCACCCAGCTTCAGATACCACGAGTAGGTGTCGTACTGATCGAAGGAGAAGTTGGTGTTGCTGTCTTTCGCCGTTTCCAGCAGTGCTGAGTACTCGAAGCCGTAGCTGAGGCGGAACGCACCGTTGTGATGGAAGTCGTCGTTGATGAACATGTCGTCGGGCGATGCCTGCTCGCTCGCAGCTTTGAGCGCGGGATGTGGCTCCAGCAGCGCCTGCGTCACCAGCCATCCTGGGTACGAGATGCCCCAGATGCCGACGCGCCCGTTGTTGTTGGGCACATTCTTGATCAGCCAATCGATGGTGTCGTAGGCGTCGGTGCCTTCGTCAACGGACTTGGGATCGCTCTTGTCGCGCGGCGGCCGTTGCATCACGAACTTACCTTCGGACTTGAAGCGCCCGCGAATGTTCTGCATCACGAAGATGTATCCGTCGGCGATCAAGTCGTCCAACCTGCCTGACTGGTTGAAGTGCTCTCCGTTCTCAGGAACGCCATAGGGAGTTCTGGTCAACAGGATCGGTAGTGGTCCGCTTTGATTCTTGGGCGTCAGGATCACCGTCTGCAGGCGCACGCCATCGCGCATGGGGATCATGACTTCCTGATAGGTGAAATACTCAGGTTTGTATTTTTGCTGGACCGGCGGCGCTTGCGATTCGACTTGTGCGGCAAGCGGCGCGATCAGAGAGAAGACAAGTAACAGTGAGAGCGCGGCAAGCTTAACTCGCGCGGTCGGCGAACCTGGACGGGACATGCGCGACAGTATACAGGCAAATCAGCGCCGCGCCTCGGCGATGGCCGACAGCAGTCCTTCCAGAGTAGGAATTTTTTGGGCGTTGGAGTAGCGATAGACGCTGCGCCCATCCACCAGAACTTCCAATTCGTGATAGACGTGCTTCATCGTCGGCTGAATGCCGTAGCTGATTTCGAGTTCGCGCTTCAGGCGCCCGGCCAAGCGTCGCAGACCGGTTCATATCAGACAGCGGCGAATTTCGACCCGCATGAATTTTTCCCCTCTGTTGTCAGGCTCTTTACGCCCTCTGCGCCACCGCACTGCACACCGCCGCTACGATCTCCAGCGCCTTGGTGCACTGTTCGCGCGAAACGTCGAGATGGGTTACAAAGCGTATCGCCTGCGGGCCGACGCCATTGGCCAGGACTCCGTTTTCACGCAGTCGTTTCGAAAGCTCGGCTGAAGTCATGCCCGTGCCGCTGATGTCACAGATCAGGATGTTGGTCTGTACCTTCGCCGGATCGATCTTGAAACCCGGAATCTCCGCCAGTCCCTGCGCCAAGAATTTCGCGTTGGCGTGATCGGCCTTCAGCTTCGCCGGGCCCTGCTCCAGCGCAATCAATCCGGCGGCGGCGAGGATGCCCGCCTGGCGCATGCCTCCACCGAGCGCTTTGCGGTAGATGCGCCCGCGATCGATCTGATCGGCACGTCCGACAAGCATCGACCCAACCGGCGCGCCCAGACCTTTTGACAAGCAAAACATCACGGTGTCGGCCTTCGCCGTAAGCTGATCGACCGGAATTCCGAGAGCGATCGAGGCGTTGAAGATACGCGCGCCGTCAAGATGGACCGGCAACCCGGCTTCGTGCGCACGGTCGCAAACCTCGTTCAGAATCTCTTGCGGAGTCACCGTTCCACCGGCCATGTTGTGCGTGTTCTCCAGCGAAACCAGTCCCGTCTTCGCCGAGTGATAACTCTTGCCACGCAGCTTCGGCTTGATGAGCTCCCAGGTGAGGATGCCGCCTTCGGCAAAGACGGTCCGCGGGACCACTCCGGAGAAGTGCGCCATCATCGCCATCTCGTAGTTGAAGACGTGGCCGCGTTCCTCGCAGATGACCTCCTGCCCATGCGTGGTGTGCAGCTTGATCGCGATCTGGTTGCCCATGGTTCCGCTGGGCACGAACAGCGCCGCCTCGCGGCCGAAGATCTCCGCCGCACGCTTCTCCAGGCGGTTGATGGTCGGGTCTTCGGCGTAAACGTCGTCGCCGACCTCGGCTTCGAACATGGCGCGCCGCATCTCGGGCGAGGGCTTAGTCACGGTGTCGGAGCGAAGGTCGATAAGAACGTCCGTGGTCTTGCCGCCGTTGTCATTTGAGGATGAATACATAAGCGTCTCTGAGTTTCGAGTTTAGCAGCGTTTGGCTACCTCCGAGGTAGCTCGCTTTGGCATGGTGTGTACCAAAGCGTAATCTGGACGCCACAAAAGCCCGTATGACCAGTTGCACAGTTCCGGGTGCATTCCCTAGGGTACCCCCCTCCCCCCTACACCTCGCAAAATCTTGAAAACAAGCGGTCGATTTCAAGAAACGCTCTGCAAAATCTTGAGCGCGTGGGACTTATAGGCAAAATATTACCGAATAAGGAGTTAGATTGGTTTTTGAGAGAGTGGAGGACTTTGGATGTTTGATAAGTGGTTAACACTCGAGAATGGGAAGAAGGAACGGTCACTCCTTCAATCAAGCTCCTCGGGGATGAGGTCGGCGCGAGAGACACTACTCCTCTGCATCCCTTGGCCGAGATTGTATAGAAATCGGCGTGCTCGACCTAGCGCCGTTGTCACAGATGTGTGTGATAAGGGAGCGCCGCGTTGCAGAGGTCCCACATTTCCCAATGGAAGGGAAATGTGGGAGCCCAAGTCGAATCGCGAAGAGACAGGGTGTACAGTTTCGGTATCCCATAATTGCCAAACGAAGGCAATTGTGGAACCCGCCCGCCGCGCTGGCCAAAGAGAAGAAGGCGGACCTCGTGACCGGCGACCCGGAATTCAGGCAGCTTCACCAGGAAATCAAAATCCACTGGTTGAAGTAATGCGGTCGCAAAATAGGCGCCCAGGTTAGCCCAAAACCGCGCCGGACCTGTGGCACCCGGCTCAAGCTTTCTGACGTTTGCGATGTTTGGTACCGTGGTACTTGGGGTCTCCAGCGATGAACGCTCGATATGTTGATGGGAATGTCAGGGCACACTGCCCGGATTGCGGCGGTGCCGTGACCACGTTCGAATACCGCGACGCCCTGCACGAGTTCGGGTCAGTCGTCCGGCCTGGACGGGTTCTGGTTGGAGGCAGAGCGTACGATCGGACCGTTTATCAGTTAACGAAGTGTGCTGGGTGTGGACGCGCCGGACTCGCAGCAATTGCCGCAGACAACAGTGTCGTCCAGGGACAACTCAGCGACTTCTATCCAATATCCATTGAAACCGCTCAATTGCCCGACAGGGTTCCGCCTGACATAGGGGCGGAGTTCCGCGAGGCTGAATTGGCAGCCGCAATGAACGTGCGCAGGGGGGCATCTGCCCTGTTCAGGTCTGTACTAGAGAAGACGCTGAAGGTTAACGGTTACACCAACGGAACACTCGCGGCTAAGATCGACGCCGCCGGCGCAGACGGTGTATTGACTGCGGCGCGTGTCCAAAGAGCACATGATGAAATCCGGGTTCTAGGTAATGACGTCCTGCATGATGATTGGCGTGAAGTAACTGCTGAAGAAGTGTCGTTAGCTCACCACTACAGCCAGCGTATTCTCGAAGACTTCTATGATGACAGGGCAACGACGGAGACAATTCTGCAGAGCAAGAACCGAATTCCACCTCCGCAAGGCTAGGGGGGCCGAGTGCCCCAGATTCGCGTCTCGGTTGGACGCTAACCTGGGTAGTAAGAGGATAGATGACATCTTCAATCGTTGGGGCGGCATGTTAACTCCCAGGCTAGCCCAAAAACAGGGCCGAACCTGGGCGCCTGCCGGCAATTCATTTTGGGCAAGTCTGAGGATTACTACTCCTTAGGACGGGGGATTAAAGTGGCGGCGGATGGGGCACGGACCTCAGCGACAGATAACCAAGGTGAGGAACTGTTATTTGCTGACCAAGCGGCCACTCCTGAAGCGGTTGGTCTCGAGACTCTCCCAGAGAAGCCTTTATGCCACTACACTTCACAAGAGGGACTGATTGGAATCTTGACACAAAAGGCTCTCTATGCGACCGACGCCTTGTATCTCGGCGACATGCAGGAAGTGGTTTACGCGGTCAATCTAGCACGAAAATATTTCAAGGACATGCGTTCCGCCGCTCGCCCGCACGACATCCAGCCGATGCTCAACGTTCTTGATCAGACACAGTTCCTCACACAGAAACTCCCCGTGTTTGTGGCATCTTTTTCGGAAGAACCTGACCTTCTAAGTCAATGGAGGGGATATTGTCCAAAAGGCTCCGGTTTCGCGGTCTGTTTGTCAGCGGAACGCATTGTGAAACTCGCTGTGAAGCACAGATGGAGCCTACTCAAGTGCGTTTACGATGAGGACCGACAGTTTCAAGTTCTCTCGAAAATTGAACAATATGCTCAAACGTACTCCGATGAGCACTCGTCGCCTCCGTACGAGATAGTTTTCAACCTCACGCTATTGAGATTTGCCACGGCGTTCAAACATCCTAAATTTAGGGAAGAAGCCGAGTGGAGAGCCGTACAGCGAGCAGGGGGAGCTGTGCTAATTCGACGTGGAGCCTCCACCCTCGTACCGTACATTAACTTTCCACTAACACTTGGCCCTCCGGATCAGGTTCAAATGTCCTCTGTTGTTGTCGGACCCACTCCGCACATGGAGTTAGCACGAAAGGCAACCGGCCTCTTGTTGCAACAGCTGGGCGCCACATCCCCAATACCGATTGCGTCTGAGATTCCGTTCCGCACCTGGTGATAGAGCCGCGTCCCCGACCCATTCCGTGGTTTGGAATGTGTGGGAGATCACACGGCTGACGGTGTGCGAAAATCACAGACGTTATATCGCACATCGGAGGCTCCACATTTCCCAACAGAAGGGAGGTATGGCCACGGGTCCTCTCATTCCTCCTTGTGTAGTGACGTTCTTAATCGTACAATCCAGCGACTCATTTTGCATGACATGGCGGCGAAGACCACCGAAATAGTCGATGCCGGTCAGCTGTTCATCTTTATCGGGGCGGCACCAGGCACCGGGTGGCTTGACGGCGTGGTGGCCCGCGACTCACGCGGCTTCGTGCTGGCCGGCCCCGACCTGGAACAGCAGGACGAGTACGGCTGGCCGCTCGACCGCTCGCCGTACCACCTGGAGACCAGCGTTCCCGGCGTTTTCGTCGCGGGGGACGTGCGTGCCGAGTCGGCCAAGCGGGTCGCGTCGGCGGTAGGAGAGGGCGCGATGGCCGTGATGTTCGTGCACCGGTACCTGGAGACCCTGGTCAAGACAGCGACACATCCCCCTGCGACCCGGAAGAACTGCGCAGCCTTTTCCTGTTCGAGAAGCTCACCGACGAGCAGCTCACCCGGCTGTGCGTCGAGGGCCACGTCGAGACCATCGAGCCCGGCCCGGTCTTCGCCGAGGGCGATCCCGCGACCTGCCTCTACGTGCTGATCGAAGGCAAGATCGTCACCAGCAGGCGGGTGGGCGACGACGACGTCGAGGTCGCGCGGACCGGCCAGCGGGGCGTGTACACCGGCGCGTTCATGGCCTACCTGGGGGACCGGGTCCCCGCAGGCCTACGCCAACTCGATGCGGGTGACCGAGCCGTCCCGGTTCTACGTGCTCGGCGCCGACTGCTTCGCGCAGATCATGAACGAGTGGTTCCCGATGCCCGTGCACCTGCTTGAGGGCCTGTTCTTCGGCAGCCAGCGGACCAAGGAGGCGGTCGGCCAGCGGGAGCGGCTGCTCGCGCTCGGCTCGCTGACCGCGGGCCTCACGCACGAGCTCAACAACCCGGCCGCCGCCGCGGTCCGCGCGACCTCGAGCCTGCGCGAGCGGGTGGCCGGGATGCGCCAGAAACTCAAGATGATCGCCGGCGGCAAGTACGACAGGGCCAGCCTTGAGCCGCTTATCGAACTGCAGCAGCGCGCGGCCGAGCAGGTGGCCAAGGCGCCGAAGCTCGACCCGATGGAGGCCTCCGACCGGGAGGACGAGGTCTCCGACTGGCTCGAGGACCACGGCTGCCACGAAGGCTGGCAGCTCGCCCCGGTCTTCGTCCAGGCCGGCCTGTACTCCGACTGGCTCGACCACGTGCTCGACACGGTGGGCGCGGACATGATCGAGCCCGCGCTGCGCTGGCTGAACTACACGGTCGAGACCGAACTGCTGATGAACGAGATCGAGGACGCGACCACCCGGGTGTCCACCCTGGTCGGTGCGGCCAAGCAGTACTCGCAGCTCGACCGCGCCCCGTTCCAGGTGGTGGACGTGCACGACCTGCTGTCGAGCACGCTGCTGATGATGTCGGCCAAGATCAAGGGCATCAAGGTCGTCAAGGACTACGACAAGTCGCTGCCGAAGATCCCCGCCTACGCCAGCGAGCTCAACCAGGTGTGGACCAACCTGATCGACAACGCCGCGAGGCGATGCACGGCGACGGCGGCACCCTCACCGTCCGCACCGCGCGCGACGACGGCTACGTGCTCGTCGAGATCGGCGACACCGGCCCCGGCATACCGAAGGAGATCCAGGAGCGGATCTTCGAGCCGTTCTTCACCACCAAGCCGGTCGGCGAGGGCACCGGGCTCGGCCTCGACATCTCCTGGCGGATCGTCGTCAAGAAGCACCACGGCGACCTGCGCGTCGAGTCGGTCCCCGGCGACACCCGCTTCCGGGTCCGGCTGCCCATCCACACCGGAGAACGCGGAGGACTCATGACAGAACAGATCCCCGGCGTCGACCCGACCGTGCCGCCGAGCGGCACCGGCTGCGCCGAGTGCGAGGCGGCGGGCGGCTGGTGGCTGCACCTGCGCCGCTGCACCCAGTGCGGGCACATCGGCTGCTGCGACAACTCACCGGCCCAGCACGCGACCGGGCACTTCAAGGAGACCGGCCACCCGGTGATCCGCAGCTTCGAGCCGGGAGAGAACTGGTTCTGGTCCTACCCCAGCGAGGACTACTACGAGACGGGCCCCGAGCTGCCCGGCCCGCAGCACCATCCGGTTGACCAGCCGGTCCCCGGTCCGGCCGGCCGCGTGCCGCACGACTGGCAACGCAAGCTCAACTCGTGAACGTGGTAACCCGCGGCTTCCACGGCCGCGATCGCGACGGCGGGGTCAAGCTGCCGCCAGGACAGTACCTGGAGCACGGCTTCCCTGTGCTGCAGGCCGGCCCCACCCCGCCCGTGAACACGGCCACCTGGTCGTTCACCGTCACCAGCGAGGCCGGCGAGACCACTCGCTGGGACTGGCGGCAGTTCACCGCGCTGCCCGCCGACGACGTCACCGTCGACATCCACTGTGTCACCCAGTGGTCCAAGCTCGGCACGCGCTGGCGGGGCGTCTCGGTCGACACGCTGCTCGACGGCATCGCCGACCAGCGCCGGCTACGTCATGGCGCGGAGCTACGGCGGCTACACGACCAACATGCCGCTCGCCGACCTGCGCGACGGCAAGGCCTGGGTCGCCTACTCCTACGAGGGCGAGGCCGCTGCCGCCGGAGCACGGCGGCCCGGCCCGGCTGCTCGTGCCGCACCTGTACTTCTGGAAGTCCGCCAAGTGGGTCACGCGGCCTGGACCTGATGGCCCAGGACGACCGCGGCTTCTGGGAGGAGCTCGGCTACCACGACTACGGAGACCCGTGGCGCGAGCAGCGGTACCAGGGGACTGAGCTCAGCGGCGGGTCGCGCCCGTCAAGGAGACCAGCGGACGAGACCGCGACCGCCCGCACGCTGCTCCTCGAGGTCCCCGGCTGGCCCGGCCACCTGCCCGGGCAGCACGTCGACGTCAAGCTCACCGCCGCCGACGGCTACTCCGCGCAGCGCAGCTACTCGATCGCCGGGCCGCCAGCAGACGGCCGCGCCGAGCTCCCCGTGGTTGAGCTGACCGTCCAGCGCCTCGACGACGGCGAGGTCTCGTCCTACCTGGCCGGGGCCGCCCAGCCGGGCGACCAGTTCGAGGTGCGCGGCCCCATCGGCGGCTGGTTCGCCTGGCACGCGGCCGACCCCGCGCCCCCTGCTGCTGCTCGCCGGCGGCTCAGGCATCGTCCCCCTCATGTCCATGATCCGCACCCACGCGCAGGGCGGCAGCCAGGTCCCGGTCCGGCTGATCTACAGCGCCCGCACCCCCGCCGACGTCATCTACCAGACCGAGCTAGCAGAACGAGCGCGTGTTTCACCCCTCACCGTCACCTACCTCTACACGCGTGCCGCGCCTCCAAGAGCGGCACCCGCCGGCGAGCCGCCGGGACCGCACCGGATCGGACGCCTGTTCGCCCGCCACCCCGCGGCCTCCGCACCAGATCAGCTCCCGCTCCTGACCCCGCCCGCGCAGACGCCGGAAGACAACCTCCTTGTCCCGCGGGTCTTCGCGGGCCGCATCAGCGCCGGGGCCGTCGCGGCCACCGCCTTCCCGCCGAGTGAGAACCCCGCGATCTTCGTCTGCGGCCCCTCCGGCTTCGTGGAAGCGGCCTCGGCCCTGCTAGTCGCGGCCGGCCACGCCCCGGGCGCGATCAAAACGGAACGCTTCGGCCCCACCTAGCCGCGCCGCCTCCCAGCCCCGGCCACCTGAAGGGCCTGAGCCCCGTTGGTTGACGGCCAGACCCAGCCCGGGAATCTCGTTACCCGTGTCGCCGGGCATGCCAACGGGCACCGGCAACAGCCCTGGCAGCACGAAATTTCATGATCGCGGAACTTCTGCACACTTATAAGGCGCGAAAGTTCCGCGGAAGCAAAAGTTACCGTGATCATGAGGCGGCCGGCGGCCCAGGTCACCGCGCGGCCGGCCGGAGGCGCCCGTGACCGCCATCCTGAGGCACGCCCGGGCAGCCGCAACCGCCCGCACGCAGATCGCGGGCGGGACGCTCAGCCCGGCCGGGCGGCGCCCGGTGGCGCAGCCGGCCCGCCTCGCCCGCCGTCACGGCGGCCGCGGGGAACCGGGCCGGCCCGCCGCGACCGGGACCGGCCCTCATGCCCTACGCCGGCCGGCCGGTGCCTTTCACCGGGACTCCGCCCGGCCCGTGAGCCGGCCGGGCGGCCATCTCGGTCCGCGCCGCCCGGGACGGATACCAGGACACCACCGCACCCGCCCCGGCCGGCAACGACACGGGGGCATTGCCGCAACCCCCTATTCGGGCCCTAAGTACCCCCAATAACTGGATCAAGGTCCGGGGGAGGCTGCCGCTCGCCTCAAGGAAAGAGCGTCTCCAGGTAGGCGGCCACGCCGTCGTCGTCGTTCGAACCGATGACATGGGTGGCGGCGGCCAGCACCGCGGTGTGGGCGTTGGCGACGGCGCAGGAGATGCCAGGCCCAGCTCAGCAGCGGCAGGTCGTTGGGCATGTCGCCGAACGCGATCACCGATTCCGGCCCGATACCGTACCCAGCCGCGAGCTCGGCGACCACGGTGGCCTTGGAGACCCCGAGTGCGGACGCCTCGACCAGTCCCTTGGCGCTGGAGTGCGTGACGGTTACCAGGCCGTCGAGCACGGGAAGCGCCACCGCGAGCAGGTCGTCGCAGGCGTAGCCGAAGTGCCTGCCGAGCAGCTTCAACGCCGGCCGGGCGAACAGGGCGTCGTCATCCAGCCGCGGAATGGTTGAGTCCACGTCCCAGGTGGCCGCCTGGTAGGTGACATCCGCGGCGTGCCCGTCCGGGTACTCGACCGCGATGCCGATGCCCGGCGCGGCCGCCCGCAGCGCCGCCGCGGCGGCAGCGAGCGCCGGCGGCGGGATGAGGCGCAGCGTCTCGACCGTCTCGGTCCGCATGTCGTAGCTGAGCGCCCCGTTGGCGCAGATGGCCGTCCCCCGATGCCCGAAGGCCGCCGCGACCGGCCCCATCACCCGCGGCGGCCGCCCGGTGACGAGCGACGAACCGTGCCCCGGCCGCCTCGACCCGCGCGAACGCGGATACGGTCCGCTCGGAGATCGTCCCGTCGCGCCGGATGATGGTCCCGTCAAGATCGGTCGCCACCAGCGACGGAAACGCTCCCACAGCCTATGAGCCTAACCGGGCGGGCGGCCCGGCGGGTACCCGCCGTGGTCGGCTGGCACGGTGGTCGGCTGGCACGGTGGTCGGCTGGCACGGTGGTCGGCTGGCACGGTGGTCGGCTGGCACCGTGGTCGGCTGGCACCGTGGTCGCTGGCACCGTGGTCGGCTGGCACCGTGGTCGCCGGTCAGCGGACGCCGCGGGGACGGAACTGGACGCTGATCCGCGGCCCGGCCTGGCGAGCCGACTTGGGCACGGCGTGCTCCCAGGTCCGCTGGCAGCTGCCGCCCATGACGATGAGGTCGCCGTGCCCGAGGTTGTACCGGAGGGTGCCAGCTCCCCGGCCGCCGTCGGCGCCCCCGCCAGCGTCGGAGCTCCGGCCGCCGTCGGCGCCCCCGCCAGCGTCAGCTCCCCGGTCGCCGTCAGCTCCCCGGCCAGCGCCGGCGCCGGCGCCGGCCCGCGGCCGCAGCAGCAGCGGTCGCGCCTCGCCGAGCGAGACGATCGCGACCATGGTGTCCTCGATCGAGCCGCGCCCGATCGTGTCGCCGTGCCAGGCGACGCTGTCCCGCTCGTCGCGGTAGAAGCACAGGCCGGCCGTGACGAACGGCTCGCCGAGCTCGGCGGCATAGTAGGCGTTCAGCGCCGCGCGGCACGCGTCAAGCGCGGGGTCGGGCAGCGGCGCGTTCTCGCCGTAGAAGCACAGCAGCCGCGGCACGTCGACTGTCCTGTCATACATTCGCCGCCGCTCCGCCCGCCACGGCACGGCCTGCGCCAGCCGGGTGAACAGCGGGGCCGACCCGACCAGCCAGCCGCGCTGCACGTCAACCCAGGCGCCGCGGCTGAGCTGCACGCGCTCTGGCCGCAGCAGCCCCGGTACGGCCTCGTCGCCGAAATCGAG